>CACESU010000106.1 GCA_902562285.1 uncultured Alphaproteobacteria bacterium | reverse complement strand
CTAACTACAGTATCATTGCTCTCAGCAATAATCTATGGTTCATTTAAAATTCTCCACCTTTTGTCCACCTTTATCTCTTCAAGAGTATCTACCATCTTCTTATCGTGCTTATCAAAGAAGTGAGCATAATTATATAATCAATTTTTATAAATTTAGTAAATTAGTCCTAATTAATACTTTCAATTGCATTTATTTGAAATTTGTCAAAATCTACAATAGATGTATTTAGTTCTATTCCAAACTTCCAATTTTCAAAAGACCGTCGATAGTTTTTTCTAAAAGAGGTCTTTGATCCGGTCTAAATTGCCTTTCAAACTTCTTAACATTGAAATTTTTCTCTTTAGCTCTTTCAAGATATTTTTTTGCTTTTTTTATATTACCTTTTTCTTTCTCAAGAAATGCGTAAAGAGCTAGAACTCTAGCGGACATATCCTCAGATTCAATATCTTGGCCAATTAGATTATAAATTTCACTGATCTGATTATCTTTATAAAGAGAAAATACCAAGCTACTAGTAATAAACCATCCAGAGTCATTTGGCACCAAAGTAAGCGCATCCCTTTTTACTTTAATAGCACTTTTACTGTCACGGCATCGTTCGTAAACGATCCCGGCGGTAGTCAGTGTATCAACTGTAAAACCGATTTTTAAGGCCTTTTCGATATCAGTTACAGACTCTTGACAACTCCTATTGAGCTTGTCAATACCTATCAAAGCTCTGGCCGCAAGTGCATCAAAAGACAAGGGATCTATTTTTATGGCTCGGTTGAGAACAAAATTTAATTTATCTATATCTTGAGTTTCATCTGTACTAAGCTGAAATAGAAGTTTTTGATATAGTTGCCAAGCCTCCATTACCACGACAGTTACGTTTTGATTTATGTAGGATGGCCTAAGTTCTTCAAATATTTTCAGTGATTTAATATAACTCTTTTTGTTGAATTTCCGGTATTCTTCACGCCAATTTAAAAAAAGAATAAAATCTTCCATGGAATTAAAGTCTTTTGCCCAGTTACTTCCTTGTGTGATACCTACACCGAGATTAGTAGAAACCTCACTTAAAATTTCATTGCTAAGTTCATCCTGAACATTAAATATGTTTGTCAAAGCAAAGTCTTTCTTTTTCGAAACTGATATTGTGGAGGTTTCTAAGTCACTCATTTGAAGATTGAGCCTAGCATTATCACCTATTACTTGCATCGAACCTCTGATGATGAAATTAACACCATATTCGTCTCTAATGTCTTGATCAGTCATTTTATTTTTTACAGTATGGTAGCTTGTGTTACTTGAGAGAACTCTTACTCCCTTAAAGCTTGAAAAGGTTGAAATCATACTTTCGGTGATGCCATTAGCAAAGCCCTTCTGATTTTCAGACAAACCTTTTGCATCAATAGGAGCAACCAAAATAGTTGGAACCGAGGTATCTTTTCTTTTATTTGCTAAAATCTCTTTATCGGATGTTGAGCTAAAATATATCAGCCCAATAATACCTACAATTAAAATGGCAACAATACCCCCTATAGTAGGTGTCATTGAGCTTGATTTTGTTTTTAATTTCCTCTTTTGAGAAGGATCAAGAAGAATATCATAAGCATGAAATTCATTCTTTTTAACCTTTTGAACACCTAGGTCATTATAGTTATGAGATGTTTTTGCTTTTACCAAATCATAGATGTTTTTTGAAATAGTTATTCCACTTGTTTGAGCTAGAGCTTCTAATCGTGCAGCTATGTTTACACCATCACCAAGTAGATTTTCCTTCTCTTTGATCACATCTCCCATACTGATCCCTATTCTAAACTCTAATGGGACTGTAATAATATCTGAGCTATTTCTTTTCTTAATATCCTTTTGAAAAGCTACAGCACATTCAACAGCTTCCACAGCACTTGGAAATTCAACAAAGAAAGAGTCTCCACCTGAATTAAAAAGACGACCGTCGTGTTTTTTAATAACCCTTTGTAAAATAAGCTCACAAGCACGAAGATTTTTAACTGTTTC
>CACESU010000105.1 GCA_902562285.1 uncultured Alphaproteobacteria bacterium | reverse complement strand
CTTAATAAAACTAAACAATATGAAGAAAGATTTGCAAATCCATTTATTGCAGCTGAGAAAGGCTATATTGATGAGGTTATTATGCCTAGAAGTTCAAGAAAAAGGTTAGTTAGGGCTTTTAAAAGTTTAAAAGGAAAGAAAATTGCTAACCCGTGGAAGAAACACGACAATATCCCACTTTAAAAGGTCCAGATGATTAAACATAAGAGTTTCCCTTCAAGAATGCCAGGAACAGATTTCCAATTTACTGTGAGACATATGAAAAAAAAAGCTTCAACTATAATTAAGAGAAAAAGAAAAAATGACGCTCTTCCAATTCACATCAAAGCGGATACAATTTTTTTAAAATGTTTAATCGATTATTTTGGAAATAGACCTTTTGTTAGAGGAAACCTTGACACAGCAAGATTAAGTTGGTTGTTTGGAAGCGAAGTTGTGCCTGCAAACGAAAATTTTAGTCCAGATGATTATGATGCTATGCTAAAAATAGATTTTGATGCTGTTAAGGCAAATTATCCAGAATTAATTCAAATTTAATTAAGTTATAAGTAAATGATAAATAGTATATTAATTGCTAATCGAGGTGAAATAGCCTGTAGAATTATAAGAACTGCCAAAAAAACTTGGAATAAAAAGTTATGTAATTTATTCCACCGAAGATGAAGGTTCTTTAGCTGTTAAATTGGCTGATAAAGCTTTTTTATTAGAATCTACTTGTTCTGAAAAAAAGGAATATTTAGATGGTGAGCAAATCATTAGCATTGCACAAAAGAATAAAATAGAAGCAATCCATCCTGGATATGGGTTTCTTTCAGAAAACTCAAACTTCGCAAAACTAGTTGAAGATACTGGAATTAAATTTATTGGTCCTCCATATAAAGCTATAGAAATTATGGGAGATAAAATAATTTCAAAAAAACATGCAAAAAATATTGATGTTTCTACTATTCCAGGGTTGCAAGATGAAATAAAAAGCCACAAAGATGCTGTTAAAGCTGCAGATAAAATTGGATTTCCCTTAATGATAAAAGCTTCAGCAGGTGGTGGTGGTATAGGAATGAGAGTAGTCTACGAAAAAAAGGAACTTAAAGATAAATTTAAGTCTGCAAAAAATGAGGCGGAAACTAGTTTTGGAGACTCAAGAGTATTTATTGAAAAATTTATTGAAGAGCCACGTCATATTGAAATTCAAATAGTTGGTGATCAATTTGGAAATTATTTGCATTTGGGTGAAAGGGATTGTTCTATTCAAAGGCGTAATCAAAAAATAATTGAAGAAAGTCCAAGTCCTTTTATTGATACTAAAATAAGAGATTTAATGGCTGGTCAAGCTATTGCATTGGCTAAATCAGTTAACTATTTCTCAGCTGGTACTGTAGAATTTATTGTCGATAAAAATAAAGATTTCTATTTTTTAGAGATGAATACACGTCTTCAAGTAGAACATCCTGTTACAGAAATGGTTACTGGTATTGACCTTGTTGAAATGATGATACGAATAGCATCAAATGAAAAATTGAATTTGAAGCAAAGTGAAATATCTTTTAACGGTTCTGCCATAGAGGCTAGAGTTTATGCAGAAGATCCAGCTAGAGATTTTATGCCATCAGCTGGTAGATTAATAAAATACAAATCCCCAGAGCAGTTTTCATCAAAATCAGAAATTATAAGAAATGATACAGGTGTTTTTGAGGGTAGCATTATTTCATTGCATTATGATCCTATGATATCAAAACTTTGTGCATGGAGTGAAAAAAGAAATAAAACAATAGAATTATTAATTAATGCTATTAATAAATTTTCTATAGATGGAATAAAAAATAATTTAAATTTTTTGTCTGCGATTTTGATTAATAAGAATTTCAATAAAGGTACTTTCTCTACAAAATTTTTAGAAATGGAATATCCCGATGGGTTCAAAAGTTATCAATTAAATAAAAATGAATTATGTAAATTATCGGCTGCAGTTTTAGCAATTTATAAAAATTATGAAATTTTAACGCAAACTAATGAAAAGGAAATTATTAAAAATGAATTAAGTGATTTTAATTTTTTTGTTGATACAGGATTA
>CACESU010000104.1 GCA_902562285.1 uncultured Alphaproteobacteria bacterium | reverse complement strand
TTTTTTTAAAACAACAATCAAACTTTTTATCCCATTCTTGAACTGAAAGAATATTTTTAATTTTATCCAAAATCATAAAACCAACGTTATGTCTAGTAGACTGGTATTTTTCACCTGGATTCCCAAGCCCAACTAAAAGTTTCATGGAAATTTATAGCCAAATAAAATATTATAATTATTCTGTTTGAATTTCTTCTTTAGTTTCAACTTCTTGATTTTCGATATCTTCTTCAGTTGTTTCGTCTTCAGAGGATTTTAATCCTGATGGTGCTTGAATATTCGCAATTACAAAATCTCTTCCTATAATTGTAGGCTTTGCCCCTTCAGGTAGTTTAATATTTGAAAATTTTATAGTATCACCTAACTCAAACAAGCTAAGGTCTACTAAAAGTTCACTGGGTATCTCTTTAGCATTTACTATAAGTTCTACTTCAGGTCTTACTACGGTAAGAACACCCCCCTTTTTTATACCAGGGCAAATGTTTTGATTCTGAAACTGAATTGGTATAAACAAGTTTATCGAAGCATTTTCTGAAAGACGCATAAAATCAACATGAGTAGGTAGATCTTTTACAATGTTTTTTTGAATATTTCTACATATTACTTGCTCTTTATTATCACCTATACCTAACTCGATTAGAGTAGACATAAAACGACCCTTTTTAAGTAGCTTAAAAAGTTCGTTAAATTTAACTTTTATAGCCTTAGGTTCTTGCTCTCCACCATATACTATTCCAGGAACAAGGTTGTTTCTTCTAAGGGCTCTTGCTGCTCCTTTTCCAATTTCATTTCTTACCTCTACGTTTAAGCTAATATTACTAGCCATCTTTTTGCTCCCACGTAATAAATGCAAATATTTATATGCCATATATTACAAAAAAAAATAAAACAAAAGAGCTTTTTCGACATATTAGCTAATAATTATAATTTTAAGATAAAAAATGTTTTTAATAGGAAGAATTAAAAGTATCTTAAAATATTGTCTTAGGGCATAAATATGTAAGTATTATTTTAAATGTAGATAAAGATTTAAGATTAAAGAGAATGTTTTTTTAGATAGAGAAAGAATTATGACAAACTTAGATAGTATTACTAGTATAGAAGACTTACGAAAGTTAGCAAAAAAAAGAATGCCTAAAATGTTTTTTGATTATGTTGAATCAGGATCCTGGACTGAATCTACCTTCAGAGCTAATTGTGAGGATTTCAATAAAATTAAATTTAAACAAAGAGTTGCGGTTGATATTTCTAATAGGGATACCTCAGTAGAAATTTTTGGATCTCTGTTCAAGATGCCGTGCGCAATTGCGCCAGTTGGTTTGCAAGGTATGCAACATCCTGACGGAGAGATCTTAGTAGCGAAAGCTGCAGAAAATTTTGGTGTACCTTACACATTATCCACCATGTCAATTTGCTCTATTGAAGATGTTGCTATGAAAACAAATAATCCTTTTTGGTTTCAGCTTTATGTAATGAAGGATCATAATTTTTCAAAAAATCTTATCAAAAGGGCAAAGAGTGTGGGTTGTTCTGCTCTTGTTTTAACTGTTGATTTGCAGATTCTTGGTCAAAGGCATAAGGATATAAAAAATGGTTTAACTACACCTCCAAAATTAACAATAAAAAATATATTAAATCTCATACAATATCCCAAATGGTGTTTAAATATGATAAATACGCCAAGGAGAACATTTAGAAATATTGTAGGTCACGTAGAGGGAGTATCTGATGTAACTAAACTTTCTGCCTGGGTTTCTGAACAGTTTGATCCAAAGCTTAGTTGGGACGATGTATCTAGAATTAGGGATTGGTGGGGTGGAAAATTTATCATTAAAGGTATTCTAGAACCTGAAGATGCTATAAATGCTTTAAATGTCGGAGCAGATGCAATCATTGTTTCAAATCATGGTGGAAGACAATTAGATCAAACCTCAAGTTCGATTTCAATGTTACCAAAGATAGTTAATGAAGTTGGGGGGAAGGTATCTATTTGGTTAGATGGAGGTATACGTTCTGGACAAGATATATTAAAAGCTGTTGCTTTAGGAGCAGATAACACTCTAATCGGTAGAGCAATGAGT
>CACESU010000103.1 GCA_902562285.1 uncultured Alphaproteobacteria bacterium | reverse complement strand
AAAGCTATATCAATTAAGTCTGATTATGCAGAGGCATATAACAACATGGGCAATGCTCTCAAAGATCAAGGCAAACTGGAAGAAGCCATAGAGACCTACAATAGAGCACTTTTTCTCAACCCTAATATTGGTGTGATATGGAATAATTTACAAATCGTACTTCAAGCAATTAAGTTACAAATAAAATCCTATCAAAATATCAATATTCTTTATCCTACTGATATTAACTCCAATTACGGCAAGATTGAATTAAGTATTTTAGATTATATACTTAATCGTGGACAGGAGAATGAAGTTGTGCATCTTAATAGGGCAATACTCAATATTTCTACTGCTGAAAATCTAACTATAAAAAACCCGACATATAATAAGAACCCAAATGATCAAATACATTCTTTACCAGATAACATGGTTGCGCTTGTAAGTTTTGGAAGAAGTGGGACTGGATTAATGCATAGTCTTATTGATGGGCATCCAGAAGTGTCAACATTACCTAGTATATATTTCAAAGAGTATTTTGACCATTCCATTTGGATTAGTATAACCTCTGCTGGGTGGGATGGGATGATTGATCGTTTTTTTGCGATATATGAAGTATTATTTGACGCTTCATCCTCTGTCCCAGTTATGGGTAAAAGTAAAAAATTGATTAAATATATTGGGATAAAAGGAGGGATGGCTAATGTTGGAGATCAAAAAAATGAAGTCTTAAAAGTGAATAAAGATCTTTTTAGAAAAGAGCTAAAGTCCCTTATGGCTTGTTATGATAAAATAGATTCATTTATTTTCTTTAAATTAATACACTTAGCTTACTCTAAAGCTCTAAAAGATCTTAAATCTAAACGCCTAATTTTTTATCATATCCATAATCCTGATACCTATGCGAAATTAAATTTCGTAAGATTAAGTCCAAACTCCAACTGGCTTGTTATGGTCAGAGAGCCAATACAAAGCTGTGAATCATGGATCAGCGCTCCCTTTAGAGAAAAGGATTACTTTGGTGTAGTAAGTCGAATATTAACCATGTTATTTGAAATAGATAATTCTATTTACGGTAGACAAAGGTCTATTGGGGTTCGTCTTGAAGACTTAAAAATAAATCCACAAAAAATAATACCTTTTCTGTGCAGATGGATGGGCATTGAGGAAAACGAAAGCCTTTACGAAATGACAGCACAGGGTAAAAAATGGTGGGGTGATCCGTCTAGTCCAGATTTTCAAAAAGATGGAATGGATCCATTTGGGAAAACTTCCATTAATAGGAAAGTTGGTTATATCTTTAGTGAAAATGATCAGTTTATTCTTCATACCTTATTTTATCCTTTTAGTGTTCGTTTTGGATATAGAGAAGAAAATAAAGAGCAATTTGAGAATGATCTTAAAAAAATCAGACCTATGATTGAAAAGATGTTCGATTTTGAGAAGAAAATTGCAGGGAAAATGCAGATCAGTTGCGATAAGCTAGTATGCTCAGGATCATATCTGTATCTTAGATCGGGTTTAATTGAACGATGGAATACACTGAAAAAGTTTGATACCTATCCTAATATGATAAAACCTTTGAAAATATAAACCTTTAATATCGGTTAAAAGTTTTCTAAATAAAAACTTTATTTACTTTATTGTTTCTAAGTTTTGCTTCCAAGCGACATTTTTCTCAATCCAAAAATTAATAATTGTACTTTTAAACTAAGTTAAGAAATTAAATTTTCTGACACCAAAATTGGTACATACCAGAAAACACCCTTGGGTTATCTTCTTCGTATACTTTCCATTTATCAAGGTTATAAGGGTCGTCTTTATGATTGTTTTTTAACTTGAATTTAGAAACTATTTCTTTTGGTATAAAGCCACAAAACTTAAGCCCTAATTCTGCTAAACAATCTTTTATTTTAGGTATGGTAAACCTATGTTCTTGTACATGAAATAGAAGGTCTCTAAACTCACTTAAACTATAAAAATCAGAAAATTGTTTTATTTCTATATGAAATGCTTGCTCTGAGAAAAATATATCATTTCTAAATTTTTTAATTTCCCGTTCGTTTAAACTAATATCTTTTTGGTTAATATCTTCTCGAATTTTTTTT
>CACESU010000102.1 GCA_902562285.1 uncultured Alphaproteobacteria bacterium | reverse complement strand
CAAATGAGGAAGTTTTAAATTATAGGGATGTTCAAAAAAATAATATAAAAAATTATTCTAAATTTAATCAGTTACTTAAAGAAAATGGTGTTTTTAAACCCATAGGAAAAATGTATATATCACTTTCTCTGACTGAAGATGATTTTTCTCAAACAGAATTTGCAATTGAGAAGGCAGCTTCTGAAATTAGAAACTAATCCTTAGGATTTAATGCAGATACAATCCAACTAGAAAAATGAAATTCTACTCCTCTTGGAGTAAAATATTTTGAATAACATTCCTTTAATGCAGATAATACTTTTTCTTTTGTTTGCTCATCAGCATTTTCAAAAGGAACAGACATTGGGCCCATCCTACTTAAGAAATCTGCTGCACTATCAAGCGTATCTCCAATAATAATTTTTTTCTTGTATGATTTAATTTTTATATTACTCCAACCAGCTTTAATTAAAATTTCTTTTATATAAAAATAATCTTCAAATGCAAATGGACCTGGGTCCTTAGGATTAGCTTTAGGGGGTAATTCTAAGAATTGGCTTGCAACATTTGAAGAAAGATTTATCCAGTCATTTTCCTCTCTTTTAGACCAACAAACAAATGTAAGCCGACCATTTCCCACTAAGTTTTTCTTAATATTTTTAAAAGCGGCAATAGGATCCTCAAAAAACATAACTCCAAATCTACTAAAAATTGCATCATAATTTAAATTAGAAAATTGATGATTTTGTGCATCTGCTTGTATAAAGTTTATATTTTTTATCTTTTTGCTTTCTTTCTTCTTTTCTGCAGAATTAAGTATGGGTTTTGAAATATCAATTCCTGTGATTAAGCCTCTTTCCCCAACCAAATTTGATAATGTTTGACTTGTAGACCCTGTACCACACCCAATATCTAGAATTTTTTCTCCTACTTTAGGTTTAAGTATTTTAATAGCTTGCTCACCTAAAGGACCTAACATCTTATCAATGTTGTGTTCTAAGGAAACCCAAATATCTCCTTTTTTTTCGTTCCAAAATTCTTTTTGTTCTTGATTAATAATTTTCATCAACTAGTGTCCAGACTTAATGTTTATCATTATCTTAAACGTTAAATTCATAATTGTATTTAAAAAATTTAAAAAACTATTTATTCAAAAATGACATCAAAAAATACAGAAATACATCTTTTTAGACATGGTGAAACTGACTGGAACGTAGAAGGAAGATTCCAAGGTATTGAAATATCAAAACTTACAGAAAAAGGGGTTTTACAAGCAAAACAACTTGGAAATAAATTAAAAAAGATAAAATTTGATAATATTTACTCTAGTCCTAGTTTAAGAACAAAACAAACTGCTTACAACATTTGGCCAGATAAAAAAGATAAAATACGATTTTTAGATGAGTTAGTTGAAATAAGATTAGGAAGACTGGAAGGCAAATTATATTCTGATATTAAAGAAAATGATTTTGCATCATATGACCACTTCTTTAATAAACCCCATTTATTTTCTTTAGAAGGGGCTGAAAATTTTAAAGAACTTACAAACCGTGCATTCAAAATCATTACTGAATTATCTGAGAGTAACATAGGAGGAAGGATAGCTATTGTAAGTCATGGTGCATTTATAAAATCATTTATGACTCATATTGATCAAAAGCAAATAGAAGAAATTTGGAACCCACCATTTATGGATAATTGCTCGCACAATATCGTTTTATTTAATTCAGAAAGTTCATTCTCAATCACTAGATATGCAGGTATTGATAAATAAGTTTTCATAAATTTTTTTATTAATCAATACCAAAATCTATTATATTTTAACAAATAAAAGATTTATTTTTTCAAATAAATAGAGATAAATAGCAAAAGACCATTGAAATCATTGAAAAAAATAAAAATATGTAAATTTGCCTGTGGATAAAACTGGGGATATTTTTTTACTCTAAAATTGGCTAAAAATCTTTAAAAAAAACAAAAAAATAGTCTGCTTTAATCTGCCACACTATAACTTACTGTTTTTATTGTATTTTTTTTTAAATATGGGATTTTTTTTGATTATTTACAAATTATAACAAATTAATAATGCAAAAATATCACAAAAACCTTTTTGTGCATA
>CACESU010000101.1 GCA_902562285.1 uncultured Alphaproteobacteria bacterium | reverse complement strand
GAAATAAGCTCCTTTGAAGGTTTTGAAAGTACATTAATTGTTCTCCAGGGAGATCTATTACTTAATTTAAGTGAAATTTTGTGAGATTTTGATGAAGATTTTGTGTACGTAAAACCATCATATAAATTTGATGTAATTTCCATTATAAGGAAAGTTTCATTATTGATTGAGCTACTTTTAGTATCAATATACATCCTTATCGTTGGCACATAGGCAAACGATCCTACTTCTGTTCTTACTCTGCCTGAGGTAAGAGAAGTATAATCATAAACATCATCAGTATTCTTAAGAAAAGCAGCATCTAATCTAGTATTCAGAGCTTTTGTTAGCTCAGTATTTTTTCTATTTTCAATATCAGTGATCATACTTAAGTACAATCCATTTAGAATAGGTGCTAACCAGGAGGGTGCTGCACTATCGAGCGATAAAATTGGTTTGTAAGCTGTTAAGTTTAGAACATTATTATTTGAACAATTTTTTTTACTTAAATTTCCGACTGCTGCTTTAATTGTTACTTCATAATGCGTTTCTTTAATAACCTCTTTAGTAATAGCATAATCTAAAATTTTTGTAGTAGGACGAACAACAAAATTTTCAGTTAATTTTGTACCGGAGTCAATTGCAGAATATCCATTAATTTTAGCACCACCTTCTAGCGATGCTAAATATAATGCGTCTTCTAAAGCCCTTCTTCTAGCTAAATCAGTTTCCTCAGGTGAACTGAGGGCAGCTCTTCCAGTTGAAATTATGAAACTAAGACCATCTTCTTGATCATTATATTTATTTGGTAGTATTATATCACTTAACGCTATTGAAACCCAAAGAGAGACAATAACTAAAGTTAAAATTAATTGAAAAAAAGTTTTAAATTTTCTATTAAGAATATCCATTAATTACGCTACCGATCTAGCCTTTTTAAGCAAATAGCTTAAAGTTTCTCTATCTATTTCTAAAACTACTTCATAGGTGTCAGCTCCTGTTGGATTAATTCTTACAGTTCTGGCTCCTCTTATTGTACCAGAAACAACACCTCTGAAGGTATCATTTTGAACCATTAAATCTATTACAGTAGTATTTCCTTCAACATTTAAACCATGAATTTGTTCGGCTAAGTCTCTCATTGCAGCCATCCTTGCAGAGCGAATAGCCATTAGTCTTCTTTGATTTTCTGAACGACCTGGTTGTGATGACACAACCGCATACCCAACAGCACTTATTGTAGGTATTTCTTCTACACTTGCATCTAATACTTCATTTATTGCTGCAACATGTGCAGCTTCTTCTCCACCACTTTGTGTCATACTCATTGCAGTGACAGCAGCATCTTCTGATGTTTTTTCACTTGTTCCAGTTAAAGCATTCTGGAGTAAATTGGTCTGACATCCTGTTGATGTGAATATTATAAAACTCAAAATAGTAATTCTCAAATTCATTTCAAACTCCGTTTATCTGGATAATATTTAAATTTGAATCTTAGATGCATGCTTTATGCCAATTATTAAAATTTGATTTCGAACCTATAAATATAAGTAAAATTAAATTAAAATCCTTATGGCACAGTTCTTGCCTTTATTGATTAGATTTAGAAACAATAATTCTTAATTTGAAAAAAATTTATTAATAATTACAAGGTTTAAATTTTATAAATGGTTGCTTTTAAAAAAATATTGTCGGTATTTTGACGTCATGGAATTGACATCCAAGAATTTTGGTTTGAGAAACCTTGGAAGCTTGATGAAAGTTGGAGTTTTACCATTAGGTATACTTGCTGTAGTGGCAATGATGGTATTGCCTTTGCCTGCATTTCTATTGGATTTATTTTTTGTAACAAATATTTTAGTTTCTTTATTAGTCTTAATGGTAGCAATGCATACATATAGACCTTTAGATTTCTCTAGTTTCCCCAGTCTTCTACTAATTGCTACAGTTTTAAGGTTAGCTTTAAATGTTGCTTCAACCAGAGTCGTTTTAGCAGATGGTCATACAGGAAGTGATGCTGCAGGTAAAATAATAGAAGCTTTTGGTAAATTTATTATAGCTAGTAATTATGCTGTTGGTATTTTTGTATTTGTTATTTTAGTTATAATCAATTTAGTTGTTATTACTAGAGGTGCTGG
>CACESU010000100.1 GCA_902562285.1 uncultured Alphaproteobacteria bacterium | reverse complement strand
TATGCTGAAGGTTATAATAATTTAGGAGTCACCCTTAAAGAACAGTATAAGTTGGAAAAAGCAATAAAAGCTTATAAAAAGGCGTTATCACTAATGCCTAATTATGCAGATGCTTATAACAACTTGGGAAATGCTTTACGAGAACAGAACAAAATTGAAGAAGCAATAGATGCTTATCAGAAAGCCATCTCACTTAAGTCGGATTATGGAGATGCTTATAACAACTTGGGAAATGCTTTAAGAATACAGTACAAATTGGAAGAAGCAGTAGCTGCTTATCAAAAAGCCATTTCATATAAGCTTGATTATACAGATGCCTATTATAATATGGGTAATACTTTTAAAAAATTGAATAAGTTGGATGAATCAATAGAAGCTTATAGAAAGGTTCTCTCACTTAATCCTAATTATATAGATGCTTATAATAACTTAGGAAATGCTTTAAAAAAACAGAATAAGCTAGCAGAGGCAGTAGAATATTATAACAAGGCTATTTTACTTAAGCCTGATTATTTTGAAGCTTATTATAACTTAGGAAATGCTTTCAAAAAACTGGATAAACTTGAAGAAGCTATAGAAACTTATAAGAAAGCTCTCTCACTTAAGCCTAATTATGCAGATGCTTATAACAATTTGGGAATTTCATTTCAAGAACAGTATAAGCTAGAAGACGCAATTGAAAATTATAACAGAGCTATTTCACTCAAGCCTAATTATCCTGAAGCTCATTACAATCTAGGAAATGTTTTCAGAGAACAAAATAAACTGCAAGAAGCAATTGAATCTTATCAAAAAGCTCTCTCACTTAATCCAAATTATGCGGATGCATGTAACAACTTAGGAAGTTCTTTTCTAGAACAGGATAAGATAGAGGAAGCAGTGGAATATTACAAAAAGGCTATTCTACTAAATCCTGATCATTTTGAAGCATATTACAACTTAGGAATGGTTTTCCAAGAAATGGATAAGTTGGATGAAGCTATTTTATCATACAAAAAGTCTCTCTCACTTAAACCTGATTTTATTGAAGCTTATTACAATCTTGCAAGTGCTTTCAATGACCAGGATAAACTGGATGATGCAATAGAAGCATTTAAAGAAGCTATCTCACTTAAACCTGATTTAAATTCTACATATTACAATTTAAGTAGAGCTCTTCCTACTTTCGTTATTAAAAAATCTGATCAAGAATTAGAAAAAATTATCATTACTATACTTGATAGAAAAACTTTAAATCGACCAAGGAATATTGCTAGAACTGTCATTAACCTTTCAAAGTATAATCCTTTATTATCAAAAGTACTAGATTTAGTTTCCAGAAGTAATACTTCATTATCACTCAAAGAAACTATTATGGAATTTTTAAAATTGCCTCTTCTTTTAAACTTTATGCGATTAGCGTCTATCCCAGACGTTGAGTTAGAGCAATTATTTACAAAGATCAGAAAAGCTCTTTTATTATTAAATTCAGAATTAGAAGACTCAAAAGAGGTTTTAAATTTTCAATCCGTACTTGCACTTCAATGTTATACTAATGAATACATTTATTTTGAGAGTAATGAAGAGATGAGTGCATTAAAAGCATTAGAAGACTCAATAATATCTGTACTTAAAAGTGGCGAGCAACCTAGTTCAAAAGCTATATTGTGTTTGGCAAGTTATAAAGCATTAAATCAATTTGAGTATTATGATAAGATAATAGTAAATAAAGATATTGAAGAAGTTTTTAAGCGGCAAGTTGAAGAACCTAATATTGAATACAAACTTAAATCTAGCATACCAATTTTAAAATCAATTTCTGATAGAGTATCTTCAGAAGTAAGGCAGCAATATGAAGCAAATCCATATCCAAGATGGGTGAATTTAGGATTAACTTTGAAGCCAGCCCCTGTTTCTAAGATATTTAGAGAATTAAAACTGAAACTATTTGACTATAATATTTATGACATTGAAGTTCCCAATATTTTGATTGCTGGTTGTGGTACCGGACAACATTCTATAGAGAGAGCATTCTCATATAAAAATTCTAAAGTCCTAGCGATTGATCTTAGCTTATCTAGTTTAGCATATGCTAAACGAAAAACTAAAGAAATACTAAACAACGATACTATTGAATATATGCAAGCTGACATATTAGATTTAAGCAAGCTTG
>CACESU010000099.1 GCA_902562285.1 uncultured Alphaproteobacteria bacterium | reverse complement strand
ATTTTCATTTAAGAAATGGTGCACTAGAATTAAATTCAAATAAAGAAACTATAAATTTTGAATACATTACTTAAAAAGAGTGAATGATTGATATTAATTTTAATTAGTCAAATTGACAAATTCTTATAAAATTATGAAATTCTAATATTATTTATTAAAATTGTTCGGAATGACATTTTGTTAGAAAAATATAAAAAAAATGATTTTTCTGGTGTTCTTATAGTTATTTCATCTTCAATTTTTTTTGCGATGGTACCAAGTTCAGCTAAGATAGCTTTAGATAATGGTGCATCTCTCTTAGTCCTTCTGTTTTCTAGATGCTTAATCGGGTTGATTTTATTAACACCATTAATTTTTTTAAAAAATCAAAAAGTTATTTATTCAAGCATTATTTTTTTTAAATTAATTTTTATTAGCTTGGTGTCAGTAAGTTTGATAGCTGTTACATATCATGCAATTGAATTTTTGAACATTGCATTAGTACTTATGATTTTATACTTATTCCCCTTAGGGATTGCTCTTATAACATATCTAACAAAAGAAGAGTTTTTTCAACCTATACAATGGTTTTGTATATTATTTATAATTTTTGGGATTGGTTTGATAATTGTAGATGGTTCATTTGAGGGAAACATTTATGGATTTTTTATAAGCATTTTGGGTTTATTACTAATGATAATTTTCATATATTTTTCTGGCAAATTAGCTAATTTAACTGGTTCTGCAATTATGAACTTTCATATTAATCTTTGGAGTAGTTTGCTATTGGGTTTTCTAATTTTTTCAACAGATATAATTTTTAAATTACCGGAAAATCCCAAAGGATGGTTGGCTATTTTCGGAAATGGCTTTTTTTATGTTCTTAGTTACTTTCTATTTTATGAAGGCTCTAAAAGAATTGGTATAACTAGAACTTCAGTTTTAGCAACTATGGAACCTATATTTGCTGCAATTTTTGCTCTAATTTTGTTAAAACAATTTTTAAATTTAACTGAAACCTTTGGTTTTATAATAATAATATTGTCTATATTTCTCTTTGAGAGGTTTCGAATAAATATAAAAACATCTAATATAAAAATATGAATTCATAAAAAGCCTTAATTTGAACACAAGATTACTTAAATTCAAACCAAAATATGTGAGCAATCGTACTTACTAATAATAGACTATGGTTTTTGGGGTACCCTCAAGGATATGTCTTAGGGGTGAATGTTATGATTGTTCAAAACATAGCTCAGGCTAAATTACCATGAATAAAAAGATTAATTAATCTCTTTATCTATCAAGAAAGTTTCATATCTATTTCTCTTTGGTATTTTTTTATCCCATTCTGCATTCTTAATTATTTGCATAGATTTTTTATATGACTTCTTATTTCTAAATAACAGAAAACCTATATGAGAAAATTTATTTTTTTTATTATTAATAACCCCTCTATGGACGCCCATCATACCTGCCTTTTTTAACTTATCTAAAATTTTAAGAAAATGTTTTTCATCCCTTTTTAAATGTTTTTTTAGATTATTTTCTGACTTAAATGTGTGTTTTGCAGTCCAGACATATTTGGGCATTCATAGCTCCTGTAAAGATTAAATAATAATAACTTTGTTCATTTCTTTATAATAAGGAAAATTTAAGCACGTACTAAATACTATTTAGCAACCAAACCTACAGAAGTATATGAGCTAAATTCATTTAATCACATTAAACATTATTTTTCTTCAAACCCATATTTTAAAAGAGTAGCTTTACTAAAAGAATCCCAATAAACCTGCTGATTATATTTTGAGTGAAATTTAAATGGGATATTTAAATCATTACTATCATATATCTTAATAAGTTCTTTTACATGTTCTTCAGCTCCCTGAAAATCATTTTTTCCTTCCTTAATATTTGCAAGATGAATTTGATTCCAATGAAATGCTGGATTTTTAACTTTTCCCATTTCAAGTTCAGCGTTTATAAATTCTTCCCAAAATTGATACATTGTAGCTAAGGGATAATTAGAGGGAATAAGGTTGAGCTGATCTAATTTTTCTACTTCTATCAAAATATCATAAGCTTTTTTCCAGCGACACATTCCATCTTTATACTCCCCAAGCTTAAGTTTTTTATCTCTATAATCAGATATTGTACATGTTCCACCCCATAGATAATGAGAAGCAGCATTACTTAAATATCTTAG
>CACESU010000098.1 GCA_902562285.1 uncultured Alphaproteobacteria bacterium | reverse complement strand
TAGCTGATAGTAAAATACCAATAATTTCAGCTATAGGGCATGAAACTGATACTACTTTAATTGATTATGTATCTGATAAAAGAGCTCCTACTCCAACTGCAGCCGCTGAAATGGCAGTTCCAGAAAAAAAACAATTGCTTGAAAAGATAAATAATCTTAATTCCAGGCTTGGTATAACTATAAAATTAAAGATTGATAAAGAAAAATCCAAAGTTTCTTCCATCGAAAAAAGTATGGATAATGTAGCATATATCCTTTCCTATTTTAATCAGAGATATGATATTCTAATAATTAAATTTCCAAACATACTTATGAGTTATATACAGAAGAAGAGAGAAACTTTATTCAGATTAAATCTATCAACTGTTGATAAAAAAAATTTTCTAAAGGATATTTTGGCTAGAAAAGTTAATTTAGATAAGATAAATAAATCAATAAAACAATTTGTAATTAACATTCTTGATAAAAAAAACACCCACTTAGCTAATCTATATAAAATGCATAAGTCATTAAGTTATAAAAGAACGCTAGCAAGAGGTTATTCAATTATAAGAGATAGAAAAAAGAATTTGATTACTAATAAAACTTCAGCTCTTCAAGCTAAAGAATTAAAGATTGAATTTAATGAAGATATACTGGATGTTGAAGTAAAATTTGATAAATAATACTTAAATATTTTAATTTTTGCATTAATATCTACAACTGTTCAAATCTAGAGTATGGTAAACTGAATGAAATTTTTTAGACAATTAAAGGAAAAATTATTTTCTACCTCCTCAAAAATAAAGGATGGCTTAGAAGGGATTATCGATAAGCAAAGTAATGAGAATGTAAAGGAAGAACAAAGTAAACAAGATACTTTAGATAAGCATTTATCACAAAAACTAAATGAGAATTTTAAGCAAAAAAAAGAAAAAACTCAAAAAGAAAGCCAAAAAAATAATATAAAAATCGATAAAACTAAAAGTTTGGTGTCTATTTCTAATAAGAGTAAAGAACTTCCTAATACTGTTGAGAAAATACAAAAAACTTCATCAAGTAAAAAGACTGGTATCTTCAGTAAAATTATAAAAACTGTAGAAAAAGTTACCAAGAAAAGAAAGTTAGATGATAAAATGTTAAATGAAATTGAAGATCTACTAATATCATCTGACATAGGTGTGTCTACAGCTTCATTGATTGTTGAAAAAATCAAAAAAGAAAACTTTTCAAAAGAATTAGATATTAAACAATTAAAACAGCTAATAAGTGATGAAATTTATGAAATCATGGATGTATCAGATTCAATTTTGAAAATCAAAGAGGATCAGTTGAACATCTGGCTTTTTGTAGGAGTAAATGGTTCAGGAAAAACTACTACTATTGGAAAAATTGCAAAGCAAGAAAAAGACAATGGAAAAAAAGTAATTCTAGCTGCTGCAGATACATTTAGGGCAGCAGCTGTTGATCAACTGTCGATATGGAGTAAGCGTGTAGGGATTGAAATGGTAAAAGGTGAAGAAAAAAGTGATCCTGCATCTGTTGTTTATAAAGCTATAGAAGAAGCAAAAAAAAGTGATTATGATTTGCTTTTAATTGATACTGCGGGAAGACTTCAAAATAAGACAGACTTAATGCAGGAATTAGAAAAAATAATTAGAGTTATAAAAAAACAAGATCCTTCTGCGCCTCATAATTGCCTTATAGTTTTAGACGCTACTACTGGTCAAAATGTAATTTCACAAGTAGATGTATTTTTACAATCTGCGGGTTTAACGGGCATAATTATGACAAAATTAGATGGAACAGCAAGAGGTGGTGTTTTAGTAGCAGTAACTAACAAGTTTAATTTACCCATATATAGAATTGGTTTAGGAGAAAAAATTGAAGATTTAGAGACCTTTGATCCAAAACTTTTCTCGAGAGTGATTGTCGGTTTGGATAATAATCCAGTTTAATCTAAAGGTATAATTCTATTTATAACTCGAAATATAATGTAATTTGATAAAGGAGATTTGCGTAGTGAATGAAAATAATAAAGAAAGACCATTTTCAAAGTTAATTTTAGAAATGGGACCTTTGATTATATTTTTTGTATGTTATTACAATGCACCAATACCTGAAAATTTAAAAAATGATTTGGATGAAGCTAATCTTTTTAAGATTATATTTGCCACAAAAATTTTTGTTCCAGCAATATTAGTAGCATTATTTATA
>CACESU010000097.1 GCA_902562285.1 uncultured Alphaproteobacteria bacterium | reverse complement strand
TCAACACCCTTTATAGTTTTTCTTCACACACTCTTTTGCTAATCTTTTTGCTTCCTCAATTTGTGAAGGGGTCATCTCCTTATTCAAGGCTTCTAACAATCCTTTAGAGTTCTCAAATCCTTGTGAAGAAGCTATGCTTGACCACATGTGTGCATAGACTTTATCAATATTAACACCTTGCCCATTGTAGTAGAGATAAGCCATATTATGTTGGGCTTGTGGACTTCCCTGTTCAGAAGCTAGTGTCATCCATTTTACTGTTTCTTGATAATCTTGGGGTACCCCTTTTCCATTATAATAAAAAAAACCAATATTGATTTGTGATGTTATATTGCCTTTGGTAGCAGCTAATTCAAACCATTTTGCTGCAGTCTGATAATCCTGAGGAACAACTTCCCCATCTCTATATATAATACCTAAATTTTTCTGCGATTCTACTTCACCTTGATCAGCAGATAGAGTTATCCATTTTACTGCTTCCTGATGATCTTGAGATATACCTTGTCCATTAAAATACAATAAACCTAAGTTATGTTGTGCAGATGAATAGCCCTGTTCAGCAGCAAGTTGATACCATCGAACTGCTTCTTTATAGTCTTGGAGAACTCCTTTTCCCATATCATACATCAATCCTAGATTATACTGTGCTTTTACATTTCCATGTTCAGCTAAAGGTGTCCATTCCTTCAATGCAGTGGCAAAATCACCTTTATTATAGGCTTCTACACCCTTTTGAAAATCACCACTCCAACCTATACCAACGCTTCCAAGAGCAAGGCATATAGAAAACCATAGAGTTAAGATGTGTCTTTTCATAAAACTATACTAAATTAAATTTCTTATTTGTGAAGATTAGAGATTTACCTTCCCCTACCAAAATGTGTAAGCAGTATTACTTGCTAATAATAGGCTATGGTTTTTGGCGTAATATTTAATAAACTATTTTAAATTTTGTACTAAATTCATAATTTAAAGTTAAATACATAAATTCATTTCTTTTGATCTAAATAATATCTTTATAAAAACTTCTAAATAAAAAGATAAAGGAGTATAAATTGCCCAAAATACTTGCTTATATGACATTACCAGATAATAAAATTGATAAACTCAAATCACTAATAAAAAAGACACATGGAAATCCAAAGTGGATGATAGAACATGCAAAAAGAACAGGAATTAATTCAATAGATACATTTTTTGTAAAGTTATCCACTGAAACTGCAATGATTGTAATTCGAGATCCTGCAGAAAGTCTAGAAAATTGGATAAAAAGTGATCATCCAGATGATACTACAAATCTTGAGGAGATCATGAGAATATTTGGAATTACAAAAAATGATATAGAAAAATCAGATCAAGAATTTAAATTTGAACATATGGTGAGCTATCAAAGTAGTTAGCCATTTTAATTAAAAATTTACAATTAAAATGATATTTGAAATAAACTAGTCAATGTGATTTATATTTTTAAATCAAATTAAAAGAGAATTGCTAATACTAATTTTCGCCCCTATTTGATTATGCATATTCAATTCTAAAGGATATGTCTTGGGGGTGGGTGACATGTATGACATGAGTGACATCTTAATAAGAAAATGCAACTGTTTAAATGAATTATTTTATTGAATTGTTTAAGGTAGTTTTCATAATTTATATTGGTATTAAATGTCATCTCAGAATATTGAAAGAAAGATTGCTGTCATTTTTTAAGTCTAATGACATTTTACCTTACGTTTTTATAAACATTGAAACATATTATGTTATATAAGAACCATACCTAAAGTTTATAAATGAAATTTTAATTATAAAGGATAGAAAATGGTAATTATAGGAAACTTTAAAGTATCAAAAGGTTATGAAACTTGGAAACAAGCTTTTCTTGATAATCATGAAATGAGAGAGAAACATGGGATTAAAGTTTTAGCTTTTGGTACGAATGAAGCGGATAGTGATCATGTGTATACTGTGATTGATGTTCCTTCGATGGAAATTATGCAAAATCTTATGAAAGAACCTGAAATGATAAAATTAAGAGAAAATGCAGGAGTAATTGCAGAAACTCAGCAAATGGTAACAATAAATGAATAGAAGAAAATCTAAAGATTGAGTACTTAAAGGAGATTATATAATGAAATTGTATGATAGTTGGAAGAAGGCCTTTGAAGATAAAGATTTTGATGGATTGATGAAATTTTATCATCCAGATTATTCTTTTGTAAGACACCAAACTAATA
>CACESU010000096.1 GCA_902562285.1 uncultured Alphaproteobacteria bacterium | reverse complement strand
ATCATATTGTTTATAATATTCAAAGATTCCTTTTGCACTTACGTAAGGGGAATAGTTAGAAAAAAATAATAATAGTGAATATAATTTTTTATTATCTTTGGAAAAACTTATAGATTTATGAAAGTATTTTATGCCTTTATTAAAATTTCCTAGATTACAAAAAATTTCCCCTAATGTTAAATATGCATAAAAATTATTAGGTTGTTCCTCAATTATTATATTCAATAAATTTTTAGCCTGGTTATATTTTCCAGCATCTTTTAATGTCGAAGCTATATTGTATTTGGTTCTTATAGATTTGGGATTTATTTTTAAACCTTTTTTAAAATAAATTAAAGCGGTTTCGTATTGATTTAAACTTACGAATAAAAGTCCTATCGCATTAAGGATATTTTCATCAAAAGGATTTTTTTCTAAAGATAATTTATAATATTTTAGAGAATTCCTGTAATCAGCTTTATCAGTAAAAACTTTTGCAAGGTTTGAATATGAATCATAAAAATTAGGATTTAATTTAATTGCTAATTTATAATACATTATTGACATATCGTAATTTAAAAGTTCATGATATATATAACCCAAATTATAGAGAGCATGTGTGTGCTTAGGATCAAAAGCTATTACTTTTTTGTAAGATTTAATTGCTTCTAATGGCTTATTATCCTCATAATAAGCTACTCCTAAATTAAACCAAGCATTTACATATTGAGGGTTCAAATTTGTTGATTTTTCATAATGCCTTACTGCATTTATTAAATCATTATTATCATGATAGAGAGATCCTAAATAAAAATCAGAAACAAAATTTTTCGGATTAATATTTAAGGCCTTTTTATAGTATTTTATTGCTTTTTTACGTTCTTTGATTTCTGCAAATGTTATTCCAATCAAATTATATAATTCAAAACTTTTTGGAAATTCTTCTAATCTCTTTTTAGCTTGATCTAAAACGATATAGTATTCTTTTTTTTGAAATAAACTAATTAGTTCGTCTATTATTTTGTTTAGTGACATATTTTTAGTTTGAATATTCATAATAAATAATAGTGAAAAATTATTCCATCATCATTTTATTAAATTACTTTTCAAAGTTGCTAATAATAAATGAGTTTTGCATAAGCTATGCCATTTTTAAAAAGCAAATTGCATTATTATGGTAAAACTATTATTTACCTAATTTATATTACAAGTGGTTTAATTAAATTTGGATAGGTTTTAGTTTCATTTAGAATTTCCCAAATACTAATTAACTCTTTATGAAATTCATTATATTGATTTATTTCACTTATATCAGGTTTATCACTGGGTAATTTTTTATATATCTCTATTTCGAATTGAAATGGTTCGTCTAAATAAGGTCTTATAACCTGGATATTTTCTAAAAACCTTTCTTCAGTCATTTTTGTGTACTCATACATTTTCATAAATGGCCAGAATAATGTTTCTAAAATTATAATATCCTTCTTACCAAAAAGTCTTCCTAAAGGCACATCAATGGATTGAGTGTCAAAACCCTCAATATTATTGAAATTAGATGAAGGTCTGGAAAATCGTTTTTCCATAAATGTACTCTCATAAAGTGTTATATTTTCGTTTATCCCAATCCATTTAGAAATTGTTTTCAAAGTCTTCTCTGGATTTCTTTTGAGTTCTTCGAGTTTTATTCCTCGAACATTACCTATTGAGTTTAGTGGATTCAAAAAATACTCTAAACTGTGTGCTATCTTTGAACCACAATTCAAAATCTTAATAAAATCATAGTTATCTTTAAAAGAAGAGTTTTCTTTTAATAATGAAGGTAAAGAGGTTAGATCTGTAAGCATCCAAGATTCAAGCATTTGGATTGGGTGGCGAACGATAAATAGGGACTTATTATCAGGGTAGTGATAATGAAAATTAGCACGTTCAAAATAAGTAGGGTTATGTAAATGGTAGAAGATAGTTTTACCTTTTCGAGATGAATTTTCCTGAATGCGAAAAGCTTTATCAAAAGCTTCATGGATGAGTTCAAAACAAATTCTTGAATCAATTTCATCATATGTTTGTGATAGATCTAAGAATTTGCTCTTGAATTTGTTTTGATCTAATTCTAGGACTTCAGAATGATTTTCCCCTAATTGAGTAAACCCGAGATTTTTTGCAAACCATTCGGTGTCTCCATTTGGTTCACCTATAACATTTTTTTTAGAATGAGCATTAAATTGGGGTTCAAAATACGAACAAATTTTGTCAACCAGAG
>CACESU010000095.1 GCA_902562285.1 uncultured Alphaproteobacteria bacterium | reverse complement strand
AGAATAATTCCTATCAAACCCATTATTAACTCAGTAGAGAACAATGTATAGATTTGACTGCTAATAATTAAAAAAATACTAGAGAAAAATAAGAAAATTTTATAATCAATAATTGTTTTATAAAAACTAGACTTGCTAACTGTAAACGACTGAATAAAGTTAGTAAAAATAGTTGGTAATATTAAGCTTGCTAATGCTTGTTCAATAGGGATAAAAATACTCAATCCGGTTATTAAAATCATTGGTAAAGCAAAACCAACAATACCTTTTACTATTCCAGCTAATAAAGCAATTATAATTATAATTATTAATAGAATGGGGTCATTTATTAAGAGGTGAGTAAACATTATAAATATTTTTTAGCAAAATAATTTCTAAAAAAACTTTATATCATGTTTTTTCTTATTCAATAATAATTTATAAAAATTTACTCATTTAAAAAAAACTAAATTTTATACTTAATAAGAAACATCGCTTTAACCATTCTTGGTAGGCAAGTACATAATAAAATTAAAAAAAATTAAATCTTTGCAAATGTCAACTAGTGGAAAATCCTACCAGGTGCTAAAAAGTGGACAAGAGTATAAAGTGGAGGAATTTCTCCAATTTTTAAAAACAACATTAAAAATCCTGTCCATTTTCTGTCCACTTTCAGCATCTAGCATGATTAATAACTACCTTTCTTAAAAGAAACCATCTGGGCTTTCGGCATATGATACAAGCACATTTTTCGTTTGTTGATAATGGTTTAGCATCATTTTGTGAGTTTCTCTTCCGATCCCAGAATTCTTATATCCACCAAAAGCAGCGTGTGCTGGATAAGAGTGATAGCAGTTGACCCAAACACGTCCTGCTTCAATGGCTCTTCCCATTCTATAACAAATATTTGCATCTCTTGACCAAACACCGGCTCCTAAACCATATAATGTATCGTTTGCAATAGATACAGCTTCTGCTTCGTCTTTAAATGTAGCAACTGAAACTACTGGTCCAAATATTTCTTCTTTGAAAATTCTCATTGAATTATTGCCTCTAAATGCAGTTGGTTCAACGTAATATCCTCCTGAAAAATTACCATTCATTTCTCTTTTTTCACCACCAAAGAGAATTTCAGCACCTTCTTGCTTTCCAATGTCTAAATATGACATTATTTTTTCAAACTGTTCGTTTGATGCCTGTGCTCCTACTTGTGTATTTAGATCAAATGGTGATCCGCAATTTAGTGCTTTTACTCTTTCTTTAACCATTCCCATGAATGGTTCATAGATATCTTCATGAATAATTGCTCTTGATGGACAAGTACAAACTTCTCCTTGGTTAAAATATGCGTGAAGAAAACCTTCAACACATCTTGAAATATAATCATCAGATCCACCCATTATATCTTTGAAGTAGATATTAGGGCTCTTTCCTCCAAGTTCAAGAGTAACAGGTATAAGATTTTCAGATGCATATTGAAGTATTAATCGTCCAGTTGTTGTTTCTCCTGTAAACCCAACCTTTTTAACTCTTTTACTAGAAGCTAAAGGTTTCCCAGCTTCAACACCATATCCATGAACAATGTTTGCTACCCCAGCTGGAAGAAGATCTCCTATTACCTCCATTAGTACATTGATAGAAAATGGTGTTTGTTCTGCTGGTTTTAAAACAACTGCATTACCTGCAGCTAATGCTGGAGCAAGTTTCCATGCAGCCATTAAAATTGGAAAATTCCACGGTATTATTTGTCCAACAACACCTAAAGGTTCAGGATAGTGATAAGCCATCATACCAAGTGCAGAATTTCCACCACCTGATTGCATCCCATCAATATTTCCTATAGTACCTTCTTGTGCCCTAATAGCTCCTGCAAAATATCGAAAATGATCTACTGTTAATGGGATATCTGCAGCAAATCCTTCTCTAATTGGCTTTCCGTTATCTAATGTTTCTGCAAGTGCCAGTTTTTCAGTATTTTCTTCAATTCTATCTGCTATTTTTAATAGTATGTTTGCTCTTTCAGCAGGACCAGTTTTACCCCAGGCTGGAGCTGCTTTATGAGCTGCATCTAATGCGAAATCAATATCCTCAGCATTCGATCTTGGTACTTCACATATTACCTTTCCAGAAGTAGGCGAAATATTTTCAAAATATTTTCCTGACTTTGGTTTTTGCCAATCTCCTCCAATAAAGTTTTCATATCTTGAACTTGGTTTTAATTTTGATCCTTCATCTCCAGGATAAATAAAAGGTGTTGTTTGATCCATAAATCCCTCCATTAATTATAATCAGACAATAATATATATGTTATC
>CACESU010000094.1 GCA_902562285.1 uncultured Alphaproteobacteria bacterium | reverse complement strand
GAAAAGTTACAATCAAAAAAATGGGATAAATTATTAGACTGGATCCAAAATGAATTGGATTTACATATTAAAATTGTTAACGGAATAATGCCTTTTGAGCAACCAAAAGAAAATTACAATATTTTCTTTAATGAACTGGAGAAATTAGATTGTATTTCATTAACAGCTTTGAGTGACATAGTAACATTGTCAGGTTCTTTAATACTTGGTCTTTTATTATTAAAGAAAAAAATTATATCAAAGCAAGCTTGGTCGTTAGCAAAAGTAGATGAAGAATGGCAACGCTCAAAATGGGGAACTATTCCGGAGCAAGTGGAAGAAGATGAATACAAAAAGAATAAATTTTTTGTCTCTTGTAAACTTATCAATATATTAAATTGACTTAATTAAGAATCACTTAATTTAAAAATATTTATTGTTAAATTTTTTATCATCCTTAAATATTACTTTAAAATATTGTTAACTCATTGTTTTATATATATTTTTTATTAATTTAATAAATATCAAATAAAGGGTAGAAAAAGTTTGTTTAATGCAGTATTTTCACAACTTATTTTGGTATTACTTTTAATCAAAATTGTTTTTAATTTAAAAGGGGAAATTATGAGAAAATCACTTTTTATGGTCTTGTCTTCAATTATATTGATTGTAGGCGGACAGGCTGCTTTTTCTGGCGGTCATTCTGTGACATTGGATGATGTCAAAGCACGTGGAAACTTATTATGTGGCGTTTCAACGGGTGCTCCTGGTTTTGCTACAATTGATGATTCTGGAAAAGATGTAGGATTTGACGTTGATTATTGTCGCGCCTTAGCAGCTGCAATTTTTGGTGATCCAATGGCAGTAAAATTTGTAGGATTAACTTCTGCAGTGAGATTCACAGCTTTAGCAGCTGGTGAAGTGGATATTCTTGCTAGAAACACAACATGGACTTACAGCAGAGATACAGACCTCAAACAAACTTTTTTGGGTGTCAACTATTATGATGGTCAAGGTTTTATGGTTAAGAAGGATCTTGGTGTTAATTCTACGCTAGAATTAGATGGTGCAACAGTCTGTATACAAGTTGGAACAACTACAGAACTTAACCTAGCAGATTATTTCAAAGAAAATGGTATGAGTTACGAACCTGTGCCAACAGCTGACAACGCTGAGTCTCAACAGCAGTATTTAGCTGGTGCTTGTGATACATACACAACTGATGCTTCTGCACTTCACGGAACAAGAGTTAACTTAGAAAATCCTGATGATCACCTTGTATTACCAGAAATCATTTCAAAAGAACCTCTTGGACCTCTCGTAAGACATGGAGATGACAATTGGGCTGATATTGGTAGATGGGTTTTAAATGCTCTTATTATCGCTGAAGAAAAGGGTATTACCAAAGCCAATATAGATAGCTGGAAAGATACTAAGGACGCAGAAATTCACAGATTACTTGGTACTGGTGATGATGATATTTTAGCAATGGTAGGACTTCCTAAAAATGCTATGTACAACGCAATTAAAGCTGGTGGTAACTATGGTGAGATTTTTGAAAACAACCTAGGTGCTACAAGTGGAATTAATATTGAGAGAGGTGTTAATGCTTCTTGGACTAAAGGTGGAATTCTTTATTCACCACCATTTAGGTAATATACAAAATCGATAGGGGCGGCTTTGTAAAGACACGCCCCTTTTTTTTCTTTCATGATCAAAGTTATGTGAATTTATGAAAGCTTCCGCGCCACCACAAACTGAAAGCTTCAAATTAAGTATGTTACTTAGTGACACCCGATATAGGGGAACGTCACTTCAGGTAATTACTTTTATAGTTTTTGTAGCTGTTTTTTTCTGGTTGGTTGATAATACTTTAAAAAATTTAGCATTATTAGGTAAAGATGTAAGCTTCAATTTTTTGTTCCTCAGGGCTGGTTATGATATTAATCAGCGTTTAATACCTTACACTAGTGATAGTACTCACGGAAGGGCGGCTTTTGTGGGAATTTTAAATACCTTGCTGGTAGCTTTTGTAGGATGTTTTTTTGCTACAATTTTAGGTTTGTTTGTTGGTATTTTAAGACTTTCCAAAAACTGGTTAGTAGCTAAATTAATGTCAATTTACATTGAAGGTTTTAGAAATGTCCCTGTTTTACTTTGGATTGTAATGATATTTGCTCTTCTAACTGAATTTACACCAGCCCCAAAAGCATTTAAGGGGGCTGATCCACAAGCTACTATGTTACTTTTTGATAGTATCGCAGTAACAAATAGAGGTACTTATTTTCCGGCACCAATATTTGGTGAAGGATCGTTTTGGTTACTCTTAATCTTTATTTTATCTAT
>CACESU010000093.1 GCA_902562285.1 uncultured Alphaproteobacteria bacterium | reverse complement strand
TAGCAATATTTGAGGATTTCAATGGAAAAAAAATAAGTTTAATTGAAAAAACTTGGCAATTAGCATTAGGACTTAGTTTTTTCGATAAAAAAATAATAGCTACTGATGATTATAGAATAAAAAATTTTTGTGAAAGTTTTGGAGCAGATGTTTGTATGACGTCCAAAAATCTTAGAAATGGATCTGAGAGGGTAGCTGAAACATTAAACTTACAAGATAAGAAATACGAGATAATTGTAAATTTGCAAGGTGATGCTCCTCTAACGCCAATATGGGTTATTGAAGATCTTGTAAAAGAACTTGAAAAAAGCAATTACCAAGTAGCTACGCCAGTTTTAAAATGTGACCATGGAACATTAAATAAGCTAATTATAGATAAAAAAGCCGGAAGAATAGGAGCAACTACGGTAGTTTTTGATAAAAATCAAAAAGCTCTTTATTTTTCAAAAGAACTAATTCCATACATTAACGAAAATAATTTAAATAAGAAACTCAGTACTGTTTACCATCATATTGGAGTATATGCTTACAAATCTGATGCTTTGAAATCTTATATTAGTTTTCCCCAGGGCAGTTTAGAAATTCAAGAAGGTCTAGAGCAGTTAAGGTTTATTGAGAATGGTATTAATATTAAATGTGTTATATCCACATTGAAAGGAAAAGAATTCTGGGAATTGAACAACCCAAGTGATATACCCATAATTGAAAGAATTCTAAAAAATAATTAAAACAATTTAGGCAGCTTGAACCTCTTTATCGGTGGTTAGAATCGAATATAAAGCTGATTTATCTAAAGTTGATCTTAATTTTTCACAAGTTGATCTATTCCTGAGTATCCTAGAAACTTTTGCTAATGCTTTTAAATGATTAGCTCCTGATTCATGGGGTGCAATAAGTACGAAAATTAAATCAACATTTTGACTATCCATAGAACCAAAGTCTAATGGATTAATAAGCTTAGCAAATAAACCTTTTATTGATTTCAAAGAACCTATTCTTGCATGTGGTATTGCAACACCGTGACCCATACCAGTAGGTCCTAAATTCTCTCTTTCTTGTAAGGCTAAAAAAACTTCAGATTGATTAAGTCCATAAACACTAGCTATTCCGATTGATAGTTCTTGTAAAACTCTTTTTTTACTAGATGCTTTAATCGATGTTAGTATAGCTTCTGATGATAAAATTTCTGAAATAATCATAAACTAGTTTATCCCCAAACTTATTCTTAACAGGACTCTTAGCATATTTGGGTTTAAAGTAAAGTTTATTATAAAATTTTGGAATTTACATAAGATTCATGGCTATTTTTTCTCCAATTTGATGATGATTTCTTATTTTTCTTTTGTATCTTCTTAAAATTTTTTCTAACCGAAATATAGATTTTTGATAAGAATCATATATTTCACGTGCTCTGCCAGTACAACATGCTGTTAAACCGCTTGAAAGATGTAACAAAGCTTCACATTTGAATTCATTATTTTCTTTAGTGAATGTTATATTAGCAAAAGTTGGTCTCAATAAATATTTCTTATTAATAATATTTAAATTTTTCTTGGCATAATCTGTCAAATTTTTTCCAATTTTCAGTTGTTTTCCACTCACTTGAATATCCATTCTGCTCTCCTTTTTTTAATTATCGAAGTTTAATTTTATATTATCAAATACGAAATTGATTACCTAAATAGACTTTCCTAACACTTTCATCATTAACGACCTCATCTGGGGTTCCATTCATTATCACAGATCCTTCATGCAATATGTAGGCACGATCAACAATCTCTAAAGTTTCTCTAACGTTATGGTCTGTGATTAATACCCCAAGTCCTCGTTCTTTTAGTTGAGAAACTAATTTTCTAATCTCATTCACTGCAATAGGATCTACTCCTGCAAAAGGTTCGTCTAGTAGAATATATTTTGGTTTGCTAGCTAAGCATCTTGCAATCTCTACTCGTCTTCTTTCCCCTCCAGACAAAGTAATTGCAGAAGCCTGTCTCAAATGAGTAATAGAAAATTCACCTAAAAGTAATTCTAACTCTCTTTTTCTTTCTTGTTTGTCTTTTACACTTATTTCCAAAACTGCCATTATATTTTTTTCAACAGATAAACCTTTAAAAATACTAGACTCTTGGGGTAGATAACCAAGTCCTAATCTAGCTCTCCTATACATTGGGAAATTTGTAACATCAGTTTCATCGATAATGATTTGCCCAGAATCTATATCAGTTAGACCTACTACAGAATAAAAGCATGTTGTTTTTCCAGTTCCATTAGGGCCAAGTAAGGCTATTGCTTCACCTTTTTTTAATTTAAAATTTACATCTCTTAGTATAGGTTTTTTTTTATAACTTTTTCTTAAATTTTTTATAATT
>CACESU010000092.1 GCA_902562285.1 uncultured Alphaproteobacteria bacterium | reverse complement strand
ATTGGTGTTGAACTTATTGAACAGCCTTTCCCATCAAATAAAGATCATCTACTAAAAAACCTAGACAGAAAAATACCAATTTGTGCTGATGAAAGTTGTCATGATGTAAAAAGTCTTGAGAAATTAATAGGACTTTATGATTATATAAATATAAAATTAGATAAGACAGGTGGATTAACTGAGGCAATTAATCTTCTACAGGCTGCAAAAAAAAACGGATTTAAAATAATGCTTGGATGTATGGTTGGTACCTCACTTGCGATGGCTCCAGCATTACTTTTGTCAGGTGAATGTGATATTGTAGACCTTGACGGACCATTATTATTAAAAAAAGATAGACCAAATCCTATAAGATATGATAATTTTTTAGCTTTTCCAATTTCCGAAGGCTTATGGGGCGTTTAAATTCAATGATGTATAATTTCATTTATAGCGGTTAAAAATTGAAGTACTTCTTCTCCAGTATTATAATGGCACATTGAAACTCTAACACAATTTTTTAAACCAAGTGGATCTAAAATATTACCAGAATAATGATCTGATTTTCTAATATGGGTTCTAACCCCTTTATTGTTTAATTTTTTAACAATAATTTCAGAAGGTAAATCATGTAAAGAAAAGGAAACTAAACCTTCTCTAAGCTTGTTTTCAACACCTCCGATAATTTTTATATTTGGGTAACTAGAAAGACCTTTTATGTTATCTTTTCCGAACAGCATTAAATCTACAAGATGATTTTCTTGTTTATGAATAAATCTTGAAGCATTTAAAAATTTTTCATGCCTTGTATTTTCAATTTTTGAAAATTTTGATCCTAACCATTCAAAATAATCTATAACATCAGAAAATGTTGCATATGAACCCACATCTCTTGTGCCTAAATCCCAGTTTTCTTCAGGTCCTTTCATCAAATTTTCATGAGGTAAATTTCTTAATCTATCAGACATCCATGCAAGTCCATAACCGTGTCGAGAAAAAACTTTATATGGTGATATTACATAACCATCTATTTTATAATCTGAAATGTTTATATCTCCATGAGCTGCATGTTGAATACCATCAACAATTACTAAACAATCTGGATTTTTATCTTTTATTCCATTAGTTAGATTTTTTATGTCAACTCCAATTCCAGTAACTGGCGATGTATGAACAATAGTAGCAACAGCTACATTAGAATTGATTTGATCAAGATATTTATCAATATCGACTGTGCCTGTTTCATTACAATGTGGAACCATAATTAATTCTTTGGAAGCTATTTTAGACCACTTAGCTGTTGCTGATCTTGACGCTGGATGCTCAAGAGTACTTCCAACTATAGAACCTTTACCACTTGATAAAATTGCAGTTCTTATGAGTCTAAATAGAAGTTCTGTACCACTTTCTCCAATTAAAATTGATCCACTTTTTGTATTAAAAAAATCTAGGGTTTTTAATTTTGATTTGCTAATAATATCCATAATTGAAGAAGATGCTAGGTTATCTCTTCCTTGGTTGTCAGGTATTGAAGCCATTAAAGTAGAACGATCAACAACAGATTTAAGAGTCAGAGACCCACCAGCATTTTCAAAAAAAATTCTTTTTCCTGAATATGGGCATTCCTCTACATGGCAAAATTTTTCCCTTATTTCTTTTATTAATTCTTTTTCTTTCATTTTCTATTACAAAACCTAAGTACCAATAATAATATCAATTAATAAAATCTTTTAAATGACAATAGACAATTTCGAGTGTAATTTAAATAAGATAATGTGTTTAGAAAGGCAAAAGGATGGAAAAATTAACCAATCAATCTGAATGGATTGAAAGAGCAAAAGAAGTTCTACCAGCAGGAGGATTTGGGAATTTTGATCCATCTATATTTATTCGAGAAGGTAGAGGATCTAGAGTTTGGGACGAAGATGGAAATGAATATGTGGATTATTTAATTGGATCTGGGCCTATGTTAATAGGTCATAGTAATCCTGAAGTTGAAGAAGCAGTTTTGTCACAAATTTCAAAAGGAACCACTTTTTTTGCAAACAATACTTTTGGTGTTGAATTAGCTGAAGAGATTTGTAACAGCGTTAAATGTGCAGAACAAATTCGTTATGTGTCCACTGGTGGTGAAGCAGATATGTATGCTATGAGATTAGCACGTGCATATACAGGTAAAAGTAAAATTCTTAAATTTGAAGGTGGTTATCACGGTATGTGTTCAGAAGCACAAATGAGCTTAGCTCCAGCACAGCTAAGTAATTTTCCACAAGCAGTACCAGACAGTGCTGGTATTCCAGAAAGTGTAAAATCAGAAGTTTTAGTTGCTCCCTTTAATGACATAGAATTTATTGAAAATATATTAGCAGAAGAAAGCTCCGAAATTGCTGGAATAATTGTAGAACCTTTACAAAGACTAATTCCTCCAATTAAAAATTTTCTTCCTACCCTAAGAAAATTATGTACGAAATATAATATATTACTCATATTTGACGAAGTGGTTACAGGTTATAGATTTTCTTATGGAGGTGCA
>CACESU010000091.1 GCA_902562285.1 uncultured Alphaproteobacteria bacterium | reverse complement strand
ACAGTCCGCTTGTAAAATCCCATGGCCTGTTTATTCGGAAAGCGTTAAAATTGGAGAAATTACTTCTGGCATTTATAACCCTGCTCTAAAAGTTAATACAGGTATAGCTCTTTTGTTAAAAAGTTACTTAGATAAAGTAAGTGATGTAAAAGTTGAAGTACTCAAAAATGATTTTAAAGAAGGTATAATTTGTTCTTTACCATTTAGTGTTTCGAAAAATTATGAGTTAATTAATCAAATTAGGTTAAAAAATGAAATTTAAAACTACACAATTATCCGATGGAAAATTAACTAATCAAATGATTGATCAATACGAAAGTGATGGTTTTTTATATCCAATAAACATTTTGGATGTTGAAGAAGCCAGTAGATTGAGAAATGAATTAGAATTAATAGAAGAAAAATATTCTAAAATTGAACTTCCCATGTCTATTGATGCTTACAAGAGAGGTCCTGCAAATGCTGTTATTCCTCTTGTAGCTAATATTGCTAAAGATGATAAGATATTGGATATAGTTGAATCAATTATTGGTACAAACATATTAGTTTGGGCTGCTGAATTTTTTATTAAAGAGAAAAAATCAGATAATATAGTTGAGATGCATCAAGACCTTACATATTGGGGAATGGGTGAAACGTCTGCTCAGGTAACTGCATGGTTGGCACTCAGCCTATCTAATAAAGAATCTGGTTGTATGGAATTTGTTAAAGGCTCTCACAAAAATAAAATTCTTCCTCATAATAATACCTATTCTAGTAAAAGCTTGTTATCAAGAGGACAGGAGGTACAGGTTGAAATAGCTAATGATCAAAGAATATTAGCAGAATTGCAACCAGGACAGATGTCTATTCACCATGGTCTTATGATACACGGATCAGGCCCAAACATTTCGAATGATAGGAGAATAGGCGTGGCTATACGATATATAAATCCTGATGTTGTTCAAAATACGAGTAAATCTTATGCGATGCCTGTTCGTGGTGTAGATAATAGAGGTAATTTCATACATTATAGTGCTCCAAAAGAAATATTCAGCAAAGAGAGTCTTAAATTGCATAAAGAAATTTGTGAAAGCCAAAAAAAAATTTTCAGTATTAAAAAAATGAATTGAATATATGACTTAAAAACTATTGACTTTAAGAGTAAGATTAATGAGAAAAATATGGGGTAAAAGAGTTCTTTTACCAAATGGGTGGTCGGATAACACACTTATTGAAATAGATTCTAAGGGTAAGATAAAAGAAATTAAAAAAAACGTTCACCCTTCAGGATTTTTTTTTGATACTTTAATACCTTCTCCAATGAATTTACACAGCCATTGCTTTCAAAGAGCAATGAGTGGTTTAAGTGAAAGTTCTGAAATAAAAAAAATGATTTCTGGTCATGGCGTAATTTTATGTACAAATTTCTAAACCAAATTAATCCTGATTATTTTGAGTCAATTTGTGCATATGCTCAAATGGAAATGTTAGAAGCAGGCTATGCTGGAGTAACGGAATTTCATTATATTCATAATGATTTATCAGGAGCTTCTTACAATACTCTATCTGAAATGTCACAAAGAGTTGTAAATGCTTCCTATCAATCAGGAATAGGTCTTACATTATTACCTGTTCTTTATGAGCAAGGGGGTGTTTTTGGTGAAAATCTTATATCAGGACAGAAAAGATTTGGGTTGAATCTTGAAGAGTTTTTTAATTTAGTTGATGAATTACATTCAATGCACAAAAAAGAAAAAGATACTACTATTGGGGTAGCAGCCCATAGTTTAAGAGCAGTAAAAAAACAATCCTTATTGGAATTGAGTAGAAATTTTACTAATTGTCCAATTCATATTCATGTAGCAGAACAAAACAAAGAAGTTACTGAAATTTTAAATGCATGGAATAAAAGACCAATAGAGTGGTTAGTTGATAATTTAGAGTTAAACAAAAAATGGTGTCTTATTCATTGTACTCAAATGCTGAATCAAGAAGCTAAATTATTAGCCCAGACTGGTGCAGTAATAGGTTTATGTCCAATAACAGAAGCAAATCTTGGTGATGGAATATTTAATGGAGAAAAATGGTTGAAAGAAGGTGGTAAATTTGGAGTAGGTACAGATTCTAATATCAAAATTTCATTTTTTGAAGAACTCAGAACTTTAGAATACTCACAAAGGTTAAAAAATAAAAAAAGAATAGTTCTGAAACCAAATAATCATTTAACGATCGGAAGAAATTTGATTGAATCCATTTTAGGGGGTGGAGAATTAGCTTCAGGTAGAAAAACTGGTAAAATTAAAACTGGCTATTGGGCTGATATATTAGCTTTAGATCTTTCATCTTTTCATTACTCATCACTTAACAACGATGAAAAATTAAATTATTTAATTTTTTCTGAAAATGAAAAAATTATAAACTCTGTTTTTTCAGCTGGTAGATGGGTAGTAAAAGAAGGTAACCATATAGAAAAAGAAAAAATTTCATCAAAATATATGGAAACATTAAAAAAAATTTCGAAATCAGTTAATTAGTATAAATTTATTGTTCTG
>CACESU010000090.1 GCA_902562285.1 uncultured Alphaproteobacteria bacterium | reverse complement strand
GTTTGTTGGTCAAGTAATGAAAGAAAGTAAAGGAAAAGCAAATCCAAAAATTACTAATCAATTAGTGGCACAAAAATTAAAAATAAGTTACTAGGAAATTACCAATTGCAACATAACTTCAAAATAATACCTACTCCAATATTTAAAAACAAATTATTAAATAAAAAATCAAGTAATATTCAAATAGCAGAATTGATTGAAAATATTATGAATGAAGAGTCTAGACAAGGGTGGGAGTTCGTTGATATTAAAACAATAATGGTACCTGTAAAAAAATCATTTTTTAATTCATCAAGTGAAAAAAAAATATCAATCTTACTTTTCAAAAGAAGAAGTACTGAAAATTCTTCATTTAACAGTACTTCCTCAAGAAATGAAAATTATCCTAGTTTGGGACCTGCTACAAAAGACTAATTAGCAAGAAAGTTCTAAGGATAAAGCGTGTATTTTGTCCTCCATTTCTAATTCTAAAGCTTTATATACTTCTCTTTGCATATTAACTCTACTCATTCCTAAAAATTTATTGCTTTTCATTTCAACTTTGAAATGTGTCTCTCCATCTGGTCTTGCTCCAACATGACCTGCATGTAAATGACTTTCATCTATTACATTTAGTTTATCAGGATTAAATTTTTCTCTTAATTTTTTAATAATGGTTAATCTTACTTGCATTGTATTTATACTTTTCATAATGTTCGCTTTGAAATTTTAAAATAAAACATTATTATCTTATGACAACATCTAAATATGAATTAATTGGTATATGTTAATGAGTAGTAAAATTCCCTTTGAGTTTGATATTTCAGTGTCTGCTGATAAAAAAAGAAGATCCAAAAATAAAGGATCTAGTGGTGCATTTGAAGGTTCGTCTCATAAATGTGATGTTGTGGGATGTGAGTTAGTAGGAAAATATAGAGCACCCAAATCACCTAGAAACGTAGAAGAGTTTAATTGGTTTTGTTTGAAACATGTTAAAGAATATAATAGAAAATGGAATTACTTTGAAGGTCATTCCCAAGAAGAGTTAGAAAATCAATTTAAAGCAGATAGTGTCTGGGAGAGAAATACTAGACCTCTAAGTAGTGAAACTGATAAGGATAAGATACAAGCGGAAGGCAAAGCTTGGGAAAGACTAGGATTGGAAGATCCCTATAAATTATTTTCTAATAAAGAAAACCAAAAAGCTAATCAAAACAAACTTTTTTCTAGAAGAATAACACTTAGTGAAAAAAAAGCACTTGATATACTTGGCGCAAGTGATACTTCAACAAAAACTGAGTTAAGAAAAATATATAAAGAAATGGTAAAAGACTTACACCCTGATAGAAATTCTGGAAGCAGAGCTGATGAAGATCGACTTTCAGAAGTTGTTTGGGCATGGGATCAAATAAAATCAAGTAAAAGTTTTAAAGAGTAACGAATTTTGAGTATTTATGACACGTAAGATAGGGAATCATTTATGAGTGAAGTAGTTCCAAACAAGAATATTAGTATAGAAAAAACTTTTAATATAGATTCTCAAATGACCGTAAATGGTTTTGAGAAAAAAACAGATAGGGTTCCTGAGATTGATAGTTCCTACATATTTTCAAAAGAAACTACCTTGGCAATACTTGCAGGATTTGCGCATAATAGAAGAGTTATAATTCAAGGTTATCATGGTACTGGAAAATCTACTCATATAGAACAAGTTGCAGCAAGACTTAATTGGCCTTGTGTAAGAGTAAATTTAGACAGTCATATAAGCCGTATTGACTTAATAGGAAAAGATGTAATTAAATTAAAAGAAGGCAAACAAATTACAGAATTCCAAGAGGGAATATTACCTTGGGCATTGCAAAACCCGTGTGCATTAGTCTTTGATGAATATGATGCAGGTAGACCAGATGTAATGTTTGTAATACAACGAGTTTTAGAAACTGATGGGAAGTTAACCTTACTTGACCAGAATCAGATTATTTCGCCTCATAAATATTTTAGATTATTTGCTACATCAAATACTGTTGGACTTGGTGATACTACAGGTCTATATCATGGTACACAACAAATTAACCAAGGCCAAATGGATAGATGGTCAATAGTTTCTACATTAAATTATTTATCAAACGATCACGAATTAGATATAGTATTGAGTAAATTACCGTCAATGTTAACTGATGAAGGAAAAAAAACTATTGGTAGAATGATTGGGGTAGCAGAACTTACCAGAAATGCATTTATTAATGGTGATATTTCTACTGTAATGTCACCTAGAACAGTTATCAACTGGGCTCAAAACCTTGAAATTTTTAAAGATATAGCATTCTCATTTCGGGTTACATTTCTAAATAAATGTGATGAATTAGAAAGAACGACTGTAGCTGAATTTTTTCAACGATGTTTTGATGAAGAATTACCCGAAAGCTTACTAAATCAAACTAAAGATAATAAAAATAAAGATGAATAAAAAGCATTCTTTTGAGCCCTTAAAAAAAGCACTTGGTGAAACAACCAGAGCTATCTCAAAAAAAAATGATATAGCTATTAATTTTGAAAATGAAGCAACTAAAAACATTCAAAATACAATACAGTTATCTAGACTTTCAAACTACAATT
>CACESU010000089.1 GCA_902562285.1 uncultured Alphaproteobacteria bacterium | reverse complement strand
ATTGCATTAGGCTCAAAAGGCCATAAAAGTGGCCCCAACATTACACAAATTACAATACCAAAAAAAATAATAGCACCCAATAAAGCACCTTTATGTTTCTTAAACTGCAGCCACACATCTCCCCAATATGAAGATCCTGGAGAAAATAAAATTTCCTTGTTATTTATTTTTTCACTCATATCTAATCCTCGGATCTAAGAGAGCATAAAGCACATCAGCAACCAAATTAAAAAATACAATCAAAAAAGCAAAAATAAATGTTAATGTTTGTATCGTTGGTAAGTCATTAGCATATATAGCTAAAATTAGTTGCTGACCTATTCCATTAACTTTGAAAACTTGCTCCGTAATAATTGCACCACCAAATATTAGAGGCAAATTTAAAGCAATTACGGTTATAACTGGTATCATAGAATTTCTAAGCACATGTACCAAAATTACTATGGATTCACTAAGACCTTTAGCTCTGGCTGTCCTGACATAATCTTGATTTAAATTATCTAATATTGCGGATCTCATATAACGACTGATTTGCGCAGTTCCTTGAATTGCTAAAACCATAACCGGTAAGAACATCTGTTTTAATTGGATGATAAAACTATCCCAACTATTTACCTCATGAAGTGTATCATAGGTAGATGGAAACCATTCCAAATACACTGCAAAAATAACAATAACAAGAGGACCTGTAAAAAAAGGAGGTATAGAATAACCAACCATTGTAATAAAAGTCCCTGCCTGATCAAAAATCGAATATTGTTTATAAGCAGAGTAAATTCCGATTGGGATAGATATTGCTATTGCGACTACGTAAGACATACCTACCACCCAAAGAGTTTGTGGTAATCTTTGTACAACTGTGTCCATAACAGGTGCTCGAGTTTGCCAACTAATTACCCTAAGCTTATCTTCAGAATAATTTGTGCCAAAATAATAATCTATTAAAACCTGTGGTTCTATCCAAAAAAACTGGACTAGCCACTTCCAGAATTGTATATAAAGTGGTTGACCTAAACCAAGAGCTTCTCGCATTTTTTCTTTAACTTCTGGCGGCACTGTCATTGGAACTTGTGCCATAGGATCATTAGGCGCCAAACTAAGAACCAAAAAAATAACTAGACTTATTACTATAAGAGTAGGAACAGCAATGAGCAACCGTCTTACTGTGTAATCAAACATTACCTGCCTTTGAATAACTGTTGAGTTTAAAAATTGCCCCAGAATTTTTTCTGGGGCAATAAATTATTATTATTTTCTATACCAATCAGCAGTATTCCATAATTCAGAATCCCATGTGTTTAGTATTACACCACCTAAAGTGTTAGAGTGTGCTGACACCCTACCACGGTGTACTAAAGGAACAATTGTATAGCTATCTTTTGTTAACATATTATTCAACTTTATAGCGATCTCACCACGTTTTCCTAAATCACCGGTTTGTGATAATTCATCTAGCAATGCATCATACTTTGGATCACAATACCGATTAATATTCTCACCTTGCCATTGTGATTCTGGCTTAGGCTCATTTCCACAACGATACATACCTAGGTAATTTTCAGGATCAGTTCCATCAAATGTATTAGCATACATTTCTACATCAGCATAAAATTTCTGAAAAGTATCAGGAGAGCCTGGATCACCTCCAAAAAATACTGAAGCGTTCAGATTACGTAATTCTGTTTCAACTCCAATTTGTGACCACCACTCTTTAATTAGAGCTTGAAAGTCTTGACGTACTGCATTTGTAGAAGTTTGATAAAGTATTGATAATCTGACTCCATCTTTTTGTCTGATACCATCACCACCTGTTTTCCAACCAGCGGAATCAAGTATTGCATTGGCCCCAGCTATATCCTGTTTTATACAATAATCATTATTAGCAGCATAATTATCAGGAGCAGGTACCAAGTCACAAGTAACATCTCCAGCTTTTCCATAACCAATTTCAACTAATAATGGCCTATCTATAGCCATTGATAATGCTTTCCTAACATTCATATCAGTTAAAAACGGATGAGGTGCTTTAACTGTTGATCTTGTATCTGCATCTAAAGAAGGAGAAGGATCTGTCATATTCATTTCAAGCCTTTCTACTAAAGGACCAAAACCTGCAATAGCAACTCCCTTACCTGCTTTTTCCATATTTGCTATAACTTCTGGTGCAAGTTGTAAATTCCAAGCATAGTCAAATTCAGCTGTTTCAAGAACAGATCGTCCAGCAGCAGTGGCATCACCACCACCTTTAAAAGTAATGGTTGCAAATGCTGGCTTGTCAGGATCCCTATAATTTTCATTTGCTTTGTATTGAATAACATCATTGGGTCTAAATTCTGTAACAACAAAAGGACCAGTACCAATTGGATTAAAGTTTTGTTCAGTACACTGAGAAGCTTTTGAACCTGTACAATTTTCAAACTGAGCTTTTTGAAGTATTGGAGTTTGACCTCCCATGAAAGGACCATATGGATTAGGTTTTGGAGCATTAAATGTTATAACAATTGTACGATCATCAGGTGTTTCAATAGACTTAATACCGTCAAATTTATTTAATTGTGCGCATCCGCCATCAGGGTCCATACAATAATCAGCAGTAAATTTAAC
>CACESU010000088.1 GCA_902562285.1 uncultured Alphaproteobacteria bacterium | reverse complement strand
TGAATTAAAATCTGTTGAAAGGCATGGATAAATAAGAATTTGTCCCTTTGGTAATGGCAATTTTTCTTTTTTGATTTTTAAAATTAATGAAGCGGTTAAATTGCCACCAGCTGAATCCCCCGCAATTAATAAATTGTTTAAATCCAGTTTTTTAAATAAATTAGATCCACTAAGATATTGTAAATAAATTGAAAAGCATTGGTTTAAAGCAACAGGATAGGGATTTTCTGGTGATAGAGAATAATCAATAGAGATTACATTCATATTACAATTTATTGATAAATCAACGCATACTTTGTCATGGGAGTCTAGATCTCCCATTACCCAGCCTCCACCGTGTATATAAATCAGTCCTGTAGAACTCACCTTTTTACTATTAGGTGTATAAATTCTTATTTTTATTTTTCTGCCATCAGATAGAAAGAAGTCATTAATTACTGAAATATCCTTAGTTCTTTTTAGTTCTAAACTTTTAGAATGTTTTGCAAATATCTCTCTAGATTTTTTAGCTCCTAACTCATAGGGCTTTTGAGGAAATAATTCGTTTGCTTCTTCAATATACTTTAACACTGAAGGACTGATTTTTTTATAATTCAAAATAATTTTAATAAGTTATGGTTTTAAAAAAAATTGATTGTTAGATACGAGGTAATCCAAAAACTTGGTTAGACTTTATATTTGCAGGATCGTAAGCTTTCCTTTTAAAAACTGTTCTTATCATTGGTTCAAAAAATTCTATAGGTTCATACTTATAATTTGGATCAAAACAACTTTGATCCCATCTTTCACAAAAATCGGAGCATGATTTATAATAGATATTATCTTTAAATTTATCTCTAGCATTTTTATCCCATCCATAATGATGAGCATAATAAATCATTTGAAAAATACCATGATGTTCAACTACCCATGAAACTTCTTCTCTTACAAAAGGTCGGATAACCTCAGCTGACATTCGATCATGATTTTGTGGGGCTAGACCATCTCCAATATCATGTAATAAGGCACCTATAATCCAATCAATATCAGCACCATCTCTAAAAGCTCTGGTGCCTGATTGAAGTCCATGTTCTAAGCGAGTTATTTGATAGCCTTCTAATGAAATTGTACCTTGTCTTTTTAATTCCTCAATAATTCTGTCAGAAGTCATTGAAATATATGATTTCTCAAGTTCTTTCAATAATAGGTAATCTTCTTTGTCACCATCCTTCATTTCTGTAAATTTTACTTTTTTTGATACCATTTATCAATTTCCCAAAAGTCTATAGTCAAATGGATATTTTGTTAAATTTTCATAACCATCTGATGTTATGAGTACTTGATCTTCTAATTTTATGGAAAAATCACCATTTTCTGGACTTACTAAAACTTCTACGCAAAGAACCATACCTTCTTCTAGAGGATAATTATATGCTCCCTCTATAAATCCATCTGGATAATTAATAGAAGGCCATTCATCACACAAGCCAACCCCATGCATTAGAACCCCATACTTTCCTTTTTGATAAATAGGATCAAGTACATGTGCTTTATGAGTTAATTCTTCCATTGAAATTCCGGGTTTTAACATTTCCATATTAGTCATAATATGTTCAAAACCATGGTTCATAGCATAAATCATATCAGGCCTTGGTTTTTTGTCTCCAATCCACCATGTCCTACTTATATCTACACAAATACCATAACTGCCAACTAAATCAGTATCAAATGCAATTATTTCATTATTTTTAGGTATTCTTGGCCCGCATTCTTGAAACCAAGGGTTAGTTCTAGGTCCTGAGGCTAGTAATCTAGTTTCTATCCATTCACCACCTCTTTTAATATTTTCAGCATGTAAAATTGCCCAAATTTCATCCTCACTCACATGTTCTTTTGGGACATTATTTCTTGCAAATTGTTCCATTTGATATACACTTTTTTCACATGCAGCAGAAGCACATCTCATAGCTAAAATCTCATCATGACCTTTAATTGAACGTGCTTTTTCTGTGAGTTCTTCACCTTCTTTAATTTCAAGACCTTGCGCCTCTAGTGCTTTTAATCCATTTACCATAATTTTATCAACTGCAAGCCTTTTATTATTTCCTGAGTGCTCAGATAATAACACTCTGATTTCATTAGAAAATTTATCAGCAGCCAAATCTGATTTATCGCCTCTTGCAAAATAGAACAAATCTGCTCCATATCGTTGTTCTTTAACTAACGGATTAAATTTACTTAAGAAAGGTGAATTTTTATAATCCCATATTACCATATAACCATCTGCACACACTAGTACTGCACGGAAGGGGTTATGCATATTCCAGATTTGCATATTGGTACTATCTGTGGCGTATCTAATATTTAGAGGGTCAAATAGTAATAAACCTGCATATTCTCTTTCATTAATGTGCTGAACTAACCTGTTCCATCTATACTCCCTCATTTTACTTAGGTTAGGAAGTTCTAAGTTTAATTTCTCCCATTCTGAAATTGCTAATTTTGTAGGCCCAATTTCAATTTTATTTTCGTCATTTTCAGATTTTGATTTGAGAGAAATTGCCGTTGGATTTATTTTTCGGTCATCTCTGAAATATTTATTCATTTTAATTAAATCTAAAAGTAAATT
>CACESU010000087.1 GCA_902562285.1 uncultured Alphaproteobacteria bacterium | reverse complement strand
AATTGCAAAATTTAACACTTTCAAAAGCATTGAATCTTCTTAATAAAGGGGAGATAACTGCGGTTAATTTGACGGAATATTATGTAAATAAAATTCATAAAAGTGAAAAGCTCAATACATTTTGTCTTAAAACATCAGACTTAGCCATTTTAAAGGCTAAGTCTTGTGACAAAATAATGAAATCAGATAAAAAGGGTAAGCTTTGCGGTATTCCAATTGCTGTTAAAGATATTTTTTGTACCAAAAACCATAGAACACAAGCAGCCTCAAAAATATTACAGGGTTTTGTCCCAGAGTATGAAAGCACAGTTACCGCAAAACTATGGAATGAAAATGCAATTATGCTAGGTAAGTTAAATATGGACGAATTTGCTATGGGATCATCTAATGAAACATCTATATATGGACCAGCAGTGAATCCATGGAAATCAACGAATAGTGATGATGAGTTAACTCCAGGTGGATCTTCAGGAGGATCAGCAGCAGCTGTAGCAGCTGATTTATGTATTGCAAGTATGGGAACTGATACTGGGGGATCGATAAGACAACCAGCATCATTTAATGGTGTAGTAGGCCTTAAACCTACTTATGGTAGATGCTCAAGGTGGGGTATAATTGCCTTTGCTTCATCACTCGATCAAGCAGGCCCTATTACAAAAACAGTTCGGGATTCAGCTATATTATTGAGCATAATTTCTGGTCATGACAAAAAAGATAGTACAAGTGTAAATAAATTGGTTCCAGACTTTGAAGCTTTACTAAGTGATGACCTAAGAGGAAAAAAAATAGGTGTACCTAAAGAGTACCAGTTAGATGATACACCGCAAGAAATTGTGAAACTATGGGAAAATGGGGTAAATATTCTAAAAGATGCTGGTGCTGAGATCAAATACATTTCTTTACCTCATACAAAATACTCCTTACCAGCTTATTATGTTTTAGCTCCAGCTGAAGCTTCTTCTAATTTAGCTAGATATGATGGTGTAAGATATGGGTATAGAGCATCACTTGAAGGTGATGATGGGATCAATGAACTTTATAAAATTACTAGATCTGAAGGATTTGGAGACGAGGTTAAGCGTAGGATAATGATTGGTACCTACGTTTTGTCCGCAGGTTTTTACGAAGCTTATTATCAAAAAGCATTGAAGGTTAGGAAGCTAATTGAAGAAGATTTTAGTATTGCTTTCTCAAAAGGGATAGATGTAATTCTTACACCAACAACACCTTCTGCAGCTTTTCCTTTAAACTCAAAAATAAAAAATAATCCAGTTGAAATGTATTTGAATGATATTTTTACTGTTCCGGTAAACTTAGCTGGGTTGCCTGCTATTTCAATACCAACAGGGCTTTCAAAAAATAATTTGCCACTCGGATTGCAATTAATAGGATCAAAATGGAATGAACAAGAAATTTTAAATGTAGCGTTACGCCTTGAAAAAGATACAAATTTTAATTACAAACCAAAATCGTGGTGGGAAGATAAATGAGAATTTATATATATTTTCACCGATTCTATTTTTTTGCAGTTACGATCCTAATATCATGCCAACAAACTTCTAACCAAACTGACTATTTTGTAAATATAGAAAAAAATTCTTTAGAGCAACAGCAAGAAATTGGAGGTCTATCTGAAAACCATAATCAGATTGATCTATCTTTATCAACTTTAGAACAACAAAATATTGATAAAAAAAAAGCTGCAAACATACTTGAAAATGCTAGAAAAGAACGGATTGAAATACAAGTAGATAACTTAATAGATTCTTCTAATGATATTAACGTAGCAAATTTTGCTAGAGACACAAAAAATAAAAAAGGTGAAAGGGTCTACAATAGATTAAGTCTTAATATTTATAATAACTGGAACGAATGTTCAAAATTCAAAAATAATGACGACGCGCAAAGACAATTTCTAAAAGATGGTGGGCCTAATAAAGATAAGTTTAACTTAGATCCTGATGGAGACGGATTTGCTTGTGAATGGGATCCAGATATATACCGTAAACTATCTATTCCAAATGATTAGTAATTTCCTATTATTCAGAAGCAACCTTTAGATCACCTGCACATTGTCTACCGTCACGACCATCAACCATTTCAAACTCAACTTTCTGATTTTCATCTAATGTTTCTAAACCTGCTTCTCTAACAGCAGTAACATGAACAAATACATCTTTTCCACCACCTTCTGGTTGAATAAAACCAAAACCCTTACTAGCATTAAACCATTTAACTATACCTTTAGTCATTTCTATTGTCCTTTTTTCAAACTACCGGCAAAACCGAGCCGGCTTCGGTGAAATCATATTTTGTAGCATTAACGGTCTATTAGACGGTTTAGGCATTACACTTACAATTAACAATCACATATTAGCAGAGAAATAAAATAAGTACAATCCGTATACTTTTACTTGAAAGAGCAAATAATATGACCTAATTACTTATAGACCAAAAATTTTAAACAATAGAAATTTTAAAACTGAAATAAAATAATTAAATTGCTTGTATATAAAATATTTACTGAAGAGGAAAATAAATTCTTCATAGCCAAAGGATATACAAAAGGATCACTGGCAGATTATCAAGACGGTTTCATCCACCTTTCGGCAAAATACCAATTATTTCAAACAATAAATAAACATTTTAACCATTTAAAAACTCTTTATATATATTCTTTTTATG
>CACESU010000086.1 GCA_902562285.1 uncultured Alphaproteobacteria bacterium | reverse complement strand
ATTGTTTGATCCTGGGCATATGGCTTTTGCTGGTGGGAATATAATTAATGTTATAAAGAAATATGGAAAAAGAATAAATCATTTTCACGCAAAAGACGTTAGGAATGAAGTTTTAAATAGTTTAAATAGAGAAAAAGACAGTTTTTTAGACGCTGTTTTAAAAGGAGCTTTTACTGTTCCAGGGGACGGATCCCTAAATTATACTGATATTATATCTAACCTTAAGGATGTTGGCTATGAAGGCTGGTTTGTTGTTGAAGCTGAACAAGATCCCAAAATCTGTCCCCCCTTGGAATATGCAATTATTGGATTTAATTCTTTGTCTCAATCTTTAAGAAGTTTAGATTACGAAATTATTAATGATAATATAAACAAATGATAAATACTTCCCATCCCTTTTACAAAAAAAAATGGGTTCGGGTTGCTATTCCAAGTATTTGTATTCTTTGGGCTGTCATAGAGTATTTAATTGGCTCGCAAAACTGGGCCTTATTTTTTGGTATAATTGGAGTCTACAGTGGCTTTGTTCTTTTAGTACGATATAGAAAAAGAGACGAAGAAAAAAAGAAAAATTGAAATCAAGCAAGTTCTTTAGCAAGATCTCCAACTTCTGCTCCACCAGCCATTAACCTTCTAATATCATCTCCCTCTAAATCTTTTGATGTACCGCTACCTATTACTTCCCCTAGTGAAATAAAGGTATATCTATCAGCAATTAGTCGTGCGTGTATTTCGTTATGAGTAATCAAAATTATAGCAATATTACCAAGTTGTTGTACTTTTTTGATGGTTTTTAATACTTCCATTTGTTGTTTTTGACCCAAAGCAGAAGTTGGTTCATCTAAAATAAGCACTTTTGCACCAAAGTATATTGCTCTAGCAATCGCTAAGGTTTGTCTTTGTCCTCCAGACATAGTACCAACAGGTTGTTCGGGATCTTCTATTTTAATCCCAATTTTTGCCATTTCCTCTATAGCTATATTATGCATTTTTTTCATTTTTAAAATACCAAATGGACCATTACCAAACTTTAACTCTCTACCCAAAAAGAAATTTCTGGTCACAGAAGTTAAAGAATTAAGTGCTAAATCTTGATATACAGTTCCTATCCCTACTTCAGATGCATCGCGTGGAGAATTAAATTTAGTTTCTTTTCCCTCAACTAAAATCTTACCTGAAGTTGGTTGATGAACTCCTGATAAAGCTTTAATTAGTGTAGATTTTCCAGCACCATTATCACCGAGAAGTGCATGAACTTCACCAGGATACACTTTTAGAGATACTCCATTTAAGGCAGTAAAAGATCCAAATTTTTTTACTAACTCTTTTGTCTCTATTAAGGGATTGGAATTAGGAACGGTCATATATTACCCATAATTCTTTTTCTAATATTCTCATTTAATAATGCCGAAGCGATAATTACAAAACCAAGAAAAACTCTATAAAAAGAACCATCAATACCAGGAATATAAAAGAATGCCTCTTTTGCAAGACCAAAAATAAAAGCACCAACTATAATTCCCAACACGGTTCCAAAACCACCGGTCATAACAATCCCACCAATTACAGCAGCTGCTATTGCTTCTAACTCTTTTAAATTTCCTTTTGCAGCATCAGAAGTATTAACCTCAAAAACCTGGCAAGTAGCAAATAAAGTAGCACAAAAGGCTGAAAACATAAAAAGTGAAATTTTAACTTTATTAGTGGGAACACCATTGGCCTGTGCAGCACTAAGGTTTCCCCCTGTAGAATAAATCCAGTTACCAACCTGTGTTTTACTCAAAACAATATAACATACTAGGGATAAAATAACCCAAATCATAACACAAGAATAAAGACCTGGGGCAAATTGATTACCAAAGTTGTTAACATTCCAATCGATTGGAAAATATAACCAATCAAAAATAGTTTCCAAGATATTACCACCAAAAAAGTCTGCTATTGGGCGTGCAGATCCTATTGTATCAATATAAGCCCTAGCTATATCAACTTCTGTAATTGATTTTGGTATAACTGGATCAATTTTAAAATTTTCAATTTTTTCCTGGATGGTTTTTATCATAAATTCATTATCAGAGGCTATGGCATTTTCCAATGCTTTCTCTAAAGGTTTTACGCCTTTCGCAATAAGAAGATCAGTTTTTGCTTCAGCAACACGCTGAGCAGTATATTCTAACCTTTCAGAAATTTTAGCGATTACATCTGATGGCAGATTCTTAACTATTGAGGTTAGGTCCGTTTCAGGCAGATATTTAGCAGCCTCTCTTTCCATTTCACCATAACCAGGTAAATTAATAATATTCTTTATGTCAGGAATTTCAGTTACAGTTGTAGCTCCTTTAGCTTGATCTGGTCTATGATTAAATGATCTCAAAGAAACCTCTGTTAATCCTCTTAAAAAAAATAATCCCCCCAGAGTTACGATAAAAGAAGGCAGACCTGAACGTACGATTATAAATCCCTGAACCCAACCAAATGTCAAAGTAAAGCATAAGGTAATAAATATTGCTAAAGTTGGAGTTACATTTGGTATATGTAATAATGTGTAAAATTCTAAATGAGTTCCACCATCAAAAGAAATATATGGTAATACAATTGAAAATCCCCAACGTAAAGTCATTGCCATACAAGCACCAGCAAATCCAATCATAGAACCTATAGATAAATCAAATTCTCCTGCAATTATGAGCAGACCAGCTCCCAATGCAATTATTCCAAGTTGAGAAATTACTCTTAAATTATTTCTTATACCAAGAGCGTTGAAACCTTCTCCTGCGAAAGGATTCCATGTAGTTTCAGATGCTGGTATTGAAAAATA
>CACESU010000085.1 GCA_902562285.1 uncultured Alphaproteobacteria bacterium | reverse complement strand
ACCATCAAGTAAATTGTAACTACCAGTTAAAGAACTAGAGTAACTATCACTTTTTGAAGATTCATTAATATTCCAACCTCTAGAACCAGTAATAGATGCTGAAAAATTTAATCCTAAAGCAGCCTTTGAAATATCAACTGCACTCTTACTAGATTGAAGTTGAATCCTTGATAATAAAAGCTGTTTATTGGTTGAAAAAGTTAATCTTAAAACTTCTTCTAATGTATCAGCTTTCAAATTTGAAGATAATGTCAAAGTACACAATAACATTATCAAACAACTATTAAATAAACTAAATCTTATTATTTTTAACATCTATCATTTATAATTATTTTAATCTCATATTGTTAGAAAATGAATCTTTTCTCAACAGAAAAATCACTTAATAAAGGAGCATAGGCATCAAAACCATAATTCCAGTCAATGTTGTTTGTTTTTTTTATTCCTAGTCTACACTCTCCCTTACGACCATCCAAAAAAATTGCTACTATTCTCCCACCTTCTTTAACTTGTTCTTGAATATTAAGTGGAATCATTTCAACTCCACCTTGTATAATTAGAGCATCAACCTTTTCTTCATAATTAATTCCATCTGAAAGATTTCCTTCATAAATTACAGTATTCTCAATAGATGTTTCAGAAAGAAGTTTTTGAGCACTTTTAAAAAAGTATTCATCTTCTAATGCAATAACTACCTCAGCAATCTGCGAAATAATAGCAGATGAATATCCTAATCCGCAACCTATGTCTAAAACTAAATCATTAGAATTCACTCGTAATAATTCAAGCATTTTGGCAAAAATTCTAGGTTCTAATAAATATCTATCTTTGCCTAAATAAATGTTGGTTTCACCATAAGCAATTGAGGAATATTCGTCAGGAACAAATCTCTCACGTGCGACCTTTGATAGTGCTTTTAAAATTGAATAATTAGTCACATCGGCAGTTCTTATTTGACAATCAACCATATCTTGTCTTGCTTTAAAGTAATCGAACATTAAATCCCCAAATTTTATATTAACTACTATATGACATATGTAACTAATAGTATCAATATTGGTTATGTTTATAAAAGTAATTTTTCAGAAAATTATTCTTTTAAATTTTAATTTCTAACAGACCTTGTATTTGTTTTATCAAATGTTAATAATTAAAATATATCGGCGTGTTGGCAGAGTGGTGATGCAGCGGATTGCAAATCCGTTAACACGTGTTCGATTCACGTACACGCCTCCAACTACTATCTATCACCCTTTAGCCTTGAAAATATGCTTTTTATCTAGTAAATTAGATTTATTATACTACTAAGCAAGGTTCAAGATTGTCCTAGAATATATTCATGGAATATATGAAATACATAATAGCAATAGCAGTAGCTAATCTTCATATTAAGTTAATTATCTAAACCTGAACTAATGAAATTTTTAGTAAAGTAGAAGATAATGCGAGTTGAAAATATGTAGTTAATGATTTGGAAAACCTCCTGCTAAGCATATTCTAATTCAATAACTAGAGACTAGAAGATTTGCTATGCTTATAACTGAATTGGTGGAATTAAGTATTGTTGATATTTTGTGAAAAACCTTTTTTTAATTTTTTTATAAAAAAACTTCTCAGATTAAGTATGCAATAATAATAGGACATTTAAATTCTTTTAATTTAATCGTAATAATTATGTGATGAAACTTATACTAAATCAAGCATTGGAAAAGGGCGTTGAAGCACATAAGGCTGGTAGTCTTGAAGAAGCTAATCGTTATTATACAGCAATACTTAAAGCAGAGCCAAAGCATCCAGATGCCAATCATAATATGGGTTTATTGGCTGTTGATGTTGGCAAAATTCAAGAAGCACTTCCTTTCTTTAAAAGAGCATTAGAAGTCAATCCAAGTATTGCTCAATACTGGCTGAGTTATATCAATGCATTTATTTATCTGAATAGAAAAGAAGATGCTCAGACTACCTTAGATCAAGCAAGAAGCCAGGGGTTAAAAGGTGAGGGTTTTGATAAGATAGAGACAAAATTATCTCAGGCTCAGCTAATAGTTGGTTATAAGACGCACCAAGAAATATTAGATAAAGCCATAGAATTACGAGAAAATGGAAAGTATTATAAAGCAATTGGTTTTTTAAAAAACAGTATAAGTAACTTTCCCTCAAATCCCCATATTCCATCATTACTATCACACTGTTACATTTTGACTGATGAATTAGAAGAAGCCATTATTTATATAAAAAAGGCAAAAAGAATAAATCCTAAAATAGCTTCAGTGGGCTGGAATGAAACAAGAATTCTTTTAAAGCAAAAAAAAATAGATGAAGCTTTAGTCGTTGCTAAGAAGGTCAATAAATTATTTCCAAATGATATTGAAGGTATGGGTGTTTTAGGAGCATGCTTAAGAGCAAATGGCTTTTTAGATGAAAGTCTTAAATATCTAAGAAAAGCAATTCAACTAAATCCAAATTATGTAGAAGCACTCATCAATAGAGCCCTAATTAGTATAGCACAAAGAGATAAAGTAAATGCTTTATCAGATTTACAAAAAGCTTATCATCTTAAACCCCATATAAGGCAAATTTGGCCGATAATTTTGAACTTAAAAATTGAGATTAAAGAATTTGAATCTGCCATTTCTATTGCTGAGCAAATGATAAAAATTAATCCATCTGATGAATATATCTTTTTCAGTATAGGTTTATGCAACCAAAATTTGAATAGATACGATCAGGCTGTGTTTTTTTATAAAAAAGCTTTAAAGATAAAATCTGATTTTGCAGAAGCTTATAACAACAAAGGGATTGCCCTAAAAGCAAAAGGTAAGCCAGAACGT
>CACESU010000084.1 GCA_902562285.1 uncultured Alphaproteobacteria bacterium | reverse complement strand
ACTGTCTATAATTTTAAAAAACTTATTAAAAAGTTCATCAACGTACAAATTTTTGTCATAGTTTGCTAATTGAATTAAATAATGAATAGAAGTGGTACAATTAGGTAATTTTTCTAAAGTTTCCTTAAATAATTTTATTGCTTTTTTAAAATATCCAGTTTTGACTAAACCTATAGCTAAATTTCTTTTGGCAAAATAATTTGTGTTATCTATTCCAAGGATTAACTCGAAACATTGTATCCCAGATTTGTGCTGAAGCACATCATAATAAGTAAGACCTAAAGCATTGATACTTTCAATTTGCTTTGGCTTGATCTCTAAAGCCTTTTTATAAAAAAAAATTGCTTCTTTATAAATCCCCATAGATCTATGTGTATTAGCAAGATTATGAAATGCCATATGATTTCTATTATTTTGGTTAATACTTCTTTTAAAGTAGTAACAAGATTTATCATAATTCATTTTTTCATGATAAACATTACCCAAATTGTTTAGGGCATCAGGAAAATAGGGCTTTAATTGAATGGCTTTGAGGAAATTAACCTCCGCTTGATCCAAATTTTTAAAATTCTGATATATTATTCCCAAATTATAGAATATTAATGGATCATTTCCTACTATTTTAGTACCTCTTTCTAAATATGTAATTGCCTCTTCATTTTCACCGAGGTTAGTATATGATTGTGCAATAGAAATATAGCTGAAATTGCATTTAGGATTTAGTTCTAATGCTCTTTTATAATTATAAATTGCTTGTTTATGATGCTTCATTAGCGAGTAAATCCTACCAACTATCTGGTAAGAAGTACTTTCGGTACGATCTAAATTTAAAATATTTTTAGCTAATATTAAAGCATCTTTATAATGTGTCTTTTTGATGTAATATGCTAGCTTTTCTTTTTGATCTTCTTGATAACTAACTGTCATAAATTAACTTTATATTTAATAGTATAGAAATGAAATTTAATGTTTTCTACAAATGCTTAAAGATATGTCTATAAGTTTTTTTAGAATTTAAAAGTTCCCAAAAGAAAATCAATTTTTTTCTTAATTCATTAAGTACTATAATATCGCCTATTTTTGGAGTATCACTAGGTAATTTTTTATGAATATCTTTTTCAAATTCAAAAGGTTTTTCTAACCAAGATCTTATTTTTTTTAAATTTTCTGTAAACTGCTTTTCAGTCATTTTTGTATAACCATATTCTTTCATAATTGGCCAAAAAAGTGTCTCCAAAATTTGGAGATCTCTAGAATGAAAAAAATGACTTACTGGATCATCACTGGCTTGGGTATTAGACCCTTTAATATTATTAAAATTAATTGAAGGTATAGAAAATGTTTTACCAAGAAAATTACTCTTATATAATGACCTATCAATTTTGATTCCAATCCATTTCGCTATTTTTGGTAATGTTTTTTCAGGATTATTTTTAATGTCTTCTAATTTAACTCCTCTAACATTTTCAAAAGAATTCATTGGATTTATGTAATATTCTAAAATTGATAATATTTTTTTAGTTGAAGTTAAATTTTCATAAAAGCTTTTATTGTCAAAAAATGAATCCTTATTTCCAGGGGTTTCTTGCAGGTTTTTTATGTCTTGGACTAGACAATTTTCTAACAATTGAATTGGATTTTGTATAATTAAGAGAGTTTTATTATTTGGGTAGAAATAATTAAAATTAGCGCGGTTAAAAATACTTGGGTTGTACTGATGAAATAAAGTAACTTGTTTAGTGATCCCTAAATTTTGTCTATATGCTTTATCAAAACTTTCATTTATTAAATCAAAACAAGCTTTTGTATTAATTTCACCATAAGGCATAAGTAAATCAATAAAATGTTTTTTAAAATCATCTTGATTTAATTCTAAATGTTCAGATTTACTTTCTCCTAATTGGGTAAACTCAGTATTATGGGCAAGCCACAAATTATCATCATCAGAATTTCCTATTAAATTCTTCTTGCTATTAGCATTAAACTGAGGTTCAAAATATTTACAAATATTTTCTGCTAAATTTTCCCTCCAGTTAGATTCAGAATAATCTGGTTCAAAAATAGGCCATGTATTTTGATTAAACCAACCACTGAAAAAATAACCTGGAAGAGTTGATACTTCTGGATGCCCATCAAAAAGCGATTGTAAAAAAAGTGAACTAGATCGTTCAAATCCTAATAAGCAAATATAATCTTTTCCATTGCCTTGGTTTGTTTCAAGGGTATTGAAATTATTTTCAAAAGGATAAACTTTTTCGAATGTATCTTTTAAATTTATATTGTTTTTGTTAATTTCAAGCTTTTTTATAAGATCTTCAATGGATGAATTATCAACTTTTTTATTAAAATAACTCTTATACTTTTTTTCATTTTGTAAGAGGTAATCTAATACAATTAATATTAAATTATCTAACCCAGAAAATCGAATACTAGAGTATTTGCCATTTTTTTGGAATTTATCTAGACATTCATGTGCATCTATCAATCTTCCAGACTTTATTAAATTATTGCCTAAATTATAATATGCATTAGAATTTTCTGGATCGAGATATATTGCATCTAAAAATCGTTCTCTTGCTTCTTCAATTAAATTTAAATGCTCAAGTTCAACTCCTATTAAATCAAATGCTTCTGAATTACGGTTATCCAATTCAATTATTTGTTTTAAAGCACTAATGCTATCTTCATGTCTACCAGTTTTAGAAAATATATTTGCTTTTTCAAAATTAGCTTCTTTAAAGTTAGGATTTATAGACAGACATTTATCATAATAGTTTAAAGCCATATTGAAGCATTTTATTTTTTTAAAATAGTTTCCTAATTCAAAATAGGTTGAAAAAGAATTAGGGTTGAATTCC
>CACESU010000083.1 GCA_902562285.1 uncultured Alphaproteobacteria bacterium | reverse complement strand
AGAAGGAAAAGTTACAAATTTAGTTGCTGAAATTAATAAAAATACTGAATTTACTGGAATTACAGCTACAGAAAATACAGAGACCGGCGCTATTACACTAAAAGAGAACTTTGCAGGTGAAATTGTTATGAAAGATATCAAAATCAAAGGAACTGATTTTGGTACTGATGACGTAACTTCATATGTACGATTTGATAGTTACGATGGTATGGGAAATCTAATTGGAGCTACAAGACATATAACTGATACTGACCAACTTATTTCCTCATCTGTGAATTTCTTAGAAAATGCCACAACTCACTTAGGTGACCAACTTGCAGTAGTTGGAGCTAATATGAACAAGCTTAGTCAACAAAAAGATATTTTAGCAGAGCGTCAAATTCTCGTCACTGAAAAAATAGGCGACTTAGGAGATGCAGATTTAGCTGAGCTTATTACAAGGCTACAAGCCTTAACTTTAAGTAAACAGGCTTCTCAAGCTACTTTTTCTAAGATTGGGCAGCAAACTTTATTTGATTTTATAAGGTAAAAGATATGTTTTTAAGGGAAAATAGAAATTTTGGCATGAAAAATGCAGGTATATGCCTAACAGAAACCGGTCATTTTGACCATAATATCCTTGCGAATGTAAAGGTGATGATATGACGAATATATTGACGAATAGTGCAGCTTTAAAATCTTTGTACCATTTACAAAGAAATGAAGGCAGAGCAACAGAAGCCACAGAAAGATTGGCGTCTGGTAAAAGGCTTAATAAAGCTGGAGATGATGCTGCAGGAGCTGCGATCGTAAATAGAATGACATCCCAAATAAATGGTATGGAAGTAGCAATTCGAAATGCAGGTGACGCAATATCTATGGCCCAAACTGCAGAGGGAGCTTTAAACGAAGTTTCAGAAATTCTGCAAAGAATGAGAGAACTGGGTGTTCAGGCGGCTAACGGAACATATAGTGGGGCTGATAGAGTAGCTCTTAATGAAGAAGTAGGTGCCTTAAAGAAAGAACTTATTCGTATATCTGAAGCCACACAGTTTAATACTTCTAAGTTATTAAATGGTACATTTCAAGATACAGAATTTGAAATTGGTTATGACGAAAGTCCTCAACATACTCATACTTTATCAATTGAAAATATTAAACCTACAGCTTTGGGTGTGTGGTCATCATCAACTCAGTTAGAAAAAACAGCAACAGGTGCAAAAGCAAATCCTAATGGTACAATAACCACCGCTGAAACTCATGGGTTCGTAGCTGGTGACGTTATTACTTACGAAGTTCCTTCAGGAGCAACTCCACTTGCAGGCCTAATTTCTGGAAGTCAATACAAAATTGCAGAACCAATAGCAGCAAAGACATTCTCTCTTGTCGAGATAGAGCTTACTCCTGCAGGTGCTGGTGGAAATGGTGTATCGACAAATGCTATAACCTTTAATGATGCTGATGCAAACTCTAATAATGAAGTTGATAATTTTACAGGTGCTGGAACTAAATTCCATCTTGCTAATATTGCAGGATCGCCATCTACAACTCAATCCGGATCTACAACAGATTTAAATTCATCAACTACAAAAGATGAATCTCTAAAAGTATATGGCTATGTAGGAGACACTACTATAAATTATGCAACTGGAGCAACATCAAAGGATATTGCTGAAGCAATAACTGCACAAAGTGGAATAACCGGTGTAACTGCATACGCAGAGACTAATGTGAGATTAACGGTAACTCCAGATTCAAATACATCAACTTCAACAATTATTAATTTTAATCTAACTGGTATGAATAGTTCAGCAAAAGTTATTAGTTCAACTGTTAATTTTGGAACAATTGATGGTAAAACTATGGCGGACCTATCTGATCTCAGAGATAAAATAAATGGATTTACTGGTGATACTGGCATTCAAGCAAAGTTATCAGCAGATAAGCAGACATTGGATTTAAGATCTCCTGATGGATACGATATTTTTATTGATAATTTTGATATGCCAATGGTGTCTTCAACGGCTAATCCACCTCTAACTACAAAAACAGCAACTGCAGCAAATTCTGGTGATGTTTTAACTTTTGCAAATGCACACGGTTTAAATGCTGGTGAAGCAATAAGAGTTGTACAATCTGATGGTGTAGCTATAAGTGGAACTGGAGCAAGCGGCTCAAAACTAACACCTGGACATATATATTATGTATTAGCAACTGCATCTACCACTACTCTGACGTTAGCAGATGCAGATGGAAATGCCGTAGCATTTGATGGAGACTCAGGTACTAATAAACTTACTTTTGAAAAAGTAAATAAAAGTTTAAATATTCAAACTCTCGATCGTGATTTAGCAGCTAAAGGTGGTCCAGTTTCCCTAACTGACGATACTCTATCTTCAGGAGAAACACCTGGATCTAGAAGTTCAGCTAGAGTAAGTGGACAAATAATTTACCAGTCTCCTAATGTTTTTACTGTAACTACTCCTACAACTTTAGCTGATGGTTCCAAGGCACTGCATAGAGATGCAGCCCCTGCTGCTTCTTTGACAAAGATTTCAGATGTAAATGTCAAAACAGTAATGGGTGCTCAGAGATTGTTATCAGCAGTGGACGGTGCATTAAGAAGAGTTGATGCAGAAAGAGGCGATCTAGGTGCAACCATGAATAGAATGGAGCATACTATAGATAATCTTTCTAATATTGTTGTGAATACAAAAATATCTAGGAGTAGAATGCAAGACGCTGATATGGCTGCAGAATCTATTGAGCTAACTAAAGGTAGAATTCTACAACAAGCAGCGACCTCCATGCTTTCACAAGCAAACCAGTCAATGCAATCGGTCCTTGAATTACTTCAATAATTAATTATTTTCGATAGTA
>CACESU010000082.1 GCA_902562285.1 uncultured Alphaproteobacteria bacterium | reverse complement strand
TGAAAGATCAAAATCAATTTTATTTTCATTAAATTTATTTACAATTGGAGTATACACTTCTATTATTTTCTTTTCATTTCCAAACTTTTTTATAAGATAATTTTTTCTATCCATACCTTCTTTAGGCATATTGGGGTTTAGCTGAAATGGTAGCCATTTAATACTAAAATAATGAGATTCGAATTGTTTGATTGCCTCATCAAAACATTTTTTCCCTATATAACACCAAGGACAAATAGGATCAGAGAGTATAATTATTTTTATCACTAAATAGCCTTAAATTATTAATTATTTAAACATTATAACAGTCTTTAATTTTAATTCACTAAAGTAAATTAAATAACCATACCCTATAATAATAGTCGGGATTGACAAATCTGATAATTTTAGTAAGGATTAAATATTCCTGACAATTTAAGTCAGGTATTTTATGAAGGATGTTTAAAATGGCAGAAAGGAAGGTTGAAAGTTTGCTTAATGCAATAGAGAACTACGATGAAAAATTGAGTCCAGAACAGAATACTAATAAATCAACTGTAAATAAAATTAATGCACTGGACTTAATTGGTTCATCTAATACAGCAATAATTAGTCTAGGTTCACAGGAGTATATCTTGCGACTGACTAGACATAATAAACTTATCCTTACCAAGTAAGGTTTACTAGAAAACAGCCAGCTAAAGTTGTGCTAGCCAAATAAATTAAAGAATGGAGAAAATAATGAATAGCAAGGCAAAGATAACTATAGCCTCAGTAATTTCCATCTTAAGCCTAGCCAGTTTTGGGTTTTCTGATGGTCATTCAAGTGATACTTATGGCCCTTATCCGGTTACTCTTAAAGGATATTCTGGCAGTAAGACAAACTCAGTTTCTTACACCGGGCAAATTGGAAGACAAGTATTACATACAAGTATTAAAAAGTTATCATCGCAAGGTAACGGTGGTGCAAATGCAGGCCGTATTAAAGCAGAGATGATGTCTTACTTTGGTGGAACTGATAAAAATAAAAAGATATTAGCTCCTGTAGATAAAGATAATTTTAACATTAAACAAGAAACAATGAGAGAAATTTCTAATACAAACTTGGCTGGTAAAGCTTCAAAAGGCGTTGTTACGGGATGGCCAGGTCAAATGACTGGAAAAGAAACACTTGCGTTTATGATCGATAAAGCTGCCAATACTAATAAAGGTTTTGATCCAAGCACAGGATACGATTATATCCAGTTAATTTCAAAGTTTACAATGGGTGCTGTTTTTTATCATCAAGCTTGTGATAATTATCTAGATGAAAAGATGGGTGCAAATAACAAGCCAAATGATAAACCCTATAAAGAGGGTAAGCACTACACAGGAAAAGAGCATTCATGGGATGAAGCTTTTGGATATTTTGGCGCAGCAGCTCATACATTAAAACTTACCCCAGACCAGAGCTATAATGTTGCTAAAATGAAAGATCTTGCAGCAGCAGATGCTAATGGAGATGGTATGGTTGATCTATTAAGTGAGATGACTTTTGCACATGCCTACTATGCTTCAGCTTTTGATAAAGGTGGTAAAACCAATTATCTAGCTACTATCACAAAAGCATTTGTAGATGGACGTCAACTTATAGCAGATGCTGAAGGCGAAAAATTATCAGATGCAGAAAGAGGTAAATTAGTAAATTTAGCTGGGGTTATTTGTTCTAATTGGGAAAAAGTCATTGCAGAGGCTGTATTTAAATATGCTGGGTCTGTTTACAATGACATAACAAAACTCGAAGAATTAGTTGCTTCAAATTCTGATACTAAAAAAGCTTTTAGAACTTATGCTAAACATTGGGGAGAATTAAAAGGTTTCGCAATGTCATTACAAACAGGGAAATTTAATCTTGGTGAGACAGCTACTAAATTAAATAGAATGATTGGAATGGGGCCATTACTAATGAATGCATCACAAGTAACTGGAATGAATTCAAGTGGTGAATATTTAAAAGACGAAGGTTCAGGTTGGGGAGAATATAAACTGCATATGCTTAAGGTTCAAAAACTAATGGTTGATGTATTTCAAGTAGAGGCAAGAAATAAAGACAAATTGTCTGATATGAGCAACCTAGCTGAAAAATTAGGTGGAAGTAATAGTTCAGAAAATGATTAATTTTAAATTAATTTATTACATAAAAAATGTTTGATTTTTTTTCAAACATTTTTGAGCACTTCATAGACCCGCGTAAGCGGGTCTATATTGGTTATTTAGCGATTTCCATACTTATTGCTCTTATTTGGCTTGTCTTTTTTAAAAAGGTAAATCTAAAAAACTCTTTAAAATTTATTTTTGATAAGAAAATATGGTTTTCTAGATCGTCAAAAGCAGACTTTTTTGTTTTCTTAATAAACCGAATTATATCAATAAGCATTTCACCTGTTTTAATTACACAACTAGTAATCGCAACGGCAATTTTTTATTGGCTTCATGAAATAAGTTGGTTAAGTTCTGGTTCTTTTCAAAATACACCTGTTCAGGTTGTTGTTTTTCTTTTCACACTTTTTATATTTTTGCTAGACGATTTTTCAAAATATTGGGTTCATCGTTGGATGCATAAGTGGCCCATCCTCTGGGCTTTGCATAAAGTTCATCATTCAGCTGAAGTTTTAACTCCAATGACAGTTTATAGAACCCATCCATTAGAAGGTATTGTTTTCACATTAAGAGGTACATTTACTCAAGGAGTTTCCATATCAACATTTATTTTCTTTTTTGGAAATAATGTTGATCTTTTTACCGTATTAGGAGCGAATGTTTTGTTGTTTTTATTTAACACAGCTGGCTCTAACTTAAGACACTCTCATATAGGCATTAGATATTGGAGTTGGCTAGAATATATTTTAATTTCTCCTGCTCAACACCAGTTACATCATTCGGTT
>CACESU010000081.1 GCA_902562285.1 uncultured Alphaproteobacteria bacterium | reverse complement strand
CTCTTAGTGCTTCTAGTATTGCTACTAAATCAGATGCACTAGCACCCACCGCATTTATGGATTCAACAATTTCAGATAATTCTACACCAGGATCAAAGATAAATGCTTTTGCAACTTCTTCATCAACACCAATTTCAGTATCTGGTGTCACAGTTGCATCCCCTGGTGTTACAACGACCTGATCAGAATTCATGGCAAGATTATTATTTTGATTGACTGTTTGATCTTCATTTACCCTTACAGTCATAGATCCATGAGTCACAACAGCTGGTGTAACTCTAACATCACCACCAATTACTATTGTTCCTGTTCTTGCATTAACTATTACTTTTGCTTTTGGTCTTGCAGGTTCGATTTCTATATTTTCTAGTAAACTTAAAAATGCTACTTTTTGTGCAGGATCTTTAGGAGATCTTACTTTAATTGACGACGCATCTAGAGGTACGGACACATCGGGTCCAAAAATTTCATTAATAGCATTCGACACTTCTAATGAAGTGCTAAAATCACCTTGATGAAGATTTAAGATGATATTATTAGATTTTAAAAAGGGAGTTTCTACTAACTTTTCTATTGTTGCTCCCCTTGGAACTCTACCTACAGTCGGAATATTTACGACTACTGATGACCCATCTTGTCCAGTAACCCCTAGACCCCCAACTACTAAATTACCCTGAGCTATTGCATAAGTTTCACCATCTGCTCCAAGTAATGGTGTCATTAAAAGAGTTCCTCCTCGTAATGAACTCGCTTTTCCTACGGTAGATACTGTTATATCTAGTGTTTGTCCTGGCTTTGCAAATGCAGACATATCTGCAGTCACCATAACAGCAGCAGTATTAGCTCCATTTAATCCGGCGGTATCTGTAACCAAACCAAATCTTGAAACCATTGACTGCATTGACTGTAGGGTAAGACCAATATTTCCGTCTCCAGTACCGTTTAGGCCAACTACTATTCCATATCCAACTAGTTGATTAGAACGAATACCAGCAATAGAAGTTAGATCCTTGAGCCTATCGCTGTATCCAAGAGAATAAATCAAACTCAAGTTAAGAGAAATTAAAATTAACGTAAACCATTTAACCATTTTTATAACCCTTGATTTTACAATGGCGAGATACTTGCCAAAGCTCTGCTTAACCAACCTTTTTGTCCTGTATCTGCAATATCACCAACACCAAGGTAGGCTATTTTAGCATTAGCTATTCGACTTGACTGCACTACATTATTTGCAGAAATATCTTGAGGCCTTATCATTCCACTAAGTCTTACATATTCATTACCATTATTTAGGTGCAATTTTTTTTGACCCATTATTTCCATATTCCCATTAGAAAAAACTCTCATTACAGTTACTGAAATTTCTCCACGCAAGGAATTTGTTTGTGCCGCTGATCCTGATCCAGAAAATGAAGTTTCAGCTCCACTATCTAATAATGCTTGATCTCCAGCTGGATCTATTAAATTAGGTAGGTCTACTTTAAAAGAATCTGACTTTGCACTTGTTGCAGACTGTGATTTAGAAGCTGTAAAATCTTCACTTAAAGCAACAGTTAAAATGTCACCAACCTGACCAGCTCTTCTATCCGTCGCGAATAATCCACCGCTTGACTCATTATAAATTCCTCCTGAATTTGAATTATTATTAGGCAAATTCATGTTTTCAGGAATAATAGGTTCAAAATCGATAGAAGCTCTATCTTCAACGTGACTTGCACAACTTGTTAAAAAAATAGTTGCAAAAAATATTAATAAATTTTTATTTTGAAATTTTATCATTTTAAATTTTTCTGTGATTACTTATCATAAATTCTGTGCAATAAATCTCATCATCTCATCAGAGGCTGATATTGATTTAGATGAAACTTCATAAGCTCTTTGTGTTTCAATCATGTCAACCAATTCTTGGACTACATTTACATTTGATCCTTCAAGAGAACCCTGTACTAATTTTCCGAAACCGCCTTCTCTAGGGTTTCCAACTGCTGCAGCACCACTTGCATTTGTCTCTACAACAAAATTTTCTCCAATTGGCTGAAGTCCAGCCCGATTTGCAAAATCAGCTATTGTAATTTGTCCTACTTCTTCTGCTGCTACCTGACCGGCTACTTGAACACTCACAATCCCATCTGATGAAACATTAATTTGAGTTACACTCTCTGGTATTGCTATTTCTGGTTGTAAAACATAACCACTTGGAGTTGTAAGAACCCCATCTTGATTTCTTGTAAATGCACCATTTCTAGTAAAACCAATTCTACCATCTGGAAGCAGAACTTGAAAAAAACCAGCTCCATCAATAGCCATATCTAATGCATTATCAGTATTAATCAAACTTCCTTGAGTATAAACTTTTTGAGTATTATTAACCCTTACACCTGTTCCTACAGCAAATGCTGAAGTTAGATTTGTATCTACAGAGGTTTGTTCTCCACTAGCTCTTTTGATTTGGTATAATAATGACTCAAAATTTGCTCTATCTCTTTTAAAACCGCTGGTATTTACATTTGATAGATTATTTGCGATTACCTGCATTTTGGTTTGATGAGCATTCAAACCTGTTTTTGCTACATGCATAGAACTACTAGACATTTTTACCTCTCTTAAAATTCATTCAAGAGAGATGTGCAAGGCTCATGCCAATAATAGGGGTGTTATTGAGGTAACCTCATAATACTAGCGCCACCTTCGTCTATTTGTTCAGATAATGAGATAAATTTCACATTTACCTCAAATAATCTTTGTTGACTTAGTGTATCTACAAGTTCTTCAATAGCATTAACATTACTATTTTCTATAAAACCTTGAGCTAGAACTACGTTTTGATCTGCGGCAGGAATTCCACCTTCAACCAATCTTATTTCACCATCAGTATCTTTATGCAAAGGCTCTTCGGAGCCACTTGTTAAACCAATAGTTGCTGCTAA
>CACESU010000080.1 GCA_902562285.1 uncultured Alphaproteobacteria bacterium | reverse complement strand
GGAATAGATATGAAAGGTGGTACAATTATTGTTGGAGGAGATACTGGAGCCTTATCCGGATTTATGATGCAGCGTGGTAGAATGATTGTTTGTGGCAATGCAGGAAAAAATCTTGGCGACTCTATGTATGATGGTACCATTTATATAGGAGGAGAAATAAAATCTTTTGGAGTTGACGCAGTAGAAGCTGAACTAACTCAACTCGACAAAGATTGGCTTAATAGGAAACTAAAACAGTACGGACTAGTACCTTCAAAAGGTGTAGATCATTTTACCAAAGTTGTCGCAGGGAAACAACTTTGGAATTATGATAACTTAGAACCCACAGAGAAAAAACTAATACTTTAATTTTTATTTTTTTAATGAGAGGAAAAAATGGCAGACGGAAATCCAATTAATAAGAAACCACTAAATAGAGATCCTTATAGACTAGGGAACTCTTTTGTTTTTCCACCCCGTGTAATGGATGATATACATATAAAAGCTGAGCTTGGAAGATATAGAATGAGGGGGTTTTCATTATTTAAAAAAATACCCCACTGGGATGACTTAACTTTTCTACCTGGAACTTTAACAAGGTTTGTCATTGAGGGATATCGTGAAAAGTGTGAAACAAAAACGGTTATTGGACCAAGAGCTAAGAGGCCGTTAGAACTTGATATACCTGTTTATATTACAGGCATGAGTTTTGGAGCTCTTAGTTATGAGGCTAAAACTGCTTTAGCTAGAGGTGCAACAATGGCTGGAACAGCTACCTGTTCTGGGGAAGGTGGAATGATACCTGATGAAAGGCGCTATTCCTCGAAGTGGTTTTATCAGTGTATACAATCAAGATATGGATTTAATCCTCACCATCTTGTTTTAGCAGATGGTTGTGAATTTTTTATTGGACAGGGATGCAAAGTTGGTTTGGGTGGACACCTGATGGGTCAGAAAGTAACAGATCAAGTGGCAGAGATGCGTTCATTACCAGCTGGTATTGATCAAAGATCTCCTGCGAGACACCCTGATTGGCTTGGTCCAGACGATCTAGCTTTAAAAATTCAAGAAATAAGAGAAGCAACAGATTGGCAAATTCCAATTCAATTGAAGTTAGGTGCTGCTAGAGTATATGATGACGTAAGGATGGCAGTTAAATGTGATCCAGACTCTATTTATATAGATGGTATGGAAGGTGGTACTGGTGCTGGACCTCACTTGGCTACCGAAGATACGGGAGTACCTGGAATGGCAGGAATACGTCAAGCCAGAAAAGCCATTGATGATCTTGGAAAAAGAGGTGATATAACGCTAATATATGCTGGTGGAATAAGAAATGGTGCAGATGTGGCTAAAGCGATTGCATTAGGTGCTGACGCTATTTCAATTGGTCATTCTGCCTTAATGGCATTAAATTGTAATAAAGATATACCAGAAGCAAATTATCCTGAAGAAATGGGTGTAGAAGCTGGGGAATGTTACCATTGTCATACTGGCAGATGCCCAGTTGGAGTAGCAACTCAAGATCCAGCTTTACGATCTAGACTTGATCCTGATGAAGCAGCTGAGCGTGTGTATAATTTTCTACATACTCTAACTATTGAAGCACAGCTGTTTGCGAGGGCATGTGGAAAAACTAATCTTCACTCTTTAGAACCAGAAGATCTAGCAGCGTTAACTATGGAAGCGTCTGCTATGGCAGGTGTTCCATTAGCAGGTACCAATCATACAGTTGGTATAGACGATTACCATCATTTTTAGGGAGATGAAGAATGGCTGGCACACAATACAGAGGTTCAGAAATAAAAGGAGTTGATCAGTTTTTAGATGACGCTGATGGACTAGATAGTGAGAGAGAAAAAGAAATTGGTCAACATATTGGTTATAGATATGACGTTAACTTAGTTCCAGATTATGGAAGGTTAACACCCTTTTTAAAAAAATATATGGAAATAATGGGATGGGATGATTTAAATTGGCTTGAAGATATTCATATGGGATATGAAGAAGGAAAGCCTGCTGTTTTTGATAGAAATATAAATGGTTGGGTTAGAGTTCCTGACAGTATTGAATTGCCAGATAACCAACAAGATCGTGACATGATAGCACGAGAACTACTATTAAAATTTCAAATGTCTGATAGACATCCATTAGTAGCTTTAAGAAAGGCATATATGAAATTTTAATATGGCAACTTCATTTACTGTATCTTGTTTACAAACGCAACCTAAACCTGATTTTGATTCAGCTATTGAAGAAGGTCTAAAATTAGCTGAGAAATCTTTAGGTGAAAATCCGTCTATAATTTGTTTTCCTGAATACTGTGGAGGTTTAAAGAGCAAGAACGGTCGATTTATCCCTCCCCATAAAGATGAAGAAAATCATCCCTTTTTGAATGAATTTAAAAATTTTGCAAATAAAAATAATGTGTGGATATCTATAGGTTCTGTTGCAATTTCATACAGCAGTGAAAAGTATTGTAATCGTAGTATCCTATTGAATAATAAAGGTGAAATTGTACATCGATATGATAAAATCCACCTTTTTGATATTGATTTAGGAGACGAAAATAAATTCTTAGAGAGTGAAACTGTAAAACCTGGAAGTCTTTCCTCAATAGCGAAAACTCCTTTTGGAATTTTTGGTTTTTCAGTCTGTTATGATCTTAGGTTTGCTCAATTATATAGATCTTTAGCACAGAAAGGCTCTGAGTTGTTATTCGTTCCATCTGCATTTACACAAAAAACTGGAGAGGCACATTGGCATATTCTGAATAGAGCTAGAGCGATTGAAAATGGAGCATTTGTAATTTCTGCATGTGCTTCAGGTTATATAGAAGGTGGTGGAGAATGCTATGGGCACTCATTAATTATTGATCCATGGGGTAAGATTTTAGCAGATGGAGGGGTTGGCTCCAGAATTATCTCTGCGAAAATAAATCTAGCAAGTGTTAAAGAAACCCGTGAAAAAATTCCTAGCTTAAAACATGATAGAGATTTTGAATTGAAAATAATAGACGCAACAAAGGAAATTTGATGATTAGCAATAATTTTTATCAGAATGAGACCAGAACCATAGTCCCTAGTGAGCAAGAAAGATTTATAAAATTCCAATGTCGTGCA
>CACESU010000079.1 GCA_902562285.1 uncultured Alphaproteobacteria bacterium | reverse complement strand
ATGGAGACTGTGATAAAGATGATTTGTATTCCTTCCTATCGGCTAAAGAGTTTTGTCTTCCAGATAAGTTTTCTAATTTAGTAACTAAAGAAATAAATAACATTAAAAGAAAAAAATCCATTCATGAAATAAATCTTACGAAAATTACTTTTGTAACAATTGACCCATCAAGTGCAAAAGATCGAGATGACGCAATATATGTAAATTTCCCTAATACAAACAAAAAAAATAAAGTTTTTTGCGAGATATGGGTTGCAATAGCAGATGTTTCTTCATTTTTTGAAATAGGTAGTGAAATTGATAATGAAGCACTTTTTAGGGGTAATTCAACATATCTTCATGATAATGTTATTCCAATGCTACCAGAGAGAATTTCAAATAATCTGTGTTCATTAGAGGAAAATAAAGTAAGATATGCTATCATTTTAAAAATAGACTTAGATAAAAAAGGTAATAAGTTAAAACATACATTTTATAAAGGAAAAATTAAAGTAAAATACAACTTGAATTATGAAGAGGTTGAAGAATTAAAAAATAAAGAAAATTCATACAATAATTCAAAAGTTGATTTAATAAAAAATTTGTATAGGGCTAATGAAATATTAAACCGGACGAGTTCCACATCTCTCAAAATAAAAATTACCGAACCAAAAATAGTAAATGATATATTAGATAAAAGTCTCAAATTAAACGAAAATAAAACTTTATCTTCTCATAAATTAGTTGAAAATTTCATGATAATAGCTAATTCTTGCGTAGGGGAAACTCTGTCTAGATCTAGTTTCCCTATAATTTATAGATATCACGAAAAACCCAATATCTTTAACCTTAATAAATTAAATAAAAAGTTATCAGAGCTTGGATTTGGTTATGGTTCAAAAAAAACTCATCCAACTCAATTCAATGAAATATTTAATCAAAAAATTGATATTCATTTAAAAAACCTAATTAGTATAATTATACTTCAAAATATGTCTCAAGCATATTATTCAAGTGATTACAATGGACACTATGGTTTATCTTTAAGTAAATATGTTCATTTCACGTCTCCAATAAGAAGATATGCTGATCTGCTTATACATAGACAACTACATGCATTTTTGGAATGGGATTCAGATCAACATAGAAAATTCGATCTTTTAAACTATAATCAAATTAGTACACACATAAGTAGTACTGAACGGAAATCAATCAAAGCAGAAAAGCTAACTCATTCAAGGTATTTAGCTAGCTTTATGATCAAATATATAAATCAAAGCTTTGAAGCTGTGATATACTCTGTATCAAGAAATAAAGTTTTCTTTTTCTTAAAAGAAAATCACATTCAAGGGGAATGTGTATTTGATGAATTTATCAATTATAACAGAAGAAAATTTAAAAGAAAAAAAAGGATAGAAAAATTAAATATTTCTCTTTCCACAGGAGATACAATTTCCGTGAAATTAATAAGTACTAACACTTTTAATGGGAACCTTTGTTTTGAATATGAACAGCTGCTAAAAAGATTTATGGTGGATAAAAAGTCGCTAACTTAATTAACCCAATCGCTACTTATCATTTCATTTAATCTTGAAACAGTTCTCATAAATTCTTTATCTAATTTTTTTTCCTATGTAAATATTTTCAATATTCACATTAGAAAAACATATCAATTGTACTTTTGCTTCGTAAAGAATGTCTATTAAGTTTATAAATCTCATAGCAAAATCGTTTTGTGAGTTATTTATCTGTGGAATATTTTCAATAAATAGCACTTTTACATAATTACAGAGATTTAAGTAGTCTACAGTACTTAAAGGTTTTTCACATAATTCACTAAAGGAAATTTTACAAATACCATTTGAAAAATTTTTTAATCTCAGTTCTCTACTGTGATAGTTAATGATTAACTCATTACTATTTTCATCATAAAGTTTTTTCCATAAATAATTAAATTTATTAATATCATCTATGTTTTTTTTTAAAAAAAATCTTTCCTGCATTTTTAATTTTTTTTTCCTATAGTCAACTTTGCTATCTACTTCTAAAATTTTAAATTTATCCTCAATAAAATTAATGAATGGAATAAATAATTGCCTATTTAAACCATCCTTATAGAGTTCATGTGGCTTGAAATTTGATGTTGTAATTATTATTACTCCAATGCTAATAAGTTCTTCAAATAATCTACCTACTATCATAGCATCTGTTATATCAACTATTTGAAACTCATCAAAGCATAGAACTTTAATCTCTTTTGCTAAATCATTACAAATTATCTTAACAGGATCTTTATTTTTTGAAGTTCTAATTTTTTTGGTTTTCTGATGGAATTCAATCATAAATTCATGAAAATGAACTCTTCGTTTCTCAGAAAAATCAAGAGACTGGAAAAATAAATTCATAATCATAGTTTTTCCAGTACCTACACCTCCATGTAAATAAATTCCATTATGAAAAAGTTTTTTTTTTTTTAAATAATTAGAGGAAAAAAAATGTCTTAATAAACCTCGTTTATTTTTTTTTCGAAATGATTTATTTAATTGAGTTCTAAAATTATTTAATATCTTGACAGCATTAAATTGAGATTCGTCATATTCTAAACTATCTTTGTTTAGTAAGTCTTTGTAAATCATATCTAAATCAATCATTATACACTCTGTAAATCCATAATTATTTTTTTATAAAGATAAAATTTTTTAAAAATACTTAAGGTGTTTTTCACCTCTTTCAAAAGCAAGGCGAATTTGTTTTTGTCTTTCCCTGAAATTATTTTTTCTTGAATCATTTGTAGAATTATAACACTGAGGACAACTAACTCCTTCTTCATATTTAGGGTTGATTAATTCTTTAGGTTCTAATGGTACTCTGCAAGCATAACATAGAATACTTTTACCTTTGTTTAAATCTTTATCAACTGATACCCTTTGATCAAAAACAAAACATTCCCCTTCCCAAAGGCTATTTTTTTTATTTTGTGATTTCAAATAATTTAAAATACCACCTTTCAAATGATAAACATTTTTAACTCCATCCTTGAGAAGATATTTAGTAGATTTTTCACATCTTATACCACCAGTACAAAACATAGCTACAGATTTGCCTTTTAATTCATTTTTATTTTTTTCCCACCATTTTGGAAATTCTTTAAAAGAACGTGTTT
>CACESU010000078.1 GCA_902562285.1 uncultured Alphaproteobacteria bacterium | reverse complement strand
CATCTACCCTTAAAATAAGTTTATCTAATGACATTTCAAAATCTAATAACATCGCATTTATAAGATCAAGTGATTTATATAAGGGTTGGAAAAAAGCTGTTTCTTGCACTTTATAAAACAAAAAATTTTTGTCAGTAAACCAAAAATTTATGCTAATCCATCGATTACTTTAAAGTTGAAAGACCTTCAAAAAGGAAGTATTAAAATTTAAATAAATTATTTTCAAAAGGAAAGAATTTGTCCAAAATAGTACTAGAGGTCCGGAATTTAGAAAAGCATTACGGAGGACTTCAAGCAGTAAGGGGAGTAAGTTTTGAAGTTTTAGAAGGTCAGATATTTGGTTTAATCGGACCAAATGGTGCTGGAAAAACTACGACTTTTAATATGATTGCTGGATCGGAAATTCCAACTAAGGGAAAGATTTTTTTATATAATGAAGATATAACAGGTGTTCCAACACATAAACTGTATGATCTAGGTCTTTTAAGAACTTTTCAGTTAAGTCATGAATACAAAAAAATGACAGTTTTAGAAAATCTTATGGTAGCAGGATCTCATCAAGTTGGAGAAAACATTTTTAATAGTTGGTTTTCAACTAAAAGAGTCAAATTAAGAGAAAAAGAAATATTAAACAAAGCATTGGATAGTTTAGAATTTTTAGGTTTAACAAATTTAAAAGATGAACTAGCTGGAAATTTGTCAGGTGGGCAAAAAAAACTATTAGAGATTGGTCGTACAATGATGACTGATGCTAAACTGGTGCTGTTAGATGAACCTGGTGCAGGCGTTAACCCTACTCTAATGCTAAAAATTATAGATATGATAAGACGGCTAAATATAGAAAGGGGATATACTTTTTGTATTATTGAGCATGACATGGATTTAATTGCTGATTTATGTCAGAAAGTTGTTGTTTTATCAGAAGGTCAAGTATTAACAGAAGGAACAATGTCTAATGTTAAAAATGACGAAAGGGTAATACAAGCCTATTTTGGAGGAGGAGTAAATATTTGAATTCTGATAAAATCTTATCAATTAGTAATTTAATAGCAGGCTATGGAGAAACCGAAATCTTGCATAATGTTTCTATTGAGGTTCATAAAAATGAGATAGTTTCAATCATAGGTCCTAATGGAGCTGGCAAATCTAAAAGTGGTGAAATTTTTCTTCTAGAAAATAAAATTACTGGCATAAACCCAAGTGATATTGTCAGAAAAGGTGTTGGATATGTTCCTCAAACAGATAATGTTTTTGTTAGTTTATCAGTGCATGAAAATCTTGAAATGGGTGCTTGGACCATTGAAACTAATTTGAAAGAAAAATTTGAAGAACTCTACAACCTATTTCCAGATTTAAAGGATAAAAGGAACCAATTAGCGGGTCAATTATCTGGTGGACAGAGACAGATGGTTGCAATGGCTAAGGCTTTAATATTAAATGCTGAAGTTCTTTTATTAGATGAACCAACAGCTGGTTTATCTCCAAAATACAGGGGAGAAATTTTTGCTACTATACAAAGAATAAATAAAAGTGGGCTTCCAGTTCTTATGGTAGAGCAAAATGCAAAACAGGCCTTACAAATTTCTCACCGTGGTTACGTATTAGTAGATGGTTCCAATAGGTACACTGGAACTGGCCAAGATTTGTCTTCTGATCCTGATGTAGCACGAATGTTTCTTGGGTCAAGGGGTTAAAAATTATGTGGGAAAGTTTCTGGTTTGAATTCATCAATTTTTATTTTATCCCTGGGTTAGTATTAGGTTGTATCTATGCACTTGGAGCCATTGGCATAACTTTGACTTTTGGTATCCTAAGATTCGCTAATTTTGCACATGGCGAAATAATGATGACAAGTTCATATTTAACATGGGAATTTGTTTTAGTAGCTTCTTCTTTTGGTCTTATTTTACATCCTATAATAGGAGCAATTCCTGCAAGTATTTGTGCTATTATTTTAGCTCTAATTGTGGATAGATTATTTTATAAACCATTTCGAAACTCACCAACTATTATGATTGTGATAGCAAGTTTTGGGATGATGTTAATTATACGAAGTATGGTGCAAGTAATATGGGGACCCAACCAAATAACTTTTGTCAAAGGAATAGCAAAACCTAATCCCATCATAAAAGAGTTTACATCAAGTATTGATATCATGATTCTTATCCCCAATAAGCATATATTTATATTATTAGGTACAATAATTATAATGCTTATTTTTAATTATCTATTGTCTAGCACTAAAATTGGAAAAGGTATGAGAGCGGTTTCTGATAATCCAAATTTAGCTGAGGTTTCTGGAATAAATGTTGAAAATATAGTGAAAGCTACCTGGGTAGTCGGAGGTTTTTGTGCAGCAGCAGCAGGAGTTTTCCTCGCTATGGATACTCAATTTATAGAAAGCACTATGGGTTTTAGAATGTTACTTCCTATGTTTGCAGCTGCTATATTGGGGGGAATAGGGAGACCTTTTGGTGCAGTAGCTGGAGGTTTAATTATTGGGTTAGCTGAAGAATTATCTGCTTATCCGTGGCTTGGCGATGGACCAGTAATAAGCCCTGGATATAAAAGTGGTGTAGCTTTTTCAATTATGGTTTTAATGCTCATATTTAGACCTAGTGGTTTATTTAAAGGTAAGGTATTTTAAAGTTATGGATATTTTTTTGGGGTATTTTTTGTATGCTATGTCTCTTCTTACAGTTGGGGGTATTTATGCGCTTTTAGCATTAGGTCTAAATGTTCAATGGGGATTTGCAGGATTATTCAATGCTGGAGTTGCTGGGTTTGCTGCAATAGGTGCTTATACCTATGCGTTATTAACAACAGCTGAAAGTAAATTTCATTTCGGAGGTCTAGAATTACCATTAGTGGTTGGAGATATCAGTGCAATGATTTTTGCAGGAATTGTTGCTACTATAATTGGTCTAATATGTATCCGATTGAGAGCAGATTACTTAGCCATTGCCACAATTGGAATTGCAGAGATTATCAAGTTAATATTAAAAAATGAAACTGATATCACTAATGGTCCTAGGGGTATCAATAAAATTCCAAGAACATGGGAACATTTCACAGAAGAAAGATTTTACAGTAATTTTCCAATGAATCTTATTTCAAACCCAAAAGGTTGGGAAGTTTTTTTTGATAGTATTCCAAAATGGTGGTGGCAACCTTTTTT
>CACESU010000077.1 GCA_902562285.1 uncultured Alphaproteobacteria bacterium | reverse complement strand
TCACATGTACGTAATCATTTTATATCAACCATGGAGAGTCAAATCATATTTATCACTATTTAAAATATTTTGATTTTGAAATCTATGGAGTGTAAATGAATTAATTGGTAATCTGGGTTTTTTATTTAATATAAGATCGGATATTATACCACTTATAGCTGGAGCTATACCAAAACCATGTCCTGAAAATCCAGATGCTACAATCAAACCTTCACATTCGCTTACATAATCAATTACTGGAAGAGCATCAGGAGTAAGATCAATTAATCCCCCCCAAAATGATTTTATTGCACAATTTTTAAGTTCCGGAATAACTTCTATTGATTGATATATTGTACTTTGAATTTTTTCTAAAGTGGTTTCGGCATAAGGCATATCATTCTTTAATTTAAGGTTTCCATTCCAGTCTTGGAATCCACTGCTTATTCTAAAATAACCATTATTTTCTTGGCGCATAGCTAGGCTAGCATTTGCTACTCCTATTACTGGTTTTAACAATTTGGCAGTTTTTTCAGTTTGAATTACAGTAACTATTGGTATTTCAAGTGGAATTTTCTTTCCAATAGTTCTTAAAATTTTATTACAAAAAATTCCATTAGCTAAAATACAAAACTTACAAGAAATTACTCTTTTTGTAGTTTTGATAGAATTAATTTTATTATTTATACAAGAAATTTCTAAAACTTCTTCATTATCTGAAAAAATAACGCTGTTTCTTTTTCCCGCATCAACATATGAGCTTAGTGTCTCTTTAGAGTCTGCATGACCATCTGTAGGACAGTAAGAAGCAGAAATAATTTTTGATGAAAGAGATGGGCATACATCTCTTATTTCTTTTGAACTACTGAGATATTCTATCTCTAGCCCGTTACTCTTTTGTTCTTTTACAAGGTTTTTAATTCTTTTATCTTCATCTTCATTTCTTGCTAATCTTAAATTACCTTCTTGTTTATAAAGAGTTTTACCATCTAACTTATCACTAAGAGTAAACCACTCTTTTACAGAATATTTTGCTAAAGGAATTTCGGATTCATGACGACCTGATTGCCTTACTCCCGCCAGAGTCCATCCTGATCCCATTGCACCTGGTTTATGTTTTTCTATTACTTCAACTTTCAGACCCAACTTAGAAAGTTCAAAGGCAGTTGAGCAGCCTATTATCCCAGCACCGACAATTACTACATCGATTGTATCCACAAAACAACCTATCAAAATGAATTTTGATAACTATAACATTTTTTTACAAGAAATTGTATAATTTAAAAAACTGTATCGAAAGCTTTTTGAAGTTTATCTAAGGTTCTATCAACATTATAAAGTTTATCCAATCCAAATAAACCAATCCTGAAAGTTCTGAAATTTTTTGGTTCATCACACATAAGTGGTACACCAGCAGCAATCTGCATTCCTAATTCTTTAAATTTTATTCCGTTTTGGATGTTTTCATCACTAGTATAGCTTACTACAACTCCAGGTGCTCTAAATCCATCTGCTGCAACTGATTTAAGATTTTTAGATTTTACAAGCTCTCTTACTCTATTTCCAAGTTCCCATTGATTTTTGTATAATTTATCAAAACCATATTCTTTTGTTTCAAGCATAGTATCTCTAAAATGTGTCAAAGAATCTGTAGGCATCGTAGTGTGATATGCATGCCCTCCATTTTCATATGTCTTCATTATAGATACCCACTTTTTTAAATCTATAGCAAAACTGTTGGAATTAGAGTTTTCTACTACCTCCATTGCTCGTTCACTTAACATCACAACACCAGCTGAAGGTGTAGATGACCAACCTTTTTGAGGTGCGGAAATTAAAATATCAACACCAGTTGCTTTCATATCTACCCATGCACATCCAGATGCAATACAATCTAATACAAAAATAGCACCAACGTCATGAGCAGCTTTGGATATAGATTCCAAATACGCTTTAGGCATAAGCACACCTGCTGAGGTTTCTACATGTGGAGCAAAAACTACATCAGGTTTAGTTTCTTTTATTTTTGAAATAATTTCATCAATAGGAGCAGGTGCAAAAGGGGAAGTTTCTTCGTTTCCTATTTGTCGAGCTTTTATAATGGTTGTTTTTTTTGTAAAGTTACCACTTTCAAAAATTTGACTCCATCTGTATGAAAAGTAACCATTTCTTATAACTAAAGCATGTTTATTTACTGCTACCTGTCTTGCAACAGCTTCCATTCCATAAGTCCCGCCACCAGGTACTAATGCTACCCCATCAGTATTATAAACTTCTTTTAATATAGATGATAGATCATTCATTACACCTTGGAATTTTTTCGACATATGATTGAGAGAACGATCTGTGAAAACAACTGAATATTCTAATAATCCATCTGGATCTACTGTATCTAATAGCGCTGACATTATATCCCCATTAAAAAATTAAACTTAAATAATAAGATAGGTGACTATATGTAAATTATCAATATAAATGACCTTATTTTTTAGTCCATTTGTCAATTTTATAAAAAATGGCTTAAAATTCTATTCTTTAGAATTAATCCACCAATCTTGAAATTTAAAATACTCTATTGCTATAGGAACAAACCATGGATATCCATTATAAAAAGGAATTTTTTTAAAAGGAATATTATAAAAAGTGCTTCTTTGTTCAAAATTTAAAATTATTTCTGCCGCTTTTTTTCCAAACCATCTTGACCAAACAGTTCCAGAACCACAATATCCTGCAGCATATATAATACCATTATACATTACCAATTTAGGTATTTGATCAAATGGAAAAGTTACGTATCCATACCAGTGATTTGATATTTCAACTTCTTTTAATTCTGGAAAAATTTCTAACAAGCCATTCATAAGTTTTTTTGTTTTATTCTTGTTGTTATACCTTATTCTTCTTCCCCCAATTAGAATTCTTTTTCCATCTGGAGAAGGTCTAAAATAATGAAATAAGTTTAAAGCCTCCCCAAAAGTACTTAATTTGGGCATTAGGCTATTTACTCTATTATTCCCTATTTCAGATGTAGAAATCATCTCAGAAATTACTGGTATTAGTTTTTTTCTTAACCAAGGTAAATTTTTATCAGTGTAGGCATTTGTGGCTATAATTAGGTGTTTAGATCTTACTAATCCTCTGTTAGTTACAATATGAAAAAGGGTTCCTTTTTTTTCACTATTTTTGAAGTAAGTTTTGTTAAAAAT
>CACESU010000076.1 GCA_902562285.1 uncultured Alphaproteobacteria bacterium | reverse complement strand
GGTCCTGATGGCAATCCTGATCCACTAGCCAGCGCGAGTGACATAAGAGAAACATTTGCAAGGATGGCTATGAATGATGAAGAAACTGTAGCCCTTGTTGCAGGAGGTCATACTTTTGGTAAAGCACATGGCGCAAGTGTTGAAGAGAACGTATCTGCAGAACCAGAAGGTGCACCTATTGAAAATATGGGTTTTGGTTGGAGAAATAACTTTGGAAAAGGTTTTGGCCGTGATACTATTACAAGCGGAATTGAAGGCCCATGGACTACCAACCCTATTAAATGGGATAATGGATATTTTGATTTGCTCTTAGGTTATAAGTGGGAATTAACTAAAAGTCCAGCTGGAGCGCACATATGGCATGCAGTCGACCAAAAGCAAGAAGATTTAGCACCCGATGTTGAAGATAGTAGTATTAAAGTCCCTACTATGATGACTACTGCAGATATTGCCCTAATCACAGATAGTAATTATAAAAAAATCTCTGAGGATTTTCACAAAAATCCTGAAAAATTTTCAGATGCTTTTGCGAAGGCTTGGTTTAAATTACTACATAGAGATATGGGGCCTAAAGTAAGGTATTTAGGGCCAGAAGTTCCTAAAGAAAATCTAATTTGGCAAGATCCTATTCCTCAAGGTAATAGCAATTACGACGTAAATTTAATAAAGAATGAAATTAAACAAACAAATCTTTCATCCAAGGACATGATTGAAACAGCATGGGCTTCAGCCTCAACATTTCGAATTTCAGATATGAGAGGTGGAGCTAATGGAGCAAGAATAAGTTTAGAACCGCAAAAAAACTGGGAAGCTAATAAACCAGAGCAATTAGCAAGAATTTTAGATATTCTTGAACCTATTTCCTCAAAAAATAATATTTCATTAGCTGATACTATAGTTTTAGCTGGGAATGTTGGTCTTGAGAAAATTACTAATTTAGATGTTCCATTTTCACCAGGAAGAGGAGATGCTTCACAAGAAGAGACTGATATTGAAAGTTTTGAAGTATTAGAACCCAATGCAGATGGTTTCAGAAATTTTCAAAAAGGAGAATATACAGTATCTCCTGAGGAAATGATGCTCGATAAAGCACACCTACTTGGATTAACTGCACCTGAAATGGTTGTTTTATATGGAGGATTGCGTTCAATTGGTATTTCTACAGATGAAAAAGGGGTATGGACAAAAACTGACGAATTATCTAACGAGTGGTTTAAAGTACTTCTTGGAATGGACGTAGTTTGGTCAGAAAAATCTTTTAATTACTATGAAGGTAGTGACAGGAAAACAGGTAAAGTTTTACGCAAAGCATCACGCTGTGATTTAGTTTTTGGTTCAAACTCTGAATTAAGATCATTATCTGAGCTTTACTCTCAGGATGACAATAACGAAAAATTTGTGAAAGATTTTATTAAAGCTTGGGTTAAAGTAATGAATTCTGATCGCTTTGATTTATTATCATAAAACCAAAAATAATTAAGCCTGTTCACTTTATATTAAACAGGCTTAATTTAATAATTTATTTTACATTATCTTTGTGCCAACGAACATGATCTTTTAAGAAGGAAGATACAAAAAAATAGCTATGATCATAATCTTTTTGATACCTTAGTTGATCTCCGTTATTTCTGTTATTAAAAATTTTTTCAAGCGCTTCAGGCATTAAATTTTTAAGAAAATCGTCTTTTGTCCCCTGATCAATTAATATTTTTCCTTTATAACCTTGTTCATTAAGTAAGATTGAAGGATCATATTTTTTCCAGTTTTCTGTTTCTTTACCTAAATAAGCTTCAAATTGCTTTTGACCCCATATTCCTTTTGTAGGATTAGCAATGGGAGCAAAAGCAGAAACAGTCTTATAAATTTCAGGATTTCTAATTGCAATATTAAGAGCTCCTAACCCTCCCATGGAGTGTCCCATTATTGATTGTTTTTCTTGATCTAAAGGAAATTTTGATAGAACTAAATTAGGTATCTCGTCCACTATGTATGACCACATTTGGAAATTTTTTTTCCATGGATTTTCAGTACTATCCACATAAAAACCAGCACCTTGACCTAAATCAAAACTGTTATCATCTGGAACAGCTTCACCCCTAGGTGATGTATCTGGAAAGATGACAGCAATTTTTTCCTCAGAAGCCCAACGTTGAATGCCAGATTTAACCATTGCATTTTCATGCGTACATGTAAGTCCTGATAAAAACCATATTAACCGTAGCTTTTCATTTGTTTCATGTACTGGGATATAAATACCAAATGTCATATCACAATTACAAACTTCTGAATGGTGAGAAAATACAAATTGATCTCCTTCATAACATTTACTTTTTGAAATTTGTTTTAATTCTATCATCTCATCATCTTTTTATTAATTATATTATTTAGCAAATTAGTACTCTATCACGGATCTTATACTTTCACCCTTATGCATTAAATCAAAAGCCTTATTAATATCTTCTAATGGCATTTTGTGCGTTATCATAGGATCAATTTCTATTTTCCCATCCATGTACCAGTCCACAATCTTTGGGACATCAGTTCTTCCTCTAGCACCACCAAATGCAGTTCCTCTCCAACTACGTCCTGTGACAAGTTGAAAGGGTCTTGTTGAAATTTCAGCTCCAGCTGGAGCTACACCAATTATAATACTTTCTCCCCAACCCTTATGAGCACTTTCTAGTGCAGTTCTCATTACGTCTACGTTTCCTGTTGCATCAAAAGTATAATCAGCCCCACCCTTAGTAAGATTAACAAGATATGGCACCATTTCGTCTTTAACTTCAGATGGATTTACAAAGTCAGTCATTCCAAATTTTTTGGCCATTTCTACTTTTGAGGGGTTTAAATCAACGCCCACTATTTGATCACAACCAGCCATTCTTAAGCCTTGAATAACATTTAGGCCAATACCTCCCAAACCAAAAACAATAGCACGACTACCCTGCTCTACCTTTGCAGTATTAAGGACTGCTCCAATCCCAGTTGTCACTCCACAACCGATATAACATACTTTATCAAAAGGGGCGTCTTCTCTAATTTTAGCTGCTGCTATCTCTGGCATAATTGTAAAGTTGGAAAAGGTAGAGGTTCCCATATAATGAAAAATTTTGTCTCCATCTTCAGTTGTAAATCTACTGGTACCATCTGGCATCAAACCTTGTCCCTGTGTTTCTCGAATGGCTTGACATAAATTAGTTTTAGGATG
>CACESU010000075.1 GCA_902562285.1 uncultured Alphaproteobacteria bacterium | reverse complement strand
AGATACCCCTTTTAAGTTAAGAATGATATCTGTTACATCTTCTCTTACACCTGCTAATGAGGAGAATTCGTGTAAAACACCATCTATTTGTACAGAAACTACTGAGGCACCTTGTAAAGAGGACAGCAATATTCTTCTAAGTGCATTACCTAAAGTTAATCCAAACCCTCTTTCCAGTGGTTCAGTCACAATAGTTGCTTTACTCTTTGGGTCATCACCAGGTTTGATTGAAACACCAGATGGTCTTATTAACTCTTGCCAGTTTTTGTCCATTCCTGTAAAAAACCTAATCCAAAAGTTTTTTACGCCCGAGGGTTTAAATTATAATTATAAAAAAAGTTTAATTAATTTGAAACATATATTTCAAACTCTTCTCCTCTTAGGTGGTCTACAACCATTATGTGCCATTGGTGTAACATCTCTTATTGCAGTAACTATCATCCCAACTGCAGACAAAGCTCTTAAAGCTGATTCTCTACCCGAACCAGGACCTTGAATTTCCACTTCTAGTGTTTTCATACCGTGCTCTTGCGCTTTTTTACCAGCGTCTTCAGCAGCCATTTGTGCAGCATAAGGTGTAGATTTTCGCGAACCTTTAAAGCCCATAGTACCTGCTGATGACCATGCTATTGCATTTCCCTGTGCATCAGAAATTAAGATTTTAGTATTATTAAAACTAGAGTTTATATGAGCAACACCTGTAGATATATTTTTTTTAATTTTCTTTTTTGTTCTTGATTTATCAACAGCCATATTTTCTCTATCCTATTTTTTCTTTCCAGCTATAGTCTTCGCAGGACCTTTTCTAGTTCTAGCGTTAGTATGAGTTCTTTGACCACGAACAGGAAGACCACGCCTATGCCTTAAACCACGATAACACCCTAGATCCATTAATCTCTTAATGTTCATGGATTTTTCCCTTCTTAAATCACCTTCCACCATTATATTGGAAGAAATGTAATCCCTTATTGATGATAATTGTGTATCATCAAGTTCGTTTAATTTTGTTAAAAAAGGAATTTTAAGTTCTGTACAAATTTTTAGGGCTGTATTTGTGCCTATACCATGTATATAAGTTAAGGCGATAGGAACTCTTTTACCCGTAGGCAGATTTATGCCAGCTATTCTAGCCAAATTTTACTCCGTGCTTTAAATGTTAAGAATCTCAAGTGAAATTGTTTAGTTAAAAAAAGAATAATTTTGCGGATTATATCCAAGGAATTAACTTCGTCAAGTTCATAGTTAAGTAAATCGTTTAAATTTATAAAATTATATTCCTTATATTATCTTGAATTTCATTAACACTTCCAAGACCATTAACTTTTCGTAATTTATTTAATGCATGATAATATCCAATAAGTGGAGAAGTATCTCGATAATAAGCAAGCAATCTAATTTTTAAAGAATTTTCATTATCATCCTGTCTGTAGTTAAATGCATCCTCACTACCACATGTATCGCATATTCTAGGTTTTTTAGGAGGTTTGGTAATCTTATGATATAATTCACCACAAGCAGAACAAGAAAAACGCCCAATTATGCGTTGAACTAATTTTTCATCATCCACATATAATTCTATCACGCAATCAAGGTTATAATTAATTTTTTTTAGCAAATTACCCAGAGCATCGGCTTGTGCTAAAGTTCTGGGAAACCCATCAAAAATAAAGCCTTTATTATTTTTTTCACTGGCTAATTTTTTTTCTATAAGTCCTATCACTATATCATCTGTAACTAATTCTCCTTTTGCCATAATATTGGCTACTTTTGTTCCAAGTTCAGACTTATCTTCCTTAGCTTCCCTTAACATATCTCCAGTTGATAATTGAACAAATCCAAATGTTTCACATAAAGTTCTAGCTTGAGTCCCCTTTCCAGCTCCAGGAGGTCCAAGTAGAATTAAATTCTTCATCTTTTTCCTTTCTTATTTCTTTTGCCAGACCCACGTATCTTTGATCTTTCTATTAAACCTTCATACTGATAAGCTAACATATGAGATTGAATTTGAGTTATAGTATCCATAGTAACAGAAACAACAATTAAAAGTGAAGTTCCTCCAAAATAAAAGGGAATTGCAAATTGAGATCTCAAAACCTCAGGCAGTAAACAAATAGCAGCAAGGTAACCAGAACCTAAAACTAGAGTTCTAACAACAACATATTCTAAATATTTAGCTGTTCTCTCACCAGGTCGTATACCAGGTACAAATCCACCCTGTTTTTTTAGATTATCAGCTACATCATCAGGCTTAAAAGCAACATTAAGAGTATAAAAATATGTAAAAAATATAATCATTCCACCAAAGAAAAGATAATACAAAGGCTGACCAGGACCTAAATATGCTGCTGCATATGATAAAAAACCACCATTATCATCCCTAGCAAAGGTAACAACAGTAGTTGGAAGCAATAGAAGAGATGATGCAAAAATTGCAGGAATGACACCAGAAGGATTTAGTTTTATTGGCAGATTTGAATTATCACCACCATACATTTTCATACCAACTTGCCTTCTTGGGTATTGAATATTTATTTTTCTTAAGGCACGCTCTAAATAAACAACTAAACCAATTACTACAATAACCATTAAAATAACTGAAAGAATTACTACTGGACTGATAATGCCAGATCTACCAGATGCAAAAAATTGAGCTAGTGCTGATGGAAGCTCTGCAACAATACCAACAAAAATAATTAGTGATATACCATTTCCTATACCCCTAGCAGTTATTTGCTCACCAAGCCACATCAAAAACATAGTTCCTCCAACAAGTGTAATTATACATGAAGCCCTAAAATACCAACCTGGATCTGAAGCTAATCCTTGACTTTCTAAACCTACAGAAATTCCATATGCTTGAAAGAAAGCAAGAACGACAGTTCCGTACCTTGTATATTGATTTATCTTTTTTCTACCAAGTTCTCCTTCTTTTTTTAGTTGCTCCAATTGAGGAACCATTGATGCTAAAAGCTGCATTATAATAGAAGATGTTATATAGGGCATTATACCAAGGGCAAATATAGCCATTCTTCCTACAGCTCCCCCAGTGAACATATTAAGCATACCCCCAATACCATTATTGGCTTGTTCAAAAAAGGATCTAAGTTGAGAAGCGTCAATTCCTGGAACTGGAATATATGTGCCAATTCGGTAAACTATCAAAAGACCTAGAGCATAAAAAATACGTCGCTGAAGATCTTTTGCTTTACCAAAAGAACCCCAACTTAAATTTGCTGCCATTTGTTCTGCTGCAGAAGGCATTTATAATCC
>CACESU010000074.1 GCA_902562285.1 uncultured Alphaproteobacteria bacterium | reverse complement strand
GCTGCGTCAAGAATAATAAATACTGATAATATATTTAGGCATCCTACATTTGGTATATGGGAAGTAGATCTTAAGGATGATTTAAGAAAGGGGTTAGCAAATGATACACGTAAAATAATGTTATGGGCTAAGAAATTTAAATGTGATTATTGTTATTTTGACATTAATAATGAATTAGCTGATCCATTTTTTAATATAAATACTCCAGACGATTTGGAAAAAGCAAAATATAGATTAAAAAAAGGTCATTTATGAAATATAAAAATGTTTTTGGAATAGTTGGTTGGAAGAACTCTGGGAAAACAACCTTAGTTGAAAATTTAGTTAAGAACATAACTGATCAAGGATATAAAGTATCAACTATAAAACATGCTCATCATTCTTTTGATATTGATCATGAGGGTGCTGATAGTTTTAGACATCGAAAGGCAGGAGCAAAAGAGGTAGTACTAGCATCAAGAAAAAGATGGGCACTTATTCATGAATTAATGGATGAACCTGAAAAAGATTTTGATTTCCTCGTTAATAGAATAGCTCCAACTGATTTGATTTTAGTTGAGGGTTTTAAATCAGAGGTACATAATAAAATTGAGGTGATTAGGGGAGAAAATAAGAAAACACCTATACATATTTCTGATGAAAATGTACTAGCAATTGCTGCAGATTATAAAATTTCAGATGTTTCATTACCAATTTTTCATCTTGATGAAATTTCAAAAATAGCCAATTTTATTCTTAAAAAAGTTGGTTTAAAATGAGTAAGAATAGTAAAATTAAAGATGATTGCTTTGCCTTACCCAAAGGGATTAATTGGTGTCCTGTTGATACTGCATTAGAAAAATTAAAAAATGGGCTTTCAATCCTATCAGAAGAGAAATTTATACCCTCAGAAAAATCATTAGGCTTCATAATTTCTCAACCAATTTATGCACTTATTTCAAACCCAAACTTTTCAAATTCAGCAGTAGATGGATATGGATTTCATTGTGAAAATCTGTCAGATGAAAATAGATTTACCCTACTATCTAAAGTAGCTTATGCAGGTACAGATTTCGTTGATATTGTTCCTAAAAATTATGCAATAAGGATTATGACAGGAGCAAAGCTACCGAAAGGCGTAAATACAGTTGTATTGAATGAAGACGTAACTTTAAATAACGACCAAATATTTTTTAGGGGTAAATTGGAAAAAGGAAGTAATACAAGGTTAGCTGGGGAAGATGTTAAAAAAGGAGATTTACTTTTTAATAAAGGTCATAGAATTAGAGTTCAGGATTTAGCTTTGTTAGTTGCTGCTGGAGTAAAATATATAAATGTTTATGAACCTTTAAAAGTTGGTATATTATCAAGTGGTGATGAAATATTAGATTCTTCAATCGATATAAAAAAATTATCAGAAGGAATGATTTTTGACTGTAATCGGCCCTTGTTATCGTCCTTATTGTCTAAATGGGGCTGTGAGATAATAGATTTGGGTGTCGAGAAGGATAATTATGATAAATTAAAATCTAAATTAAATTATGCTTCAAAAAAATGTGATGTACTTCTAACTTCTGGTGGTGCTTCTTCGGGAGATGCAGATTTTCTATCACAAATGATAAAAGATGAAGGAAATCTTTTTGAATGGCGGATTGCTATAAAGCCAGGAAGACCTTTAAGTTTCGGACTCTGGAATAAAATGCCGATTTTTGGTTTACCAGGAAATCCTGTTGCCGCCTTTGTTTGTACGCTCCTATTTTTTTATCCTTCAATGTCACTCATGGGGGGTGCAGGATGGAGAGAACCAGTAAAATTTCAAGTTCCTTCAAATTTTATCAAAAAAAAGCGTGCTGGAAGAAAAGAATATTTACGTGCTAGAATTAATAACAATGGAATGATTGATGTCTTTAAATCTGAAGGATCTGGTAAAATTTCTGGATTGAGTTGGTCTACTGGTCTTGTAGAATTATCCGAAGAAGCGATGGAAATAAATAAAGGTGATAGGGTTAATTTTATTGCTTATTCAAGTTATGGAATTTAAAGATTAACTTATTGTTTTCTTGTCATTAATTATTTTCATTGATGACATTGCATCACTTTCTAGCTTTGCAATTGAAAAAGGGCCACCTAGATATTGATCCCCTGGATTATCTTTTTTCATATCTAATTTTTTTGCTAATTTATTAGAAAACTTTTCTGCATTATCTTTAATTTTCATCTTAAGTTTATTTACTGCATTTGTATTATCTATTGCTGAGCGTTTATTTTTTGAAACACCATAGATAATTTCAAATCCTAATTTTTTAATTTTGATGGATTGAATAACTATACGAATTAGGTCATCATATGACAGCCAAGTACTTAAAGACCTTTTTGAAGTAACTTTTGCACAAGATAAAATTCTAATACAAAGGCACTCAATTCCACATTTATCCCAATACATTTGTGCAAGATTTTCACCAAAACTTTTTGAAAGACCGTAAAAAGTATCGGGTTTATGCATAACCTTATGATTTATATTTTGGTTAACTTGATACATTCCTACAGAATGTATTGAACTAGCAAAGATAACTCTTTTTATTTTATGCTTTTTGGCAGATTTCCATATGTTGTAAGCACCTAAAATATTAGATTCTAATATTTCTTGAAAAGGTCCTTCATTTGAATATGCTCCAAAATGAACAATTACATCAGTCTTTTTTAATATTTTATCTACTTGATTGAAATTTTCGAGTTCAATTTTTTTAAAAACCTCATTTTTAAGTGTTTTTCCAATATCATCTTTATCAGTCGAAACCAATTTTTTTGAAATTTTAGAAAGAGGTTCTCTTAAATATGATCCGAGTCTTCCTGATGCCCCAGTTAGCACTATTCTATTATACTTCTTCATTTATATGATTGCTTTCTCCAAAAAAGGTTGTTTTTTAATTAATCTTTCTGGGCTTAATGGTTTTAGATTTAAAGTTCTGTATTTTTTATATATAATTTTTTCACTCAATGCTCTACCAACAGCAGGACTTTGTTGTAATCCGTGTCCTGAAAATCCATTAGCAAAATAAAAATTTATGAATTCTGGATGTGGTCCAATTATACCATTTTGATCAAAAGTATTAAAAGCGTAATGTCCTGCCCATGCATTTACTAACTTTATTCGTTCAAAGTCAGGAACTCTATTTACCAAAATTGGCCATATTTTTTCTTCCCATAATTCATAATCAATTGTAAAATCATCATATGCTGCTGTGTCATCAAATTCGGGTGCAAAGCCACACAAAAAATAATTGCCATCTGATCGAAAATGAATGCCTGTTGGATCTATTATAAGTGGTACAGAATTG
>CACESU010000073.1 GCA_902562285.1 uncultured Alphaproteobacteria bacterium | reverse complement strand
AAAAGCTCTGTATCTGTTGATTGTTCAGAAAACTCCGGAGCAGGCTGATGTATAGGTCTTAATTCTTTAGCTTTTATAGGACCTTGCTCATCAACTGGTTCTCCCACAACATTTAAAATTCTTCCCAATGTAGGATTTCCTACAGGAACAGAAATTGGAGCTCCAGCATCTTCAACAATTGCTCCTCGAACTAATCCTTCTGAACTATCCATTGCAATTGTTCTTACTGTATTTTCACCAAGATGTTGAGCAACCTCTAATATTAACTTTTGACCATCATTTTTTGTTTCAAGGGCATTGAGAATTTCAGGAAGGTGGTTATCAAATTGAACATCAACTACCGCCCCCATTACTTGAGTAATTTTTCCTTTTGGCCTAGACATCACTTTCTCCATTTTTTATTTTACAGTGCTTCAGCACCAGATATAATTTCAATTAATTCATTAGTAATAGCTGCCTGCCTTGATCTATTAAACTGAATAGTGAGTTTATCAATCATTTCACCAGCATTTCTAGTTGCATTGTCCATAGCAGACATTCGTGCACCTTGTTCAGATGCTCCATTTTCTAATAAAGCAGTAAACACTCTTGTAGATATTGCTTTAGGCAATAAATCTTCAATGATTTCTTGCTCATCTGGTTCATAAACAAAATTCGATATATTATCGTAATTTGTAAGTTCATCAGACTTAAATTTAATAGGAATCAATTGTGAAGATTGAGGTATTTGAGAAATAACAGATTCAAATTGATTATAAAAGATTGTAGCTATATCAAACTCATTATCGAAGAATTTTGAAATTATATTATCAGATATATTAGAAGCGTTATCATAAGAAATTTTTTTGATCTCTGAAAGGTCAACATGCTCAATCATATAATCTCCAAAATCTCTTTTTAATTGTTCTCGTCCTTTTTTCCCAATGGTTAAAATCTTAATATGATTTCCATCAGATATTAAATGATTAATATGATTTTTTGCTAATCTTACAATTGAAGAATTGAATGCTCCGCATAAACCACGTTCAGATGTAGCTACTATAATTAAATGAGTTTTATCTTTTCCATTACCAACTAACAGAGGTGAATTACTAGAAGCATTAGTTGAGGACGCAAGTTTTTCTATCACAATGGACATCTTTTCTGCATAAGGTCTGGCTTCTTCTGCTGCTTCTTGAGCTTTTCTAAGTTTCGCAGCAGCTACCATTTGCATAGCTTTCGTGATCTTTCTTGTTGATTTAACACTTTCAATTCTATTTTTAAGATCTTTTAAATTAGGCATAATAATTATCCAGAACCTGAAGATTAATATCTCAAGAAAAATTTCCCTTAAAAGCTTCGATAGCTTTTTTTATAGAATCTTCGAGTTCCCCATCCACTTTTCGGTCGTTAATTGTCAGATCCTCTAACAATTCTTTACACTCACTCCTAAGATAATCAACTAGTCCCTTTTCAAAACGTGTAACACTATTAACCTCAATATCATCTAAGTATCCACCTGTCCCTGAGTAAATAATAACCACTTGCTCTGCATTTGTCAGAGGAGAATACTGTGCCTGTTTAAGTACCTCGGTTAAACGCGCACCTCTATTCAATAAAGCTTGTGTAGATGCATCTAGATCAGATCCGAATTGAGCAAATGCAGCCATTTCTCTATATTGAGCAAGTTCCAATTTTACTGAACCTGCAACTGATTTCATCGCTTTTGTTTGTGCAGAAGAACCTACCCTTGAAACCGATAGACCAGTATTCACTGCTGGTCTTATACCCTGATTAAACAACTCAGTTTCCAAAAATATTTGGCCATCAGTAATAGAGATCACATTTGTAGGAATAAAAGCTGAAACGTCGCCACCTTGTGTTTCGATTATAGGTAGCGCAGTTAGTGATCCCGCGCCATTATCATCATTTAATTTTGCAGATCGCTCTAGCAATCTTGAATGCAAATAAAAAACATCACCAGGATATGCTTCTCTTCCAGGGGGACGTCTTAGTAAAAGTGACATTTGCCTGTAAGCAACAGCCTGTTTAGATAAATCGTCATAAATTATAAGTGAATGACGACCGTTATCTCTAAAATATTCTGCCATAGAAGTAGCTGAATATGGAGCCAAAAACTGCATTGGGGCAGGATCAGATGCAGTTGCAGCAACTACAATTGAATACTCTAAAGCACCTGTTTCCTCCAGCTTCTTTACAAGTTGTGCAACTGTTGATCTTTTTTGTCCAATAGCAACATAAACACAGTAAAGTTTTTTTGATTCATCCTTACCTGCAGCATCATTATATGATTTTTGATTAAGTATTGTGTCAAGAGCAACAGCAGTTTTTCCTGTCTGTCTGTCACCTATTATAAGCTCTCTTTGCCCACGTCCAATAGGAATTAAAGAATCTACTGATTTTAATCCTGTTGCCATAGGTTCATGAACTGATTTTCTTGGAATTATCCCAGGTGCTTTTACATCAGCTACAGACCTCTTTTTTGTTTTAATAGGACCTTTTCCATCAAGTGGATTACCCAAACCATCAACAACTCTTCCCAACAATTCATCACCTACTGGCACATCTACAATAGATTTTGTCCTTTTAACTTGATCGCCTTCTTTAATGTCTCTGTCAGATCCAAAAATAACAATACCAACATTATCAATTTCTAAGTTTAAGGCCATTCCCCTTATTCCATTAGGAAATTCAACCATTTCACCAGCTTGTACATTGTCAAGTCCAAAAACTCTTGCTATACCATCACCTACTGATAACACGGTGCCGACTTCTGCAACTTCAGATTCTTTTCCAAATTTTTTAATTTGTTCTTTTAAAATAGCTGATATTTCTGATGCTTGGATGTTCATCATCCTACCTCTTTCAAATTATTTTTCAATTTAGCTAGTTTCGATCTAATTGATGTGTCAATAAGCTTTGAACCAACCTTTACAATTAACCCTCCCAAAATATTAGGATCAGATTTAGATTTAATTATAATATTACCATCAACTTTTGAGTTAATAGATTTTTTTATTATTTCTAAATCACTTTGATTTAGTTCAGATACACTTGCTACTTCTACAATCAATTCATTTCTATCAATCCTACATAAATCCTTAAACTGGAGGATCATTTCTTTCAAGGCAAATAACCTGCGTTTAGAAGTCATGACTAAGATTGTATTGATAACGTTTTCATGTAATTTAAGATTTAAACAAATTGTTTTCATTGTAGATAATTGATTTTCTCTTGGATACAACGGAGATTTAATGAATAAAGAAAAGTTTGAATCTTCATCAAGAATTTTTAAAATTTTATCTAGGTCTTTTTCAAATACATTAGTAGAATTAGTTTCTAATGCCAAATTA
>CACESU010000072.1 GCA_902562285.1 uncultured Alphaproteobacteria bacterium | reverse complement strand
CGGGCGTTAGGGCATTAGGCAATATATGAAAAAAAATGATTCTAGGAGATTTATTTCCAGCAACTTTTGCTGCCAAAACATAATCTATTTCTTTAAGAGGTACAACGATGGATCGAACCATTTTTGAATAAACAGGAATATTATAAAATGCTACTACTAAGACGACGTTCCAAAGGGAATTACTAGTAGCAGCGATGAAAGCCATACCAAAAAGAATTTGGGGAAAACCTTGAATTACCTCTGAAATGCGGGTTAATGTGGAATCGATCCACCCTCCGAAATATCCTGATATAGCTCCCAAAGGGACACCTATTAAAATACCCAACAACACTGATGATAGTGCTAAAGTGAAGTCTGTACGGATTGCAAAAATGGTTCTGGAAAATACATCCATGCCATTATGATCTGTTCCAAAATAGTGTTCCATAGATGGTGGCGAAAGTTTGACTAGTGGATTTGGCTTTATGGGATCTTGGATAGGCATAATTGGTGCTAGTATTCCTAGCAAAATAATTGAAAATAAAATACCAAAAGTCCAATAAACCGAAGTCGATCCATGCTTAAAAATAATCCGCTGAAAAATGTTCGATCTACTACTTCTTATAAAATGATCATTCATGAACTTAACCGTGCTCTAGGATCAATGATCGCATTAACAATATCGGCAACCATATAAATTAAAAGATAAAAGGAGGTTGCAAACAGTACTACTCCAAGTACTGGCTCATAATCCGAGTGGTTCATGGCTTTCACAGCATATAAACCTAGTCCCGGCCAAGTAAAAACTACCTCCACCAAAACTGTACCAGAAATCAAAAACCCATAAGTCATTGTAATCATGGTTAATACAGGTGCCAACATATTCTTAAGAACATAAATTTGAATAGTTTTACTACTTAGTCCGAATGCATGAGCAGAACGGATATAATCTGAAGACATGATTTCAGTCGTTCTAGCCCTTGTAATTTGAAAAATTGAAGGGCAAGTTGTTATAGCTAGGGCAAATACTGGCATTATTAAATGACTTAATGCAGAGAAAAATGCATCAACGTTACCAATCAATAAGGTATCAATTGTCATCCATCCAGTAATACTGGGCAAATCATGAAAACTTGAATCAATTCGTCCCAATGGCGCAGGTAACCACTGCAGTTTCGCAAAAAAAATAAATACTAATAGTAGTGACAGCCAAAAACTTGGCATTGCAACTCCAGCACGAGAGATCATGTCTGCAAACCAAGCAAATTTACCCTGAGGGTTCTTTCCTGCAACCACTCCTGCTGGCACTGCCCAAAAAATACCTAAAAGCAAAGAAAAAGTTGCTAATTCCATGGTTGCTGGTGCCCGGTTAAAAAGTTCGCTTGTTACTGATAAGGAAGTATATCGCGATATTCCTAGATCTCCCACTAGAAGATTATTTATATAGTCATAATACTGGTGCCATATTGGTTTATCTAGTCCGAGACGTATAACCGCAGCTTGAAACTGTTCCTCGGTATATCTAGGTCCTAATATAAGATAGATTGGATTTCCAATCAGTCGGGTAACAACAAAAGTGATTAGAGAAACAATCCAAAGTGATAAAACCAGAGCACAAAGACGCTTAATAATAAAGAATATCCAATACAAATCTTAATCCATAAAATGTATATAAATAAAGATCGGATGGTAGCTGATAATAAACTATTCAGCTACCATTTCTTTAAATTTATTTATTTCTTTTGAGTGGCCAATACCAAAGTAAATTGTCCGGAAGTTGAACATATCCTTCAATATCTTCACGAACAGCAATCTCAAAAGGCATATCAACCACAGCAATTGTAGGAGCATCCTCAATAAGTATCCTCTGATAAGCGGCTGCTAAAGCTGCTTTTTTATTTGGATCCATGGTTGAAGTTAACTCAGCAATTACTTTATCAAGTTCAGTATTTGAATATTCCATCCAGTTAATTACTGCTTTTGTCTTGAAAAATAGTTCACCTGTGTATCCAGCATCATCAACGTACCAAAGTAAATCTCTCATCCAAGCATGATGTTCAAACTTTCCAAGACCTTCAGAAAAAACCGATGCCGCCTGTACATCAATATTCATATCAACACCAATAGATCCAAATGCATCCTTAAGTATTACTGCAATTTGTTCAGTTACTGGATTACCTTCTCCAATACTGAGATCAAATGAAAATCCATCTTTGTATCCAGCTTCTTCTAATAAACTCTTGGCAGCAGAAATGTCTGTACCTAAGTTCCAGAGATTAGGATCATGATAAAGTCCTTGTACTGGAATAGGACCAGCAGATGACAACGCTTTACCGCCGAAGACACCATCTACTATTTTCTGATATGGAACAGCCCTAGTTAAAGCACGTCTCACAAGTACGTTATCAAAAGGGGCCTTAGTTGTATTGAAGCCAAAGATCATTTGATTACGTGTTGGTACTGATACAATTTTAACACCAGGTGAATTTCTAATAAGATTTAATTCATCTGGAGATAGGTCTTTGGCTATGTCTACTTCTCCATTTTGTAAAAGCAGCGCTCTGTTGGCAGAAGATGGTATAACCTTAAGGACAACTTTATCAAAAAATGCCTTTCCATCCCAATAATCTGGGTTTGCTTTTAAAGTCATCTGTATCCCAGGTTGCCAATCAGATATAAAATACTCTCCTGATCCGGGACTATTTCTAGCAAGCCACTTAGTTGCCCAAGGATCATCACTAGAAGTGTTATCAGAAGCTACAGCTGCTTCTATTAAAGCTTGGCTTTGATCCCTAAATAAATAGAAAAACCAGGGTGACGGTGCAGAAAAATTTAGTTGCACCACATTATCATCAATTACTTTAACGCTATCAAGGTTATCGATCTTTGCGGTTGTGGCATTCCAGTGGGTACCAGCTTTTGTTCCATAAGCCCTCTCAAACCAATAAAGAACATCTGCAGATGTCACAGCATTACCTGTTTTATTAAATTTAGCACCTTTCCTTAACGTAAGAGTTAAACTACTTTTATCACTGCTCCATTCCCAACTCTCAAATGCTGAACCCTCTATGTTTCCAGTATCTGCAATGGAATAACCTTTACCGGTATCATTCCACCCATAACGAAAAAACTGATCCAAAATATTATAATTGACCTCATTAGATCTCTGAAATTGAGAAAAAGGTGGATCCAAAGTCTCAACTTCTCCAGAAAAAGCTATAGTTAAAGTTTCTTCAGCACTTATGGAACTAGCAAAAATAACTAAAGCCGCTAGTGCAGAACAAATCCTTGATTTACTCATATTCTTCTCCTTTCAATTTTTTTTGATTAATATTCACCAAACACTGCCCACAAGATTCTCTAACCACAAGATTGGATTCTATGATTAAAGTTTGTGGCGGTTTAGTATTATCAACCAACCTATCCAAAAGATGATTAGTAGCTTTTGCGCCTATTTCTTTGGTGGGTTGGGCGATAGCGGTCAAAGGTGGATTTAATGATATTGACAAAAGAACATCATCAAAACTAATAATTGATAAATCTTTTGGTATTCTCAAACCCTCCTCATGAATTTTATTTAAACAACCGATAACCATTTCATTATTTGCAACCAAAATTGCACCCTACAAATAATTTCCTACCCCCCTAAGCCTTT
>CACESU010000071.1 GCA_902562285.1 uncultured Alphaproteobacteria bacterium | reverse complement strand
GCAACTAAAATATGTGAATATGTAGGATATGAATGTGCAGGCACTGTAGAATTCCTTATGGATATAGATACAGAAGAATTTTTCTTTATAGAAGTAAACCCACGAATACAGGTTGAACATACTATTACTGAGGAGGTTACAGGAATAGACATCGTAAGAGCACAAATAATGTTATCCGAAGGAGCAAATTTAAACGAGGCAATTGGTAAAAAAAATCAATCCGATATTGTATGTAATGGGCATGCAATACAATGTAGGATAACTACAGAAGATCCACTAAATAATTTTATACCAGATTATGGCAGAATTACTGCTTACCGTGGAGCAACTGGAATGGGTATTAGATTAGACGGAGGTACAGCTTACTCAGGTGCTATTATTACACGATTCTATGATAGCCTTTTAGAAAAAGTAACAGCTTGGGCACCTACTCCTAAAGATGCTATATCACGCATGGACCGAGCTTTAAGGGAATTTAGGATAAGAGGGGTATCTACAAATATTTCATTTGTTGAAAATTTATTAAAGCATAAAAAATTTAAAGAAAATAAATATTCAACAAAATTTATAGATGAAACACCAGAACTTTTTCAATTTTCTGAAAGACAAGATAGGGCTACAAAGCTTTTAAACTATATTGCAACAGTTACAATACAGGGTCATCCGGAGATAAAAAATCATGAAAAAATTAAGACTGGTGGTTTTGAATTTAGAAATAAAATAAAAAATAAAGAAGAAATATCTGCAGTAAATTTAAAAAATATGCTTAATTCAAGTGGTGCATTAGCAGTTTCTAATTGGATATTAAACCAAAAACAACTTCTTTTAACTGACACAACTATGAGAGATGGCCACCAGAGTTTACTCGCAACACGCATGCGCTCGATAGATATGTTAAAGGTAGCTGATCGCTATAATAATAATCTTGCCGAACTATTTTCAGTTGAGTGTTGGGGTGGAGCTACATTTGATGTTGCTTATCGTTTTTTACAAGAGTGTCCTTGGCAAAGACTCAGAGATTTAAGAAATAAAATGCCTAATACACTTTTACAAATGTTATTAAGAGGTTCAAATGGAGTTGGATATACAAACTATCCAGACAATTATGTAAAATATTTTGTTAATTTAGCAGCAGAGACTGGGATAGATGTTTTTAGAGTTTTTGATAGCTTAAACTGGGTAGAAAATATGAAATTATCCATGGAATCTGTACTTGATACTGGAAAAATTCTCGAAGCATCTATTTGTTACACGGGCGATATACTTGATCCAACAAAAACTAAGTACTCTTTAAAATATTATGTTAAAATGGCTAAAGAATTAAAAAGTTTCGGCACTCATATACTTGGATTAAAGGATATGGCAGGTCTTCTCAAACCTGCGGCAGCAAAAATATTAATTAAAACATTAAAAGAAGAGACAGGATTACCAATACATTTACATACCCATGACACAAGTGGAGCTGGGATAGCAACTTTATTGGCAGCAAATGAAGCAGGTGTAGATATAGTAGATTGTGCAATGGATTCCTTTTCAGGAGGTACTTCACAACCATGTTTAGGATCTCTAGTTGAAAGTTTAAAAAATACTGAAAGAGTTTCAAGTTTAAATATTGAAGAAGTAAGAGATATTTCAAACTATTGGCAAACAGTTAGAAAACAATATGTAGCATTTGATGAAGGTGTAACTTTTCCTGCATCAGAAGTTTATCTACATGAAATGCCAGGTGGACAGTTCACTAATTTACTAGCTCAAGCAAAAAGTATTGGGTTAGAAAATAAGTGGCCAGAAATAGCAAAAACCTATTCAGATGTAAATCAGATATTTGGAGATATTGTCAAAGTAACCCCATCTTCAAAAGTAGTTGGAGATATGGCCCTTATGATGGTCGCTCAAGGCATAAGTAAAGAGCAAGTAGAAGACCCAAATACGGAAATTATTTTCCCTGAGTCAGTAATTGACATGTTAAAAGGTAACTTAGGACAACCTCCAGGCGGGTTCCCAATACATTTAATTAAAAAAGCCATCGGAAACGATAGTTATATCAAAGAAAGACCAGGTTCAAAAATAAGACAACATAGTTTATTAAATATTAGAAAAAAAGCGAGCTTGGATCTTTCTATTAATGATATAGATGATGAAGATTTTTGTAGCTATTTGATGTATCCAAAAGTTTTTCAAGATTATTTGACACACCACTCTAAATATGGACCAGTAAGATGTTTACCAACTAATGTCTTTTTTTACGGAATGGAAAATAGTCAAGAGATTAGTGTAGAAATAGATCCAGGCAAAATATTAGAAATACGTCTACAGGCAGTAAGTGAAGTGAATGATGAAGGCGATCGGAAAGTATTTTTTGAATTAAATGGACAACCAAGGATCATCCGAATTCCAGATCATAATTCTTCAACCACAAAATTAAAACAAAAACCAAAAGCTGAAACTAATAATCCAAAACATTTGGCTGCCCCTATGCCTGGTGCAATAGCATCAATTGCCGTAAAAGAGGGTGATTTAGTCAAAAAAGGGGATGTTCTTCTCACAATAGAGGCTATGAAAATGGAGACAGTTTTAAATGCTGAAAATGATTTTCGTATAAAAAAAATCTATACCACTATTGGAAGTCAGATTGATGCAAAAGATTTATTAATAGAATTCGACTAAAGTTTTTAATTATAAAGTAATTAAGAATTAAAATTACCACTTTTCACTGTAAGGACGTATATCAGTCTCAAAAGACCATGAACTTCTAGGCTGTAAATATATTTGCCAATATATTTCTGCAATATCCTTCGGTTTCAGTATGCCGTCAGAAGGTCGTTTTTTAAATTCATTTGGGAAAAGTTTTTTGGTATTACTATTTTCTATTAATCCGTCTATTACGACATGGGATACATGAATGCCTTTCAAACTAACCTCTTGAGCTAAACTTTGAGCCAAGGCTCTTAAAGCTTGTTTACCTCCAGAAAATGCTGAAAATCCCTCTTTCCCCCTTAAACTAGCAGAGGCACCAGTAAAAATAATCGTACCTTTTTTACGAGGTATCATATATTTTAAAACTTCTTTAGCATTTAGAAATCCACCAAACGCACACATTTCCCACACCTTATGATAAATTCTACTTGATGTGTCTAATATTTTATATTTTACATTGCCACCAACATTGTAAATTAAAATATCTATTTGACCTAATTTTGTTTCAATATTTTTAATTAATTCAATAACTTGATTTTCATTTCTTGCATCTGTATAAAAAGGAATTGCCTCCCCTCCCAAAGATACAATACTTGTCACAAGTTTTGTTAAATCACCTCTTCTTCTAGTAACTACGACACTTAAACCTCCTACAGCAAACTTTTTGGCTAATGCAGACCCCAAATAATCACCCGCTCCAATAATTAAAGCTATTTTTTTTTTATTCAATTTCATTTTCTACGTTCATTAAGAAATGACTATATCTCATAAACTCTACACTCTTCTTTAAAAAGTCCAAGATTGTACCAAGTAAATTTTCTAATAATTCTCAAGTTAGAAAAAATATTATCATGTTTTGGGTTAAAATAAATTATCAAACCCGTTATGTTTTTTTTCATTAATTTAATTTTCAAATTGTTAAGTTTTTTTTTCATTAAATGGATTAAATAGGAAGATAGTCAAAGAGCTGTCTGGAAATTGGAAGTTATCAATGTCAGAACAAACTAGAGTATAACAACC
>CACESU010000070.1 GCA_902562285.1 uncultured Alphaproteobacteria bacterium | reverse complement strand
TCTGACAAATTTTTGAAGAAAATCTCATCTTCGAAAAAAGGAAAATTAATTTTAGTAACCGCTATAAACCCAACCCCTGCTGGAGAAGGTAAAACAACAACTACTGTAGGTTTAGGCGATGGATTAAATGCTATTGGAAAAAAAACAGCAATTTGTATTCGAGAGGCGTCTTTGGGGCCATGCTTTGGTATGAAGGGAGGTGCTGCTGGAGGTGGTAAAGCTCAGGTAGTACCTATGGAAGAAATGAATCTTCATTTTACTGGAGATTTTCATGCGATTACAAGTGCCCATAATTTACTTTCTGCCATGATAGATAATCATATTTATTGGGGAAACAATGAACAAATTGATATTAGAAGGGTTGTTTGGAAAAGAGTATTAGATATGAACGATAGAGCTTTAAGAGACATAGTAACATCTCTTGGTGGTGCTGCTAATGGATTTCCTAGACAAGCTGGCTTTGACATAACAGTGGCCTCAGAGGTAATGGCTATACTTTGTCTTGCTAATGATTTAAAAGACTTACAAAAAAGATTGGGCAATATAATTATTGCTTATAGAAGGGATAAATCTCCAGTTTTTTGTAAAGACATAAAAGCAGACGGAGCTATGACAGTTCTACTTCAACAAGCCATGCAACCAAATATAGTTCAAACACTAGAAAATAACCCAGCCTTGGTTCATGGTGGCCCTTTCGCGAATATTGCTCATGGATGCAATTCAGTTATAGCAACAAAAGCGGCCTTAAACCTAGCTGATTATGTGGTAACTGAAGCAGGTTTTGGAGCAGATTTAGGAGCTGAAAAATTTCTTAATATCAAATGTAGAAAAGCTGATTTAAAACCATCTGCTGTTGTTTTAGTCGCAACGGTAAGAGCTTTAAAGATGAATGGTGGAGTAACTAAGGAAAACCTGGGAGAAGAAAATTCTTCAGCAGTTGAAAAAGGTTGTGATAACCTAGGAAGACATATTGAAAATTTAAAAAACTTTGGATTACCTGTAATCATAGCTATAAATCATTTTATATCTGATACTGATAATGAAATATCTAAGATAAAGGAATATGTTGCTAAAAAGGGTTGTGAAGCAATTTTATGCAAACATTGGGAAAAAGGTTCTGAAGGCACTATTGAACTTGCAAACAAAGTAGTAGAAATTGCAGATAGTGATAAAAGTCAGTTTTCTACTTTGTATCCAGATAAAATGAATTTATTTGAAAAAATCGAAACAGTATGTAAAAAAATTTACAGAGCGGATGAAGTAGTTGCTGATAAAGCTATTAGAGACCAACTAAAGGCATGGGAAGATAGTGGATATGGAGATTTACCAGTTTGTATGGCCAAAACTCAATACAGTTTTACAACAGATCCTAATAAAAGGGGAGCACCTGTAGGACATTCAATACCTATTAGGGAAGTAAGATTATCAGCTGGAGCGGGATTTATAGTTGTTGTTTGTGGAGATATAATGACTATGCCTGGTTTACCAAAAATACCAAGTGCTGAAAATATTTATTTAAATGAAAATTCCCAAATAGAAGGTTTGTTTTAGTTTTCAGGAGTTAACATTATGAACATTATAGATGGTAAAGCTTTTTCTGAGAGAATTCGTGAAAAAGTAAAATCACACGTAGATAATCTAAAAAAAAATTATGATATTGTACCAGGTCTTGCAGTAGTACTTGTGGGAGAAGATCCTGCTAGTAAGGTTTATGTAAAAAATAAAGGAATTCAAACTAAAAAGGCAGGTATGAATTCTTATGAATATAAGCTGGAAGAAACAGTTGATGAAAAAACTCTGTTGGAATTAGTAAAAAAATTAAATGATGATCCAAATATTCATGGAATACTTTGTCAACTACCGCTTCCTAAGCATTTGAATGAGGATATGATTATAAACACTATTAAACCGTCTAAAGATGTTGATGGATTTCATATTTCAAATGTTGGACTTTTAAATACAGGCCAAAAATCTTTAGTACCATGTACTCCATTAGGTTGTTTGATGTTATTAAGAGAGTTTGTTGGAAATTTAGAAGGAAAAAAAGCAACAGTTATTGGTAGATCAAATATAGTAGGCAAACCAATGTTCAACCTTCTCTTGTCAGAAAATTGTACAGTCACAGTGGTTCATTCAAAAACAAAAAATATTGAAGAAATCTGTAAAACTAGTGATATAATTGTTGCTGCAGTAGGAAGACCAAATTTTGTAAAATCTAGCTGGATAAAACAAGGCGCTGTGATTATTGATGTTGGAATTAACAGAGTTAATATAGAAGAAAATGGAGAAACTAAATCAAAATTAATTGGAGATGTCGATTTTGAAAATTGTAGCAAATTTGCAAATGCTATTACTCCAGTACCAGGAGGTGTTGGACCTATGACTATTGCATGCTTATTAGCAAACACATTAGTTGCTTGTTGTCGATCAAATAATTTAAAAGAACCTGAGGAATTAATTTTATAGTTATAGATTAGTGATAACAATAAAGTTTAAATACTATTTTTATCTCTTTGATATAACCATTCAAAATCTGGATGATTTTTAAATCTCCATTTTCTAATAGGACCAGCCATAACATTAAGATAATAAAGTTCGTAGCCATAAGGTACTCCACATGGATGATGTCCTTTAGGAACTAAAACTACATCACCATCATTAAAACATATTGCTTGATCTACAGTTCTATCTTCAGAAAAAACTCGTTGAAACCCAAATCCATTATTAGGATTAATTCTATGGTAATATGTTTCCTCTAAATATGTAATATTTGGAAAATCGTTTTCATCATGCCTATGTGGTGGATAAGAAGACCAGTTACCTTGGGGAGTAAATACTTCTGTAACTAGCAAGCTATTAGCTATTGGATTATCTTCCATTGCAATATTAAAGATGTGTCTTTTATTTGATCCTTTACCTCTTTCAATAAGTTTTATTTCGTCTGAATTTATTATTGAAGGAAGAAACCCTTCTTTTCCTGGAGCACTACATACGGCTAACACTAAATTGGTACTTGCACTAATAGTCCACTCTGTTTGTAAGGGGATATAAACACCTGATGGAGGTTTTTTTTCAAAAACTGAATTTCGAGTACCCAATTTCCCAAGTTTTTTTCCAGAAACCTCAATGTCTCCATAGCCTTCAACAAAAACTAAAATAGACTCCTCAAGGTTCGTTTTCTCTTTAATATTATCACCCTTTTTTAAATGATATAATTTAAAGCCAACATAATCCCAATGAGCAGTTTCTGGGGTTATATCAAACTTTATTTTACTATCATTATTGGGTTTTATTAATAAATTACTCATGAAATCAACCGCTTTTAATTAATTATTTTTGTTCCATATTGCACAAAGTTTATAAAAATTATCTGACATTACTTTTGTAGCCTCTGAATCAGATATTTTTCCTGAAAACCATTTTTCTGCAACCTTTCCAAAAATACTCCTTCCAACTGCAAATCCCTTAACCATTTTGGATGATTGAGCAAATTTAAAAGATCTTGATAGTTGCCGCATTGGCTTATCTAAACCTAATAATAAAACACCCCTACAAAATTGATCCCACTCTAAAATTAGCTTATCTAGTTTCAACCAATTTTCTTTTTCTTTCAACGGTTCCAACTTCCACCAATCTGGCCTTATGCCAATACGATATAGGCGATCTATAACCTTTAAAATATCTTCATCATTTTTTTCATACTCTCTGGAAGTTATTATTTCTAGCAAAAACTCTAAATTGTTTTGTCTACAAGCCTTAAAAATAGAAATTAAGTTCTTCTCTTGTTGTGATCTAATATCTTTTGAATCTTTAGGGTTATAAAAACAAAGTAATTTTACGATTTGGCTTTTTGGCCATTCAATTAAACCATAACAATTTTCTCCAACATCATTCCCAAATTCTACTGGAAATGATTTTGGTAATTCTGCAGGTCTTGCA
>CACESU010000069.1 GCA_902562285.1 uncultured Alphaproteobacteria bacterium | reverse complement strand
ACAGGCTCCTAACACTCCTAGTAATAATATAAGCAAAACTCTCATTAAAGCACCTCACGTTTTTAATTCATCAAAAGTAAGTACGACTGACCTGATATTAATTTTAATAAATAGGAAAAATCCTTAAAATTTGAATTCCTTTTACACCCAATGGTACATAAATACCACACATGATATTATAAAAATTACATCATATTATTAAATTTATTAAAATAATATTATCTCGATGGTTGATGATATGGAAAAATTCATTTTAAATAAATTAAAGTCCTGGAAATTAGTTGTGATTACAATTGTCATTGGTCTTTTTATTGGAGCGTGTGTAGCAATTGCAACTAAAGTGTTTGTCAATTCAATACTTTATCTTACAGATATTAGGGAAAATACTACCTTTTTTTCAACATCAATATTGGGTTATCAAATTAATTATGCACCCATAGTAACAATTTTAATTGCTGCATTTATTATCAATTATATCAAAAAATCTACAAGCATAACTAGATTTCACGGACCTGCTGATAGTATCTATGGCGCACATAGGACAGATAATGAAATAAATACAAAAATAGGATATTTTTCTACTTTTGCTGCTTTAATTAGTGCTGGTGGTGGTGCATCTGTTGGTCAGTATGGACCACTTGTGCATTTTGGGGCGACATTAGGCACAAGTATTAGACTTTTAACAAAAAATATTTTAAGTACCGATGTTTTTATTGGATGTGGAACTGCAGCCGCAATTTCTGCAGGCTTTAATGCACCAATAGCTGGTTTAATTTTTGCCCATGAAGCCCTATTGAGACACTTTTCAATTAAAGCAGTTACTCCAATAGCAATTTCTAGTTTCACTGCAGCAGCAGTTGCTGATAAATTTTTTGGTGGAGAACAAGTTTTTGCAACTGATATTATCAAAATGGATCTAATCAATTTCATTCCAATAGCTATTTTGGGGGGGATATTTTTCGGATTTATAGCATTTACTTATATGCAATCACTTAATAAGGGACCACAGGTTTTTGCAAAAACAAAAATAAAACCTTTTATATTAATTTATCTGGGAGCACTTTTCTGTGGTTCTATTGGTACTATTTATCCAGAAGTTTTAGGTATCGGAACTACTACAATAAACAATATGCTTAATGCAGAAATAGATACGCAAACAGTTTTAGTTTTTCTTTTTCTCAAAATTGTCCTAACTGCAGTTTGTTTATCTACTGGTTTTTTTGGGGGTGTTTTTTCCCCAGCATTATTTGTAGGTGCAGCGTCGGGAATAGCCTTTGCGAGTTTTATTAGTTTTTTTGGTATAGCAACAGATTTTAAAGCTTTAGCATTATGTGGGATGGCATCTGTAGGCGCCTCGGTGATAGGAACACCGATCGCAGGTGTTATTTTAGTAATAGAACTGTCTAATAGCTACGATTTAGGTGTAATGTCTATATTATCCATAGCCAGTGCTACTTTAATTACTTATTTATTTTTTGGGCAGTCTTTATTTGATAGGCAACTACTTAATCGTGGTATAGACATAGCACTTGGAAGAAGCCATTTGAAATTAATGGATGAGGCAATTGGACCTTTGGCATCTGATAATTTTCTAGCTTTTTTACCCAATACCCCCCCCCAAGCATGCAGTGAAACTTATGATAGAAAAGGAGTATACTGAGGCATATTTAGTAGATGAGAAAGGTATATACAGAGGAAAAATAAGATTAGTTGACCTTATGACAAATACTGCCCAAAAACAATGTCACATATTAAGAGAAAACAATGAAATTTTACTGACTGATGTGGATTCAGTTCTACAAGGTATTGAAACGTGTAAAGACTTTGTTGGTGAATCTATTCCAGTTATAAATCAAGAAAAAAACGAATTAGTTGGTATAATTACTGAATCAGATTTATTTAAAGCTTATTTAGATCTAAACAGACAAGTAAGAGATTTGGAAGCAGGTATTAGAAATTAAATACCTAATGAAGAGTAACTTTGAACGATTCTCTTAACTGCAACCATCATTGCTGCAGTCCTTAAGTTGGGTACTCCTTTTGTTTCGTTCCAAACTTTACTTATAATATTATAGGACCCTCGCATTGTGTCTTCTAAGCCAGATCGAACTAAATCAACTTCGGAGGCTCCTTGAACCAAGTTTGTCCTAAAATCGTCGTTGAATGATTTTCCTGTAAGATGTTCAATTCCATCAACTAATTGTGAAATTTGGTTTTCCTGAGCCCTTTTTTGCAAGCGTCCTAGCCTAATTCTACTTAAATTTTTAATCCACTCAAAATAGCTTACTGTTACTCCTCCAGCATTTGCATACAAATCTGGTATAATAATTATTCCTTTGGCATCAAGTATTGGATCTGCCTCAGCTGAAACAGGTCCATTAGCTGCTTCTATTATTAAAGGTGTTTTTATACGTTCAGCATTTTTCTCAGTAATGACCAGTTCCATGGCTGCGGGTATCAAAATATCAGCATCAGCTTCTAACATTTCATTTTTAGATTCTTGGTAGCCAGGGAATCCTTTTATGGAACCTTTTGCAACTATATGTTGCTTTAACAGCTCTATATTAATTCCATTTTCATCTACAATAGAACCATCTCTTTCTAATACATGCGTAATCAGAGCCTTATCTTCTAAAGATAAAAACAATGCTGCATGAAAACCTACATTGCCAAGACCTTGGACAATTATTCTCTTGCCCTTTAACCCAGAACTTAAACCTGTTTTTTTTAAATCATTTTCATTATCAAAAAAAGCTCTAAGGGCATATTGAACACCCCTTCCCGTAGCCTCAGTTCTCCCCGCAATTCCACCTTTACTTACTGGTTTTCCGGTGACACAGGCCCATGCATTTAAATCTGTTGGGTTTAGGCGCCTATATTCATCAGCCATCCATGCCATCTCTTTTTCACCAGTACCAACATCAGGAGCTGGAACATTTTGAGAAGGATGCATTAAATCTCTTTTAGCTAGCTCTTGTGCAAATCTCCTAGTTATTCTTTCCAACTCTTCTGGTTTCCAATCCCTAGGATTAATTATTAATCCTCCCTTAGATCCCCCAAAAGGTACTTCAACTAATGCACATTTATATGTCATTAGTGCGGCAAGTGCTTCTACTTCCCCTTGATTAACCGCTAGGTCATATCTAATTCCACCTTTTACCGGTTCAAAATGATCTGAATGTACTGAACGATAACCAACAAAAGTATGCATTGTACCCCTAAGCCTCACTCCAAATCTTACTGTGTAAGTTGAATTAGCTAACATTATTTGGTTAGCTAAATCAGAACTTAAAAATTCTGACCCATCGGCGTCCTGCAAACATTTTACAGCTTTTCTAAAATTTACCTCAATTGAATTTAAAAATGCATCACTTGCCATTTAAACATCCCCCCAATTTACAAATCTAAATTACAGATTGATTCATTTAGTTTACTTAACGTAACACACAAATAACAAAGTACAAGAACTAGAAAATATAAAAATTAGAATTTAATTTTTGAAAGGATCACAAGCATAACTTCTCTGGCAAGCACCACCAGCACTTGGATCTACAGACATTGTAACATCTTCTAACCCAGTTCCAGCTCTTTCATAAATGCACATTCTTTGCCCTGTACCCACATTGATATAAGAGCGTTTTAGCCTACAAGTCGTAGTCCCCTTACTTGGCTTAGTACCTCTTCTTCGGCACTTAGCCTTCTCAAGACCAAGTATTGTTTGAGGCCATTTTAATCTTTTATTCGACCATTCAATACATGGACCTTCTGCAGTTCCTTCATACATCCGTCCTTCAGCCAACAATAAGTTATCTGAAACATCTACAAAAGATATTAAAAAAGTCATAAATATTATTCTTATTATAAAAAATAACATGAAAAAAAATTCATTGATTGGAGTATATATTATATAACTTTTTTTTATAAATTAAAGTATTAAGTTCTAATGAAATATTGTACTAAGCTTTGTTTTCCCATCAGGGTATGCTCTCCGACTTTCAATTATTGCATCAGCTAAAAGATTAGATGCAATTTTTT
>CACESU010000068.1 GCA_902562285.1 uncultured Alphaproteobacteria bacterium | reverse complement strand
GCTACAAAAAGAGGATAACTCTTTTTATTCAAAGGATTAATCACTTTAATGTTGGTGTGGAAACCTATTTTTTCAGCTTTTTCTAAGGCTTCCTCATTTGTGGATGTTTTGCGACAAATTTTTATAAATTCAGCAAGCTCAGTATCATTTTTGGCAATATGTAAGGCTAAGGGATGATCTGCAGAAATAGCTGCAAAACTCATTCCAAATAAGGTATCATGTCTTGTTGTGTACACTTTTAATTTATCAAATTTTTCTGGATTATTTTGAAGTTTAAAATCAATTTCTAGACCTGATGATTTACCAATCCAATTTTTTTGCATAATTCGAACCTTTTCAGGCCAATTAGGCATATCTTCAAGAGCCTCTAAAAGTTCATCTGAATATTTTGATATTTTAAAAAACCATTGAGTAAGTTGTTTTCTTTCAACTATTGCTCCAGAACGCCAACCTAAACCATTTTCAACTTGTTCGTTTGCCAGTACAGTTTGATCAACTGGATCCCAATTAACGGTTGCACTTTTTCTGTAAGCAAGACCGGCATTAAGCATATCAATAAACATTGATTGCTGGTGACCATAATATTCAGGGTCACAGGTAGCGAATTCTCTTGACCAATCAATCGATAATCCAAGTGGTTTTAATTGATTTCTCATATCCTTAATATTTTGATAAGTCCATTCTCCTGGATGAATATTATTTTCCATTGCCGCGTTTTCTGCTGGCATACCAAAAGCATCCCACCCCATAGGATGTAAAATATTGTATCCACTCGCTTTCATGTAGCGTGCAACAACATCGCCCATGGTATAATTTCTTACATGTCCCATGTGAATCCTCCCAGAAGGATAAGGAAACATTTCAAGAACATAATATTTAGGTTGAGATCGATCTATTTCGGATTTGTAGAGTTCATTATCAGCCCATATTTTTTGCCATTTAGATTCAGTAACTTTAAAATTATATCGATCCATTTTGCATGACACTTTCTTAATTTATTGATGACCTAATATATATCTTTATAATTATATTTTTTAAAATCAATTTTGTTTTTAAATAATTATTTACAAAACCTAAAATTTTGTAATATTTTGTTTGAATTTTTTCTTATCATTATATTTTAGTGTTTTAAAATAATTGATTATTTGATCAGAACCGCGACAAAATATCAAAAATAGCTGATCAATGCACAAATTGGGGGGGTTCACTGTGGCATCTTTGCACCAAAAAAAAAAACAAGTACATTTAATGATTAAGACACTTGACCAAAAGCTAATGAATATAGATAACAAATCTATCCGACCGTTGTTTATCACGGTTGAGGTACTTTGAAATGAAACTACTGAGGCAAGAAAATGAAAAAAGCTCTCTTGACGACTACAGCACTTGTTGCACTTAGCGGCGCAGCTTTTGCTGACAGTGTGGCCGTCGTAAATGGCGGTACATCACACCATACTCACTCCCCAACTGTTGTTTTTCACGGCGTAGCTAACATTAACTATACCGTTCCTCTGAAAGCTGTAGCTGGACCAGCTCCTGAAGGTGCTGTTTCATCTGATGTTGATTTGGACGTAACTATGACAAGTCTTGGGGCTTACTCTGCTACCATTACTTACGGAATGGAAGGAAATAATATTGCTGGTGCTACAGTAACTGTAACCACTCCATTAGCGAATATATCTGTTGGTGTCGATGATGCCAAAGGAGGAGGAGAAGCAGGTGCTGACGCTTCCTATTTATATTCTGACATAGATAGAATGAGCAGTGTTGGAAATGAAGAAGATAGTTCTGATTGGTACGTGTCTGTACCTCTAGCCGGATGGACAATTGCTGCTTCTGGTGATAATTCACAGGCAACAACGGCTAATAAGGAAAACACTTCAATCGGTTTAACAGGTTCTGTAGGTGGACTCTCAATTACAGCTGGTGGAAAACTAAAGGACGGTGGTGTTTCCGTATCTACTAACTTGATGGGTGCAACTGTTAAAGCAGCTATGGCTTCTATTAGACCAACTGGCGCTACTTCAAATGTAAATGAATCAGGTGTTGAAGTGTCTATGCCTTTAGGCGGAATGACTGTTACTGTTAATTCTACAACAGTTGACTCTACAAATTACTGGGGTGCAGATGTTAGTACAACAATTAATGGAATGACTATTTCTGTAGGAACTGACAGTGAAGAAGAAAATAAATTTAAGTTAACAGGTCCAATGGGTCCGGTGAGCTTACACTTAGAGTATGACTCCGATGACTCTGCATTGACACTTGCAGATGATGCAACTGTAGAAGCAGGTGTAACTTACACTGTTCCTGGTACTAAAGGAACTACCATTTCAGCTTCATATTCAAACGATGACGATGATTTTGATGCTGGTACACAAGTTAAAATGGCATTCTCATTCTAATATTGGATGTATAATATTTAAATTAAGGGGAGCTTGTCTCCCCTTTTTTATTGCCTAAAAAGAAATAAAGATGCTGTAGCGTAATCTCTATTTCCTCTTTTAATAATTAAATTTTTGATATGCTGAGCATTCTTGTCATAGACTTTCAGCCGGTTTAGAATTGAGATAATATCTGGTTTAATTCCGAGGTTCATTTTTATAAGTAATGTTGGATTTTGCTGTGTTGCTCCTTCCATGAACTGAAAATGATGAGGGTTACCTTCAATTACAACTATTTTATATTTTTTCCCCATGACTGTTGAGAATTGACTGGCTTCTGTCCACGTGAATGCTGCCAATTTGATATTATCAGCTTCTAGGTTGTTTATAATTTTTTCAACAGGTTTTTTTACTGTACTCCAATTAATTAATTCTAGTGTATTATCCCATTTTGGTATTTGTTTTTGGTAATTTGTTAGTATCCCCGTTTGTGAGTGAATAATGATGATACCTAAAAAAAACCATATAAATATTGTAGAACTGAAAAAAGCTATATTTTTTATTCTTGAATAGGAAGCTAATAAGCTGTTTGAAACAATTGGTAGTAGAAGAAGCCAGCCTGGCATTATCCAGTGAGGAAATGTTTTATCGCTTGTGATATATACAAGAGCAAAAATGATAATATTGGGTAAAGCTAAAAGAGTTAATATTCTCTCAGGTGTTAGGATACTTATTTTAGCGTCCTTATTTTTAAAGATTACTAATAACTTAGTGATTGGTATTAATATAGTCTGGGGAAGTAAATATAAAAAAGAAGCAAAAAGCATGATCAAAAAATTGCTTAAATTTAATGTAGATCCTTGTCTTGATCCCTGAAATTGAAAACTAATCCACTCATTCTGATAATTCCATATTAAAGTTGGTAAAAGTCCTGTTAAGGAAAGTAATATACATAAATAAAAAATTGGGTTTTTTAAAAATGATAATTTTTTTGGTGAATAAAAAAAAATAATTAAACTACCGAAGCCTATTAAAAAACCTTGGTATTTACTAGCAAAACATAAGGCCAGTGAAGAACCTAATACCAATAATAAATAGTTATAATTTTTAGTAGAAATATTATGTAATTTTACCAAGCAATATCCTACAAGTACTATGCCTAAATTGAGAGGTGCGTCAGGTACTATAAATAAGCTACCAGAAAAAAAATAAAATGGAGCTAAATTATATAAAAGTGCTGTCCATAAACCTAAATAGCTATTCTTAATCTCCTGACCCAATTTATATAGAACAATGGTTGTAGCTAATCCGTAAAGTATAAAAGGTAACCGATAAAAAAATAAGGTTTCATCTGCAAATTTATTAAAGATTAAAGATGACCAGAAACCAATAGGTGGATGATCGAAGAATGACAATGAAAATTTATTTGAAACAGCAATCGCGTAAGCTTCATCATTAAGAAAAGGAATAAAATTTGCTAAAACTATTTTAGAAATAAAACAAGATATAATAATTAATTTAATTGTTTGATGAGATAAAAGCATTTTTTCTAGATAAAACTTATCTTGTTTTCCAAGTAAAAAGTGATGAAAAAATAAAGTTCCATAAAGCGCCAACCATTGCACCTGAAAAACTGGCCAAATACCAAACACCAGAACTATCAAATAATTTTTCTGCAATAGCAATGTTAGCAAATGCACCTATTGAACATATTATGTAAAAAGATAATAAACCCTGTAGGAAATTTTTCCCTATCAGTGAATGATCCTTGAAAGTAATGATGTTATTTAAGAAATAATTACTCGTCATAGCAATTATAATGCTAAATAATTGAGAGTAATAAAAAGAA
>CACESU010000067.1 GCA_902562285.1 uncultured Alphaproteobacteria bacterium | reverse complement strand
TAAAAATTAGCAGTGGTTACCGTATTGGTGAAGATATTCTTTCTATAAAGACTGGATATACAATTCCCACAGGCTTAAGTACTTCATTTAATCCGGAAAATGCAACTTTGAGCATTACTAACGCACAAAATAGTTCTGCTACATTGGTAGATTTAGAGAATTTGTTAAAAAAAGTTGTATATTCAAATACTAGTGAAGATCCATCTATTGATCCTAGAGATTTCACTGTATCCATAGTGGATGATAATGGTGCTTCAAGTAATACTGAAATAAGACATATTGATGTTACTCCAATCAATGATAATCCAACAATTGATTTAGATGGTGAGGCAGGATCGAAATTGAAAGGGAATGATGTCTCTTCCTCTTTTATTGGTTCTGTACACTCAAATGGTCTTAAGATCGCTCCAAAAGTAAGAATTGAAGATCATGATGGCTCTAAACTTAAAAAATTAGTTGTTAGCATTAAAAATCCAGTTTCTAAATCTGATAATAATGATACCGAAGCAGATAGTCTGATTCTTTTGGCTCAGGCTAATAATTTAGTTAAGGCTAATAACTTAAGTGCAACATATTCTGCTAATAATACGACAATAACTATTGAAGGTATTTCACCAGTTCCTATTCAGATTTATGAAGAAATTCTCCAGAATATTGTCTTTAAAAGTGGTTCTAACCCATCCTCTACAACTAGAAAAATTTCTATTGAAATTACAGATGTTGATGAACTTGGTGGGACAGGAAAGAAAAATATTAAAGTTGATACTGATGGAAACAATCAACTTGCTGAGACCCAAGATGTGAGTATTGTAATTCAGTCAAATCCACAAGCCATTGTTCATGCAGGAACGGAGACATTAAGTCTTGAGGGAACTCCTGATGGGGCTAATATGATTTTTGTAGATTTCAATGTTGATTTATTAAGCACTGATTTTGGAGCTCCTATAGAGCTAGCAACTAGTATTGGAGATCCTCTTTATAAGGCCAAAAATTTAGACGCTACAAATGCTGGTATTGGAATTGAAGTTATAGGTACTGCAGAGGCTAACGACATAAAAGGTTCTAATTACAATGACTTTATATCTGGGGCTGGTGGTAATGATATAATCAATGCAAATGGTGGTAATGATATAGTTGACTATAATTCTAATGCTAAAATAGATGGTGGAGAAGGAATAGACAAACTTGTCATTTTTGGAAATGAAAATATCCTTGTTGATTTAACAGAAACGACTTCTTCAAAAAATCAAGTTAAAATTCAAGATACAACTGGAAATTTTGTTGATCCCTCAGATTTAAACTCAATAAAAGTATCCAATTTTGAAGATGTTGATGCATCCCAGCTAGAGCAATCTATTACAATTATAGCTACAGATTCAGAAGGATCCCTATCGAGTGATATGGAGACTTCAGGGGGAAAAAGTAACGATAACATTATTACTGGTTCCGGTTCAGATAAAATTTTTGGAGGTGAGGGTGCCGATAACATAAGTGGAAAAGGTGGTAATGATACTCTTTATGGTGAAGCAGGTAATGATATAATTGTTGGAGGTATAGGCGCTGATAATTTATATGGTGGAGAAGGATCAGACTCTTTTGTATTTGTTTCAGCAGAGGATCTCGTTACTGATAAAAATGCAAGTTTAGATACGATTAAAGATTTGGAAATTGGTGATAAAATTCTCTTAGGTAGCCAAATTAATTGGCGTGGTTTGAATAATGATCATGAATTAGTTCCATCTAACGTCAGTAATGATACTTTGGATGCTTATATACAAAAGATTAATAATAAATATCTCCTGGTTGTTGAGAAAGAAGCAAATAATAGTGCAGAAAAAGGTTATGTAGATCTAGGTAGCAGCAAACCGTTTGAACCTTCAAAGTGGGAAACAACTACAGATGGGGTATCATTAAATTTATCTGTTTTAGGGAATGAGGCCCCTACTTTATCTTTTTCTAAATCCAGCCAAGATGTTCCTCTTTTGCTGACTTCTGGCTCAGGGGAAAAAACTATTTTCGGGCTCGAATCAACCAAAGAAACAAAACCATTCTTTGCAGTTTCAGATACAGACGGCGACAATCTTTTTGTTACCTTACAAGCAATAGGGGGAAGCTTATCAAAGACTTCTATTGGAGGAGTTAGTGAAAAGAAAACTATTGATGAAATTAATCAAGAACTTCAAACTGTAGAATTTACTGCATCCTCAAGAGGAAACGCATCCATTACAGTCAATGTAAGTGATGGATATGCTCAAAGTAGTAGTACTATATATTTATCTATTCCAAACTCTCCGCCATCAATACAAATGCCTTCGGAGTCCCTTAAAGGACAGATTGGTGGTACACCACCCCTTTTATCTGCAATAAAGATTACGGATCCAGATACTGCTGACACTGGTTTATTAGGAACAAATAAAATTACTTTTTCAACAAGTAGTGGGGAATTTTCAATTCTAATTCCCTCCTCAGTTGTTACAACGGAATATACGTTTGATCATGATTTAGATGATACAACAAATCCATTAGAAGTAAAAAGTATAACTGAGGATGGGCAAACTTTATATTTTTATCAAAATGAAAGTTCAATAGCTTTTCTATCTCCAATTAATGATAACCCTGACACAGGTTTTAATTTATCAAATCTTGGAATTTCAGGAATTGGTAGCACTTTTCTTGAAATCACTGGAGCTTTAGATTTTATTCAGGAAGCTCTTACATTTACATCTTTAAAAGGGGAGGAAGCGGGTACGGCTGTAATCGCTATTCAAGCTGAGGATAGTACTGGAGCCCTGTCAGAAAAAAAGAATTTAAATGTAGATTTCAGTCTCGGAACTCCTTCAGTTCCAACAGTTTTGAAAGATATTTCAGATGGAGTAAGTTTTTCAGAATTAGATTCAGGATTTATCGTATCCTATAATATAGGAGGGACTGGGGTTAAAGTTGGTCAAAAGGCAAAACTATTAGTTTCAAAAGATGGCGGCTCTTACACAGAATTGTTTTCTAGAACTCTTACACCTGATCATATTGATGCTCAAACACTTAATTTTACAATTGATGGATCAAAATTATCTTCTGAAGGATCTTATTTATTTAAATCTCAGCTTGAGGATGCATTAGCTTCAGAACATTCTGCTGAAATCATTCTTGATTTTACAGGACCTCAGAAACCGCAGTTAACTCTAACTGAAGGAAATGAGGGGACAAGTTCTCAAGACAATATAACAAAAATAGTAAGACCAACTATACAGCTAATTACTGAAGACGGAATACATCCACAAAATATCTATTTGGATAAAACTGATGGGAAAGGCGCTTCCTCTTTTAATCGTGATAGTTTCACAGTTGGTACAATTGAAAAAATTCTTGATGATGAAAATAATGAAACAGGTCAATCAATTTATCCTATAACTTTTACTAAGGATCTTCCGGATGGTGGTTATGGATTTTTTACAATTGATAATTCTGGCAATAAATCAGAAGAACCTATTAAGATGTCAATTCACCCTGTAGACAAATATGGTCATTATATTGCTGCTAATGATAGTAATACGCAAGTTTCAGCCTATCACTTTGATTTTCCAAAAGGGTTCTCAGTGGATATTAAAATTCTTAACGCTGATGGTTTAGATAATATACCCACAAGTCAGCAAATAGAGTTAAGGGGTAATGAACCATTTTTTCAAAATAATTCAATTGTCGAAGGTAAGATGCTTAGCCTCTCCATGGAATGGTTAAAGGGAATGATAGATCTTAGTGATTCTTACACAGTTGTTATTGACTCCATTAGAAATGAGAGTGGTATTAAAATATTTAGTCAGAATGATTTTACTCCTCTTAATAAAAATAATGAAAAACTCTATTTCAATAACTCGACAGGTTATTTTGAAATTGATACTCAAAAACCCATTGGGACTGAGGGGTTACCAGTTGTATTTAGCAACGCATATAAAGATGTTTTTGACATCTTAGCAACTGATCAAAGTATAACCCCAGAGGATTATACTTTTAAAAGTTCGAATATTCATATTCCGTCTCCAGTCTATGTTGTGTCACCCGAAAATGGGGTAGCTTTTAGTAATTTAATCAATGCTTATTTTTCGCAAAATACTCAATTATTTTCTGGTGGGGGTACCTTTTCACTTTTAGGTGAAAGTGAAAAAGGTTTTTTCTTACAAAAATTATCACCCAGTGAAATTGTATTTAAAGAATTTGAAGATAATGGTGTTTCCCAAACGGATTTAAAAACAAATGATAATTCATTTATAATTGATATTA
>CACESU010000066.1 GCA_902562285.1 uncultured Alphaproteobacteria bacterium | reverse complement strand
ATGATAGTTCCAGGTTCAGGTCTAGTAAGGGAACAGGCTGAGGAAGAAGGAATAGCTCAAAAACTTAAGGAAGCTGGATTTGAATGGAGATTAGCGGGTTGTTCTATGTGCTTGGCTATGAATCCTGATCAGTTAAGTCCTGAAGAAAGATGTGCTGCTACTTCCAATAGGAATTTTGAAGGAAGACAGGGAAGAGGTGGAAGAACTCACCTTATGAGCCCTGCTATGGCCGCAGCCGCAGCCATTACTGGTCATTTAACTGATGTACGAAATCTAATTTAAAAAAAGGATTATTACATGGAAAAATTTACTGAGTTAAGATCTGTTGCAGCCCCACTTCCATTGATAAATATAGATACAGATATGATTATTCCAAAACAATTTTTAAAAACTATTAAAAGGTCTGGATTAGGGAAAAACTTATTTGATGAAATGCGATATGATCAGTTAGGGAATAAAATTGAAGACTTTGTTCTTAATCAGGAAAAATATAAAAGCACTAATATTCTTATAGCTGGTGATAATTTTGGATGTGGTTCCTCAAGAGAACATGCTCCGTGGGCTTTGTTAGATTTTGGAATAAGAGCCGTTATTTCCACTAGTTTTGCAGATATATTTTATAATAATTGTTTTAAGAATGGAATTTTACCTATCATTTTACAACAAGAAGAAAGAGATTTATTAATGGATGATGCTATTAATGGTGCAAATTCTATTTTAAATATAAATCTAGAAAAACAAGAAATAACAAGGCCTGATGGTAGTATTATTAGATTTGAGGTTGATCAATTTAAAAAAAAGTGTCTACTAAATGGATTAGATGATATAGAACTTACAATGAAAAAGTTGGATAAAATTAAATCATTTGAAGATTCATATTTTCTTAAATTCCCATGGCTTGGACAATAGATCATATATCTTTTAATTAAAAAGATTGATGGTTTCATAATTTAATATATTCGAAAGGTTGGGTTTATGAATGTAGGTTCTTTATTAGTATTACCTGGAGATGGCATTGGTCCAGAAGTTATGGATGAAGTCTGTAGAATAATAGAATGGTTTGAAGCAAAATTAAAAATTAAATTTGATACAAAATTTGACCTTGTAGGAGGTTCTGCATATGATGAGTATGGTACGCCACTTGCTGAAAAGACATTAGAAATAGCAAATGAAGTTGATGCAATCTTGCTAGGCGCAGTAGGAGGTCCGAAATACGATAATCTTGAGTTTTCCCTCAAACCAGAAAGAGGTCTTTTAAAATTAAGAAAGGAATTGGATTTATATTCAAATCTAAGACCAGCACAATGTTTTGATGCTTTAGCAGATTATTCTTCTTTAAAACCAAATATAGTTTCGGGTCTTGATATAATGATAGTTAGGGAATTAAGTTCTGGTTCATATTTTGGGGAACCAAGAGGGATAGAAATGAATAAAAAAAGTGGTGAAAGGTATGCGGTAAACACCACTTTTTATTCAGAAAGTGAAATTGAAAGAGTAGCCATATCTGCATTTGAAATAGCTAAAAAGCGAAATAAAAAAGTTTGTTCTATGGAGAAAGCTAATGTAATGGAAGTAGGTGTATTGTGGCGTGAGGTAGTTCAGAAAATCAGGGATAGGGATTACCCAGAAATAGAACTTAGTCACATGTACGCTGATGCTGGAGCAATGCAGCTTGTTAGATGGCCAAAGCAATTTGATGTAATAGTTACTGATAATTTATTTGGAGATTTATTATCTGATTGTGCAGCAATGCTTACAGGTAGTCTAGGAATGTTGCCTTCAGCAAGTCTCGGAAACAAAAATGCTAATGGTAAATTAAAAGCTATGTACGAACCTGTACATGGTTCAGCCCCAGATATTTCTGGGAAAGGTCTAGCTAACCCAATAGCATGTATTTTGAGTTTTTCAATGGCGCTTAAATATACGTTTGATTTAAAAAAAGAAGCTAATTTGTTAGATAAATCAGTAGAAAGTGTACTAAGTAAGGGTATAAGAACTGCTGATTTGCTGCAAAAAGAGAATCAAAAACCATCTAGTACTAGAGAAGTTTGCAATGAAATTTTAGATGAGCTAAATCTGCAATTATAATAAAGATAGGAGACTAAAATGAGTATTTCAGTTGCAGTTGTAGGTGCTACGGGAAATGTTGGTAGGGAAATACTTAATATATTATCGGACAGGAAATTTCCTGTTGCGAGAATTGCAGCACTCGCTAGCAGAAAATCAGTTGGATCTGAAATAAGTTTCGGTGATGAATTACTGAAAGTAAAAGATTTAGAAAGCTTTGATTTTGAAAATTGGGATGTTGCCTTATTTGCGATTGGTTCTGAAGCAACTAAACAATATGTAGCTAAGGCTGCAAAAAATGGTTGTACTGTAATTGATAACTCTTCACTTTTTAGGTATGATTCAAATGTTCCACTAATAGTGCCTGAGGTAAACCCTCATGATATTGATAATTACAAAAATAAGAATATTATTGCAAATCCAAATTGTTCAACTGCTCAGATGGTATTAGCCTTAAAGCCATTACATGACAGAGCAAAAATAAAAAGAGTTGTCGTATCAACTTATCAGTCAGTATCTGGAGCAGGGAAAGGTGCTATGGACGAGTTATGGTTGCAAACAAAAGGGATATATGTACCAGGTCAAGAGGTTGCCCCAAAAAATTTTACAAAACAAATAGCATTTAATGTTATTCCTCATATTGATAAATTTTTACCAGATGGTCAAACTAAAGAAGAGTGGAAGATGGCAGCAGAAACGAAAAAAATATTAGATAGTAAAATAAAAGTTACTGCTACTTGTGTCAGAGTTCCAGTATTTGTAGGACATGCAGAGTCTATAAATATTGAATTTGAGAAATCAATGGAAGAAACTGAAGCAAGAGAAATATTAAGACATTCTGAAAGTATTTTAGTTGTAGATAAAAAAGAAGATGGGGGTTATATCTCACCTGTAGAATGTGTTGGTGATTATAATACTTTTGTAAGTAGAATAAGACAAGATTCTACTATTGAAAATGGTCTGAATATATGGTGTGTGTCAGATAATTTAAGAAAAGGTGCTGCACTAAACGCTGTGCAAATAGCAGAACTTTATATAAAGAAATTTAAATTAAATTAGAAAAGTTAATAGTTGATAGATAAATCCTTAAGAAGAATAAAAACAAATTTAATATCTCGTAGTCATGCAAAAAAGGCTATTCCTATTTACTTCTCTACTAATGTTTCTAAAATTAAAAAGAATGTATCATCTTTAAATTATAATTTTTTAAAGACTCTAGGATTTAATTCAATATATGGAAATTGGGTAGTTTTATCTGATACTAGAGGTAAAATTTCAGCAGTTATTGTTGGTTTAAAAAAAACAAAAAATAATTACTCAAAATTTTTTATTGGAAGTATACTTTCAAAACTACCAAAAGGAACATACTTCTTGAAAAATATCCCAAAGACTGAGGATATTAATGAATTAATGTTGGGTTTTTGTTTAAGTTTTTATTCATTTAAAGATTTTGATAAAAAACTTAAAAAAGAAAAAAACATTGGAAGTCCGGTTCTGATTTTACCTAATGTTTCAAATTTGGATAAAATATTACTTCTCACTGAAAGCGAGTTTATAGTAAGAGATTTAATAAACTTGCCAGCAAACATTCTAAGTCCAAAACATTTTGAAAACTATTTAAAAAAATTTTCAGATTTTTATAATTTAGAAATAAAAACTGTATTCGGTAATAATCTTAAAAAAAATTTTCCACTAATCCATGAGGTTGGAAAAGCATCATCAAAAAAACCTAGATTTCTTGAACTAAATTTTAGAGGTTCTAGTAAATATTTTAATATTACTTTGATAGGTAAAGGTGTTTGTTTTGATAGTGGTGGATTAAACTTAAAAAGTAGATCTGCTATGATAAATATGAAAAAAGATATGTCAGGTGCTGCTTCAGTCTTAGGTTTAGCATACTATTTAATCAAATCTAAAGCGAATATAAATTTAAGAATATTGATACCCTGCGTTGAGAACTCATTATCAGGAAAATCATTTAGGCCGGGTGACATTTTAATTTCTAGAAGTGGTATGGGAGTAGAAATTAAAAATACAGATGCAGAGGGCAGGTTAATTCTTGCTGATGCCTTAACTTATGCTACTGAAAAAAAATACTGATATTTTGGTAACTTTTGCTTCCCTCACTGGAGCGGCAAGAATTGCTATGGGTGCAGACATTACTCCCTTCTTTTCTACTAATGATCATTTTGCAGACTTGTTAAAAAAGTGTGGCAATAAA
>CACESU010000065.1 GCA_902562285.1 uncultured Alphaproteobacteria bacterium | reverse complement strand
GAATTGTTTAAGTTTTTATTTGCTTCGTCTAATCCTTTTTTAAAACTTTCTTTCAAGTCATTATTTTTTCTTAAAACTTCTTTTAATAAAATTTTCTTACCATCTTCTATTTCTTTTTTAAGGCCGCTAATTGATATATTTGTATTTTGAAGGGAATCATTTGATTTGATATTTGATTTATTTATCTCATCATTCAGTTCATCATATAATGACAAACTATATGTTTTTAATTCTTTATTAAAAACATCAAGTTTTTCTGCAATGTTTTTATCTACTAGCTGAATTTTGTCTAATGACTGCTTTTTATTTTCATCAATTATTTTTTCTAAACTAGATTTAATCGTATCAATTGCTTTTTCATTAGTATCAAGATTTTTATTAAGTTCATTTTCTAAATAATCTATTTGTTTAATTGAATTATTCTCTAAGAAATTAACACGTTTATCTAAATCAGATTTTAATTCTTGATTATCTTTATGAATTTGAGTAGCTATGGAGGAAACTGTTTCATGCAAATTTTCAAATTTTACATCAAATTTGCCAATAATACTTTTATTATCACTATTGAAAGTATCTATTGCACTTTCTAATTCTTGGTTAAAACCATTTAATTTCTTGTTAAATTCAGTATTTAAATCATCTATTTGAAATGAAATTTCTGAAGCTAAAGCATCACTTTTTAATCCAACAGAGTCTCTAAAATCATCAAAATCTCTTTTTAAAGAATTATGAGAACCGGTAACTAAACTGAATTGATTTATACTTTCAGATTTTTCAGTGTCAAAATCATTACTCAGAGTATTCATTTTTTCATATGTCTTACGATCGAGTTCTTCTAAATTTTCAGTAATTTTAGTAAAATCATTTTTAAACATTTCATTGATTAAAGTGACTTTATCAGTTTCTACTTTAATCTTAGAGCTAAATTCATCTACTATTTGATTTATATCAGAGTAAATTTTTTCTTCTAATTTTTTTGTAGTTTCTGGAAATTTATTGTCGTAAGCATTTAGTCTATCAGAAAAAAGATTTATTTTCTCTTTTGTAGTATTAAATAACTCTAAAGATTTGTTGTTTATCAAATTGTTTAATTCTTTATTATTTTGGTCAGTTTGCTTACGGATTTCAATAATTTTTTCGTTTAACTTTTCTGTAATATGCGTAATGCTGATTTCTAATTGTTCAGCAATACGATTTCTGAAATCATCAAAATTATCTGTATTTACAATCTTACTCTTAAGATCCTCTATTCTTTCATTAAATAACTCAATTATTAGCTTTGAATTATTTGTAATTCTATTATCAATTTCATTTTGAATAGTGGATTGAGAGAACATATTACTGTTCAAATTCTTGGTATTATTTTGATCTTGAATTTTTTTTGACTTTTTTTGACTGAAAGAGACGAGTGCTTTTTCTACATTTTCCTTAATGAAGTTATTTTTTTTTATTTTATTTTGTTCGGCATTTTCAGAACCTGCTTTATCATTCCATCCCGAGGTGATTTTAGTACTTTCGAGTATATTTTCCTTAAAATTACCTTCAACCACAGGATCTATTGGTCCAGAAACAACTTTCAGTCTTAGTTTCCTAATTCTTTCTTTTGTATCTTCAGCATTAAGCATAATAATTTTCTCTTTTTACAAATGATGCAAAAAGCGTGCAAAATGCTAATTATTACAAATAAAAAAATTATAGACCAATAATTAATATTGAAAAATCTAACTTCCCATAATGGCTTTTATCTCGAGGAATTCATCTAAACCCCACTCTGCTTTTTCTCTACCATTGCCTGATTGCTTATATCCACCAAATGGAGCGGAAGGACCACTTGAACCATAATTTAAGCTTATTTGACCAGCTCTTAATTCTCTTGCGACTTCCAAACATTTTTTTTGATCTTCACCAGTTACATATGCAGCTAATCCATATACTGTATCGTTTGCTATAGAAACTGCATGTTCAATATCATCATAAGGAATAATAGATAAAACTGGTCCAAAAATTTCTTCTTTGGCTATAATCATATTATTAGAAACGTTACCAAAAATTGTTGGTTTTACATAATAACCTTTTTCAAAACCTTCAGGTTTACCTTTCCCACCTGAAACCAACTGTGCTCCTTCTTCTATTCCCTTTTCAATTAAATTTTGTACTTTATTATATTGAATAATACTTACTAATGGTCCTAAATCAGTATTTATATCATCAGGTTTACCAACTTTAATATTTTCTACAGAATTTTTTGCAATATCTAATGCTTCGTCATGTCGAGATAAAGGAACTAGCATTCTAGTTGGAGCATTACATGATTGACCTGTATTACTCATAACATGAGTTACACCATTATTGATAGATTTAGTAAAGGAATCATCATCAAGTATAATGTTTGCAGATTTACCTCCTAATTCTTGTGAAACTCTTTTTACAGTAGCTGCAGATGCTGTAGCTACTGCTACTCCACCTCTTGTAGATCCTGTAAATGACATCATATCAATATCTTTATGAGCGGACATAGCTTCACCAACAATATTGCCTAATCCGTTTACAAGATTAAACATTCCTGCTGGAATTTTGGATTCATGCATGATTTCAGCAATTATCATTGCCGAAAGAGGTGCAATCTCACTAGGTTTCAAAATAACAGTACAACCAGCAGCAAAAGCAGGGGCAACTTTTGAAACAATTTGATTTATTGGCCAATTCCATGGTGTTATTAAACCACAAACACCTATTGGTTCTTCACGAACTATATAATCACCATGTTTATATTCAAACTCATGGTTTTCAAGCACACGTATAGCAGTTTTTAAATGTCCTAAGCCAGTTGCTGCTTGAGCTCCCTCGGCAAGTTTAATGGGAGCTCCCATCTCAAGTCTTATAGCTTCTGAAAGATCATTAAAGCGCTTTTTATAATTTTCTCTTACTGTTTTAAGAATATCTAACCGATCTGTCTTGGATAATTTAGAGGAAACAATAAAAGCTTTTCTTGCTGAATAGACTGCTCTATCAACATCTTCGATAGAACCAAGAGCAACGATTCCTATTTCTTCTTCAGTAGCAGGATTAATTATTCCTAATGTTTCATTAGAAGAAGGATCTGTAAATTCACCGTTTATGTAAAATTTTGTTAAATTCACTTAAATTCCTTCCAAATTAACATTTTTAGTAAATACGTGATCAATATAAAAATTCATGTTGTTAAAACTTATAAATGTCATAATATCAATATTTTGTTTTTAATATGCTAAAGAAACCACTTTTAATAGATAACCTTCAATATTCTAACTGGTCATTAGAAGTATTTGAACAAATGCGAGAGGCTAATCTAACTGCAGTTCATGTAACGATTTGCTATCATGAAAATTTCAGACAAACAATCGAAAATATTATAAGCTGGAATAAATTTATTGAATTACATCCTGATCTTTTAATGTTGGCAAGAAATGCTGATGATGTAAGAAATGCTTATAAAAAAAATAAGACTGCAATAATTTTTGGTTTTCAAAATTGTTCACCAATTGAAGAAAACATTGGGCTTATCAAAGTTTTTCATGAGTTAGGTGTAAGATTTATGCAGCTAAGCTATAATAACCAATCTTTGCTTGCAACAGGATGTTATGAGGAAACTGATCCCGGAGTGACTAGATTCGGCAAACAAGCTATCAAGGAAATGAATAGGGTTGGATTAGTTATTGATGTGAGTCATACCTCAGAAAAGTCAAGCTTTGACGCCATTAGATATTCGGAAAGGCCAATTGTAATTTCACATGCAAATCCTAACTGGTGGCATGAATCAAAAAGAAATAAATCAGATGCCCTTATACAAGAGGTAACTTCTAATGGTGGAATGATTGGTTTTTCTATATATCCTCATCACCTCAAGAATGGAACTAATTGTACATTAGAGAGTTTTTCAACTATGATAGCTCATTCTGCAGAAAAATATGGCGTTAATAACCTTGGAATCGGATCAGATTTATGTCAAAATCAACCTGACAGTGTCGTAGAATGGATGAGAAATGGAACATGGTCAAAAGAAATGGATTATGGTGAAGGTACAAAAGATTCTGCTGGGTTTCCTATTCAACCTGAATGGTTTAAAAAAACCAATGATTTCCCCAATTTACTAATTGGACTAAAAAAAGTTGGTTTCAACAAAGAAGAAACATCAAAAATAATGGGATTAAATTGGTTAAAATTTTACGAAGAGAATTTTCATGCTTTGTAATTCCAAATTAGTAAATTCACAAAAGTGTATAAATTTACCTCCAAACGTTAGAAATCCAAAGACTGTTATGAATCTAG
>CACESU010000064.1 GCA_902562285.1 uncultured Alphaproteobacteria bacterium | reverse complement strand
TTTCTTTAAAGAGTATGAAAAAAAAAGAATTGATTTATGCATTCCCAAATGTGGGTATGAACTGAAAAGTGGTGTTACTTATATACTGGAAACCGGTTTTGATAAAATAAATGGAGTAAGTTTCACTAAAGGCTGTTTTGTTGGTCAAGAAGTTACTGCTAGAATGAGACACAAAACAGCCTTAAAAAATGGATTAGTAATATTGCAAAGTGCAACCCAAGTATTAGAATTAAATAGCCAAATAAAAAATGAAAATGGTCAACCAGTTGGTAGTATAACTTCTTGTTTAAACAATAAAGGGCTAGGTATTATCAAGTTCATTTATTCAAAAGGGAAACTATTTTGTGGAGATAATGAATTAAAAGTGTTACATAAAAGATAGTATGTTAAGTCATAATCAGGTTTGAAAAATCTTCAAAAACTTTATCACTTGCAGCAAGAATTGATCCATTAGAAATAGGATCTTCTCCTTTCTTTAATGAGCTAATTATACCACCTGATTCTTTTACAATAATAATTCCAGCTGCTATATCCCAGATATTAAGACCTCTTTCCCAGTATCCATCAAACCTTCCAGAAGCTACATAGGCTAGATCTAACGCCGCTGAACCATCTCTACGTAACCCAGAACACTTCGGCATAATAGTTTCTATTTCTTTAAGTGTTAAAGACAATCCTGATTTATTTGCAAAAGGAATTCCAGTTGAAAATAACATCTCAATCATTTGATTTCTGCCAGATACTCTCAACCTTTTATCATTTAACCAAGCACCATTTCCTTTTTCAGCAAAGAAGCATTCATCTTTAATGGGGTCATAAATCACACCTGTAGTAATTTCATTTTTATGTTCTAAGGCAATTGAAATTGCCCAATGTGGTATTCCATGAAGAAAGTTACTAGTTCCATCTAAAGGATCAACTATCCATCTCCTAGTTGGATCTTTACCAATGGTTTCTTCACTTTCCTCACCCACCCAACCATAGTAGGGACGAGCTTTCTCTAACTCATACCTTATTATTTTTTTTATTACTGAAATAGTACCTATAGAAGTTACAGCTTTAAGTACTGCTGTTCTAATGGTAATTTTGGGGATTCTTCCTAGCAAAGAATTTTTAAATATTCTTTCAAATCCTGCACCATGGACTATTATATGTATGTTTGTTTTATCAGGAGCCTTGGTTAGGACAGGAGTATTGGATAAAGTAGGCGATTTTATTTCATCTAATACTAAAAAAAGTCCTTTATTTGTAATTTTCTTATTAATAGTGATAACTATCATATCATCAGCATTTATAAACAATACTCCAGTTGTCTTAGTTCTAATACCAATAGTTTTAAAATTAGCTAACGAAATGAAAATTTCTGCTTCAAAACTTTTAATTCCTTTATCATATTTAGCTATTATGGGTGGAATGCTTACATTAATTGGAACTTCCACTAATTTATTGATAGACGGTGTAGCACAATCATATGATTTAGAACCTTTCGGTATGTTTGAAATTACCCCAATAGCAGCTGTGCTTGCTATAATTGGAGTTATTTATTTGTTTTTATTTTCATCAATTCTCCTTCCTGAAAGAAGCTCAATGAGTGATATTTTATCTGGCAGAGATAATATGAGTTTTCTAACAGAAGTAGTTATTCCAAGGGGGTCTCCATTAATCGACAAAATTTCTACAGAGACAAATATTTTTAATAGAGATGGTATGAGGGTGATAAACATTTTAAGGAATGATAATTCCTTAGGTAGTAATTTTTCAGATGAAATTTCATTTAAAGCAGGTGATAGGATTGTTTTAAGAACACAAATGGACGAGCTTATCAGCCTAAAGGAAAGTAATGACTTAAAAATGGTTGATACATTAACTTCTAAACAAACGATTACAGTAGAAACCCTCGTTCCACCTGGTTGTAGGATAGTTGGTAGGTCTTTGGGTAGTTTAAGATTGAGAAGACGATTTGGAGTATATGCCTTAGCTATACACAGAAGAAATAGAAATCTTAGTAAACAACTAGAAAATGTAGTTATTAAAGTAGGGGATACTCTTTTAATAGAGGGCGCAATAGAAGATATTCAGAAAATGGCTACTGATGTTGATTTAGTAATTCTTGCTGAATCTAATGTTAGAGCATACAGAAGAAAACACGCTCCTTTAGTTTTAAGCGCTTTCATCGGACTAATTTTGTTTTCATCATTAGGTCTTGCACCATTATTTGTTTTGGCAATCACAGCTGTGGTTTTTGTATTATGTTCAAGATGTATAGATATTGAAGAAGCATATGAATTTATTGATGGTAAAATTTTAGTACTTATTTTTTCAATGCTTGCTATCGGTCGATCTTTAGAGTTGAATGGTTTAATTAGTGGATTAACAAATGTTGTTGACCCATATTTAAACTTTTTACCTCTATTTTTTATTATTTGGTTTTTATATTTTCTTACTTCTGTTCTTACAGAAACAATTTCTAATAATGCAGTAGCTGTAGTAATTACTCCTTTTGCAATTACTTTAGCTAGTAGTTTAGGCTATGATCCTAGAGCATTTATAATGGTTATAATGATAGCAGCGTCAGCCAGTTTTGCTACACCTATTGGTTACCAGACAAATACTATGGTTTATGCTGCTGGAGGGTATAAATTCACTGACTTTATAAAAGTTGGGTTGCCCTTAAATCTAATATTTGGAATAGTAACTTCGATTATTATTACTTATATGTATACCTAATCCATTTAATTTGATTTTTTTTTTAAAAAATATTATTAACTTCAAAAAATAGATTGAGGTTCTAAAATGGCTGGTCACTCAAAATGGGCTAATATACAACATAGAAAAGGTAGACAAGACGCTGTTAGGTCAAAGTTATTTTCAAAAATTTCAAAAGAAATTACTGTTGCTGCCAAAATGGGAGATCCAGATGTGGATAAAAATCCAAGATTGAGATTAGCTGTAAAAGAAGCTCGTTCCAATTCCGTTCCTAAAGACGTCATTGAAAGAGCTATAAAAAAGTCTCATGGATCTGAAAATGCAAATTATGAAGATATCAGATATGAAGGATATGCTCCAGGCGGTGTCGCAATAATTATAGAAGCTTTAACTGATAATAGAAATAGAACTGCTTCAAATGTTAGATCTCTATTTGTAAAATATGGTGGTAATCTTGGCGAAAGTGGTTCAGTTTCTTTTATGTTTGATCGTCTAGGAGTTGTTGTATTTAGCCTTTCAACTGGTGATGAAGAAACCATGATGGAATTAGCAATTGAAGTTGAAGCAATAGATGTAGAAATAGATAAAGAAAATTATTCATTTTACTGTAATGATAAATCTCTGTCACTAGTAGCTGAAGGATTAGAAAAAAAACTTGGTGAAAGTCAATTAGTCAAATTAATTTGGAAACCCAAGAATTATTTATCAACATCTCATGATCAGCAACAAAAATTGATTAAATTAATTGATGCGTTGGAAAACGATGATGATGTTCAAAATATATATACCAATACATTATTAAATGATTAATAATATTGGAAATATAACTTATTTCGTTTTATAATGTTTTTATTATTTAAATTGAATTGATCTTACTTTGGTTGTATCAATTTTTTGGGTTATTTATATATGAATAAGATTTTACTTGAGCTAGAAAATAGAAGGTCTGAAGCCAAAAAAGGTGGAGGAAAAGAACGTATATTATCACAACACAAAAAAGGAAAACTAACAGCTAGAGAAAGAATAGAAATATTGGTTGATCCAGGCTCTTTTGAAGAGTTTGATATGTTTGTTACTCATAGATGTACTGACTTTGATTTAAACACAAAATCTTATCCAGGAGATGGAGTAATCACTGGATGGGCAACAGTAAATAATGAATTAATTTACTTATTTAGTCAGGATTTTACAGTTTTTGGTGGTTCTTTATCTGAAACGAATGCCCAAAAAATTTGTAAAGTCATGGATATGGCTTTGCAAAATGGTGCGCCTTTCATTGGATTAAATGATAGCGGTGGAGCAAGAATACAGGAGGGGGTGTCATCACTAGGAGGCTATGCGGAAGTCTTTAAACGAAATATTTTATCATCAGGTGTGATCCCTCAAATTAGCGTTATAATGGGGCCTTGTGCTGGGGGTGCTGTATATTCTCCTGCAATAACAGATTTTATATTTATGGTAAGAAATAGCTCTTATATGTTTGTTACAGGTCCAGATGTAGTTAAAACAGTAACAAATGAATCAGTCTCTTCAGAAGATTTAGGTGGTGCTAAAACACATACTTCAAAGTCTTCAGTAGCTGATTTAGCATTTGATAACGATATATTGGCATTAAGAGAAGTTAGAAAATTACTTTCTTTTTTGCCATCTAATAATCGAACC
>CACESU010000063.1 GCA_902562285.1 uncultured Alphaproteobacteria bacterium | reverse complement strand
TTCCTCAAGGTAATTCTTTAAATAATTCATTTGGTATAATAGGTTTAGAAAATAAACAATTTATTTTACCTGTGGGGATACATACTTATACTGGAAATGCTGAAGTTTTTATTAATGATGGAAAAGCTTTATACGGACTAACAGGAAGTAGTGAAATAATTTTTGACTATGATGGAACAAATACAACTATTTCAGGTGAAATTAAATCACTTAATGGTAAAAAATCTTATTTAGATTTAAGTTGTAGGGACTGTCCAGCTTCTAACATAGTAGACATTGTTTTGCCGAGTGGTAAAATTTGTAATCAGAATAGGGTGTGCTTTAATGAGATTGAGTTGATTAATAGTAAATTAGATATCGATTTAACAAATAGTCATATACTTACCTCGGATGGCTCATTTTTTGGTCTTAATGGAGAAGAATTTGGAAATATTTTTTCTGTTGATGATACTAAGAGTGGAGCAATTGAAATTAGGGGAGCAACAATTAATAAAAAATAAATTACCTAATATAAAAATTGTTACTTGAAAAAAGCAAAATATTTTTTTTTAGAGTTAAACCTTATTGATTAATTTAGTGGTTTCATTATATATTTATTATATTTAGATATATATATTATGATCTCTTGAAATGTAATGGTGAAATGATTTTTGCAAAACCAAGCTCAGAAAAAGAAGCTATATCTTTATTAAATGAAACATCTGGTATGACAAGAATCCTTAGTGGAGGAACTGATGTTCTAGTTCAAATGAAATCAGGTGCTATTGAACCAGAACTTATCGTAGATATAAAAAATATTCCAGGAATAAAGCATATTAAAGCAGTAAGTGGTGGCTATGAAATTGGAGCTGCTGTTTCAGGTTCAGAGTTTAATAATTACCCTGGATTAAAAGATTTTACTCCTGGCATTGCAGAAGCTTTTGATCTTATAGGATCTTCGCAAATACAAGGTAGATGTACTTTAGCTGGGAATTTATGTAATGCTTCTCCAGCTGCAGATACTATACCTGCTCTAAGCGTATCAAGTTGTTTTGCAAAAATAGTTGGTCCAAATGGATTCAGAGAGGATTTAGTTAAAAATATACCAACTGCACCAGGAAAAAATTCATTAAAAAAAGGCGAATTTATAAAATCTATTATAATACCAAATAGACCTGATTATTCATCTGATTCATATATAAGATTTACTCCCAGAAGTGAAATGGACATAGCTGTTGTTTCAGCAGCATGTTTTATTACTCTAGATAAAAATCAATTAATTAAGGATTTAAAGATTTCATTAGGTGCAGTAGCTTCAACAGTAGTTCATGTGGATGGTTTGTGTGATCTAGTAATGGATTCTAAAATTACTGATGAATTATTATCAAAAATTGCGATGATTTGTTCCAGTTCTTGTAAACCTATAGATGATAAAAGAGGTACAATTGAGTTTAGATCACATGTTGCTGGGGTATTAGCAAAAAGGGCTATGATACTTGCACATAAAAGAGCAGGAGACAAAATTGAAAAAATTGCACGTTAATGTTTCAGTTAATAAAAATGAATTAGAGTTTTTATGTAATCCTGAAGATACGTTATTAGATGTGTTAAGAAATGATTTACAGCTCACAGGTACAAAAGAAGGTTGCAGCACTGGTGATTGTGGAGCATGTAGTGTTATTCTAGACAAAAAACTAGTTTGTTCCTGTTTGGTATTAGCAGCAGAAGTAGATGGTTCAGAAATTGATACTATTGAAGGTATGGCTGATGACAATAAATTACATCCATTGCAAAAGAAATTTTTAGAGCATGCAGCATTACAGTGTGGAATATGCACTCCTGGCATTTTGGTTGCTGCCAAAGCTCTTTTAGAAAAAAATCTTAATCCTACTGAAAAAGAAATAAGATACTGGTTGGCAGGTAATCTATGTAGGTGTACTGGTTATGATAAAATAATAAGAGCAGTAATGGATGCTGCTTCTGAAATGAGGAATGAAAATGGATCAAATTACTCCTAAGCCCATCAAAAATTTTAAGGTTATTGGTACTAGACCTCTTCGACCAGATGGAATTGAAAAAGTAACGGGTAAAGCAATTTATGGAGCAGATTTATCTGCTCCAAATATGCTTTACGGTTTATTGCTTAGAATTAATGAGCCTCACGCTTTAATTGAAAATATTGATATTTCATTTGCAGAAAAATTACCAGGTGTGAAATCAATAGTTACTTTTAAGGACTTTATAAAAATTAATCCTAATAATAAATATAATGAAACTTTGGAAAACTGTATAGCAAATGAGAAAATTTTATATGACGGCCATGCAGTGGCTGCAGTGGCTGCTATTAATTTAAAAGTTGCAAAAAAAGCAATTAAATTAATAGATGTAAAGTTTAAAAAACTGCCTTTTGTTATCAATATTGAAGATGCAATGAAGAAAGATGCTCCTATAGTAGCTCAAGGAAAAAAAAACGAAAATATACCAGACGGTTTTTCAGAAAATGTTGTTCAATACTGTTCATTTGGACATGGAAATCTTGAAGAAGGTTTTAGTGAATCTGAAAAAATAATTAAAAGAACTTTCAAAACACCATCTGTTCATCAGGGTTATATTGAACCACATGCATGCCTTGCTTCAATGAGCAATGAAGGTAAAGCAGATTTATGGTGTTGCACACAAGGCCATTACAATGTTCGATCAATTTGTTCAAATATTTTTAAAATTGATAATAGTCAATTAAAAGTTACTGCTTCAGAAATTGGAGGTGGTTTTGGTGGAAAAACTACTGTTTTTATTGAACCAATTGCTTTAGCACTTTCTCTAAAATCTGGATGCCCTGTTAAAATAGTTATGAGTAGGGAGGAAGTTTTTAAAGCAACTGGGCCAACAGTTTCCTCTTTAGTTGATGTAAAAATTGGTATGAAAAAAACTGGAAAAATTACTGCGGCTGAAGCCATCATTAGATATGAAGGAGGTGCTTTTCCTAATGAAACATATGAGTTAGGAGCTCAAAGTGCATTTGCTGCTTACGATTTGAAATCTGTAAAAACTGAAGCATACAATGTATTAACTAATAGACCAGCGCAGGCTGCTTATAGAGCACCAGGCGCACCACAGGCTATATATGCAGTTGAAAGTATTATTGATGAATTATGCCAGTATTTTAATCAAGATCCGTTATATGTTAGAATATTGAATGCAGCTCATAAAGGAACAAAATCTTCTTATGGTCCTACATTTGATGATATTGGTTTAAAAGCTACACTAGAAGCTGCTAAAAATCATCCTCATTATAATACTCCTTTAAAAGAAAATCAGGGAAGGGGAGTATCATGTGGGTTTTGGTTTAATTTTGGTGGGAATACTTGTGTAAGTTTAAATATAAATTTTGATGGAACTGTTGGAGTAGTTGAGGGAAATCCTGATATTGGAGGATCGAGATCATCAATAAGTCAAATGGCCGCCGAAGAATTAGGTATAAGTCTTGATAAAGTCAAAACAATTATTGCTGATACAAATTCACTTGGTCATAACGATGTAACTGATGGAAGTAGGGTTACTTTTTCAGTGGGCTTAGCAACAATAAAAGCAGCAAAAGCAGCTAAAAATGAATTATGCAAACGTGCTGCAAAACTATGGGGAATTGATGAAGATGCGGTTATTTGGAAGGATGGTTATGCTTATCCTGCAGGTGCAAATGCAGGAAATCAAGAACCTTTATCTTTAGAAGATATTGCAAAAGTTTCTTCTCAAACAGGTGGTCCAATTGCTGGACATTATGAAGTTAATGCAGAAAATGCTGGTGTTAGTTTTGGAGTACATCTGGTAGATGTTGAAACAGATAATGAAACTGGGCACACTAAAATTCTACGTTATACTGCTTTTCAGGATGCTGGAAAAGCAATACATCCAAGTTATGTTGAAGGACAAATGCAAGGAGGATCAGTTCAAGGTATCGGATGGGCACTAAATGAGGAATATATTTATAACAATGAAGGTAAATTACAAAACCCTGGATTTTTAGATTATAGAATTCCTGTTGCTTCTGACTTGCCTATGATTGATCCTGTTATTTTGGAAATCCCTAATCCAGGTCATCCCTATGGTGTAAGAGGGGTTGGAGAAACATCAATAGTTCCTCCACTTGCGGCTATAAATAATGCTGTTTCACGAGCAACTAAGATAAGGTTTAGTGAATTACCATTGTCCCCACCTAAAGTTTTAAATGCAATTTTATCCAAACAAAAATAAAATGGTGAAAGTTAAAATATGGGGATCTTTAAAAAATTTGGCTGAAGGAAATGATTATATTTCAGTTTCTGGCTCAAATTTTAAACAAGTGCTTGACGATATTTCTTTAAAGTACCCTGGACTTAAACCACAGATAACTAGAG
>CACESU010000062.1 GCA_902562285.1 uncultured Alphaproteobacteria bacterium | reverse complement strand
CGATATTATTACAATTTGAAATTCTTCTATTAATTTTTTCTCGTTATTTTTCAAGTCTTTTTTTAATTTACAATTCTCAAGTAAGATAAACTTATAAATTGCTTTTTCATCTGATAAGTTATTTTTGATAAAAAATTGTGGAGTTATCTGTCCTAAAGGTGCTTTACCAAAATTCCAAATTCCTTTACCTAATTGTGGTTTTGGATAATTAAAAGTAATATCTGTATTTGAATAATCATCTTTAAAATATTTAGTGATCAGCTCTTTTTTACCAGTATTAATTAATTCACCACATTTTACTGCTAACCTTATAAATTCTAAAACATGCTTTTTTCTTTCATCCATATATGTATCTAAAATTGAACTATTGGCTTTACCTCTAATTATAAGACCTAAACGCCAAGCTAAGGAACTAGCATCTCTAATTCCTGCACATAGTCCTTGACCTAAAAAAGGAGGCGACTCATGTGCACTATCGCCAGCTATTACCAAATTTTTTTTCCTCCATTTATTTTTTATAGTTGAATGAAAAGTATATATTTGTGCTCTTTCTATTTCAGCTTCGTTAGGAGTTAACCAAGGTGATAAAATGGACCATAAAAATTTTTTTTGAATAATTTTATTTAAATCATCACTTGGAAGAATTTTTATTTCCCATCTTCTTTTTTTAGGATTAATAAAACATCGAGTCATCGGTCTTATGGGATTACAGTGCTGTACTGTATAATTTGGAAGCTTTTTAGTTTTGAATGTGTTTTTTTTAATATTTAAGTCTATAACTAACCATTTTTCATCAAATCCTAAATCCTTAACTTTATTTGATATCTTATTACTTATTAATGATTTTGTACCATCACAACCAATTATCCACTTTCCACTATATGTAACTTTTTTATTAGAACATGAAATATTAGTAGTAAGAGTAGTTTTATTTTTAAATTCTTTTATTTTAATTAAAGTTTCACCTAATCTTATGGAAACATTATTAAAGCGATTTAATCCTAACCTTAGAATATTTTCTAGATCAGGCTGAAAAAAATACCAATTATTGTACCAGCCCTGATCACCAATCTTTTTATCAGCTTTCCTGACAAGTAAAGTTTTCTCATTTGCATCTACAAACCTCATTCCTTGATATGAGGGTCTAGAAATTTTTTTAATTAAATTTGCAAGCCCAATATTTTGGAAAATACGCATTATCTCACCATCAAAATGAATTGCTCGAGGCGTGGGATGAATGTATTTATTTTTTTCAATTACTAAAATGGATATATTTAACTGAGCTAAAAGATTTGCAACAACAGCTCCAACAGGTCCTAAACCAACTATTATTAAATCAAATTTTCTATTTTTTTCCATGTAATAGTCTGAATTATATTATATCCTAAATCTCTTCAGCAATGGTATTTGGAACAGTCATATTTTCAGAGTTAATATATTCACCATTTTTATTGATAATTGCCATATAACAAAATATCTCAATTCTGTGGTTATCAGGATCTAAAACATAAAAACTTTCATTTTCCCCCCATGTTCCATCACCATTTTTATGAAATGAACTATGAATTACAGGACCTCTGACAATTTTTAAATTCATTTCTTTAGCTTTTGATAAATAGTATAAAAAACTATCCCGAGTAGAGCATTCAAAGGCAAAATGGTGAATACCAGCAGGAGAATTTTCATCATTTTTTTTAGTATATCTCCTATTTGGATTATGAGTAAGTACAAGGTCATGATGCTGTTTATTTAATCTTAAAAAAGCCATTTCAAATGGAATATCCTTATGTTCTCCAGCTTTATGACGTTCTGTAAGCTTCATATTTAAAAATCTTCGATAAAACTCTAACGAAACATCAACATCACTTACCTCTAGCGAAACATGCTGACATTTTAAAACTCTAGAATCTTCATTTTTATTATTCACAATAATATACCTTTAAATTATTAATTTTATTAATACAGCAATCTTACTAAAAATAAAGTAATACCAGGAAAAGCAAAAAGTAAGATTACTCTTAAAAAGTCACTTGCCAAAAAAGGTAAAACTCCTTTAAATGTTTCTTTTATAGGAATATCTCCAGCTATTTTGTTTATAATAAATGCATTTAATCCAACTGGTGGAGTAATTAATCCAACTTCAACAACTATTAAAGTTAAAATACCAAACCAAATTGCTGTTTCTTCCATAGACATACCAAAATCAAGTTGGATTATAACAGGAAAAAAAACTGGTATTGTTAACAAAATCATAGCTAAGCTATCCATAAGGCAGCCTAAAAAAATATAAATTATTAATATAATTGCCACTATAATGAATGGGGAATAATCATAGCTTAAAACTGTTTCAGCTAAAATATTTGTTATCCTACTTAAGGCAATAAATGAATTAAAGAACTCCGCACCTAGTAAAATTAAAAAAATCATAGCTGTAGTAATTGCTGTATCATTTATAACTTCAAAAAAACTTTTAAGAGAAAAATTTTTATTCAATAAAGCTATTAATCCGGTTCCAGCTGCACCTACTGCGGCTCCCTCAGTAGGTGTGAACCACCCTAGATAAATTCCTCCTATAACTATAAAAAAAATAAGCAACACATGCCAAATATTTTTAAATAATAAAATTCTGTTCTTGAAATCAACTCTATTTTTATTTGGTCCACTGTTCGGAAAAAATCTAACATATATCGCAATTGCAGTTATATACCCTGTTGCTGCAAGAAATCCAGGGATGAAAGCAGCTAAAAACATTTTAGCTATATTTTGTTCAGTAAGAATTGAATAAATTATTAAAATGACTGATGGAGGAATTAAAATACCTAATGTTCCACCTGCTGCTAAAGCACCTGTGCTTAAAGAATTAGAGTATCCCATTTTTCTTAGTTCAGGCAAAGCTACTTTACCCATAGTGGCTGCAGTTGCTAATGAAGATCCACAAATCGCGCCAAATCCGGCACAAGCTCCGACTGCAGCCATAGCAACACCACCTTTTCTATGACCTAAACAAGCACCTGCAAAATTAAATAATGCCGCACTCATTCCTGCCTTTGCTGCAAAATTTCCCATCAGTAAAAACAAAGGAATCACACTAAGAGAATAATTAGAAAATAAGTGCCAGGCACTGGTTTTAAGTTGAGATATAATAGGTAACCAACCTGCAATCAAAGAAGTACCAAATGCACCTACTAAGAACATAGATAATCCAATTGGTATTCTTAATACTAGTAAAAGAAATAATATTGGAAATAAATAAATACCTAAACTTATTCTCTCAATGTCATAATTCTCTAAGAAAAAAGATTTCATTTAGTTTTATTTAAGTCCATATTTATAATTTCTCTTAATAAAATATGAAAACAAACTAAAGCTAGTAAAAAAAAAGAAAAAATACCTGGAATGAACGCAATCCAAACAGGAAGTTTTAAAAGCATAGTTTGTTCTTTGTATTTTATCATATCAATGACTCCATAAATCATTCGATATGTAAAAAAACTAGCGACCAGTAAAAAAATAAAATTACTAAAAATATCTAGTAGCTTTCGAATATATAAGGGAAATTTAGAACTAAAAAAAAATCAACGATTACATTACCATTTTTTAAATGACAAAATGGTAGAAAAGAAAAAATTGCAATTGCACAGCCCATCTCTACTAATTCGAAGTCTCCAAGTAAAGGTGAAGAAAATAAAACTCTTCCTGAAATTGAAAAAACATTAATAATTATAATAATAATTAATACACAACCACCAAAAATCGACAAAAAGTTTGATAAATAAAATAAAATACGCCCAAATTTATCATTTGAGCGTATTGAATATTCATACAAAGAATTATTGCTCATATTTGGAAATTAATTTACGAGCTGTATCGACTAACATTTCTCCGTCTAAACCATTCCCATTTGCATCTTTAATCCATTGTGATATTAATTTATCACCTGCAACTTTCATTTTATTTAATGCATCACCAGATAATTCATGAAATTCCCCTCCAGCATCAACGGCTAGTTTTCTTGCAGGACCTTCAAAACCATCCCATAATTCACCGGCTAGCTTAGCTAGCGCCATACCAGAATTTTCATCAATTACTTTCTTTAGTTCATCACTAAGAGATTCATACTTGGCTTTATTCATTAGAAAAAGAAAAGGAGTAGTATATAACCCCCTATCACCACTTACTTCTGTATGAGCTTTTGTTAATTCGTGAAGTTTAAATGATGGCATAATTTCCCATGGAACAACCATTCCATCAATGACACCTTTCGACAATGAAGGTGCAACTTTAGGCACAGGCATACCAACTGGTGTAGCACCTAGTCCTTCAAGCATCTTACTAATAACACGTGTTGGACCACGCATTTTAAGTCCTTTAAAATCATCAACAGATTTAATTAATTTATCTTTAGTGTGTATTTTTCCTGGTGCATGTACATGCACAGTTAAAATTTTGTAATCTTTAAGATCTTCAGCACCTACAGTTTCTACAAACTCTTGCGCTGCTTGCGATGTAGCTAAA
>CACESU010000061.1 GCA_902562285.1 uncultured Alphaproteobacteria bacterium | reverse complement strand
TTTTTAATTTACCACTTAGCATCAAATTTTCTGCTCATACTAATTATCCCCTATACTCTTTTGTAAGTTTATTGGGGTCGTATTTATTTTTTATCCAAGAACGAAAACTTAAACCAGAAATTTTTTGTTCCTTTTCATATGTATCTAACATAAAATCGAGTATACCAGATCTTGAGAACTTAAGATGTAAAAACCTTAAAGAAAGTTGTTTTCTGGCAATTGGGAAAGGTGTGTTTAATACTACCAAGTGATACATAACTGATGCTAGTCCAGCCCTATCAGCTCCAGATTTACAATGTAACAAAATAGGATAATTAACTCTTTCAAAAATATCGGCTAAACCAAGCAACTCTTTTGAACTAGCTAGTCTTGTAGCATAAAGAGGATGATCTATTAATTTTATTCCTACATTTTTGTAATTCTAAATAATAAGATCCTTGATTACTTGCGCCTCTTAAATTTATAACTGTTTTGATACCACTTTTAGCCCAAGTTTTCAATCTATCTGGAGAAGGCTGATTAGACCTAAAAACTCCAGGTGCGACCTCTGCTTTGTTATGATAAAAAAATCTTAAAAACTCATGATCAATCCAAAAAGCATGGCGCTTTGCTGAATTAAATTGTTTATTTGAACCATCCAAATTTTCTATAGATTTTCTCCAATCTAAGTCAAACTTATTAAATTTATTTTTTATAGTGGAAAACAATCTAAACTCATTATAAAAGTTAATATGAATTTTTAATAATTAACTTTATAATCAAAAATAAGCAACCTCTGTTAACATCCGTGATATTAAATTAAATAATCAATAATCTGTAAATGGAAAAAATACAAAAAATTAATTTATCATTTGGAAAAGACCATCTTGCTATCCCAGGACCTTCAAATATTCCGCAAAGGGTTTTACAAGCTATGAATCAGCCTTCACCAAATATTTATGGTGAAGAAATAATTGATACAACGCAAAAAGTGATGGAAGGGATTAAAGATTTTGCAAATACTTCAGGAAGCGTGATTATTTATATTTCCAATGGCCACGGAGTATGGGAGGCAACATTAGTGAACTTATTCAAAGAAGGTGATAAAATTTTACTTTGCTGCAATGGTCATTTTGGACATAAGTGGGGTAAAATAGCAAAAAAATTAAAATTAAAAATTGAATATCTTGATGTTGGTTTTACCGAAGCAATAGATCCAAATAAAATTGAGGCAATTTTAAAAAACGACAAAAAAAAGGAAATAAAAGGTGTTCTAACTACTTATACCGATACATCTAGTTCAGGTAAAAATAATATCAAAGAATTTAAAAATGCTATTAATTTGGCAAATCACGGCGCACTATTAATAATAGACTGTATTGCATCTTTTGGGTGTGAAAGAATTGAAATGGATCCTTGGGGAATTGATGTCGTAATAACTGCTTCACAGAAGGGTTTAATGACACCCCCAGGACTTGGTTATTGTATAATTAATAAAAAAGTTAAAGAAAATATTAATAATTATAAACCTAGAAATAAAATGATATCTCCATATTGGGATTGGTACCCTCGACTTAACCCAGAGAGATTTTATGAAATTTTTTCGGGTACACCTCCAACAAATCTTTTGATTGGGCAACTAGAAGCCCTTAAAATGTTAAAGGAAGAAGGAAGAGAAAACGTTTTTTTAAGACATGAAATTCTATCTGGAATGGTTTGGCATTGTATAGAACACTTGGGTTCAGATGGTAATGCTTTAGAACTTAATATCAAAAAAATTAAAGAAAGATCAAATGCAGTCACAACAGTATTTTCAAAAGGTTTTGATTTTACGAAAACTAGAGAATGGATATCTGAACAAGGTGGTGTAGATCTAGGAATTGGGTTAGGTTTTACATCCTTAGAATTACTGGGAGGCAAGTCAGTTTTTAGGATTGGACATATGGGTCATTTAAATCCTCACATGATTTTAGGTGTTTTATCATTACTAGAAGCTGGATTAACTATTAATAAAATACCCCATCGATCAGGTGGGGTAACTGCAGCAAACAATTTTATGCTGAAAATGATAAAACAATAACTTGAAATAATTTATTATAATGCAAGTTTAAGAGAAGAGGCGAAATAATCTAAATCTAAGTCATTTCCAACAGTTAGTCTAATACATCTATTTAAGGGAGCTACTGATGGCATCCTAATAAAAACACCAAGATTTATCAAATTTTCCATCACTTTTTTAGCATATTCACTGTTTTTGCCACAATCTATTGCTACAAAATTTGTGAATGATTTAATATATGTTAGGTCATTTATTTCACTAATTTTATATATTTTAGATTTTGCTAACTCTACATTTTTAAGAATACTATTAAGATATTTTTTATCATTAAGTGAAGCTAGAGCACCGCATTGAGCAACTCTATTTACTCCAAAATGATTTCTTATTTTGTCAAAATTTCTTATCAGATTTGCTTCACCAAAAGCATATCCTATTCTTGCTCCTGCTAAGCCATAAGCCTTTGAGAAAGTTCTAAATCTAATTACTTTTTCATTATTGATATCAATATCAGGAATATATTTTATTGGTGCAAAATCAGAATATGCTTCATCTAAGCAAAGCAAGCAATCCTCTGGTAAATTTTTAATAAAATCATAAATTTTTGTACCTTCAATAGCAGTTCCCATAGGATTATCTGGATTAGCCAAATAAACTAATTTAGCATTATTTTTTTTAACAGCTTCTAAAAGTGCATCTAAGTTTTCATGATCATTACTATATGGAACAAGAATAAGTTGGCCACCGGATGCATTAACATGATAATTAAATGTAGGATATGCTCCTAAAGATGTAATAACTTTAGTATTAGTTTTTACTAATAGTCTTACCAAATACCCAAGTAAGGCATCAATACCTTCACCTATAATTATATTTTTAATACTAATTTTTAATTTTTTTGAAATTGCAACCTTAAGATCAAAATTTTCTGGATCTCCATATTTCCAAATATCATTTGCAATACAGTTTTTCATTGCATGAATAACACTTTCGGAAGGGCCAAATACACTTTCATTTGCTCCCAAACGAGATTTGAATTTCTTACCTAAGTTTCTTTCTTGAGTTTCAGGACCAACAAAAGGAACATCAGCAGACAATTTCTTTATAATATTTGTGTAATAGGGCATAATAATTTTTATTAATTTAATCTATCAATTGCTTTTAATTTTGTATCTATTTCAGAAACTAAAATAGAACTTCTTTTTCTTATTTTATCAACAACATCTTTTGGAGCTTTTTCTAAAAAGCTTTTATTTTTAAGCTTATTATGCAACATGATTTGTTCTGATTTAAGTTTTTTATAAGTTTTGTCTAACCTAGACTTTTCTTTAGATATATCAATTAAATTTTCTAATGGAATAAAGCACTCAATACCTGGAATAGATATATTTATAGACCCACTTTGTATTAAAATTTCATGTTCAATACTTTCCACTCTTGCAAGTCGTTTAATAATAATTTCATTATTCTTCAAACACTGAAGAAATTGCTTACTTAAATTTACAATTTTAAGGTTGATTTTTAGACTAGCAGGAATATTTACTTCAGATCTAGCAGATCGAATTTCTTGTATTAAATCAATCAGCCAATTTATTTCTTTTTGAGATTCATCATCACTATGAAGTAAATTTGGAAAATCAGGCCATGTTTCATGCACAATCATATTTTTACGATTTTTATTTTGATGCCAAATTTCTTCAGTAATAAACGGCATAAAAGGATGTAACATAATCAAGCATTGATCTAATACCCATGCAAATGTTAGTTGAGTTTCTTTTTTTAATTTGACATTATCTCCAGAAAAAAGGGACTTTGAAAATTCAATGTACCAATCACAAAACTTTGACCAAATATGACTATATAAATGATTTGCTGCATCATTAAAACGAAACGTTTCAATAGCACTGTCAACTTCTCTTTTTAGATCAGTAGTTTGAAAAATAATCCATTTATTTATGCTATGTGTTACAGTGTCTGGGTTAAAATTGGTTGAAGACTCACAATTATTTAATTGTGCATATCTTGCAGCATTCCAAATTTTTGTTCCGAAATTCCTATAACCTACAACCCGATCAGTTGATAATCTTAGATCTCTACCCATCGCAGCCATTGAAGACAATGTAAAACGAACAGCATCAGCTCCATATTGATCAATTAATTCTAGTGGATCTAAAACATTACCAAGAGATTTAGACATTTTTTTTCCTTTTTCATCCCTAACTAAAGCGTGTACATAAACTTTTTTAAATGGAACGTTATTAACTAAAACCAATTGCATCATCATCATCCTTGCCACCCAAAAAAACAAAATGTCAAATCCAGTGACTAGAACACTTGTAGGAAAATATTTATCGATTACACTATTATCACTAGGCCACCCTAATGTTGCGATTGGCCATATGCCAGATGAAAACCATGTATCTAAAACATCAGTATCTCTAACCAGTTTTTTATTACCAGATATTTCTTGAGCTTTTTCTTTTGATAAAGCACAATAATAATCCCCATTATCGTCATACCAAACTGGGATCTGGTGACCCCACCATAATTGCCGACTAATACACCAAGGTTCAATATTTTCCAACCAATTAAGATAGGTTTTAACATCTCTTTTTGGATA
>CACESU010000060.1 GCA_902562285.1 uncultured Alphaproteobacteria bacterium | reverse complement strand
AATGGCTTTCCCGAGTCTTATATGGATGGGTGGTGGGATACGCCTGATCTTCTGACTCTATTGGATGTGATCTTTTTGAATAACAAAGAGATTGGTTATAGTTTTCCAGGTGGGTTTCTGTTGAGAAATTATGAAAGATTAGTTCATTGGTGGCATTCCAACTCTAAAAAACAAGCTAAAAAAAATATCTCCTTTCATTATGATTTAGGAAATGAATTTTATTCAAAATGGCTAGATAAGACGATGACGTATTCATCAGCTCTTTTTAATTCTTCCACTGAAAGCTTAGAAAAAGCTCAAGAAAATAAATATAAAAATATATGTGAAAATATTAATCCTAAACCAGAAGATCATATACTAGAAATTGGATGTGGATGGGGTGGATTTATGGAATATGCAATTAAGCATCATAATGTAAAAGTAACAGGTCTCACTATTTCAAAAGCCCAGCATGATTTTACTAAAAAGCGTTTATTTGAAGCAGGACTTTCTGAACGTGCCAAAGTGTTATTAACAGATTATAGAAACCAGAAAGGTCAATTCGATGGAATAGCATCTATAGAGATGTTTGAAGCAGTAGGTGAGAAATATTGGCCTGTATATTTTAACTCTCTTAAAAACCTTATGAAAAATGGAGCAAAGTCAACTTTACAAATTATAACTATTGCAGATGAAGTTTTCCCAGAATACCGGAAAAGAGTAGACTTTATCCAGAAATATATTTTTCCAGGTGGAATGTTGCCAAGTAAAAAAGCCTTGGAAAAACAATTTTTGCAGGTGGGTTTAAAGAGTATCAATTTGAAAAGTTTTGGTTCCAGTTACTCAAAAACTTTAAGGCTTTGGCATTCAAGTTTTAATTCAGTTTGGGATGACATTGCTTCCGTAAATTTTGATGATAGATTCAAGAGAATGTGGAATTTTTACTTAGCCTCATGTGCAGCGGTTTTCTATTCAAAAACTGGTGATGTTATTCAGGTTACTTTAAAAAAATCATAGTGTGACATTTTATTGTTTAAAATTTTAGCATATGGTTTGCCTGCTTTACCCTTAGCATCTTTGTACTTTAGTATATATGTACTAATCGGTGAATTTTATTTTAAAAATTACGGTTTGGCATTATCTATAATAGGATCAATTTTTATAATAATTAGATTATTTGATGCATTTACAGATCCAATAATGGGATATATTAGTGATAATTTTCCCTTAAGGTTTGGAAAGAGAAAACCTTGGGTACTTATAGGTGGAATACTATTTATTTTTTCAACGTGGATGCTTTTTGTACCTATCTATAAATCAGTTGATGTAGAATACTTCTTTTTTTGGTTATTCATATCTGCTATTGGTTGGACTATAGCTTATGCGCCCTATTACGCGATGGGTGCTGAGCTAAGTATGGATTATTTAGAAAGAAGTAAAATAACATTTTGTAGAGAACTATTTACAATTCTAGGAATAATATTTGCTTCTCTACTTTATTCAATAAGTTTTGATTTTGACAATAAAATTTTCAAAAGTGGTATTAGTTCAAGTATTGGCTTGTTTCAAATTTGTATTGTTTCCTCTATTTTTTTTGTTTTATCGATGTTTTTATTTTTAATATCAAAAAGTAATTCTAAAGAAGTTTCATATGATAAAAATAATATTTTGAACATTTTTGAAATTTTTATTTCTTTAAAGAAACAAAAATTAATGAGGAAATTACTTTTCTCACATTTTATAAATGGTCTTGCTAATGGTCTTCCACCTGCATTATTTGTTTTTTATGTGAATTCTGTATTAAAGAGTCCAGAATTTACAGGAATATTATTATTTTTGTATTTTTTAGGTGCATTAGTAGGAGTTCCATTATGGATATTTATAAGTAGTAAGCTTGATAAGCATAGGGTGTGGTGTTATGCCATGATTTATGCTTGTTTAATTTTTATATTTGTACTTTTTTAAAAGAGAATGATTTAATATTCTTTGCAATTATTTGTATTTTGAGTGGTCTAGCATTAAGTGCAGATTTAGCTATTCCAAGCTCAATTCAAGCAGACATTATAGATTTAGAATATTTAAAGACTGGGAAAAGACTTACAGGTCAATTTTTCGCTTTTTGGGGACTGGTATCAAAAGCAGCGATTGCAATCTCTACTGGAATGGCTTTAATTTTATTAGATATTATAGGGTTTAATTCAGACGACAATAATGGAAAAAATGTATTATTTGCAGTATCTTTTATTTATGCAGGCCTACCTATTATATTAAAGATATTGTCTATTAATTTAATGTGGAATTTTAAACTTGATAAGAAAACACATTCAGAAATATTAAAAAAAATTAAGACTTAAATTTCAAATTAGTAATTTGAGTATTTAAATTAGAAAAAACTATCCATAATTTTTTTTGGAATATATGGCCAAAGCCTTTGTAGAGGGTCTTTTGTTGGATTATATCTAATTTTAGGATTTTTTATTTCAATACTTTTTATTATAATACTTGTTAGTTGGTTCATTGGTAATGAATTTTGGTCAAAACTTTCAAGAGAATTTAAGATATTTTTAAATGAAGTTCTATATTTAGTTTTATGATATTTATTTTGCTCTTTCTGTTTTTTTACTTCTTTCCAAATTGGTGTAGAGACAGAACCTGGTGCTACAATTATTACTTTTATTCGATAAGGTTTTAATTCTCTCCTTAAAGATTCAGAAAAAGCTTCTACAGCATGCTTACTAGCACAGTACCCACTCATAAAAGGAGATCCTATTTTACCCCCCCAAAATACTACTTATATTTACTATTCTTCCCGGATTCCCTATTAAATTATTATCGGTACCAAGTAATGGCAAAAATATTTTTGTGAAAAGGAATGTTCCTAAAATTTTTGTGTCTATTTGTTTTTTAAAATCGGAAGTAGGTAAAAATTCAACAGGTCCTAAAGTAGCAATTCCTGCATTATTAATTAATGCTGTTAAAGGTTTTCCATTTAGATAGTTTTTAACTCTTTCTTTAGCTTTTATTACTTGTTTTTCATCAGTTACATCTACTAAAAGGGCATCTAAATTTTCTCCAAATTCTTTTTTTAATTCAGTAGCATCCTTCCTATTTCTTACAGTCCCAAAAACTTTATATCCTTTTTCAATAAGTGCTTGGCATAACCCTCTTCCTATTCCACTAGAAGTTCCAGTTACCAATACAGTAGGTGATTTATTTTTTAAACTTTCCATAGCGAGTGCATATTTCCAACACTTTTTTGTAATAAGAATTCTGCTTGTGAGCCACCAGCATAAAATCTGCTACCCACCCATTTCCCGTCCTTTGCATAGAGTAAATCGAGATCTAGATCACCACTTATTTTCCACAGAGTCGCAGGTATTTCACCATTAGTGGTCTTAGCCATATCAGGTCCTATTTTTGTTGCACTGACTGATAAAGGATCACCATCTTGGGTACTTATCCAAATTTTTCTTTTTAAAAATTCAGGAGAAAAATAGCTTGTAGTTGCAGGGTTTCCTTCTACTAATCCTGAAAATTTTGATCCCTCAATGTTAAATCCATTTTTTTCTCTTATACCTTTTACAAATTCTACTTTTTTTCCAATTATGGTTTTTGAATTTATTTTTTCTAAAATTCCAGATTCCCAAACCTCCTCATTTTTAAGATTATAAGAAAATGCATCAAAATTTAAAACTTTAACAGATATTTTAACCTCAATGTTGGCAACTACTTTTTTTCCAGATCTATTTATTTTTATACTTGAAAAACCAACATCTAATCCTCGCCAAAGTAAAGAAAAATATGTAGATGCAGTTTCAGCAAACGTTACAACTGGGTAAAGCCCTGTGAAAATGGTTGATCCTGAACCCATTATAAAATTTCTTCTTTTTATCATAATATAGTCAATTGCTATTCTTAAACATTTTAATATATATTACCTTAAAAGGAATGAATTAACATTATTTATCTTTATTGTACAGATAGATCGTTGTTGGTGAAATTGTTAAACTATATTTTATTTTATAATATAAAATTCAATTCATATGGTAAGAAAATTAATGCTAATAATTTCAAAAAAAATATTATTATGCTCATAGCCTCTCAGGCGCAGAAGTTAATATTACATCTAAAACTGAATTTAATAATATTTTAAATTATTCAAATAAAATTATCGAAAGCAAATCATCTTCTAAATATTCTTTACAATTAATAAGAGAGAAATTAGTTGGATTACGCATTGAATTATTATCTATAGAAAAGAAACAATTAAAAATAATCAACAATATTAATGAGCAAATAAATGCTGTAAATTTGCCTTCTATAGATCAAGAATTAATTTCTGAACAATTTAGAGAACTTAGAGATAAATTAAATTCTGATTTAGCTGAAGCTAGTTTTCCTTTGGCTTATTCTAGATCTTTTAGAGAAAGAGCCGAGCAGTATATTTCTAAAATTGATCAAATTTTACTGGATCGTTTTAAGACAAAACTTTTATCAAAAGGTGCATCGCCATTGAATTTTATTTCATGGAGTATTACTGCAGCCGAATTGGTAAAAATAAAAGACGATATAGTCAAACAAATAGATTTTTCATTTTTAGAGTCAATAAATGAAAATAATGAATCCTTTTTTTCACCATTTATTTTAATTATTCTAGGTTCTTTATTTTTATGGTCACGATTTTTTTTCAGTAGGAAATTAAAAACATTAATCAATAAATTACCTACATCTAACTCTTTGATGGTTTTTTCAGCGTTAGAAAATATTAATTATTTATTGTTCCCACTTTTAGGACTTTTTCTTATTTTTGAAGGTCTAGGTATAATTTC
>CACESU010000059.1 GCA_902562285.1 uncultured Alphaproteobacteria bacterium | reverse complement strand
TCGTGTCTCATCTTGTTTACAATGATGATAATACCAAAGCTAATTTATATGCAAATGTAGGCCCTAATGAAGTCGGGGGTATTATCCTTTCTGGTCATACAGATGTGGTTCCTATTGACGGACAGAATTGGAACTCTGATCCCTTTAAGATAAAAGAACATGAAGGAAAAATATTTGGTAGAGGAACATGCGATATGAAAGGTTTTGTAGCTATTTGTCTGGCACTTGTTCCTGATATGATTAAAGCTAAATTAAAAAAACCAATTCAGTTTGCCTTTAGCTATGATGAAGAGGTAGGTTGTGTGGGAGCTCCTTTTATGATTAGTGAAATGAAAAAAACTCTTCCCAGAGCTAGTTGTGTAATTGTCGGCGAGCCAACTTTATTAAAATTAGTGGATGGACATAAAGCATCGATAGGATTAGACACAGAAGTTACAGGTTTTGAGGTTCATTCAAGTCTTTTACCAAATGGTGTGTCTGCAATTATGGCGGCTTCTAGGTTAATCAATTGGATAACAGACAAAACAGAAGAAAATCAAAGGAAAACACCAAGAGATTTAGATAAATTATTTAATCCACCATTTACAACTTTACATGTTGGAAAAATTAGTGGAGGTACAGCTTCCAATATTACAGCAAAAAAATGTAATTTTACTACTGATATAAGATGTTTACCTCTTGATGATGGAGAGAAAATAATAAATGATTATGAAAAGTATGCTGAGCAATTAATTGCTCAGATGAAAGAAATTAGGCCAGAAGCGAATATATCTATCTGTAGACATCATTGGGTACCTGGACTAAAGCCCGAAAATGATGGTTTTGCTGATAGTTTAGTAAGAAAAATTACTGGTGAAAACTCAACTGGGAAAGTATCATACGGAACTGAGGCAGGTCAATTTCAAGAAGAAGGATATAGTACAGTTATATGCGGACCTGGTTCAATTGAACAAGCCCACCAAGCAAATGAATATTTATCTAGAGAACAATTAGATAAAGGAACGCATTTTATTAAGTCCATTATTAATGAACAAATGAATTAGGACTTCCATATAATGCCAATAAAAAACCAATTTTCTGAATTATACGAACATATAAAATCTTGGCGTCATCATATACACCAAAATCCAGAATTATTATATGAAACGATTAATACTTCAAAATTTGTTGAAACTAAACTTAAAGAATTCGGATGTGATAAAGTTATTACTGGAATCGGCAGAACTGGTGTTGTTGCTATTATTAAAGGAAAAAAAAATAAATCTGGAAAAGTTATTGGTTTAAGAGCCGATATGGATGCCCTTCCAATACAAGAACAAACAAATTTAGATTATGCTTCAAAAGTGCCAGGTATTATGCATGCATGTGGACATGACGGACATACTGCCATGTTGCTAGGTGCTGCTAAATATCTTTCAGATACTAGAAATTTCGATGGAGAGGTGGCATTAATTTTTCAACCTGCTGAAGAAGGAGGGGGAGGAGCTAAAGAAATGATTGATGATGGTTTAATTGAAAAATTTAATATTCAAGAATTTTATGGAATGCACAATATGCCAGGTTTAGGAATAGGTCAGTTTTCCATTAAATCTGGTGATTTTTTTGCAGCAGCTGATACTTTTACAATAAAAATAATTGGTAAAGGTGGCCATGCTGCTAAACCTCAAGAAACAGTTGACCCAGTATTAATGAGTAGTAATCTAGTAATGGCCTTGCAAAGTATAGCATCTAGAAATACAAACCCAACTAAAGATATAGTAGTCTCTGTATGTACTTTTTCAACAGATACAATTTCATTTAATGTTATTCCAGAGATGGTTACTCTTAAAGGCACTTTAAGAACTTTTGACAAGGAAGTTCAAGCTATTGCAAAGGATAAAATTTTCTCATTATCAAAATCTATTGCTGAAGCATATGGTGGAAAAGCTGTAATAGAATTTAATTATGGGTATCCTGTAATGAAAAATTCAAATGATGCTACTGAAATGGCGAAAAATGTTGCAGAAAAAGTAAGTGGTAAAAATACAGCACATGCAGAAAAAATAATGGGAGCTGAAGATTTTTCTTATATGTTGAATGCGACAAAAGGTGCGTATATATTAATAGGAAATGGTGATACCGATAGTGTTCATAGTCCAACATATGTATTTAATGACGAGATTTTACCAATTGGATCTTCATATTGGGCTGAGTTAGTAGAAACTAAAATGCAATTAAAAAAGTAAGGAAATCTCAATGACTTTATTTACTCCTTTCCATAAATGGGTAACTGAAGAACATAAACTTTTTACAGAAAGTGTTCAAAAGTTTTATAATGATGAAATGAAACCTAACATTGAAGACTGGGTTGAAAATGGTGTAGTTTCAAAATCTTTTTGGAAAAAGGCTGGTAATGCTGGGGTTATGTCAGGATCTGTTTTAGAAGAGCATGGTGGTGTCGGAGGTGATATGGGCTTTGACTCGATAACAGTGTATGAACAAGCAAAAACAGGAGATTCAAGTTGGGGTTATGGTATACAATCAATAGTTATTCACTATTTAAATGAATATGGTACCGATGAACAAAAAAATGAATGGCTACCAAGATTGATTGAGGGTAAGAGCATAGCTTCTTTGGCTATGACTGAACCTGGAGCTGGATCAGATTTACAAGCTATAAAAACTACAGCTAAAAAAGACGGAAATCAATATACCCTAAATGGCTCCAAAATATTCATAACTAATGGTGGATCTGCAGATCTAATAATTGTTGCAGCCAAAACAGAGCAATCTGCTGGGGCAAAAGGTATATCTTTAATACTTTTAGATACAAATAATGTCGAAGGATTTAGTAGAGGAAAACCATTAAAAAAATTAGGATTAAAGGGAAATGATACTGCAGAACTATTCTTTGATAATGTTAAAATACCACTTACAAATTTAATTGGAAAGGAAGAAGGACAAGGTTTTTATCAAATGATGAACCAACTTCCTTGGGAAAGGCTGCTTATTGGGATAACCGCTCTTGGTGCAATTGATTTTGCACTCCAAGAAACCATAAAATATGTACAAGAAAGAAAAGCTTTTAATAGACGTATTATGGACCTTCAAAACACAAGATTTAAACTAGCAGAATCTAAAACTAAAGCAGAAGTATTCAGATCCTTTATTAATGATTGTATTGCTCGTCTTATCAAAGGAAAGTTAGATGCTGCAACTGCTTCAATGGCAAAATATTGGGGATCACAAATCCAAAATGAAATCATGGATGAGTGTTTACAATTACATGGCGGATATGGCTATATTCTTGACTACCCAATTTCTAGAATGTATGCGGATGCCAGAGTTCAAAAGATCTACGGTGGTTCTAATGAGATAATGAAAGAACTAATTGCACGATCGATTGATAATTAGGACCTATTTTATAATTAAATTTTTTCTATCCCACAGACCAACCACCATCTATAACGTGTGTTTGACCTGTTACAAAAGAACTTTCATCTGAAGCTAAATATAAAGCCAAGCTAGCAATTTCTTCGGCTTTTCCAATCCTCCCTAGAGGTTGCCTAGCTATAAAATCTTGCTTTGCTTTTTCATAATCACCAGTATCTTTTAAACGTGAATGCAAAGAAGGCGTATCTACTGTACCAGGACATATAGCATTACAACGTATGCCATGCTTAACATAATCTACAGCTACAGATTTGGTTAAACCAATAACTGCTGCTTTTGTTGTACCATAGATAAAACGATTGGGAGCTCCTATAATTGACGAAACAACCGAAGAAATATTTATGATTGATCCACCACCTTTTTTTATCATTAAAGGTATCGCTACTTGGATAGAGTGAAACATAGATTTTATATTCAAAGAGACTGCAAAATCAAATTGCTCATCTTCAGCATCTGATATTTTTCCTGAATGAACAAAACCAGCACAATTAATTAAAATATCTGGGTTAAAATTAGATATAGAAGTTTGCAGTTCAGACTTATTCATTACATCCAATTCTTTTTTTTCAGATTGAATATCTTTGATTAACTCATAATTTATATCAGTTGCAAAAACAGTTGCTTCTTCTTCAATAAATCTTTCAGTTATAGCTCTTCCAATTCCTTGACCTGAAGCAGTTACAAAAACTTTTTTACCATTTAATTTCATTCTTAAATCTCCTAATCATTCTTACTGAACTGAATAAAGTTTATAAAAAGTTTAAAGGTTTACATTACTGCGCCTATTTGCCATGGAACAAATTCATAATCACCTAATCCTTGAATTTCAGATTTAGTCTTCTCTCCTGAAGCAATATTCAATAATAAGTTATAAATTGTTTGTCCTACTTCTTCAATTGAATGATTCTTATTAAGAATTACTCCTGCATTAACGTCCATATCTTCAGACATATTTTCATATAATCCAAAATTAGATGCAATTTTAATGCATGGTGACGGCTTTGATCCAAAAGCCGATCCCCTTCCAGTCGTAAAGGCTATAATATTACAACCACTTGCAATTTGGCCCGTTACTGATGCCGGATCGTACCCTGGACTATCCATAAACACAAAGCCTTTATCCTTAATAATTTCTGCGTATTTATATACTCCGTTTAATTTTGATGTGCCAGCTTTAGAAACAGCACCTAACGATTTTTCTAGGATTGTAGTTAATCCACCAATTTTATTACCTGGAGATGGATTATTATCCATTGTTCCAAAATTCCTTTTTGTATAAGATTCCCACCACTCAATTCGTTCAATTAATTTTTTACTAATTTTATGATTTGCAGCTCTTCTTATAAGAAGATGTTCTGCACCATAAATTTCTGGTGTT
>CACESU010000058.1 GCA_902562285.1 uncultured Alphaproteobacteria bacterium | reverse complement strand
ATTTAATTTCAAGGGGGGTAGATTCAGTACCTTTTTTACCAGTAATTTCTGGCCAAGGTGGTATTTCACAGATAATTTATGAACCTTCAGACAGGTTCCTAAAAAATGGCGATATATTATTTATTGATACTGGTTCAACTTACGATGGTTATTTTTGTGATTTTGATAGGAATTTTTCAATTGGTAAAGCATCAAATATCGTGAATGATGTTTACGAAATTTTGTGGGTAGCAACTCAAAGTGCAATTGATAAAGCAAAACCAGGTTTGCTTTTATCGGATCTATGGCAGATTATGGTTGAAAAATTAGATAAATATTTACCTAAAAATTACTCATATGGAAGATTTGGGCATGGTATGGGGTTGCAATTAACTGAACCCCCATCAATAACTTTTGATAACAAAATGAAATTAGTGTCTAATATGGTTTTAACTATAGAGCCTTCAATTGAATTTCTTCCTGGAAAAATCATGGTTCATGAAGAAAATATAGTTATTAAGCAGAGTGGGGCTGAATTATTAACAGTTAGAGCTCCTTATAAAATACCTGAAATTTTATAAATCTATCCTAAAATAAACTTCTATTTGACCATGGCATAATAATTGCAGAATTTCAAAAAATTTTGAATTCTAAATGAGGAAAGTACATTGCCTATCTCCGTATCTAATAGCTTGGGTAAGTTGGTATCTGCTAATTTAACACCTGCACAAAGAAATATTGAAGAATCAATTCAAAAATTATCAACTGGTTCAAGAATTCATAAGGGTGCTGATGATGCAGCAAGTATGCATTTAGTTAACAGATTTGAATCAAAAGTTAAAGGATTAACCGTTTCTATTTCTAATAAAAAAGATGCATTAAGCTCATTATATACAGCAGAGGGTGGGATTAGAAGAATAGGAGAGCTACTTCAAAGAATGAGAGAACTTACTCTTGCTGCCCAAACTGATACGATTGACAAACCTCAAAGAGAATTACTAGCAAAAGAAGTAAACCTAATTAAATTAGATATAAATAGAATAGCTGAAAATGCCCAATTTGCTGGGCAGAAGCTTTTAGACGGTTCTTTCAAAGGTAAAAGTGTTCAAATTGGTGACAATCAATTTCAAACTATTGATATAGGTATCGATAGTGTATTAGCAAAGGATATGCAGTTTGTTAGAGATGACTTAACTATGAGAATTTTCTCAACACCTTACATAACAGATCAAGATGAAACTTCTCTAACTTCATCCAATAACAACAAAATAGTACCAGGTAGTGTTTTTGTTGATGGTTATAAAAATAATGCAACAATAAATGTAACTAATGGTATGTCTGCAAAACAGTTTGCTGCCTCAGTTCATCTTGCGGGATTAGGTATAGAGGCAAGTGCAGTTACAAAAGCACAATTATTTAACATGGCTGCTGCCTCAGATATTACATTTAGACTAGGTGCAAATACTGCAAATGATTCAGATGGTTCTGGTACAACAATTAGCGCAACTATTTCAGATATAAATGATTTATCACCACTTGTAACAGCTATAAATAATCAAAGTGGAACTACAGGTGTAACAGCTGAAATTGCTGAGAGTGGTAAAGCAGTAACACTTACTGATGAAAATGGGGATAATATTTTTATCTCACATGTGGATTTTACACCTAACGGACCTTCACATTCAAATAACCCAGAATCAAATCAAAATGAGATTTTTGCCAGAGCTCTCGATAAGGATGGACTAAAAGCAAATGTTGCTAATGCAAACTTGTCTAGGGGCGTTGGTACTGATGAAACAGTAAAATTTATAGATAAGCATAGAAATATTCATGTTGATCGAAATGGAGGTGTTTTAAGTGTAACAGTCACCAGAAAAGGTACTGGTTATGCAACAGCACCAACTGTCACGTTTGTTGGTGGAGATACTGATGGAGCAGATGCATCAGGAGCTGGTAGTGCTCAGGCAAATTACTCTGCTAATTTAGTTAATGGAAAAGTAGATACAATAACCCGTACAAATGGAACACTTGCAGATCGGGGAAGAGGTTATGACGAAGGCTCAGCACCTACAATCAATATTTCTGCACCACCAGTGCAAAATTTTAATGCAAGAACATCTATTAATATTTCAAATGACCAAATTACTTTAAATAATCATAATTTTGAAACTGGTGATAAACTTACTTATAGTAATGGTGGTGGCACTACATTATCAAATCTTAGTGGTGGTGATTACTTTGCTATAAAAGTCGATAATAATACCATTAAATTAGCTTCTTCTCTTGTAAATGCAAATGCAGGTAATGCGATAGATTTAGCCCCAGCTAGTCATTCTTTTAATACGAGAACTGCTGCCAGTGTAGCTAATGATACTATACAAATTTCCAATCATAATTTTGTGAATGGTGATACGGTCACTTATACGAGTGGTGGTAGAACTTTAAGGAACTTAACAAATGGATCAAACTATACAGTTCATAGTGTAAGTGGTGATACATTTAAATTGAAAGATTCTTCAAATAATAATGTTAATTTAGAAGGTATGTTGGATAGCTTTAATGCTGAGAGCCAAGTTAGGCATGACGTAAATTTATTTTATTTTTCAGGCGCTAGTTTTACCAACGGAGATAAAGTAACTTATTCTTCTCAGGGTGGAACCGCTATTGGTGGTCTCACAGATGGAGCCGAGTACTATGTTCTTGGTGCAGGTAATACCATTGCATTATCAAATAGTTTGAATGGAACACCAATTGATATAATAGCTAGAAAAAAGGGTACTTTTAATGCAGAAAGTAATGTTCATCTTGGTGAAAATAGAATTAATATAAATATGCCTCATACCTTGGCAGATGGAGATGTAGTTACCTATACAACCAATGGTGGTACAGCTATTCAAGGGCTAACAAATAATGCTACTTATTACGTAAGAAATATTACTGCAGGAAACAGAATTCAGCTCTCTGTAAGCTCAACTGGTCCAATTATAGATTTAGCTCCAGAACAAGTGAGTTTCAATGCGCAAAATAATGTTTCAGGAAATAGAATTAATATATTAAATAACTTTTCTGCTGGTGATATAGTTACTTATTCTGCAGGAGGAGGGACTGCACTTACAGGTTTAACAAGTGGTCAAGATTATTTAATTGTCGCACCTACAAGTAGCTCTGTGAGGCTTCAAGATTTAGGTGGTGGAACACCTCTTCTATTAACTGCAGGATCTTCTGAAACACATACTCTTACAGGTCAAAATTCTGGTTCTTCCGAAACACACGAATTCAATGGTCCTTTAGCTGGAGAAAATGAAATTCATACTTTTACTAATCAATATGCTGGTCCATCAGAAAATCATAGTTTTAAAAGTACGCAATATGCCGGACACAACCAAACTCATACTTTTCAAGGTATAACTGCTAGGGCGACTCCAGTTATGGATGAAGATGATGTACCTGATGACGTTTACTATGACAACATTACTCAAGATCAACAGCGAACTGCTTTGGTTGTCGGAACAGTAACAATGGAAAGTCCACAAGCAATTAGAATTACTGGAGATAATGCTACTGAGAAAAGTGGTTTTTTTGGTACTTTGTTCAATTATGAAGGAATGGGAAATACAAGTGGAGAGTCTTTACCTCCTGTAAAAACAGTAAATGATGTTGATTTATCAAGTATTACCTCTGCGAGCAAATCATTAGATTATATTGATGCGGGGATAAAGCAATTTAATAAAGTAAGTAATGGTATATCAATCAATGCATCAGTTCTCAGTAGTTCTATATCTAGTACACTTCAAAATTTAATTTATGCTGAAGGTGGATTAAGTAGTTTACTGTCCACCAATTTCGCTGTTGAAACTACAACTTTCACTGTTGGATCCATGATAAAGGATACTTCATTAGCTCTGTTAGCACAAGCTAATGCTCCCAAAAAAGCAGTTAATACTTTGGTTTCTAATGTAATGGAAAGCCAATGGGATCCTACCTTCTTTCTTGTCCAAGGTGGTGGATATAGATATAAGAATATCTAGTAAAATACTGAAAAATTTATTAAATTTAAAGTTTTTTATTTATTATTCTTCATTGACACATTACTCCAGTTAAAATATTTTTTATAAATATTTTGAGTGGAGGTAAATATGTCTAAAGTTCTTCAGGTTGTTATTTATAAATCTATTAATGATGAAAAGAAACTTGCTGCTTACGCAGAATTAGCTGGTCCTGCTATGAAAGCTGCAGGAGCTAAATTTTTAGCTAGAGGAATACCGCTAGCAGTAAAGGAAGAAGGTCAAAAAACAAGAACTGTTGTTGTCGAATGGGAAAGTTTAGAAGCTGCAAATGCGGGTTATAACAGTCATGGTTATCAAGAGGCACTTAAAAAGCTTGATGGAAGTGCTATTAGAGAATTTCGTTATGTTGAAATGGTATAAGTTTACATAATTTTAATCAATTATTACCTCTCCTTCTATTTCTATAGCTAAATTCATAGGTAATCCTGCCACTCCTACCGCAGAACGTGAATGTGCTCCAACTTCGGAACCAAATACCTCCAATAGAAGATCGCTAAATCCATTTAAAACGATATGCTGTTCATCATAACCAGTTGCTGAGTTAACCATTCCAAATACCCGCACCCAACTCTTTATTCTAGAAAGATTTTCAATTTTTTGTTTTAAATTAGCAAATATGGATAATCCAATTTCTTTTGCTGCTAATTGGGCTTCTTGTGTTGTTAAATCTTTTCCAACTTGGCCATATGGTCCGTTTATAGATCCGTCATTAGCTTGTCTAGGGTGACCTGAAATCAGAACTCTATTCTCCCTTATATTTATAA
>CACESU010000057.1 GCA_902562285.1 uncultured Alphaproteobacteria bacterium | reverse complement strand
CAACATCTTCAAAAGTTTTTGCCAAATCAAAAACAGACATTTTGGATTTTTTTACCCATCCTTCTACCATTACTTTACTATTTTTTGCATCTATGCCTAGAGCTATTTTGTTAGGGAAATATTTGCATGCTTTTTTCACTAATTGGGGATCACTTAATGCAATAGTACCTAAAATAATTCTTTGAACACCAACTGAAATTAAATGTTCAATAGTTTTAAAATTTCTTATTCCACCACCAAGTTGTACTGGAATTGGAACAGTACTGATAATTTTTTTTATTAATGTTTGATTTATTAAAGATTGAGATAGTGCACCATCTAAATCAACTAAATGAAGCCATTCACATCCTTGATCTACAAATGATTTAGCCTGTAATAGTGGGTCGCTATTAAATACAGTCTCTTTGTTCATTTTTCCCTGTATTAATCGGACACACTTGCCATTTTTTAAGTCTATTGCTGGATATAAAATCATTATTGTCTCCTACTATCATAATTCATATATCCTTGTAATAATTCTATCAATGTTTTATGATAAGAAAAAATTTGGAGAAAATTATGAAAACTTTTTTTATTTCTTTTATTACCCTATTGTTTTTTTCCGCATCTTTGCAAGCGGATGTTGTAACTGGGATTTTCCAAACTGAAAAAAATGAAGAAGGTAATTATTTACATGTGAAATTTGGTGCATGTGTTAAAGATAAGAATAAAACTTGCGGAACTATAAAAAACTGCCTTCAGAAAAGGTGCAAAAAACAGTAGTTATGAAAATCTAGGCAAACTTATAGTTTGGGATATGATAGATAAAGGTGATGGTCAATATGCCAACGGTAAAATTTGGGACCCTAGTAGTAATAATGATGATGGATCTAAAAAAATTTATAACTCTAAAATGACTCTTTCCGGCAACACATTAAGCGTAAGTGGATGTATATTAATTTTTTGCAAAGCACAAAACTGGACTAAAGTAAATTAAGGAGACCAGTTCATAAAATTTTCAATAAAAGTTTGACCTGTTCTTTGACTTTTTTCTGGATGAAATTGTGTTCCACAAATATTATCTTTTGCTATGATTGCCGTAATTTCTCCTGAGTAATTTACATAAGCTATTCTGTTACTAAGGTTTTTAAGCTGAAGATGATAAGAATGAACAAAATACATGTCATCTTCAGAAGTTAATTTTTTTGTAAGAGGGTGTTCTCTATCGAATATTAGTGAGTTCCAACCCATATGGGGAATTTTGATATCTTTGTTTTTGGGATAAATTTTTTTAACCTCACCCCTTAACCATCCAAGTCCGGGAGTATTAACCTCATTCTCATGTCCATAATCAGCTAACAGTTGTAACCCAATACATATACCTAGAAAAGGAACTCCTTCTTTTAATACCCTTTCAGTGAAATTATAATACAAATCATTATTTGCTTTTAAACCTTTTAAGCAGTCATTGAAGCTACCAACACCAGGTAATACTACTTTGTCTGCGTATCTGATAAGTTTTGGATCCGCAGTTACTGTAACATTACCCTTTTTATTTAAGTTAGCTACCTTCTGAAAACTTTTTAAAGCCGAATGCAAATTGCCTGAACCATAATCGATAATTACAGTTTCTATCACTATAAAGATCCTTTAGTAGAAGGAATTATTTTAGGCATTCTAGGATCAATTGAAAGAGCAGTTTTAATTGATTGAGCAACTCCTTTAAATATTGCTTCTCCAATATGATGACTGTTAATCCCATGAACCATTTTAATGTGCAAAGTAATTTCAGCATTCATGGTAAAAGATTGAAAAAATTCAGAAAATAACTCCGTATCAAAATTTCCTACTTTGGAGGTTGGAAAATTTACTTCCCAAAAAAAATAAGGCCGTCCAGAAAAATCAACAGCTACTTGTATTAATGAATCATCCATTGGTAATAAAACTGAAGCATATCTATTAATTCCTTTTTTATCTCCAAGACACCTTTTTAATGTTTCACCTAAGCATATGCCTACATCTTCAACTGTATGATGATAATCAATATCTATATCACCTTTCGCTTTAATTTTTAAATCCATCAAAGAATGTTTTGCTAACTGATCTAACATATGATCAAAAAAACTGATTCCAGTATCTACTTCTGACTTTCCAATACCATCTATATTTAATTGTATGCTTATATCGGTTTCATTAGTTTTTCGAACATATTTTTCTTTACGCATAAAGTGCTCCAAATTTGAAAATAAAAAATAGCAGTAAATAATACAAATAGCATTCTCTAATACCTTTAAAAGTTTAATAGCTAAAATTCAAATATTTTTAAATATTTTATTAAAAATTATTGATTATTATATTTTAATTTTAGAGCTTTTTGAGCTAATTCAGGATCTAATTTTAAGAAGGCCTGAAAATTAGTTAAGTAAATTTCACCTGTCAGTTCCTCCAAAAAATTGGTTCTTTTAAGTTGATCCATTACTGGTCCTTTTACTTCGCTTAAATGTAATTTAACACCAGCCTCATTTAATCTATTATTTATAAATTCAAGGCTTTCTAAAGCACTTGAATCTATATAATTAATTGCAGAACACATTATAATTATATGTTTAATTTTTTTGTTGTTAATAACGGATTTATATATTGAATCCTCTAAAAATCTAGCATTTGGAAAATAAAGGCTCTCATCGATTCTTAAACAAACAGCTTTTTTGCTTGTAACAACCATATGTCTATTCACATTGCGATAATGCTCTGTTCCTGGAACCTGTCCAACTTTAGCAATATGTGGTGTGGATGTTCTATATAAAAACATTAATAATGATAAAACTACCCCAGAGACTATACCTATTTCTACTCCAAAAGATAAAGTAACTACGATTGTTGAAATCATTGCTATTCCGTCAGCTGAGGAATATGAAAAAACTTTAAAAATGGATTTAAAATCAACCAGTGACAAAACTGCAATCATAATTGTCGCAGCTAAAGTAGCTTTTGGCAAATAATATAATAATGGTGTCAAAAAAAGTGTTGAAAAAGCAATTCCAATAGCTGTTAAAGCTCCAGCAGCTGGTGTTTTTGCCCCAGCATCAAAATTTACAACTGATCGAGCAAAACCACCAGTTACTGGTAACCCACCTGATAAGCCTGATCCAAAATTTGAAAAACCTAGAGCAATCAGCTCTTGATTGTGGTCAATTTTCTCTCTTCTTTTAGCTGCAAGTGTTTGAGCAATTGAGATAGTCTCTACATAGCCAACAATAGAAATTAGCAATGCGGGTATGAAAAGCTCAAGAAAAATATCAAATGTGATTTCAGGAAATTCAATTACAGGTAATCCCTTTGGAATACTGCCCACAATTGAGACATAATTTTCTCCAAGGCCAAAAAACCAAACAAAAGAAGTTGTTAGAATTACTGCAATGATTGGTCCAGTCCTAGAGACTAAATCTGAAATAAATTCACTCATTTTTAAATCAATTAAAAAGGATTTAAAACTTTTTTTTGCCCAGTATAAAATTAAAAGAGATACTGATCCTATAAAGAATGTTACGACACTAATATCTGAAATATTCATAAAAAGATTAGTTGAAATTTCAACTAAATTACTTCCATCGCCATTAACTCCTAAAATATGTTTTAATTGACTAGCCGCAATTATTAATCCAGATGCTGTAATAAAACCAGATATTACTGGATGAGAGAGAAAATTTGTTATGAATCCGAGTTTTAAAATACCCATAACCAAAAGTATTATACCTGATAATATAGCTATCATAATAGAAATTGAAACAAATTCAGTAGTCCCAGGATTTGCAAATTTGCTACAAGCTGCAAATGTCATAAGAGCAATAACTGCTACTGGACCAACAGCCAGTGTTTTTGAAGTCCCAAAGATTGAGTAAAGAACAAGCGGAATTATAGATGCATATAAACCAATTTCTGGTGGTAAACCGGCTAGTAAAGCATAGGCCAAAGATTGCGGAATTAACATAATAGTTACAACAATTGCAGCGACTGTATCATTTGCAAAATCGTCATAAGTATAATGTTTGATCCATCCTAATATTGGAAAGTATTTTACAAACAACTTCTTTGCCTCATTATTTTTTATGAATTTAATTTATGTATCAGAAAATTCAAACATCATCTTCATGTACTAAAAAAGAAGCCATTATATCTTTAGGTTCAGACTTTTCAAAAGCAACTCTTATTTTATCAACATTAATTTCTTTAATAATTCCATATCCAAACTTTTGATGAAAAACTCTTGAACCTATAAGAAAATTATTAGGAATACTTGAAACGAATGGATCACCTATTTCCTGTAGTGGTAGTTTTTTTTGAATATTCGATGACATTCTTTTCCAACCTGGAGAATTATAATTTTTTTGATTATATGTTTGATCTATTTCAGATATATTACTCCATCTATTAGAATAGGATCCAAAATCACTTTTGCCGTTTAGAATTTCTATATTTTCTTCTGATAATTCATTTATAAATCTTGAAGGCATTGTATTTTGCCATTGATTAAAAATTCTACGGTTTGAAGCAAAACTAATAACGCAATATTGCTGTGCTCTTGTAATACCAACATGAGCCAATCTCCTTTCTTCCTCAAGACCTAATTTACCTTTTTGGTCCATTGATCTTTGGGAAGGAAATAAACCATCTTCCCATCCAGGGAGAAAAACAACTGGAAACTCCAATCCTTTTGCTGCATGTAAAGTCATGATGGAAATTTTTGGAATATCCTTTTCTGTTTCCATCTCCATTATTAACGATATATGCTCTAAAAATCCCTGCATATTTTCAAATTCATCTAAAGCTTTAATAAGCTCTTTTAAATTTTCTAATCGACCTGCTGCATCAGGTGTTTTTTCAGATTGCCACATTTGTGTGTATCCTGATTCATCAAGAATCATCTCTGCAACCTCGGTATGTTTTTTAGAATTATCTAAAAAGTCTGAATTCCATCTTTTAAAATTACTTATTAATTT
>CACESU010000056.1 GCA_902562285.1 uncultured Alphaproteobacteria bacterium | reverse complement strand
AAAAAAAATATTAGGTTCTTCCTATGGAGCTATGGGACAACCTCAATTTATGCCTTCAAATTATATTAAATATGGCTATGATTTTAACAATGACGAAAAAGTTGATTTATGGAATAATGAAAGTGACACACTTGCTTCAATAGCAAATTTTCTAAATTCTAATGGTTGGGAAAAGAATTTAACTTGGGGTGCTGAAGTAACTAAAAATCCAGATCTCCCATGTTATAAAGAAGGGCCAAATAATAAAAAAACTATAAGAGAATGGAAATTAAATGGCATCAACCTTGTTAAGGTAAAATCAATTTTAAATTTTCCAAATTCATTAAAAACTTCCCTATTCCTACCAAAAGGAGAATATGGTCCTAAATTTTTAGTAACTAACAATTTTTATATTCTTAAAAAGTATAATTTTTCAGATTTTTATGCCCTATACGTTTCAATTTTTGCTGATCTGATAGAAGGTAAAAAATTTTTTCAAAGCCATTGGACAAGTACTACTAAATTAAATAAAAATAAAGTTTTAAAAATACAAAGTTTACTAGTGCGAAATGGTTATGATGTTGGAAGATTGGATGGTTTAATTGGTTTCAAAACAAGGCAGTCTCTTGGTAAATATCAGGAAAAAATGAACCAAAAAATTACATGTTACCCTAATTGAGACATTAATTTTAAAATATTCTATTTTTTATTATCTAAATCTTCTAGTGACTTATAGATACTTAACTCTCTCCAATATTTTTCAGTCAAATCATTAGCATCACCAATACGAAGTGCTAATCCTCTAATAATTGCAACTAGTATTGGATCAGCCTCCCCTAATTTCTTTTGGACTATCTCCCAATCAATCTCATATATAATACAACTTGTTTTAGCTTTAGCAGTAACTGTTCTAGGTGAACCAATCACTCTCCCCACTTCTCCAAACATTTCACCATCGGCTAGAGTTCCTATCTCCAAACCATGTGTAGACAAAATACTTACTTTACCACTATGTATGAGATAAACACTTTCTGCCTTATCACCAATAGTATAAATTGTTTCTTCTGCATTAAAATGTCTTTTTATTTGAGGTATTTGAGGCATTCTAAAACTTCCTAAAATTATCAATTAGATTTTGCATTAGTACAAAAAAAATAATAAAAAAGAATAATACACTAAAATCTTATAAATTAAAATATTATCAGAAAATAGGTAAAATTATGATTTTATTAAGTCCAGATTTTAAAGATGGCGATTTTTTAGATGAAAAATTTTCACTCAGTAAGGATTATGGTTTCGGATGTTCCGGAAGAAACATTAGACCCCACTTAAAATGGGATAATATTTCTGAAAGGGTTGTTGAATTAGCTATAACAATTTTTGACCCTGATGCACCTACTGGATGTGGGTTTTGGCATTGGATAATGGTAGGAGTGAACAGAAAATATTTCGAAACAAATGATGACTGTTTATTAAACTCTATACAAGTTCAAAATGATTTTGGTTCATACAGTTATGGTGGGCCTTGTCCACCTGAAAATGATCATCCCCATCGCTATTATTTTACAATTTATGGATTAAATTCAAAAATAGACGCACATAAAAACACCCCTGCTGCTCAAATTGGTTTTCAATTACATTTTAAAGCTATTGAAAGAGCATCTTTATTAGGTCTTTTCAAAAGATAATTGATTATTGTTAATCATTCCTCATTCTGGAAATAACTTATTGGAAAATTCAACTATTTATAAAAATTCAGTTCAAGCACATGAGATTGATAATTTAGGCCATATGAATGTTCAATACTATGTCAAACATTGTATAGATTCATATAAATTAAACTTTAGAATTAATGATTTAATATCTAACTATCAAAATTTAGAAAATAATTTATTTTTAGAAAAAATAAATATAAGATATTTAAATGAACAAAGGCTAGGAACACCATTTTTAATAAATTTTTATGTATCAAAGATTGAAAGTGACAAAATAATTGTTTTTCAAGAAATGGAGAATCTTGAAACAACCAAAATAAGTGCTACTTTCATCTTAGTTTTTAAAATTAAAATACAAAAAGATTTTATAAAAAATAAATTTGAAAGTTTTTTAATTGAACACCCCTGTAAACTCAAAAAAGTTCCATTTTACGCCGAAAAAAAGGGGCTTTTAAATATTAAAGACTTAAAATTGGATTATTTTGAACTCCAAAATTATCCAAAAATTTTTGACACATTTTGTGGTTTGGCCAATGCTAAAAATATTATTATTTCAAAGTATTTAGATGCTTCAGATTATATGGGAATAGTTTCTGCTGCTGTTCCAAATTTATTAATAAAGAGTAATCATTCAGTTTTTGAAACCGACATAGGTGGTGCCGCAGTTGAATATGAATTTTTTTTTAATAAATTTGTTGAACCCAATACAAGTATAAAACTATTTAGTGGCTTAAGAAATATTAAAAATAAAACATATACCTGGACACATTGGTTAGTGGATATAGATAATAATAAAGTATTAGCAATAGCTAATTCAGTAATTGTAGCAATGGATTTAAAAAATAGAAAATCAGTTCAATTACCTTATAAAATGAAAACTTCCCTAGAAAAGATTGTTTTAAAGTAAAAACTATATCTTTAAGTTTAGTTTTGGCTTCCAAAAAGGTCTGAAGAGTTCTATTTTTGGACACCTATTCATAACAACTTTCATACCAGCATCTTCGGCAATTTTTGCAGCTTCTGGATGTTTTACGCCTATTTGTCCCCAAAGAACCTTTGCTCCTATCTCAACAGCTTCTTTAGCCACAGTTGGGAGATCTTCTGCTTTTCTGAAAACTTGAACCATATCTACATTCTTATTAATTGAAATCAAACTCGGAAAAACCTTTAAGCCCCTAATCTTTAACCCAGCAAGTGAAGGGTTGACTGGAAGCATTTCATAACCTGTTTCGTGCAAAACTCTTAATACACCATAGGAAAATTTTGTTTTATCATTACTAGCTCCTACCATAGCAATTGTTTTCACAGTTTTCAAAATATCAGAAATGTAGTGCTCATCATATGGCTCATCATGATCAATTTTTAACATTTTATAACCTCACCATTAGCTCCTAAATATAAATTTATTTACGTTATAGCCATATATCACTGGTACAATCTCCTCCAGGATAGCGTGTTTCATGACATCTGGCCGGACCGTTTGGTTCTTTACCAAAATCTACTACAAATTTATCATCTATTTCCATACCACCATTTTCGGTATCACAATTAATTTTTAATAAAACTCCACCATTTTGCCGTATTTCTGGATAAAATTGATTATCCCAAGTAGAAAATAGAGAAGTGGTTATATACAATCGTTTTCCGTCTAAAGATAATTGTATCATTTGAGGACCACCAGTTATTTTGTGACCATTCACATTAGGAGCTTTGCCTAAAAGTCCTCCAAGCCAAACCTGACCAGTGAATTTAGGGTTATGGGGATCAGTGATGTCATATTGTCTTACATCGCCATGGAGCCAATTACAAAAATATAGATACTTATCATCCATAGAAAGCAAAATAACAGAAATTACTCCAGGTATTGGAATAGGCCATTCAGGATGAGGTTGATTATCTACATCAATGATTTTTTCCCACTCCCATTTCCCTAATTCATTTTTCCACCAGTGAATTATATTAGCAGATAGTGCTGCTCCCACAAAACCATGAGAACTTTCAGGGTTATGATGGAACCGAACTTCTAAAGGTATCAATCCATCCTCTCCAAGGTAAAAAGTTTCAACTGGTTCTCTTTTTTCAAAATCCCACAAGTGAATTTCTCTACCATATTTCAAATGTCCAACTTCTTCTAAATCAAAACCTGGCATAAATGTATTAGGAGCTGCCCACTCTGAGCTAACCATTATATTATGTCTGGGTTGATACCAAAAATCATAACCAAACTTTATTTTACCCATTGATTTTTCCCATCTACCTACAATTTCAAAATTTTCATCTAATTGTAGATATCCACCAGGTGCACTTCCTTTGGAGTCGCCCAACATTGAAATAATGATTTGTGATCCCAAACAATGAACTGTATGGGGAGCTGATAAATTGGTTATTTTTTTTATTTGTTCTCCACTAATAACTTTATGTATTTTTGGTTTTCTTTCATCCTTACAGTCAACAATATGTAAATTAGAAGTCCTTACTCCTGGAACAATTAAATATCGCCTCTCAAGATTAGCATTTCCATGACATGAAGAGCAGGCATTCCATCCCATGTGATGTAATTCATCACCAATGCCTGGCATTTCTAATCTGTGTATAATCTTACCATAATCAACGCTATCAGGATCACAATCAATTGTTGCTAAATAATCAGGTTTTTGAATTCCAGTTCCAGTATAAATTGCGATAGTATATAAAATTTTTTCTTTTGGAGCTTTCATTGCTTCCATGGGAGATGAAAAGCCAGGCCCACAGCAGATTTGTTTTTCCATATTACACTCCATCCAAAAATAAAATATATTGAAAATTAATATTAATTATCTTAATATAAAAATATATTATTACAATATGATAATTTTATTCAGTATGTATTTAAGTAAATTATTGAATGTACTAGAAGTTGTAGTTAAATCTGGAACTGGATTAACGGTAACTAAAATTAGTGAAATCACTAATATACCAAGATCAAGCTGTTATAAACTTATAAATGATTTACAAAAAAATGATTTACTAAGAAAAAAAAGTGAAAATAAGTATGTTCTAGGTGAAAGATTTAAACAGATAGCTAGACTAGATTTTCAAGATGTGGATGTAAAATATATTTCCAAACCATTACTTCAAAAATCAGTAAATAATTTTGAAGTGACGTTTTTTCTTTCTAGATTGAGAGACCAAGGTGTTGAAATTATTTATGTAGAAACACCATCAAAAAACCAAATATCTTATTTACATCCAGGGCATGGATTTAGGCCTTTACATGCTTGTTCTTGCGGAAAGGCTATTGCAGCATATGCAAGTGAAGACTTTCAACTGAACGTTATCCATAGCAGACTAAAATCATATACCAGAAATACAAGAATTAATCCTTCA
>CACESU010000055.1 GCA_902562285.1 uncultured Alphaproteobacteria bacterium | reverse complement strand
TACTAACAAAAATATCTGAAACTAATCAAAAATTAAGTAATGAAGGCAAAAGTGCTGCACTGGTAGTTTCTCCAGCAATTAGGAGACAATTTTCATCAATAGTTAGACAGCATGTTGAAGACATGGTTGTATTAGCATTTACAGAATTACCAGATAATAGAAAAATTAATGTTGTAGCGTCAATAACAGGTTAGCAAAGGAAAATACTTTAATTTAGGAGAAAAAAATGACAGTACTTACAGTAAAAGCTCAAGATACTGCGACTGCAATGGAAGAAATTGTAGAAAAATTGGGAAAAGATTCTTTTATAATTGGAACAAAAAAAATTGGTAATGAGATTTTGGTAAAGGCCACAAACTCTCCAAAAAAACGAATACATACAAAAAAACATTTAAATGAGAAGTTTAATAAAATGATTTCAAAAGAGTTGTGTCAAAGTTCAGCAGAATCTGTTGAAAATAATCTTCTTAATGGAATTGATGTTAATGGAGAAAACTTTTCAAAAAATACTTTTTCACAAAAAGCTTTTAGAGAATTGAGTTCTGAATTTAGAGATTTAAGGAATCAATTAAATGGAATGATACTTACTGATATGGCAGGATTAAGTCCAAACTTAAAAAGTAATGTTAAAATAAAATTACAAAAAATTGGATTTTCAAATTTTACTTTAATAAAGTTTAAAGATAAAATTGAAAATAGTAACACTAAAGAAGGGATTGAAAATTTTATTGATGAATTAGCAGATACGTTGACATTTGACGATCCAATTAACAGTTTACTGAATAGTAAATATGTATTTGTGGTTGGATTAAGTGGTTGTGGTAAAACATCTTTTTCTGCAAAATTAGCTGCAACTATTGCACAGGATATTAAAAACAATAATGTTGCCCTAGGTAAATTGGGTAAACAAAATGAATTTTTAAATGATAATCTTAAATCTTATTCTAGGCTTATAAATATTCCTAATGTAGATATTTTACCTGGAAATTCTCAAAGAAAACTTGAGAGTATAGAAAAAAAATTAATTATAGACGTATCCTCTGATGTTGAGGATACATTGAAGATTGTTACGAACATCAGGGAAAAGGTTGGAACTAACAAAGTATTAACTATTGCAGTTATTCCATCTGGTTCAAATAAATATTATTTAGATAAATTGTTAGATCAGTATGCATCTATTAATCCGATTGTAGCTTTTACTAAACTAGACGAAAATAATATATCTGCAGAGGAATTATCAATTATAGCTGAAAAAAAATGTTCTATAGGCTATCTAACTAACACTAGATCAATATTAAAATCAATAAATTTTACAAATAAAGAGATTTTGGCTCAATATTTGAAAGACAATATTATAAATTTTTATAAGTGAGAACAAATATGACTATCTCGATAGCAGTAGCTAGTGGAAAAGGTGGGGTTGGAAAAACCAGCATTGCTGTTAATTTATCCTTAACACTTTCTAGATTAGGTTCAAGAGTTGTTTTATTTGATGCTGACTTTGGTCTTGCAAACTCTCATATCCTTCTTGGAGTAAACCCAACAAAAACTGCCCAAGATATTCTTGTTTCTAAGACAGCTGTAAAAGAAGTACTTGCACCTGGTCCACTTGGCCTTAAATTCTTATCGGGTGGAAGTGGATTAACAGAATTATTGAATTTGGAAGTCAAGGCAAGATATGAGTTAATAAGAACTCTTGATGTAATAGAGGAAAGCACTGACGTTTTAGTAGTAGATGTTCCGGCTGGGGCTTCGGATAGCTCAATTACATTTTCAGCTGCTGTAGATAAACTTGTTTTGGTATTGGTTGGAGAACCGACAAGTTTTATGGATGCGTACACATTTATTAAAGCAGCAAATCTAGAGGCTGGTGTAGAAAATTTTTCAATAATTGTAAATATGGTTGAAAATGATGCACAAGGGCTGCAACATTTTACAAAATTTCAAGGTATAGTTAGTCGTTTTTTAAATGTCAAACTATCTTACTGTGGTCATATTCCATTTTCCCAGCGTATAAGAAATTCTGTAGTTGTGAGAAAACCTTTAATGCTTACAAAACAGGATATAGCAGAGACAAGAGCGTTTATGGCTGTAGCTAAATCTCTTCAAAGCACACCAAAAAATGAACCTAAGGGAGTAACTTTTTTTAAATAAAAGGTAGAAATTAAATGAACTCAATGAAACAAACCTATACGGAAGTTAATCCAGGCGTTGAGAGCTTGGTCAAAGACCATATGGAACTTGTAAGAAAAATAGCTTGGCATATGCATGGTAGAGTGAGGAATGCTGTTGAAATCGATGACTTATTACAGGTTGGATACTTTGGTTTAGTGAATGCGGCACAAAAATATAGTAAAAAAGAGGGTGCTGTTTTTTCTAGTTATGCGGTAATTAGAATTAGAGGTGCAATAGTAGATTATCTTAGAAAGAGCTCTAATCTCTGTAGAACAACTATTCAGATGCAACAAAAGGCAAAAAAAGCCGAAGAATTATTACGATCTGAATTGCAAAGAGATCCAACAAATAAAGAAATAGCAAAAAAGCTAGGAATGGGTTTGGAAGAGTACGAAGAGTGGGAAATTGCTTTTAATGCAAATGTCCATCAATCACTAGACTCCGTTTATGACGAATACTCAATATGGTTTGCATCTAAAGAAAGTAGTCCAGAAGAGGCTCTATCTAATACACAGTTAAAAAATACTTTAAAAGAAGCATTATCTTGTTTACCTCAAAAAGAAGCACTTGTAATACAATTATATTATGTAGAAGAATTAAATGTGTATGAGATAGCGGAAGTGTTAGATATTACGACAGGGCGCGTATCACAAATAAAGAAGTCTGCAATTGCAAAACTAAGAGATAAAATACAAGAGTCTTCTATTTAAAAGGGACAAATGTGAGTAAAAAAGACTTTTATCAAACAAAATCAGTTCACATGGCTGTTCAGACAGCTGAAATTAATTTGTTAGGTTACAGTCTTGATCAAGAATTATCTTTATCATGCAGTTTAATGAATATTTCTAGAGGTAATTGTTTAGTCAAGATAAGACCTGAAGAATCGAAAGAATCTTATAATTTAGGTATATTAGATATCTCAATAGATCGCCCTGTGATGAAAGCAGAAATTACTCTAAGTTCTTTAAAATTTAGTGAATTGTGTAAACTTATGATGAAAGATGCAAATAGACCAGTAACAGTTATAATGCTTCTAGACATACCTTTATCTATAAATCTTGCTGGAGATTTATTAATTGATACTGCTGCTAAATTAAAAATTTTAGATTTATCTTGGATTATTCCATTAAAATAATCAAAATCATTATCTCATTAATAATTCAGTAGCTTTTCTTTCGGTTTCTAGCATTTTAGCGTTACCGTTAAAAGCTTGTTGCGCTCTTATTAATTTGACAAGTTCATCTGAAATTTCAGTGTTTGAATTTTCTAAACTTCCATTCTGTATTGATCCAAATCCTAAATCTTTTGGATTACCTAATGTAGGAAGGCCTGATTCAGTAGTTTGCAAAAAATTTCCTTTGCCAATAGAGCGTAGCCCAGATTCATTGGAAAATCTTGCTAACCCTACTTGGCCAATGGTTAAAAATTCAGAAGTGCCATAAGAAGCTTTTATTCTGCCATCAGGTTCAACTTTAACGTTTGTTAATTTCTGTGGTGTTCTACCGTCTACTGAAACATTAAAAGGTAATTTTATTGTATTTTGATTTTTGTCAAGTATTGGAGTGTTATCCAAATTAACTATGAAACCCTGATTATTTACGGTGAACGATCCAGCTCGTGAATATGTTACTACGCCACTATCTTCTCTAGTATCCAAGATAAACATTCCGTTTCCAACAATACCCATGTCAAGAGCCTGACCAGTTTCTTTTAAACTTCCTTGTGTATGAATTCTGTTTGGTTTTTTTAGTGATATACCAAATCCTGTTAAAGAACCTGATCTTTTGTCACTTTGTTCAGAAAAAATATCATCAAAAGATGCAGTACTTTTTTTGAAACCTATCGAATTAGCATTAGCTATATTATTTGAAATAACTGAAATTTCTTGTGTTATTCCTGATAAACCTGACCTAATTACTGAAATCATATCCTAACCTTTCAACTCATTTTATTCAATTATTGTGCCAATAATTGTCAGACATTATCAATAAATTAATAGATAATTAAAATAAGTCGTTGGACATCTATAGTTTTTCTTTGTAAATTATTAGTAAAAGTTAGAGGTTTTTATGTCTGCAAATTCTCAAAGAGCGTTAGTCCCAGTAAAAAAATTGTCACCTCCTGCTGTTATTGAAAAAAACAGAGACCTCGCTCCGTTAGATTTAGTTAATGGTAATCTTTCTTTACACTCCCGTGAGGAAGTTAAAAAACTGTTACCTGATATTATGGGTAAGGCTCTTGCTAGAATCTGGATAGACCCAAAATTTCACAAAGATTTTTCAGCTAACCCCCACACAACTTTAGAAAAGAATGGGGTTCATCTTCCTGAAACAATGGTAGTTGAATTTCAAAAACCTAATACGGATAGACCAAGAATAGTGGTTTATGAAAGAAGACCAGGATCAAAATTTAAGGTTAGGGTATTTTACCTTCAACTAGTAATGATGGCTGGAAGGTAATGAGTTTAATAAAACTTAATTCAAAAGCCTTATTTATTTACTTTTTTTTAACTTTTTTTTCCTTGGCTAATGATTCTGTACTTACAAATAGTGATATTTTATTTAAACAAGCTACTGATTTTGTAAAATCAAAGAATTATGAAGAGGCAATTTTAATTTTTGAAAAATTAGCAAAAAATTCTGAACATGATGCACAATATAATCTTGCTGTAATATTGAAAGCAGGAAAAGGTAAAACAAAAAAATATACCGATTCACTTTATTGGGCTTATTTATCAAAATTAGGTAATATTTCGGAAGCGGATGATTTAGTTTCTGAATTAATTGATCTGATACCAGAAAAAACAGTTGAAACAATACGTGAAGAAGTCAAAGTTTATCTTGAGAATAGTATTGAAAGTGGGTCTGAAACCTCAATTATGCAATTAGGTAAATTCTTTTTAGAGATAGTTGAAGAAAAAGAATACCCCTCTGCTTATAAATGGTTTACAGTAGGAGCTGCACTAGG
>CACESU010000054.1 GCA_902562285.1 uncultured Alphaproteobacteria bacterium | reverse complement strand
GGAAAGTAATGTTAGATCAAACAACAGGTCCAGGATATGCATCACCTGCAGAAGCAGTAAAAGCACCTAAAGAAAAAATAGTTTATACTGTATGCATTTATACAGGTACAGGTATAGAAAAACCTGACTATTTAGCTACTATTGATGCTGACGAAAATAGTCCTACATACAGCCAGGTCATACACAGATTACCAATGCCCAATATAGGTGACGAACTCCATCATTCTGGATGGAATGCTTGCTCGTCATGTCATTGCGACTCAAGTAAAGAAAGAAAATATTTAATTTTACCTGGTGTAAGAACATCTAATTTTTATATAATTGATACAAAAACTGATCCAAGAGCTCCTTCTATATTTAAGGTTGTGGATGGTGAAGAGGTTAAGAAAAAAAACCAATCTTTCTGCACCACATACCGTTCATTGTATGGGGAAAGACATTATAGTTTCCATGCTTGGAGATGCAGAAGGTGGATCTCCAGGAGGATACCTACATCTTAACCAAGATTTTGAAATAGTTGGTCCTTGGACAAAATCATTAAAAGATATGGATATCCAGTATAGTTATGATTTTTGGTATCAGCCTAGAAAAAATATGATGGTTTCAACAGAATGGGCAGCCCCAAAAACCTTTCAACCAGGTTTTGAATTAGATGATGTAGGAAAGGATAAGTATGGAAGAAGAATCCACTTTTGGGACTTGGACAAAAAAGAGGTAAAGAAAACATTTGATCTTGGTGAGGAAGGACTAATTCCTTTGGAAACAAGAATGCTTCATAATCCTGATTCTAGTCATGGGTATGTTGGAGCAACTCTTTCATCAAACATATTTCATTATAATACTGAAAGAGCAGATCCAGAAGTAAAAAAAGTAATTGATGTTGCTTCCATAGAAGTGGATTTCTTTCCAGTCCCACTTCCTGGATTGATTACTGATATATTGGTGTCAATGGATGATAAATATCTTTACTTTGCTAATTGGCTTCATGGAGATGTCAGACAATATGATATTTCAGAACCAAGCAATCCAAAATTAACTGGACAAGCATGGATTGGTGGTTTGTTAGGAAAAGCTCCAGAAATTAACGGCAAAAAAATAGAAGGTGGGCCTCAAATGATACAATTATCTTTGGATGGTAAACGCCTATACGTTACCACTTCTCTTTTTTCTACTTGGGATAATCAGTTTTATCCAGGAATGAAAGATGAAGGAGGTGCAATGGTGGTCGTTGATTGCGATACTGAAAACGGAGGAATGAAAATTAATGATAAATTTATTGTTGATTTTGGGAAAGAACCCGATGGTCCTTCAAGAGCACATGAAACCAGATATCCAGGCGGAGATTGTTCTTCTGACATTTGGACTTAATTCGTTGAATTAATATCAATTGGCTTCATCTATGAAAAAATATACCGTTACTTTAAGAAACAGGAATAACCTCAAAGTAACGGTGGGTGATGATGAAGCCATCATAGATGCAGTAGAAAATATGGGCCACCTTTTACCTATAGCATGTAGGTATGGTGGGTGTATTACATGTGCGGCCAAACTCATTTATGGTAAAGTAAAACAACCCAATGCAACTGCTTTAAACAAAAGACAGTCTCAAGATGGTTATATACTTTTATGTGTAGCTAGGCCTCAGACAAATTGTATAATTGATGTTGGGGTGGAAAGCCATGATACTCTTTATCAAAACCCATTTATGAAACCTGGAGCACTGGATAAGATTTTTAAAGAAACACAAAAATAATTTTGTAATTTTTAATTAAAAATAATGGAGTAAATCTGTGAAAGATATAATTAATGATTTTACATTAAAAAACAGAAATGATAACGGAAATACCCCTATTTTAAACTATTGGGGTGCAAATTCTGAGTACGGCGTTCTTAAAGACGTTTTATTAGGGCCAGTTGAAAATTATAAGTGGTTAAAAACCAGCTCTGTATCAAAAAAAACTATTCGTAGAAATGTTGGATATAATATTGATATTGCAAAAACACAATATAAAGAAATGATATCTGCATACTCTTCAGCAGGTGTAAAAGTACACAAACATGAACCTGACCCAGAATTACCATATCAAATTTTTGCTAGAGATAGTTCAATCATGACACCTTTTGGGGCAATAATCACTAATATGGCACAGTGGTGGAGAAAAGGTGAAAACTACAGAGCTATTGAAACATACAATAAGTTAGGTATACCGATTTATGATTTTATAACAGCAGGTCATTTTGAAGGTGGTGATTTCAACGTAATTGAACCTGGTTGCGTTCTAATTGGTTGGGAAGGCGAAGAAGGTAGATCTCATTTTAGAGCAGCTCAGCAACTAAAACAATGGTTTGAAAAAGAAGAATGGGAAGTATTTATAACTGATATTGATCCTTATTATGTTCATATTGATTTGATGGTTGTTATGTTAGCTGAAAAACTAGCTGCAGTTTGTTTAGATTGTACAGACCCAAACATAGTGACTTGGTTAAAAAATAAAAAAATAAAAATTATTTCAGTTCCTTTCCAAGAAACTATAGAACTTGGTTGTAATGTGGTAGCACTAGGAAAAGATAGAGTGCTTCTTCCTGAAGCTTCTAAAACACTTAAGGCTAAATTAAAAGCGGAAGGTTTCGAAATCTTTGATCCAAACCTCTCCATGATTACTCAAGGTGGGGGAGGAGTACACTGTATGTGCCAGAGTTTGAGAAGAGAGCCTGTATAAACAATTTAAGTAAATAAAGATTAAATATCTCTAAGTAATTTGTTCATAAAAAAAACTGGAATTAATCCAGAAGAAACAATCATCAATGCAGGTATTGAGGCTTCCGCCATTAATTCGCTATGGGCATATTGATATGTTTGTGTTGCTAGAGTTTCAAAATTAAAAGGCCTTAGAAGAAGTGTCATTGGTAGTTCTTTCATAACATCTACAAATACCAACAAACCACCAGCTATTAAAAATGGTAATAAAAAAGGAAAAGTAACTTTTATCGTAGTCCCCAAGAAAGTTTTTCCTAGACATCTGCTTGCAGAAAATAAATTTTGAGGAATTTTCTGAAAACCTGAGGATAATGAACCAAAACCTATAGCTTGAAATCTTACAATGTAAGCAAACAAAAGAACAAAAAAAGTACCTCCAAAGTACAAATTATTTGGAATAATAAAAATGAATTTATCAATTGAATTAATTAGATTATCTAAGAAACCAATAAAAATCACAACTCCGATAGCTAACATAGTACCAGGAAAGGCATAACCCGTAGATGAAATTCCTGCCAGCGTTTTAACAAATTTAGACTTAGTTTCGTTACTATATGAAACAATTAAAAAAGAAAATAAAACTACAAAAGCTGCAGATAAAAAAGAGATTAAAACAGAATTAAAAAAAGGCTTTATAAACTCATTGACCGGTTCATAATCAAAAGCATACAAACTATTACTAATCAAAATTAATACAGGAATTACGAAACCAACTAATGGTGGAAAAAGACATATCAAAATACACAAAATAGACTTTCTACTGCTAAGTTTTTTTAAAGTGACGTAAGTTTTACTTCTACTTGTATCATGAAACTTGCTAGCAGCTCTTGATCTAATTTCAATTAATAATAAAGAAATAACAAAGATAAAAGTAATTATCGACAATTGGGCCGCCGAAGTAATACTGTTCATTCCTATCCAAACATTAAATATACCCAAGGTAAGAGTTTCTAGTGAAAAATACTCTACTGTGCCAAAATCTGATACTACCTCCATACAAACTAATGCTAAGCCAGCGAAAATTGCAGGTCTTGCTAATGGTAAACCAACGGAAAAAAAAGTTGATTTGTTATACAATCTAGAAGTCTCATAAAGACTTAATGGCGCTTTCCTAAAAGCTGTTCGTGCAAGAACATAAATATAAGGATATAATACAAATGACATTACAAAAATTGCACCCCATAGGGATCTTATTTCAGGAAAAAAATATTCATCTGAAGAATTATAATTAAAAAGGAACCTAACAAATTTTTGAAAAGGACCCGCATATTCTAAAAAATCTGTATAGGCATAAGCAACCAAATATGCAGGACATGCAATTGGTAAAACTAAAATCCAATCAAAAAATTTAGAAAATTTGAAATCATAATTTGATACTAACCATGCAGGTATAATTGAAATAAAAAGAGATAAAATTATTACCCCAACCATCAGAAATACGGTGTTATAAACATATTTAAATAAAACTGTTTCTAAAAGATGCCCCCATATACCATCACTATTATTTGCGCTTATGATAAATAAAGCAATGATAGGACATAAAAATAAAATAGAGAAAATTAATGTGCTTGAGAAAAATATATTCTCACCATTAAAGGATGGCATTTTCATGTCAAATATTTACCATCCAACTCTATCAATTATCTTTTGCGCATCAATAGATAACTGAGCAATTTTTTCAATTGAAATTTTGTCTTCTCTAAAATTTCCCCAGCTAACTAACTCTTCCGATGGTTCAACTTTAATATTCACGGGATATTCAAAATTTATCTCACTATACATTTTTTGAGATTTACTATTGGAAAGAAATTCTAGTAGTTTTATAGCTAATTCTTTATTCTTTGAGTGTTTTGCCACTCCACCTCCTGAAATATTAATGTGAGCTCCCCTATCTCCTTCTCCTTGGTTAGGAAAAGTTAATCGCATGGATTTAGCCCATTCCCTTTGAACTGGATCTTCTGAATATTTTAGCTTTCCAAAATAATAATTATTAATGATTGCAATATCACAAAGTCCTTCATAAATCCCTTTTACTTGTGCTCTATCATTTCCTTGAGGTCTTCTGGCAAGATTTGATACCAAACCAGTAGCCCATTCTTCGGCTTTTTCTACGCCATATTCTGCTATCACAGAGGCCATTAAAGCTCTATTGTAGACATGACTGCCAGGCCTACTACAGATCTTTCCTTTCCATTTAGGCTTTGCTAAATCTTCTACTCTAAGTATATCATTTTCTTTAACTCTTTCTTTAGAAGTCGCAATAATTCGAGATCTTTTTGAAAGTCCAAACCAGGTATTTCTCTTACTTTTAAGGTGAGCTGGTATATTTTGATCTAAAATAGGAGAATTAATTTCAGCCAATAAATCCATATCTTCATAAATATATAATCTACCGATATC
>CACESU010000053.1 GCA_902562285.1 uncultured Alphaproteobacteria bacterium | reverse complement strand
CATGCCTTTTACCATTCAGTCGGCCACTACTGTACCTAAGTTGACCATTTGAATAGTAAACTTCACGATTACCTTCTATATTACCTTTGAACCAATTAGTTTTTGCTTTTAATGTTCCGTCTTCAAAAAATTCAGTTTCTAATCCATGCGCTTTTTCATCCTTGAAAATTTTTGAAGTCTCAAGTTGTCCACTTTCAAAATATGTTTTATAAATTCCATGGAATTTACCATTTTTTTAGTTCCATTCCTTCCACAACTTCCCATCCTCATAATATGCTAAAAAAAACCTATCAACTTTTCCATTTAGCGCATTAAATTTACACTTAAGCTGACCGTTTGGATAAATAGTTTCTGCAAGCCCATCTGGTTTTCCATCTATATAATTAGCTTTTGTAATAGAACCATCTTCACTAGTCTCTTTCAAATATCCATTCTTATTACCATCTTTGAGCGGCTTCGTAGTCTTATTCAACTTCTCTTCCTTTCTCGACTAAGATAGCTTGTGAGTATTTTTCAGAACTTGTTGGTTCTAACATATAAAAGTTACAAATATCATAATCATCTATATCGCTACAGCATTCCCCTTCAAAGAATAGTATCTCAAACCATGCTTTGTTTTATCAGAAACATAATACTTACTTCCACCTAAAATGCCTGCTTTAATCCAAATAATATCACCATCTAGAAGTATATCAATTCTAGGACAATCACCTGGGCCACAAACATTTTCATGCTCAACCCTCACTAATAAATCATTTATATTATCATTATCTTAATCGACAGAGGCAGCAGAAAAATTCACCTTAAAGTTAAGATTTTGACGACAATCTTTATTCTCATCATTTGAGCATCGAGGATAATAAATGAAATGAGTATCTGCTAACCAACTACTAAATATTATCTCCAAGTCATCTTTCAATGCTTTAGCCACTTCTCTTGACTACTCATTATTCAAACCATTTTCAAGAATAATTTCAGTAAGGTTTCCATAATCTTTTTCGGATGCAAAAACAGCGTTTAGAGATAAAGTTAGAAATAAAAAAAATGTAACTAATGCATTAAACATAATTTAAGTTTGCACTAAAAATGAAAAAATTAAAAGTTTCTAGTTTCTAGAAATCATGATAACTTTTTGGTATATAATAGTTCTTTAATCTTAAGAAGAATGTCAAAAAAAGAAATACCAGATAATCTGATAATAGATACAATGAGGTGGATGCTACGTTGGGTTATACGTTTTGGAATAATCGGTTTTGTTTTAATATTAATTCTAATTGGTTGTTTTTTTACTTATGAAAAATATAGAACTTGGAATAATGAGCTAGTTATCCTAGTAGCCATTAAGTGTGGTCCTAATGTTGTTGACCCCTCAAAATTCAATCAAGAGAAAATTATTTCATTTAGAGGAACAAGAAAAAATAAAGAAATTTCAAAATTAGTTGAACTCATCCCAAAATCGGTAATCACAAGCGATAATTTTAGTGATTGGAAAGAAAGTTACGGATTTGAATGGCAGCCCAAAGATGTAAAAATAACCCGAGATTATTATATCACTGAAAAAGAATTGGAAAAAGGAAAAGAAATTGTTTCTTATAATAGAAAAAATCTACAACGAGATTTTAAAAAATACGTTGGCTCTTTACTTAAAGATGAATCGACACGTCAATGTGAAGAAATTTCAGTTGATGAATATAATGCTGAATTGGAGAGTGTTAGAGAGTTATTTTTGGAAGGTAATAAAATTTAATATTTCTTAATGAAATTCTGCATAATCAATTAACTTACCATCTTCATCAAAACTTTCCCACAGCCCAGCAGGTTCCCAATTCTCATAGTAATCTCTAGTCTTTAAATTACCTTTTTCATGATAATCTTCACTAAATTCAAGCTTTCCGTTTTTATAATGTAATTTACGCAATAAATTACCTTTTTGACGTATTTCTGCATTAGGTCGCCTACAGTTGATTTTTTTTGTCCTTAGGTTTTCATTCTCCGGTTTGCATTTCTGCTTCTTGGATCTTGGCCCAAGCTACTGCATCTGCCTTCTTATTAAATGACTTTGATATGGAGCCGATTTTACGACTGCGAACTTGCGCCTGCCAAAGACTGTTTCTTTTTCTTATAGATACCACTTTGTCCTCCCTTGTGTAGACGGAGGTGTGACGGACACATTAAGAGTGTTGGTAACTATTTGATTTTAAGTGGTAGCTCAGGGGTAGAGCAGAGGACTGAAAATCCTCGTGTCGGTGGTTCAAATCCGCCCCCGGGCACCACTTGAAAATCTTTTTTGTAAGCCTTTTCTGTGTCACAACCCAAGTTTTATTTATAGATAAATTATGTCTAAAATCTTGTTTTGGGTCAACTATTTCGTAGTGGTTGTGACAGGATTGTGACAAGATAATTTGATTTCATTTGGTATTATTGGACTATTTACAATCACATAATTCATTCAATTCTCGCATAATTCACATTATGTAACTTTTTTAAACTCAATATTCTTTATTATCTTAATTACGCATTAATTAAGTAAATTTCATAAAATAAAACATATCAATTTCAGCATTAAATGGATCACTGAAAACCAAAACATGATCAGATTTAATCTATTAAACTTGATACTTATAAATCTAAAATAAAAAGTAGAATTAATTTAATTTATTGACACTAGAATTTTTAGATATTTAAATTTAAGCATTTATTAATCTAAAGTCCGATATTTATGATCATGAATCGTTCTTTTATTCTCTGTATTATTTTTTTGTTTAGCCCTTTTTTCTCATTAGCTATTACAGATTATGAGAAATGTTTATCTCTCACCAGAGATCACCCCTCTTTTGAATTTCATGTTTATACCATAGATATAAAAACCGAAGAGGCACTAAAATCCTGCTCTTCTGCTTTAAAAACAGATCCTGAAAATCCTTCAATTAATAATAGTTTAGCACGTGTCTATTACGCTCTTAAGAATTTTGATAACGCATTTAAATTTTTTTCAAAAGCATACTCACTGGGTTATGCTAATGCTGCCTATGCGATAAGTATCATGTACTATGAGGGTGAAATTGGAGGTAAGATTTCCAAAACAAAATACTGGGAATGGGTGAAAAAAGGAGCAGAGGCAGGATCACCTTGGGCTCTTTATTCTATTGGTTTAGATTATGAATATGGATTAATCGTAGATACTGACTATAAAAAGGCTTTAGATTATTATCTTCAATCTGCAGAAATGGGCCATAGTCGTGCAAATTTACATTTAGGGGATATTTATGCCTATGGATATTTGAATATGGAACCCGATTTGAGAAAAGCTGAAGAATTTTATTTAAGGGAATTTAATATTGGAAATCCCAAATCTAAAGAATTACTTGCCGTATTTAAATATTATAATGCTGATACTAAAATTGATCTGATAAATGCTATTGAGTTTGTGAAAGAATTAGCATTTAAAAATAACAGTGAGTACTTAACCGATACACTTTACTTGTATTCTTGGATAAATTTAAGTCCATCTGCAATTGATGAAATTCAAGCAATTTATAGTGAATTTACACCCAATCAAGAAGAGGCTTTTGAGCTTTTAATTAGTCGTTCAAAAGATTCTTATTTCTATGAATGGCTAAATGATAATTTAAGTGAATTGCAGTTAGATGATCTGGAATCATCTGATTTGCAGAAGCTAGTTAAAATTTTGGAAGATACAACAAATAATCCTCAGGATATAAGTATAAGGTCTTCTGGTTTAAGTGCTTATATTTTGGGTCAGATATATTACTACGGTTTAATAGGGCCAATAAATGAAGATTTAGCAAAAAAATATTATGAATTGGCATCAAATTATGGAAACGAGTACGCCTCTCTTGATTTGGGATGGCTATATCAATTGAAAGGTGAAATTAAAAAATCAGAGAAATTTTTTCTTAGAGCATCTAAGGGTAATGAACCATGGGTTGCAGCACATGCTTACAATAATTTGGGTGTTTTATATGCAAACTTTAAGAAGGAAAAAATTAAAGAACAAGTTGAATTTTATAAAAAATCATTGAAAATAATCCTTGAAAATGAGTTCAACTTGGCATGGCCCGCAGAGAATCTTGCTAGAATTTATATAGAGGGAAAGCTTCCATCTGGTATTGATGTAAGCCAAGCCCAAAAATATGCAAGTTTATCTGTAAAATTGGGTGGAAGTTCTTTTTATGAATATGTTCTCGCAAGAAATGAGCTCACTAAAAATACATCTAAAAAACAATTGAAGGAGTGGTATGTAAGCGCAATCTTAGAGGACCAGGTAGAAGGTTTAATTGAATTAGCTTTTTTGGAAGAAGATGAAAATAACCAAATTGAAGCAGTGAAATGGTTTAAACTTTGCACTTTTTTATGTAGAAATGAAGATGATCTTACGCAAAGTAAGGAAAGAATAGAATATTGGTCTAAGACTATTTCTGGTCGTAAGATTAGGGAAGCTGAGGATCTCAGCAGAATATGGCAGACTGAAATTTGGGCTAAAAATCTTAGAGCATCAAATAAAATAGAATTAGTTAGAAAAGATGATAACTTAAATTTTAAAGAGAAACTTGATGTAGGTAACAATATAGCATTACTCATTGGGATCAATAATTATGAACAACTCTCACCACTTCAGACACCTATAAGAGATGTACTCAAAATTGGAGGAATACTTAGAGACAAGTATGATTTTAAAATTGATAATTTAGAAAATCCTACCAGGGCACAAATTCTTAAAAAGCTGAACTATTATAAAGGTATTTTGGAGTCTAATGATAATTTTTTTATTTACTATGCTGGTCATGGTATCTTTGAAGAGGATGAGGGTTTTTGGCTACCTAAAGATGCAGATAGAGAAGATGATACTAACTGGATTTCTAATAATTATCTTAAAAGAAAATTAAAAACCTATAAGTCAACTAATATATTAGTAATGGCAGACTCTTGCTTTTCAGGAAGCCTTACTCGTGGGATCAATTTTAAAAATATAGAGGGTAGTGAAGAAAATCCTTATGAAATTTTTTTAAATACTAAATCTAGAATTGTTATTTCATCAGGCAGTAATGAACCAGTGTTTGATGGAGGCGGAGGTGGCAATTCAATCTTTGCTAGAGTATTAATTGATACACTGAATAATTATAAAAAGCCTTTCACTTCTATGAAATTATATGATGATATAAGACAAAAGGTAATGCAATCTTCTATTGAAATGGGTGATCCTCAGACCCCACTCTATGGGACTTTACTATCGTCAGGTCATAAAGGTCCAGACTTTGTATTTTCACCAAACATTAATTAAATATCCTTATTCAAAATCGTTAGATTTTAAATTTAATTTATTTTTTTTGAAATTCTAACAGTGTTAAATTGTTTTTGTTTGAGACAAGCACTGTAAATTTCTGGCTCAATAAG
>CACESU010000052.1 GCA_902562285.1 uncultured Alphaproteobacteria bacterium | reverse complement strand
TTGGCTCAAAATAGGAAGTAGGGGAAATAAAAAGGAGCACAAGATAAACCATCCCAAAAACACATAAATAAGTAGAAAATCCTTTACCAAATTTAATAATAGGACTTAGAATTATGGCTGTAATTAATGACAGTAATGCGTATCCTATTAATGCAATCATTTTGACGAAATTTAATTAAAATAAATGTTAATATAAAACTTAATAAACAAAAATAAAGCTGTTATTTGAAAAAGCTTTATTTATCCCTATTAGTAAGTAGACTAAAGCTTTATTTTATAGTATTATTATTTAGTTTTTAAATACTAAGATTGATTTTACAGGTTAGCATTATGAATGAAGAAGACTTAACTGATTCATATTCTCAAGAAGCTAATGAAAATATGAAAGTTGCTATAGAAAATTTAGTAACAAACCTTACTCAAGTAGGCTCAGCAGATGCTTACAAAAATGCTTTGTTTGGTTTAAAAATAATGGTAGACAAAAGACCAAGAAGGATTACTGATGTTGCAAATGTAGAACCTGGTTTGAAACCAAGATCTTTAGATCTAATGGTTTACAGTAGAGAGTTAATACCACTTGTTGTAGAAGAAATTAAACTTGCAGGTTTTAAAAACGTAACAAGTGATATAGAACTTCAAAGAGTAACAATTATAGTACCTGCCCCAACTTTAGAGGATTTAGAAAGAATTGAAGATGATCTTGATAGAGTTGCAAGAAGTACAGTCTCTAACCTTACAAAAGTTAAAGCAAATTCAAGTCAAAGACTTAAAGCAGGTTTGGAAAATGAATATATCGAAGTTGCTGAGGCAGGAAAAGCCAGAAAAAATTTGGATGAAATAATTGATTACTACGTTGAGATTGCAAAGTTACATGTCTTAAAAAAAAGAATAAAGGTAATGGGTAAGTATTTTCAACCAAAACCTGAAGATGAAAAACTTATGAAAAAACTTAAAAACTTTAAAGGTTAGTGCTTATCTAATCCAAGATTATGATTTTAAAAAATCAAATAAGTAAACTTTTTTTTTCATTTTTATTGATAGTAAATGTAAGCTATGCAGAGAACTTGCTTTATACCGATTTACAAAAAATGTGTGAATTTAATATAGCTTCAAATCCAGAAAATAAAGAAAAGATAAAAACTAAAGAATTAGCATGCCTTTATTATATTAAGGGATATTTGGAAGTAGCAAATCATAATTGTATGTTTGATCTAAATTCAAATAATTTGCATAAGTTAAATACAACAAATATAAACTTTGAACAAATTTTTAAGTCATTGGATATTTACGATCAAAAATTCTCGACTATCACAAGTGGTAATGCTATTGACCATTTATGGAGTGTGTTTAGCAAACATTGGCCATGTAATAACTGAAACTTTAAGAATTTGCTGGAGTGAGAATGATGCTTTTACATTATGCCCAAAATAGCAGAGCAGTAAGAGTTGCCTGGCTTTTTGAAGAACTTAATATAAAATATGATATAAAAAAATACGTAATCGGAGATAAAGAATTAAGAGAAAGTGAGTATAAAAAAATAAATCCCTTAGGTAGGGTTCCAGTTTTAGAAGATAGTGAGTTAGTTATTTCAGAGTCTGGGGCTATAATACAATATATACTTAGTAAATATGGTCAAAATAAATTCATTCCTGCTATTGGAAGCAGTGATTTTCCCTATTATTTGCAGTGGTTTCATTTCGCTGAAGGAATGATTATGCCTCAAATGAATACTATAGTTGTTGAAACAATTTTACTTCCACCAGAAAAGCGCAATGAAGTTAACTTAGCAAGAGCAACGAAGCTATTATCAAGAATGTTGGACGTAATAGAAAAAAATATGGAAAATAAAAAATATTTAACCAACGAATTTACTGCTGCTGACATTATGACAGGACATGCAGTGATAATGTCAAGAGAATTAGGTGTTGATTTTTCAGAAAAACAAAATCTCTTATTATATGTAGACCGTTTACTTTCTAGACCAGCTTTACAAAAAGCTTGGAATTTGTAGTTACTAAATTTTAGAAACAAAAATTAATTTATTATTAAAAACTAAGCTTTTGCAGTAATCAACTCATTAATTTTTTTACAATAAAAACTTACATCACTCGGTAAGTGGCCTTCTAAGAGTCTAGCGTGATCCAAAACTATTTTTGACAAATCGTCAAATTCTTTAGGGTTCGACTTTAAAATTTTAGACATATGACCCATTAAAGAATGATTAGGATTTACTTCAAGAATTCTAGGCATTCCCTTGAAATCTTTGTTTTGCAATTTCATTATTTTTTCCATTTGAACATCCATTCCATTATCTGAAGCTACTAAACAACATGCACTATCAATTAATTTATCGGATATTCTTACATCAGTAACTGTTTCACCTAACGATTTTTTAATACCGTCTGTTAATTCCTTGTATTTCTTAGTATCATCTTCTTTATTTTTAACGTCTTTCTTTTCATCAAAATTTGATAAATCAATAGAACCCTGAGTAATTGAAACGAATTTTTTACCTTCATAGCTGTCCTGATTAGAAAGCCAAAATGTATCAATGGGATCAATTAAAAATAAAACATCAATTTTTTTAGATTTAAAAGCCTCGAGATGGGGACTGTTTAGTGCTTGCTCAATGGTATCAACAGCTATGTAGTAAATACTTTCCTGTTTTTTATGCATAGATTCAACATAATTAGAAAGATAAATTTCATCATCATTTTTACTTGATTTAAATTTTGATAGATTTAATATATCTAATTTTAGTTCGGTATCTTCATAAATACCTTCTTTTAAAACAGCTCCAAACTCATTCCAAAATTTATTATACTTCTCTTTATCTTTGTCTTTTAATTTTTTTAACTCATTAATAATTTTTTTCTTTAATGCTTTAGATATTCTCTTAAGTGCTGGACTATGTTGTAACATTTCTCTGCTGACATTTAAATTTAAGTCAGAAGTATCTAATACACCGTTAATAAACCTTAACCACCTAGGTAAAACATTATCTAGAGTATCTGTTATAAAAACTCTATTAGCATAAAGTTTAACTTTGGGAGATCTATCTACATGGAATAAATCAAAAGGTTTCATCTCTGGAATGAATAAAAGACTGGTATAACTTATAACTCCTTCAGCCTTATTATGTAAAGTAATAAGCGGTTGGCCAAAACCACCTCCAGATTGTGAAAAAAATTCATTATATTGCTCTTTAGAAATCTCACCCTTAGGTTTCATCCAAATTGCAGAAGCATCATTTAGCGTATCTTTCTCATCTGATTTTCCATCTAAAAATCTTATTGGGAACTGAATATGATCAGAATATTTTTTAACAATTTCGACTAACTTAGCTCTTTTAATATAATCTTTCTCACTTTTCTTTAGATAGAGTTTAACAGTAGTACCTACATCATCATGATTTGAATCTTTAATTTCAAAACCACTAACCCCATCAGAAAACCACGAAAAGGCAACATCAGAACCTTCTTTCCTAGAAGTAACTTCAACACTATCAGATACCATAAAAGCTGCATAGAAACCTACGCCAAATTGGCCAATTAAGTTAAGTGATTTTGATTTCTCATCTGCTTTTGTGGCTTCTAGTTGAGCCAAAAATTCAGTAGTACCAGACTTAGCTATTGTACCTAATGAGTTAATCAAGTCTTGTTTATCCATACCAATACCATTATCAATGATACTCAAGGTATTATCTTGAGAAGATACTTCAATTTTTATCTCATAATCATGTTTTTGTTCAGTAGAGGTTTCATTTGATAACCTTTGAAACCTTCGCTTATCTATAGCATCAGAACTATTAGATATTAACTCTCTCAAGAATATATCTTTATCCGAATATAAAGAATTTATAACAATATTTAATACACGACCTGTATCTGCTTCAAATGGTTGCTTACTCATCACGAAACCTCATAATTTAAAAAGATCTATATATAAATGATAAACGAATAGAAAAATATCAAGATAAAAATTAAAATTTTTATTTATCGAATTTAGTTTAAGGTTAAACTAAAATTGATAATGCGTTTAATTTATCATTTTTTCAGCATAACTTATTGCTTTAAAAAAACTATTTGGATTTGCAACACCCTTTCCAGCAATATCAAAAGCTGTTCCGTGATCAGGGCTTGTCCTAACAAAAGGCAGTCCTATTGTTATATTAACACCATTTCCAATACCAAAATATTTAAAAGGAATTAAACCCTGATCATGATAGAGTGAAACAACAATATCAAATTTTTTTTCTCTTGCCATTGAAAATATAATGTCTGGAGAAAAAGGACCACTAACGTTTAAACCTGAATTTATAGCCTCCTGAATTGCAGGCTTAATAAAAATTTGTTCTTCATCACCCATTGTACCATTTTCACCTGCATGTGGATTTAATCCGGCAACACCAATTCTTGGACTTTTTATTCCAAAATTATAACAAGCCTTATTTGCTGCAATTATAGTTTTTAAAATCAACTTTTCATCAAGAGATAAGACTGCTTTAAGTAATGGTACATGGATAGTACATAGAATAACTTTTAATTCATCATTTACCATAAGCATAAAAACATTTTTAGATTTTGATTTCTTCGATAATATCTCGGTATGACCAATTAACTCTACAGAGGCTAACTTCAATGATTCTTTATTAATAGGGCCAGTTACAATAGCTTTTATTAACCCTCTATTAGCAAATTTTATAGCATTTAAAATAGCCTCATAAGCCAATTTTCCACAATTTGGATTAATTTTCCCTATTTCAAAATTAAAATCAATTTTTTTTGGTTCAAAATTTAGTATAAACTCTTTGCTAGAATCGACTGAACCAATTGTTGAAAAATTTTTTATTGGAATTTTAACGTTATATTTGCGAAATTCGTAGTCCAAAACTTTAGAGGAACCAAAAATTATAAACTTACTAAAATCAAAACTTTCATTTTTTAAAAGCTTCACAATTAATTCTGGCCCAACTCCTGCAGGGTCACCCATTGTTATACCGATTAGTGGTTTCATTGCTATAACTTAATACAAATGATTTTTATTTGGTTTTATATATGTTTTAAAAAAAAATCTATATTGAATTATAAAATTATGATAACTGAAAGCTTAAAAAAAGATATAATAAAATATATTTCCACTGCAGCTTTAATTTGCCTTATATTTACTAAACCTGCAATGTCACTCAATTATGGAAATTATGAACAATGGTTAAATCAGTTCTTTAAAAACCATTTTCAGGAAAATTATAGTCCCAAGTTTATAAAAGAAATAATCAAAGAAAGTAAACTTAATAAAAAAGAATTCTACAAAATTGATTCAATAATTAATAAGATTTATGATAAAGATTTCAAAAATCCAGAATTGTATTTTAATAAGAAAAGCATATTAATTAGATTAAGAAAAGCAGTTAAATTAAGTAAAACTTATAAATCTGAGCTTTCAAAAA
>CACESU010000051.1 GCA_902562285.1 uncultured Alphaproteobacteria bacterium | reverse complement strand
TCAAAATAAACTTTATCGTCACTATGGTGTAAAAAGCTTAAGTAGTTTTGGTAAATTTACATACTCAATGATTGGTTCTTTAGGTGCAATTTTAGATTATATAGAGATTACTAAAACAGGTACTAACCTAAGTCTAAAAAGACCTATAGTTGAGAAAGAAAAATCAGTTTTAGAAATAGATGAAAATACAAGAAAAAATTTGGAAATTAATAAATCAATAATGGGGGAAAAGAAAAGTTCTTTGATTAATATATTGAATAAAACTTCTACAAATTTTGGATTTAGAATTTTAGATAATCGATTGAATGCTCCACTCACGGATCTAAATCAAATAAAAGAAAGATTATCAATAACGGAGTTTTTTCATGAAAACTATATTTTAGCTTTTGAACTAAAAGAAATTCTAAGAATTTGTCCAGATTTTGAAAGAGCATTTTCAAGATTAGCATTTTATAAAAATAGTTTTCAAGATCTTTTGACTATACAAAAAGGAATAAAAACTTCTCTGAAAATAAAAAAGTTTTTTAAAGATAAAAAAAATAAAATGTCTTTTCCCTTGAAATTATCTGAGATTTTAAATTCATTAAGCGAATTTTTAGAGCTTAACGAAACATTGGATGTTGCACTATCTGAAAGCAATTATGATATAGGAAATCAAAAAAGCTATATCAATTATGGGTACAATTTGGATTTGGATAAATCAAGAGATATTCTTTTAAAAAGTGAAAAATATATTGCTGATCTTGAAAAAAATTTAATACAAGAAACTAAAATATCAAGTTTAAAAATAAAAAAAAATAACATTCTTGGTTATTTTATCGAAGTAACTTCAAGAAATGCAGATTATCTTTTAAACAATAAAGACAACAAAGTTTTTATCCATAGACAAACTACTGCAAATACTTATCGATTTACTAATAATGATTTAGTTTCTCTAGAAAATCATATAAATACAGCCAGTCTTAAAGTTAATGAATTAGAATTTAAAATTTTCAATGAATTAAAAAAAATGGTTTTGGACTATGAATCTGATATTAGATCTTCTGCTGATTCAATTGGTGAGTTAGACTTTTTTTTAAGTTTAGGAGTTGTTTCTAAAGAAGAAAATTGGGTTAAACCAGAAATTACTAATAATAATGAGTTTACTATTGTTAGCGGAAGACATCCTATTGTTGAAAAAAATGTTAACCTAAAAGGAGAGACTTCTTTTATACCTAATGATTGTAATTTAGATAGTAAAAATACTATTATAAACCTAATAACTGGTCCTAATATGGCTGGCAAATCTACTTTTTTAAGACAAAATGCAATTATTATTATTCTTGCTCAAATGGGATGTTATGTTCCTGCTAATCAAGCAAAAATAGGTATTGTTGACAGAGTTTTTTCAAGAATAGGCGCTTCTGATGATTTATCAGAAGGTCACTCAACATTTATGATTGAAATGTTAGAAACTGCAACCATACTAAATCAGGCAACAGAAAAATCATTTGTTATACTTGATGAAATTGGAAGAGGGACATCAACTGTAGATGGTTTATCAATAGCCTGGTCGACTCTTGAATATCTTCATAAAAAAAATAAATCTAGAACCCTTTTTGCTACTCATTTTCACGAGCTCACAGTTTTAGAAAAAACATTACCAAAGTTGTGTAATTTAACAGTAAAAATAAAAGAACTAGATGATAATATTATTTTTTTGCATAAAATTGTAAAAGGAAAAGCAAATCATTCATTTGGTATCGAAGTAGCTAAACTGGCCGGGATACCTATGGAAGTAATTGAAAGATCTAAATCAATACTTGAAGATTTTGAGAAAGGTACAAAAACAAATAGTTTTTATATAAAAAAACATTTACCAAAAAGTTTTTTGCAAAAATCAACTTATGAAAATAAACCAGAACCATCAAAAACTGAAAAATTTATAAAGTCCTTAAATATTGATGAAATAACTCCACAGGAAGCACTCCACATTCTTTATAAGTTACAAACTATTAAATAACTAATTAAATTTTAATTTGTCTTATCTACCATTTCTTCTCTTTGTCCTGAAGAAACAGTAACGTTTGATGCTCTTAGAAGTCTATCACCTATCATAAAACCAACAGTTAAAACTCCTATAATGTGACCCTTTTCTATTTCATCTGAAGGGGCTTCCATCATTGCTTGATGTAACTTAGGATCAAACTTATTACCAGAAACTGGTTCAATTTTTTCAATTTTATTTCTTTTAAATATTTCAAGAAGATCCTTTTTTGTAAGCTCTAGACCTTCGATCATGGGTAGTGATTTTTCATCTAGAATGTCTTCAGCAAGGTCTAAAGCTCTTTGTAGATTATCGTAAACACTAAGTATGTCTCTAGACATTTTTGATACTGCATATATCTCTGCATCTTGCCGATCTTTTAAAGATCTTTTTCTGATATTTTCACTTTCAGCAAGTGATCTCATTAATTTATCTTTAAGTTCATCTCTTTCTTTTAATAATTCTTCTAATTTTATTTCATTACTATCATCTGTTACTTGACCATCTTTTTGCAAATCAGGATCAGTTTCTTTATCGCTTTCATCTTGTAAACAGGTATCATTCTTGTCTTCGACAACAACCTTTTCGGAATTTTTATCAGTTTCATCTATTTTTTCTTCTGTATTTGACATGTTGTTCTCTTATTAGTTTGTATTCCAAAAATTTTTAACTTTGCTAAAAAAATCTTTATTTACCGGATTATTGTCTTTGCATGAATCTTCAAATTTTTTTAGTAATTGAATTTGTTCAGCATTTAAATTAACAGGGGTTTCAACTAAAATTTCTATATAAAGATCACCCTTTAGACTCCCTCTAATTGAAGGCATTCCTTTTCCTTTTAATCTCAGTTGTTTGTTATTTTGAGAGCCTTGTGGAATTTTTACTCTTGTTTTCCCCCCATCAAGTGTAGGAGCTTCCAAATCACCACCTAAAGCTGCTGTAGTCATTGTTATAGGTATACGACAAAAAAGATTATTACCCTCCCTTTCAAAAATAGAGTGTTTTTTAACTTCAATAAATATATATAAATCTCCAGACTGTCCTCCTCTAATTCCAGCCTCTCCTTCACCTGCAAGCCTTATTCTTGTACCGGTTTCGACTCCCGGAGGTATATTAACACTTAGCTTTTTTGACTTTTCTACTCTTCCTTGTCCATTACACAAGCGGCAGGGATTTTTTATGATTTGGCCTTTACCTGAACAAGTTGGACAAGTTCTTTCTACCGTAAAAAAACCTTGCTGTGCTCTTACTTTTCCAATTCCTGCACAAGTTGGGCATGAGGTAGGACTAGCACCAGATTGAGCTCCAGTTCCGTCACAAGAGTCACAAGATACAGATGTAGGAACGTCAATATTTGTTTTTTTACCAGAAAAAGCATCTTTAAGAGAAATCTGCATATTATATCTTAGATCTGCCCCTCTATTTGCTCTTTGTGAATTACCTGATCTGGAATTTCCGCCACCCATGAAGTCACCAAATAAATCTTCAAAGACGTCTGAAAATGCAGATGCAAAATCACCATTAGATCCTCCACCAGTATTAAAACCACCTCCCATACTACCATCAAATGCAGCATGACCGTATCTATCATAGGCAGCTCTTTTGTTAGGATCCTTTAGGATATCATAGGCTTCATTAACTTTTTTAAATTTTTCAGTAGCTGATGAATTACCAGAATTTCTATCAGGATGAAGCTCTTTAGCTTTTGATCTAAAGGCTTTTTTTAATTCATCTTCAGATGCAGTTTTGGAACAACCAAGAATTTCGTAATAGTCGCTTTTAGACATAAAAAACCTATTTATCTTGATTTAAATTAAATTAGGATTTGTTTTATCACAAAATTATTTGTCAGTCTTGTTTAAATCTTCAAAATCTGCATCAACAACGTCTTCATTATTTTCTTCACTAGTAGTTCCATTATTTATATTTTCTTCATTTGCTTGATTTTCACTAGCTTCAGCTTTGTAAATTGCTTCTCCAAGTTTCATAGCAGCATCTGTTACATCTTGTGCTCTAGCCCTGATTTTGTCAGCAGATGGCTCCTCATCATCTAAAGTTTCTTTTAGTGCTTTTATAGATAGCTCAATAGCTTCAACAGTTGATGGATCTATTTTATCTGAGTGTTCTTCGAGTGATTTTTCAGTACTATGTATCAAGCTTTCAGCCTGATTCTTAGCTTCAATTAAATCTTTCTTTTCCTTATCTGCTTCTGCATTATCTTCAGCATCTTTCACCATTTTTTCAATATCTTCATCAGTAAGACCACCAGAAGCCTGTATTGTTATTTTTTGCTCTTTACCAGTACCTTTATCTTTAGCAGAAACAGAGACTATTCCGTTTGCATCAATATCGAAGGTGACTTCTATTTGAGGCACACCCCTAGGAGCAGGAGGTATGTCTTCTAAGTTAAACTGACCTAGAACTTTATTATCATTCGCAATCTCTCTCTCTCCTTGAAAAACACGAATTGTAACAGCATTTTGATTGTCGTCTGCAGTCGAAAAAACTTGACTTTTCTTTGTTGGAATTGTGGTATTCCTGTCAATAAGTCTAGTAAATACCCCTCCTAATGTTTCAATACCTAAAGATAACGGAGTAACATCTAATAATACAACATCTTTCACATCACCTTGTAAAACCCCAGCTTGAATTGCGGCTCCCATCGCAACAACTTCATCAGGATTAACTCCTTTGTGAGGTTCTTTCCCAAAAAATTTAGTAACTTCTTCTGTGACTTTTGGCATTCTAGTCATACCACCGACAAGAACTACTTCGTCAATTTCAGTTTTGGAAAGACCAGCATCTTTTAAGGCTGCTTGACAAGGTTTTAGAGATCTTGCTATCAAATCTGATACTAAACTTTCTAACTTCGCTCTAGTTAATTTGATAACCATATGTAAAGGTTGACTGGTTTTGGGATCCATAGAAATAAATGGTTGATTTATTTCTGTCTGTGACTGAGAAGAAAGTTCAATTTTTGCTTTTTCAGCAGCTTCTTTAAGACGTTGTAATGCCATCTTATCAGACTTTAAGTCAACTCCACTCTCTTTTTTGAATTCGCTGGCTAAATAGTCAACTATTCTCATGTCGAAGTCTTCACCACCTAGAAAAGTATCACCATTAGTTGATTTTACTTCAAATAACCCATCGTCAATTTCTAAAATTGAAATATCAAAAGTTCCTCCTCCCAAATCAAATACAGCAATTGTTTTTCCACCCTCTTTATCTAGTCCATATGCTAAAGCAGCAGCGGTTGGTTCGTTGATAATTCTTAAAACTTCTAATCCTGCAATTTTACCAGCATCTTTTGTAGCTTGTCTTTGTGCGTCATTGAAGTATGCTGGTACAGTTATGACTGCCTGTGATACATCTTGACCCAAATAACTTTCAGCGGTTTCTTTCATTTTCTGTAGTATAAAGGCAGATATTTGGCTTGGAGAATATTTTTGCTTATCAACCTCAACCCATGCATCTCCATTTCCCTCGTCT
>CACESU010000050.1 GCA_902562285.1 uncultured Alphaproteobacteria bacterium | reverse complement strand
CGGTGGAGCAGGATCAGATATAATCCAGCTTTCAACTGGATCCCATGCTTTAACCACTGATAACAAACTTCTTAATGTTGAAACAATATTAGCACATGCTTCTGGTTCAAGCATTGATCTTACTAATCAAGCAGAAGCTTTTACCATTACTGGTGGTGCTGCTACAGATACACTAAAGGGTGGAAGTGGTGCAGATATTATAACTGGAAATGGTGGCGATGATATTATTACTGGTGGTGCAGGTAATGATAGTTTAACTGGAAATGCAGGAGATGATACTTTCAATGTTGACTCTGGTACAGACAGCATAGCAGATTTAGGTACGGGGAATGATATTTTTGTAGTAAGTTCAGGCGCTATTCTTAATGCAGCTGATATAAGTTCATTCACAGCAAACTCAAGTACAACTAATTCGGGAACTGCTAACCTTACAGCTGCTACTGGAGGTGGAACCATAAATATGTCATCAGCAGGGGGAAGTGGTTCTTATAATTTAATTGGTGGAGCTGGAGTAGATATTTTAACTGGTGATGGTGGAAATGATACTTTTACAATTTCATCTGCTGGGCAAGCAAATTCAGATACATTAGATGGAGGAGCTGAGTCTGGTGGAGCTGGAGATACTATACAACTTTCAAGTGGTTCACATTCTTTTACTAACAATAGTAAAATTGTAAATATTGAAACAATTCTTGCTCACTCTAGTGGATCTAGTGTTGATTTAACTAATCAGACTGAGGGTTTTACTATAACTGGAGATGCAGGTACGGACACTCTTAAAGGAGGAGGGGGTGCAGATATTATTACTGGAAATGGTGGTAATGATATTATAACCGGTGGTGCAGGTAATGATAGCTTAACAGGTAGTGCAGGTAATGATACTTTCAATGTAGATTCAGGGACTGATACAATTACTGATTTAGGTACTGATAATGATGTACTGGTAGTTAGTTCTGGGGCAACAGCAAATGCTACAAATGTAAGTTCATTTACAGCAACATCAGGAACCAGCAATGCAGGAACAGCTACACTAAATGCAGGAAGTGCTGGTAGTACCATTAACATGACTAATTCTGCATCTGGTGCTTATACTTTAGAAGGAGGTGCAGGTGTTGATAATCTAACAGGTGGTAATGGTGCAGATACGATTAAAGGAGCTGGGGGTAATGATGTAATTACTGGTAAAGCTGGAAATGATAGTTTAACTGGTGGTTCTGGAGATGATACGTTCAATGTAGATGCTGGTTCAGATACTATATCTGATCTAACTACGGGTGATGATTTAATTGTAACATCAGGTGCTACAGCGACAGCAAATAATGTATCAACTTTTGTTGCTGATAATGATACAACGAATGGAGGAACAGCTACACTGAATGCAGCCACTGGGGGTAGTACCATTACGATGACCGACTCAGCCTCAGGTGCCTATACCTTAGCAGGTGGTGCAGGTGTTGATAATCTAACAGGTGGTTCAGGAAATGATATTATTACGGGTGCTGGTGGTAATGATGTTATAAAAGGTGGAACTGGAAATGATAGTATTACAGGTGGTGCAAATAACGATACTTTAACTGGTGATGGTGGGAATGATACTTTCAATGTAGATTCTGGCAGTGATACCATTACTGACCTTTCAAACGGTGATGATCTAATTGTGACATCAGGTGCGACTGCAACAGCTAACGATGTGTCAGCCTTTGTTGCTGATAGTGATACAACGAATGGAGGAACAGCTACACTCAATGCAGCCACTGGGGGTAGTACCATTACAATGACTGACTCAGCTTCAGGTGCTTACAGTCTAGCAGGTGGAGCCGGTGTTGATAATCTAACAGGTGGTTCAGGAAATGATATTATTACAGGGTCTGGGGGTAATGATGTTCTTAAAGGTGGTTCAGGAAATGATACAATTACAGGTGGAGCAGATAATGATAACCTCACTGGTGGGGTTGGAGACGACACGTTTAAAGTTGACTCTGGTACGGATACAGTAACGGACCTTACAACTGGAGATGATTTAGTAGTTAGTAGTGGTGCAATTGCCAATGCAACTAACATTACTGGTTTTGTTGCTGACAGTGATACTATTAATTCAGGAACAGCTACTCTTACAGCTGTAAGTTCTGGTGGCACAATTGATCTAACTTCTGCAGGAGGTAGTACAGCGTACACAATTGTAAGTGGTGCTGGTACTGATACGCTTAAAGGAGATGATGCTAATGATACATTTACAATCTCTGCAGCTGGAGAGGGTAATAATGATACAATTGATGGAGACGCACATACAGGCGGGAGTGGGGACACAATACAGCTTTCAACCGGTTCCCACACATTCTCTACAGATGGTAAAATTGTTAATATAGAGACAATTGCTACACATACCAGTGGATCAACAGTTGTTCTTACTGGACAGACTGAAGGATTTAAAATTGCTGGTAATTCAGGAGCTGATATTATTACCGGTGCAAATGGAGCAGACATAATTACGGGTGATGCTGGTGCAGACAATATTACTGGTGGTGCTGGTGCTGATGATATTACTGGCGGTGCTGATAATGATACATTTACAGGTGGTGGAGGTAATGACACTTTCAGAGTCGACTCTGGTTCAGATACTATAACTGATCTAGCTACGGGTGATGATCTTATTGTATCCTCTGGAGCCACTGCAACAGCGAATAATGTAGCAAACTTTGAAGCTGATAATGATACTTCTAACTCCGGGAGTGCTACAATCAATGCTGATGCTGGTGGTAGTACTATAACTATGACTAATTCTAGTTCGGGAGCATATTCACTTTCTGGAGGTTCAGGAGTTGATAATCTAACAGGTGGATCAGGAGCAGATATCTTAACTGGTGCAGGTGGAAATGATGTTCTTATCGGAGGTTCTGGAGAAGATTCAATAAATGGTGGTGCTGATAATGATGCTTTGACTGGTGGTGCTGATAATGATACTCTGACCGGCGGTACTGGTAACGATACTTTTAATGTAGATAGTGGTACTGATACAATAACTGATCTTACAACTGGTGACATTCTTAACGTTAGTTCTGGTGCTACTGCAACAATAACAAACGTAACTTCTTTTACTGCTACGGGTAGTAGTTCAAACTCTGGTTCTGTTACCATTTCAACTGATAATAGTTCAGGTGGTACTGTTGATATGAGTTCAGCCAGTGGAAACTATACTCTTAATGGACAAGGATCTATTGATACTCTAACTGGTGGAGGAGGAAATGATATCATTTCTGGAGGTACTGGGGCGGATGCGCTTACAGGTGGCGCTGGCGATGATATAATCACAGGTGGATCAGATAATGATAATATGACGGGCGGAACTGGTAATGATACATTTAAAGTAGATAGTGGTACTGATACTGTTTCAGATCTTACAACTGGTGATATATTAGTTGTAAGCTCTGGCGCCACTGCTAATGCAACTAATATATCTGGATTTGTTGCTACAGGTAGTACATCTAATTCAGGAACGGCAAATCTTACTACTGCTTCTGGTGGTGGGACAATTGATGTTGGTAATTCTACTACGGGTGCATATAATTTAACAGGTTTAACGGGTGGAGACACGCTTAAAGGTAATGGTAACAATGATATTATAAATGCAGGAAGTGGAAATGATATAATTGATGGTAGGGGTGGAAATGACACTATAAACGCTGGGGATGGAGATGATACAGTAATTATCTCAAGTGCAGGTCAAGGAAATAATGATACTGTAGATGGTGGTAATGGAACGGATTCTCTTCAACTTTCATCAGGTTCGCATACTTTTTCAAATGATGCTTTTCTTCAAAATATTCAGACAATTACTTTAAATTCTTCTGGTAGTACTATAAATTTAAGTGGACAGACGGAGGCGTTAACTGTTACTGGAGGTGCAGCTACTGACGTAATAATAGGAGGATCAGGAAATGATACTATTAGTGGAGCTGGAGGTGGAGATACAATAACTGGTGCAACTGGATCAGATACAATTTCTCTTGGAAATTCTGACTCTGCATCTGATACTGTAGTTTTTGATTCTGCTACTGGTTCTGATACAATCCTAGAATTCAATGCTGGAGCAACCAATGGTGATATTATGAAGTATGAGGGAAATCTTAATAATAGTGGTGGTTCAGCAAATTCTTCTAACGGTTCAAATGGTACAGATGAAATTGTTTCTTCTGATATTACTATAAATACAAAAAATAGTTCTCTTGACGTTTCTAATATAGTAGTTGGATTTGATACTGCAGTTACATTAAATGGATTATCTTCAGGAACACTAATAGATTTTACAGGGGCAGGGATTTCTTCTTCTCAGATAATAGGAGCAATTGAAACATCACTTGAAAATACAAATGATGGATCTGGAAATGGATTATTATCTGGTAGCTCAGGTGCAAGAGTGGCTAATGCTGGTGCTAGTGAAAGTAGACTGTTATTATTTACTGATGGTGGTAGTGGTGCTGCTGAAGATGTAGCTATGGTTATTTATTCCGAAGGTAGTAGCGCTGATTCCGATTATAGTTCTGAATTAACTTTAACGAATGTTCTAAAATCGGTTGATCTTACTGTTCTTACACATGATAATTTCTTTGGGTAATCAAATACAATTTAAACTTTTAAAATTGTCACCTCTTTTTACTAATTCGATCAATAATTTTGATGGTTCCCAAAATATAGGATCTTCTTTTTTAAACTCATTTAAGTCAGCTAACAAATTATTAAGCCCATAATTGTCAGCATATTTCATAGGTCCTCCTCTATATCTTGGGAAGCCGTAACCGTGTATTTTTGTTACATCGATATCAGAAGGTCTTAAGGATATTTTTTCATAAACTACATCAGCCGCTTCATTCACCATAGCTGCCAAATATCTACGGATAATTTCTTCTTGAGAAAATTTTATTGGGTTAATACCTTTTTTTTCTCTTTCTAATTCTATAATTTTTAGAACTTCTGGATCTTCATCACCTCTTCTATTTCCTTTATCGTATCGATAAAAGCCTCGTCCTGTTTTTTGTCCAAACCATCCTTCTTCACACAGTCTATCAGGAATATATACATAACGATAATTTTTATTTCTTGTGGGTTCTAATCTTTTTCGCATGGCCCAACCAATATCCCCACCAGCAAGATCAAACATTTGGAAAGGTCCCATTGGATAACCAAAATCAAATATTGCTTTATCAATTTCATAAGGAGTTGCTCCATCTTCCATCATAAAATAAGCACAGTCACCGTACTTATTAAGTATTCTATTTCCTATAAAACCATCGCAAACCCCAGCCCTCACGGGAATTTTTTTCATCAATTTAGCAAGATAAAAACCTGTTGCCACCACGTCATTAGAAACCTTATCAGGAACTACTATTTCTAATAATCTCATAATATTAGCGGGTGAAAAAAAGTGTAACCCTATTACATCTTGTGGTCTTGATGTTATTGAAGCTAATTCATTTAGATCAAGATAGGAAGTGTTGGAAGCAAGAATACCTCTTTTTTTTAGAACTTTATCAAGTATTTTAAATACTTGTTTTTTGACATCCATTTCTTCAAAAACTGCTTCAATTACCATGTCGACAGATGATAAAGCATCAAAATCAGTTGACTTTTTAAATCTAGAAAATATTTCATCAACTTGTGAAGATGATAATCTTCCTTTTTCAATATCTCTATC
>CACESU010000049.1 GCA_902562285.1 uncultured Alphaproteobacteria bacterium | reverse complement strand
AAGTGGTTCTGGTCAAGGTGAAACTGGTATTCCTGAAATTGACCAAATTGTAAAAAAAGGTCAGGAAAGACTTAAGGTTCTTATGGGAGGAAGAGGAGGATCATCAGGTGGAAATGGTTCTGGTAAAGGTGGTAAACCAAATTTTGGCAAAAGCACTATATCTCTAGTAATAGTGGGTGTAATTGTGGTTTGGGCTTTTCTGTCTTTTTATACAGTTAAACCAGAAGAAAAATCAATTGAATTATTTTTTGGAGAATATTATGAAACAGGCGAGTCAGGCCTGAATTTTGCACCTTGGCCACTTATTACTCATGAAGTTTTGACAGTTACTAGAGAAAATACTGAAGACATCGGTGTTGGTGGAAGAGGTGGTAGACAAGATGAAGGATTAATGCTTACTGGTGATGAAAATATTGTTGACATTGATTTTCAAGTTGTCTGGAATATCTCTGATCCTGCAAAATTTTTATTTAATTTAGCTGACCCAACTGAGACAATTAGAGCTGTATCAGAATCTGCAATGAGAGAAGTTATTGGTAGATCTGAATTGAGCCCAATTTTGAATAGAGATAGAGCATTAGTGAGTGCCGATGTTAGAGAATTAATACAAAACATTTTAGATACTTATAATAGTGGTGTTAATATTGTGAGATTAAATTTTGACAAAGCTGATCCCCCTGGAGAGGTTATTGATGCGTTTAGAGACGTTCAAGCTGCTGAACAAGAAAGAGATACTCTAGAAAAAAAAGCAGATGCCTATGAATATCAAGCACTTGCTCAAGCTAGAGGTGAAGCTGAACAACTAAAACAAGAGGCAGAGGGGTATAAAGCAAGAGTTATAAATGAAGCTACTGGTGAAGCAAGTCGATTTGTTGCTATATATAATGAATACATAAATTCTAAAGATGTTACTAGGAAAAGATTATATATTGATTCTATGGAAAAGGTTCTGGGTGATGTAGATAAGGTTATCTTAGACCAGAAAACTGATGGGGGACAAGGTGTTGTTCCCTATTTACCATTGAATCAACTACGGACAGGGAGTAACAACTAATGAATAAATCTTTCATATTACTTATATTTATTGCTATCATATTTATTGGCACCACCTCATCTATATTCGTAGTCGATGAGAGGGAAAAAGCACTAGTCTTACAATTTGGTCAGGTTAAAAGTGTTAAAACAGACCCAGGCATCAAATTTAAAATTCCTTTTATTCAAAATGTAGTTAGGTATGACGATAGGATACTTTCATTAGATACTATGCCACTAGAAGTTACGCCTTTAGATGGAAGAAGATTAGTAGTAGATGCTTTTGCAAGATATAGAATTGTTGATGTAGTTATGTTTAGAAAAGCTGTAGGAACTGGAGGTACTGCATCTGCTGAAGTAAGATTAGAAAGAATTTTAAATGCTGCACTAAGAGAAGTATTGGGATCTGTTACTTCTGGTGCAGTAACTTCAGCTGACAGAGTTGAATTGATGACTAGAATAAGAGATGCAGCAATTACCGAAGCTGGTGGCTTAGGTGTTGAAATAGTTGATGTTAGAATAAAAAGAGCTGATTTACCAACACAAAACTTGGCTGCTACTTTTCAGCGAATGCAAGCTGAACGTGAAAGAATGGCAGCAGATGAAAGAGCTAGAGGTAGAGAAGCGGCACAAAGAGTAAGAGCTTTAGCTGATAGGAAAGCTATGGAAATAGTTTCAGAAGCCAGAAGGGATGCTGAAATTATTAGAGGTGAGGCGGATGCAGAAACAACGCGTCTTTTAGCTGAAGCATTTGGAAGAGATCCTGAATTTTATGCTTTTGTTAGGTCCTTGAAAGCTTATGAAGGATCAATGACAGGAAAGAACACAACAATAGTTTTGAATCCGGATTCTGAATTTTTTGATTACATAAAAGAAAGTGGTTCAAAATAATGGAAAAAATTCTATTCGCCTTAGGTTCTGTAGCTGTGTTTGAGGGTTTTTTTTTAGCTATAGCTCCCAGTAGAATTCCTAAGGTATTAGAAATGTTGTCAAAACTTTCCAATTCAGAGTTATCTAGAATTGGTCTTATAATTATGGCAATTGGTGTAGCTATTTTAATGTTTTCAGGGATATAATTATTTTATTAAGTGGAGAAATTGAATGAAGAAATTAGTTCTTTTCAGTCATCTATTTATAGATTTTAAAAAAGTTAATTTTTATAATTTTTGCAATAATTTATTTTTATTTTCTTTTATTCTATTTATAATTTGTTTTCCTGTGAGAGGTAGTAATTTACCAGATAGTTTTGCTGATTTGGTAGAAAGATTAAGTCCAGCAGTTGTCAATATTACTACTGCCTCTATCGTTCCAGAAAGAGAACAATTCAATCCTATGGTACCAAGAGGATCACCGTTTGAAGATTTTTTTAGGGATTTTATGGAAAAACAACCTGGAGATCAGCAACCTAAACGCCAAAGAAGAGGAACCGCATTAGGCTCAGGTTTTATCATATCATCAGATGGATTATTAGTAACAAATAATCATGTAATCGAAAATGCAGATGAAATAAAAATTGAAATGTTGAATGGAAAAATTTTGGAGGCTAAAGTTCTTGGTACTGATCCTAAAACAGATGTAGCATTATTAAAGGTAGAAACTAAAACAAAATTGCCTTTTGTAGAGTTTGGGAATAGTGACGATGCAAGAGTTGGTGATTGGGTTTTAGCGATTGGTAATCCATTAGGCCAAGGATTTTCAGTTTCTGCTGGTATAATTTCGGCACGAGGAAGAGATTTACAAGGTCCTTACGACGATTTTATTCAGACAGATGCTGCTATTAATAGAGGTAATTCAGGTGGACCTCTGTTCAATACTAGTGGGAAAGTTATTGGTGTAAATACTGCTATACTATCTCCTAATGGAGGTTCGATTGGAATTGGTTTTTCTATGTCTTCTGTAGTTGTACAAAAAGTAGTTAACCAACTACGCGATTATGGAGAAACACGCCGTGGTTGGTTGGGAGTTAGAATTCAAAATCTGAATTCAGAAGTGGCAGAAGCACTAGGATTAGAAAATATTGAAGGTGCTCTTGTAACGGACGTACCTGAAGGACCTGCCAGAAAAGCAGGTATTAGATCAGGTGATGTAATAATTGAATTTGATGGCTTGAAAATCAATAACAGTAGTTCTTTAGTAAAAGTTGTTGGAGATAGTGAAGTAGGTAAAGATGTAGATATCTTGATTTGGAGAGATGGAAATAAAAAAATAGTAACTGTCAAACTAGGAAGACTTGAAAATGTACAACTTTCTAATGAAAAAAATCAAAACCGGTCAAGTAAAATTAATGAGTATGCTGGAATGAGCTTTACTGATTTAACTAACGAAATTAGGAAACGTTTTGATTTATCTGATGAAAGTATTGGTGTTGTAGTTGTTGGTGTAAATGATAATTCACCTGCTGCTGAAAGGGGTATTAAACCAGGAGATATTATACAAAAAGTTGATCAATTAGACGTTAATACATCAAATGAAATATTTAAGGTAATTGATGAAGCCAAAAATAAGAAAAAGTCGTCTATACTTTTCCTTATAAAAAGAGGTTTAAATGTAAGATTTATTGCTTTACCAATCAATTAATTGTAAGATATTAAGCTAAATCATCTTAATATTTATAATAATGATTTTTTGTTTTTTTAACCCTTGAGATTTCGATGCCAAAAATTACATATATAACTTTTGATGGAAGTAAGCATACTGTTGAAGTACCAATTGGTTTGACTGTTATGGAGGGTGCAAGAGACAATAATATTCCAGGTATTGAGGCTGATTGTGGTGGCGCATGTGCTTGTTCCACATGCCATGTTTATGTTGACAAGGATTGGATAAATAAATTGCCACCTATTGATGATATTGAAAGGGATATGTTGGACTTCGCATTTGAACCAGATGAAAATTCTTCTAGACTCACTTGTCAATTAGAAGTTACTGAAAAACTTGATGGTTTAATTGTAAAGATGCCGGAGAAACAAATTTAAATAATAAATTTTTTAAAGTTTTTTGGCTATATCAGATCGATGGTACTCTTTCTTCCACTTTAGTTTTCTAACTATTTCATATGCTTTTTTTCTGGCCTTTTTGAGTTTTGTTGATCTTGCCGTTACACTCAAAACTCTTCCCCCACTTGTAACAATGCTGTTTTTTGAATTTTGAGTACCAGAATGAAATATCTCTACATCTTTTTTATCACATAAATCATTAATACCTTTAATTTTAAAACCAGTTTCATATTTATTGGGATATCCACCAGAAGCCATTACAACTGTTACACCAAAATCATTTGCATAATTGATTTTAATTTTATTAAATTCATTCATTGCACAATATATAAACGCATCTAATAGTTGAGCACCCAGTCTAATTGCAATTACTTGGCATTCTGGATCGCCTAATCTGACATTATACTCAATAAGCTTAGGTCCTTCATTAGTAATCATTAATCCAACATAAAGAATACCACAAAAGGGCGTACCCCTTTCATCCATTTCTTTTAAAGTTGGACTTACAATCTTTTTTAAAATATTTTTTTCCATCTCTGGAGATATATTTAGTGAAGGAGAAAATGCACCCATACCACCTGTGTTAGGCCCAAGATCTTTTTTATATATTTTTTTGTAATCTTGAGCACTGCCTAGTGATTTATATTTATTACCATTACTTATAATAAACAAGCTAGCTTCAATACCTTTTAGAAACTCCTCAATTAATATAGTGTTATGGTTACTTCTAATTCCATATATATCGTTTATTGACTTAATTGCTTCAGATTTATTTTTTGATATAAATACACCTTTACCAGCTGCAAGTCCGTCAAGTTTTATAACAAAAGGAGGCTTGAATTTCTCTATGAAACCTAAGGCTTCTTTTTTTGAATTTGCTAGAACGTAATTAGCAGTAGGTATATTTCTTTTATCACATATAGATTTTGTAAAACTTTTTGATGATTCTAATAACGCCGCTTCTTTAGTAGGTCCAAAACAGAGTATTTTATTTTTAATTAGAATATTTATTAGTCCGTTTGCCAGTGGTGCTTCTGGTCCTACGACAACAAAATCTATTTTATTTGATTTGCAATATGATACTATCTCCCTATTATTAAGTATGTTTAAATCCTTACAAATAGCAATTTTTTCAATTCCTGCATTTCCAGGTATGCAGTGAATTTCTTTACATTTGGGATTTTGTAAAAAAGCCCAAACAAGAGAGTGTTCTCTGCCGCCACTACCAATGATCAGTATTTTCACTTTAAGCTCATTAAATTATTATTATTAGAATCGAATTAATTAGTTAACATATAATTAATCAATATTATGGAAAATAAAAATTGGAAAATAATTTGACAAATTTAAAAGAATTTTCCGTGTCAGAAATCTCTTTATCAATAAAAAGACATATTGAGGATGAGTTTACTATAGTAAAGGTAAGAGGTGAATTAGGAAGGATATCAAAACCATCATCTGGTCATATTTATTTTGATATGAAGGATGATCGTTCAAATTTATCATGTGTTGTCTGGCGTAATACATTAACAGATCAAAAAGAATTTTTGGAGGAAGGATCAGAAATTATAGCATTAGGAAGAATTACTACATTTTCAGGTCAAAGCCGATACCAACTTATAGTTAATGACATTTTTCCATCTGGTGAAGGTGCCTTGATGGCTTTATTTCAGAAAAGAAAAGAAATGTTTTTGAAAGAAGGTTTATTTGATCAAATGAGAAAAAAATCTCTACCATTTTTACCTGAAGTAATTGGTGTTATTACATCAGAAAGTGGTGCAGTATTCCAAGATATTCTTCATAGACTGGAGGAG
>CACESU010000048.1 GCA_902562285.1 uncultured Alphaproteobacteria bacterium | reverse complement strand
ATACTCAAGTTACAATCGATGGCGATTTAATAGTAACTTTGAATGGTATCTCTAAATCAGATTTATCTAGATATGACTTTATAGCTTAATCTATTGAGGGCACCCCAAAAACCATAGCCTATTATTAGCAAGTTATGCGCATCCCTATACTTGAAATTTGTTAAAAAGCTCCCATATAAAATATTGGTGGTACGCAAAAAACCAAGCACCTAAGATAATATCTTAAAGCGAATGGTTCTCTGACGAATATCGGTCAGTTGTTATAAAATCTCAGACTTAAATTTTATTCTTAATCATAGAAACGGCATTACGTTTTAGTGATTTTGTAATTCTTAAGTCTGTTTAAATTTTAACAATTATGGAGAAAAATATGATTTTTAATATAAAAAAAATGATAAAGGATTTAGGAGGAGCTACACTTGTTGCAAAACATGCTGGTGTAGTCAGAACAGCGCCATATGGTTGGATAAATCAGGGATTTGTTAGCACAAGATACTTAGAAAAAATTATAGCTAAAAATCCCGGGATAAGTATTGACCAGTATTTCGAAAATAAAACTCCTCCGCAAATTAGGGAGGGTACATAATGTCATTTAAAAAAGAAATGTGGACTAGGGCCTTAAACCCTAAATCTTTATTACCCATTGAAAACTTATGGGTTTCAGATGAAGGTAATGTAAAAAGAGAAGCTTATATAAAAATACTGAAAAGTGGGCATCGCCGGTACTATAATGAATGGATAGGAAAGAAAACTATTACGAACCAGGGGTATATTAAATCTATTGGACACCAAATACATCGTTTAGTGTTCGCTTCATTTAAAAAAGAGAAAGTTGGTAAAGGTTTTGTGGTTCATCACAAAAATAATAATAGACAGGACAATAAGCTTTCTAATCTAGAAAAAGTTACCTATTCCGTTAATGCACTTTCTAAAAATAGGATTGGCACACCTAAATCAACTGCAAAAAAATGGAGAGGTAGACTTCCAATAAATCCAATTAAAGGAGAACTTTGGAAAGTTGTACCTGATAGAGAAAACTATCAGGTTTCCAATTTAGGCAGGGTCCAAAATTCAAAAGAAAATGCATTAATGAGGTTAACTGACACTAATGGCTATTTAGGGGTAGATCTTAGTAAATATAGAAAATACCTTAAATATAGTGTGCATCGATTGGTATGGGAAGTTTTCATGGGTACTATTCCAGATGGTCACGTAATACATCACATTAATCATGATAAAAAAGATAACAGACTAAAAAATTTAAGCTGCGAAACCTATTCCAAGAATACTAGACTAGCAATAGAGAGTGATGTATTAAAAATTCATGGTAAGTCCCAAAACGATCGTAAACTATTGGATCAATACTTATTGAAGGGATATACTGTTGATGAAATAGCTAGAGACCTTAATTATGCTCGGGCATCAATCCTAAAAAGAAAGCGAGACATTGGTTTATCTAAAACAAGATATAACGATTTTACGGGTGTACATCATGCTATTGAACTCTTGAAACAGGGAAAGAGCTACAGAGACGTTTCGGCTAAGATGGGGTTCACCGTGGATTATCTTAGGAAGCTTAAATTTAAGAATGGGCTAACTAAAAGTCTATTAGTATCTCCAGAAAAATTATATAAAATTGATGATGCTCTTAGAAATGGTCCTAAAAATGAAAGTATGGCGAGAATTGGTAAGAGATTTGGAGTTTCAAAAACATTTGTTCAAGAACTTAATAGAGAAAGGAGCATTAGAACAAAAAGAGTAGGATGGAGGCTTGAGGTGCCAAGTTAAAGTAGTTAGCCGATATAAAATTTTATAATAAAAAAATTGAAACTATTTATATGCTTACTCTAATTAAATAAATGAAAGTAGTGGACGTAGTTCACGTAGTTAGGATGAATTTCACCTCTATTTTATTATCAACTACACTTACTACGTTTACTACGTTCATGTTTATTAAATAGCAAAGTACTTAGCTCCTTTTACTTTTCCTTTATCGCTATCAATAAAGTTTCCATCCCATAGTCTTTTGATCATATCATTCATTTGTGCAGGTGTAATAGCTATACTTTTTTCTGCAAACTTATTTATTAAATCCATCTGTGATTGCAGAGGACTATGCTTCATCATATCTAGAACTTCTTTCTCTCTAAAACCTAAAGTTAGATACCTTGGATCAATCGGATTTTTAATCTTCCATCCATATTTTAATTTCTCAAGCTCATAAGTTTTTTCATCAATATCTTTACCATCAGTAAATAAAGTAGCTGTTCCTCCTTCTCTTTGAATAATTAATCTATCTTCAAAACTAGCACCTATTCCTACACTGCCTAGCAAACTATCTTTTGGACTTTCCCCTTGTTTGTTACAGTGGTGCGTCATAACAATTTTTCTCTCATACTTTTCAGCCATCAAACACCAAGGGCGAATATCATTTGACCATTCAGAGTAGTCCTTTCTGGTTTTTTCAGGCAAAGATAAAAGCATGGTATCAAGCCAAGCTACTTTTAAACTTGGATCATCTATAAACCTATTTTCTAATTCTACGATAAAATTTTCCCTATCTATAGGTTTGTTTTTACCAGCTCTACAAATAATCAATTCCTGTTCTTGGGGAGAAATATCAAGCTTCATATTTCTATCAGCTAATCGTCTATAATTATCTTCAGCAGAATAGTAATAAGATTTAATCCCTTTTTGAGCTAACTCTTGCATCCATAAAAGAATACAGAAGGATTTCCCGACTTTCTCTCGACCACCAAATACTACGGTTCCACCCATATCTGTAAGTATTGGTTCAAGTAAAAATTTGATTGGTGGAAAATCCATTTTAGCTATTTCAGCAAGAGAAAATTCAGTTTTTTCATTCAATTCATCTTGAGCTAAGATTGCTGCATCCATTTCATCATTAGTTGGATTATCTTGAAAGTTCATTTAACAACCGTCACCTTCCTAATGTCAGGATGGATGTAACCCTCTATGGGTTTGATGATGTAGTAATAATCTAAGTTTATACCATTGAGCATAGCCTTAAGTTTATTACTCAAATTTAAACGTCTGTTGTAATCCCAATGAGCGAAAGTATTAGCTTTGTGGTGATTGTCATTTAGTGTCAAAGCAAGTGATCCTTCATTTGACGATATATTAATATGTGGAGATGACCCCGATATGGTGAGGGTGGGCTTTGCATTAGTTTGCATAATAATGTTCTGTATTTCTGAAAAAAGTTTTCTGAGACATCCCTACTATACGAGGCATGGCGGGGAGGCATAAGGTCGGTTTTGCAAGGGGGGGTATGATACGTTCGTAGCATAGGCAACGATCTTGAATATCGGATACAAATTGTAACAGAGCCCAATGTACGTTGGCTACAAACTGTATGCACCTATTAGAAAGTGCCCATTTAGGTGCCCAACGGTCTGATACGGAACTGTTTTCTGGTAGTGACATGACATCTCTGACATCTGTGACATATCGAGGTGGGGGCAAAAACTGTGGGTCACCTTTCTGTAATATCTGCCATACACACAATTTGCGTAACAAAAGTAAAACAAAACCGTTATGTATAATCATGGCTTGTTCTCCGACTTTCTGCTACAAAATCAGTTTTGATTAATTCCCAACTTGGTATTGGATCATCAGCAAAGACAGGCACATAATATCGGCAACCACGCTGATAAGCTCCTCTTCGTTTTCGGCCTTTTGGAACTAGATCATATATATAGCCAAGCTTTCTTAGTTGTTGCAGTTGCTGATTGATATTGCTTTGAGTGCAATGCCTTACATTCGCTAATGTAGTTTGATTTGGATACGCAACACCAAGTGAACTAGTGAAACAACACAAAGCTCCGAGTGTCCGAAAAGCACCATTGCTTAGTTCTGGATCAGAAGTAGCTCTTGAAGGAATTATTGAAAATCGCATCTTCATTAGCTAGAAGTATCCTCTAGTTTTTGGACAACTTCAGCTACAGGAATGCGGATAGCATCTCCTATTTTAATATGTCTAATTTTACCCTTTTCAATGAGGTTATAGACGGTCTGTCTGCTTACATCAAAAATCTTAGAATAAGTAGTGACGCTAACTACTTTTGCATCTTGTGGCAGAAGATCATGTGTATTCATTTTAATATAATCCTTGTCAAAATTGTAAATTAAGACTAAGTATAATATAAATAGTCGGTAGTTCAATTACCGACAATATACCGACAAGGAGAAATATTTGCCATTACCTATTAAATTTTGGTGTGAAGTAGCTTCTAAAGGCTATCAAATGAAAGATGGTAAAATTAGTGAGAAAGAAATTCCTACTATTTTAACTCCTGTAAAGTATCATGGTAGGCCATTTTCCTATGATGCTATTGAAAACTTCCAATGGGTTGTAAACAGATTTAATGAAACAAATGCTATTGTTGATGAAGCCATTATAGATTTTACAAATGCTTGGGGACATATAATTTATATACCTTCTTTTCGTTTCCCTGATGGTAAAGAAAAAGGAAAACCCCAACCAAAAGAACAAATATTTGATATGCCTTATAGGGGATTATTTATGAGCCTAAAAGAGCAACTTGATTTAGAACGATCTGTTTTCATAGGTAGGGGAATAGCCTTAGAATATCGTACAGTTGATGGAAAAGTTATGCCCTGTGCAATACCCAACAATCTCATGTGGGCTATCTTCTATGAGTACAAAACCAATCCTCCACAAGAATATTTCACCTGTGAATTTTATAAAAGAAATGGCAAGCGATCTAGACCAAGAAGAGGGATTGACCCTGTTACTAAGCAACCAAGAAATTGTCCTGTAGGTTGCAGAGTTTTAAGGACACACCCTAAAAATAAATGGGGAGAAGGGTGCAGAAAGGCATGGGACAAAAGAGAAGAGAGAAAAGCAAAACTAATACATAACGATGGCACGCACGAGCGGATGCAAACACAGAAGAAAGGAACTGAATAATGGCTAAGAAAAGATCAGTATTTAATATTCAAAAAACAAAATCTAAGAGTGGTTTAATAGCTTATAAAGCGACAGTTGTATTATCTGGTAGTGGCAATAAAAGGCAAAGGATTAAGAAAAGCTTTTATAATGAGAATGATGCTAAATCATGGATTGAAAGTACAAGAGTAATGGTACGAAAAAATGAAGCTATCCTTTCACCTACACTTACAATAGGAGAGTTTTTAAACCATTGGCTTGATAACAAAAATGAATATAGAAAGAAAGTTCATGATTATACCCACCAACGACATAGGCAACATCTTGCACACCCTATTAGAGAAATAGGTCATATTAGAATTAAGGATTTAAAATGCGATCATGTCTATGAAATGCGTGAAAAACTACTTAAACATCTTGCTCCAAGATCAGTACTCAATATGGAAACCTTGCTAAAGGGTACTTTCAAAGATGGAGAAGGTGTTTTATTTCAAGTACAGGATAATCCTCTCAGGAAATTAGAAAGAATGTCTCAAGAAGAATTGATGGGCATTACAGGTGATTTAGAAGATGATGAAAAAGCAGATGAAAAATTAGAATGGTTCGAGCCTAAAGAACAACAGATATTAATAGAAACTGCAAAAGCATATTCTGAGGGTGTAAGAAGCCTGAATTACTCTGTTCCAAGAGAAAGGATTTAAGACCATATATACGCATCTATCTTGGATTGCACACAGGAATGCGTTCCTCTGAAATAAGTTCTTTGACTTGGCGAAAAGTAGATTTTGAAAATGCTACTATTAATATTAATCGTACTGTTCACTATGCAAATGGTGATACAAACCCTGCATTGAAGTTACCAAAGACTAAGAAAAGTATCAGAGTTATAGAGCTTACCCCAAATGATATTGCAGAGTTAAAAAGTTATAAACTGTGGATGCAAGAAAAGTTATTACCAACTAGAGCTGATATTAACAAAGTACCTTTAATTTTCTCTGATGATTTTGGATTACCACACAGAAGCCAGATAAGAAAAA
>CACESU010000047.1 GCA_902562285.1 uncultured Alphaproteobacteria bacterium | reverse complement strand
ACGTAACGTAATTATGGATTAATTAATAATATTTTGCCTTGACATAAAAAAAAAGAATACATCAGAAGAAAGCTTTTAGGTTTTATTAATAAGCTTTCTAAATGAATTTTTAATGGTAAGCGAAAGAGCAGTATACAACAAATTTAATTAATAAAGAATTATTAATCGCTAACAAAAGGCTTTGGTTTTGGGGTACCCTCAAGAATATGTCTTGGGGGTAGTGACATCTCTGACATGTGTGACATCTTAATAAGAAAAATCCAAATCATGCTACTTTTTCCTCCTTATACAGGAAAACAGAAAATAAAATACCTTATTTATACGGCTAAAATTACTTATATTTTTCATTAGACAAAGTATCGATTAATCTTTGTACTAATTATCAGTAGTTATCATGCTTCTCATAAACATAGTGAAACAAGGGATAATCTCTTATCACCTTTCTCATGCTTATCATAGTATATCTATGCTCCACTAAAAAAAGTCCCCCTTTTGTCCCACTTGAATAGCCACTAGGGTATCAACCATCTTCTTATCGTGCTTATCAAAGAAGTGAGCATAGGTCTCCATAGTTTGATTCAAATTAGAAAGAAAAATTCTTTTTAAGTCAAAAAAAACTTTATCGAAATATTTTATTTTGCATAATAGTAATATGATTAGGTTTTCTTCTGTAATCTTAATAATGATCTTCACTACTTCCTTGGGTAGTGCTTCAGATTATAATCCAAAAGTTGAGTTTCTTCAAAGGAACCTAAGTCTACTAAATTATAACCCTGGACCAACTGATGGTTTGTGGGGAGGCAAAACAAAAAAAAGCTATCACTTGTTTCTCAGTGAGAATGGAATACCCATTCCTAAAGACCCTAAATCTTTTTCGACCAATGATCTAAATAATATTAGGCTAGAAAAGATAAGCGAAAATCTAAAAACTTTTGATCATCTTAATAAACCCCTGACTATTAGAGACGCCGCACATTTATTAAGAAGGACTGGATTTGGTGCCCATCCCTATGAGGTAAATGAACTTTTAAATTTAACTCGAGCAGACGGGATAATTCATATTTTGAAAGGTATGCAACAACAACAAAAATTGTCTCCACCTGAGTTTACTAAAGGAAAAATCCCACCGCATTTTATGGGCTGGTCAATAGACGGATTTGAAGAGATAATGGAGGGTCATAGAGATCAGCTTAAATCCTGGTGGTTGAATAAAATGATTACCACATCTAATCCACAATTAGAAAAGTTGACCCTGTTTTGGCATAATCATTTTGTGTCGAGTTATGAGGGAATAGATAGAGCTAACTTTGCATTGTATTGGCAAAATCAAAAATTTAGAGAGTATGGATTAAGTAACTTTAAATTACTTACAAAACTTATGCTATCAGATACTGCATTGTTGAAATACTTAGATAACGACGAAAATGAAAAAGAAGCCCCTAATGAAAATTTGGCTAGAGAGTTATTAGAACTTTTCACTTTAGGTGAGGGCAATTATTCCGAAAAAACCATAAAACAAGCTGCTAGGACATTAACTGGTTTCACATTTAACGAAATTAATGGTAAACCTTTTTTTGATAAATATGACCATGATTTTGGACAAAAAACAATTTTTGGAAAGACTGGTAATTTTAAACCACATGATTTGGTAGACATCATTTTTGAACAACCTACCGCATCGATATTTCTCACATCTAAATTATGGAAACTCTATATATCTGAGTTAAATCCTCCAAATGAAGAGTTAAATGTCATTGCCAGTAAATTTAAAGAAAGTGACTACGATCTTCTTATTTTAGTATCAGAATTGTTAGCATCTCAATCCTTCTGGGAAGAAAAAAACCGTGGAACAATTATCAAGTCCCCAATTGATCTTTTAGTAGGGACAACGAGATCAACGGGACATATCACTAACCTAACCCATTTATTACCAGAGAAAGTTGCTTCACTTGGCCAGGATTTGTTTGAACATCCAAATGTTGCTGGATGGCCGGGTGGTGCAGATTGGATCAATTCAACAAGGTTATTAGGTAGACAGCAAGAAATTAACTATTTTGTTAAATCTTTTGAAGAAACTGAAGAACTAAAATCTAAAAACAAAGTTGCTATAAATGATAATAAAAAAGAAATGGCGGTATTGAAAAATGAATTTCAACCGATCAGTTTAGATAAACTCATTTACCGTTCATACCCAAGGGGTGATAGTTTTAAAAAAAATTCAGATAAAGGTGGGATGGAAATAATGCTCACTTCTCCTAATTTTAAACAACATTATAGTGCATCAATAAATTTTAGTCTTGGGTATAAGTATAAAAAAGAAAGAATACATTTCTGTATAACAAGGCCTAAAACTATTTCAAACTTTGAAAAAGAACTAGCTCATTTTGAGAATACAAATGGTGGATTTGGTTTCTGTTATAATTCAAATTGGTTTGATGTAGACGAATTTATTAAAATTCTAAAAACTATGAATTATGAAGATCTACATAGAATTGAATTAGTTTGTAGATTTTTAGGAAGTAATCAAAGAAAGGAATGGTTTGATACTGGGAAAACCAGTATTAATTATGGTAGGCCTTTTGGAAGTGAAGAAGTGATTGAATTTTGGCAAAGTCAGGAAACTGTAAGTAAAATTAATGATTTGAGTAAAAATTGTAATACAGTAATCAATTTATATATCCAATCTAAAAACCAAGATGAGGCTAATTCAAAAGTATCTAATATTGAAAAAAGCTTTAACAGTTTAGCATTAAAAGATATTAATTTCATCAGTGCAAATATTTGGAGCAGCAGTTTTATTTGGGATGAAAAAGAAGGAGGAATGAGCATAAATTTATTTTCTCCTAAATTTAGCAATCATTATAGCCCTGTTATTAATTTTAATTTTGGCTACAACTTGGACGAAAAAAATGTTCACTTTGGTATTAAAAGCCGACAAACAGTTTCATATTTTTATGAAGATTTTGCTCATTGGAGTGAAAATTCAAATACAACTCTTGGCTTTGCCTATAACACTGATTGGTTTAATGAAAACGAATTTCTAAAAATAATTCAATCTATGAATAAAGACGATGTTGCCCGATTGGAATTAGTGTGTAAATTTATAGGAAGTCAAAAAAGAAAAGACTGGTTTAACTCAGAAAAAATAAAACTTGGTCATGAAAAAGCTGAAAATTTTTGGAGAAATTCAGAAACAGTAAATAAAATTGAAGCTTTAAGTGAAAAATGCCTAAAAGTTATAGACTTTCATATAGAAAGCTTGATGGAACCAACTTTATCTGTTGAAAAAGAACAAGTGACAGAAACTTATGCTACCAATGAACTCGTTTTAGACACGGCTAGATTTAGATGGATTAACGAAAAAAGAAAAGGTAAAGATTATTTGAATTTATCCCTTGGGTTAAACGACTTAACATTTAACAAATTAAAAAAATCAGGTATGCATTTTGGTTTCAATATTAGCCTTAGAACAAAAGACGTTAATACAAAAAGATACCGCTTAGAATTTGAGAATATAGACTGTGATGATGGGTGTTTTCCAAAGAGTGATACTAACCCAAATGTTCACAAATGGTGGGGGATATACTTTCCACCCAATAAAAGTAAAAAAGATGGATTTTTTAGTTTAAACAAAGAAGATAAAAAGTTTGCGGCTGCATTATGGCTTGCTTTACCTGAATTGCTGGATCATGCGCAACTGGTAGCAGGAGAACATATTCAAGAAAAATATATTCCCAGACTAGAAACGTGGAAAAAAGAGTTGAATGAATTTAGAAAAGCAGCTCTCAAATCACCCTATAAAAAATATGTTTCTAATTTTAAATTAACGATCAAAGAACAAGACTTTCCTAACTCAAACATGATGGATAGTAAGATGATGAGTAATATGATGGTTCCCAAAGGAGTGGAATTAAATGGCGATATAGCTTCAAATAACGTAGACGATTATCTCTCTAAAATTGAGGATTTAAATATCAGTAGGGGAAAAGAATTATCTAATCTTCTTTTATCCATTCAACCTGTGACAAATCAAAGTGAAAATGTTAGTATAGGCTCTCTACTAAAGGACCCTGCCTTTCAATTAAATTAAGGATAGGAAATATGGACAGACGTACAGTCATCAAAGCAATAATGGGCGGTTTGGCTTTTCCTGTTGTTCCCATTCAAATTGAAGCTGCCGCAAAAAAATTGAACCGTAGAATTATACTAATTGAACTACAGGGCGCTAATGATGGCCTCAATACTATCATCCCCTATATGGATCCACATTACAAAAAACTTAGACCAAAAATACATCTTAGAAAAGATGAAATTATACCAGTCGAAAATGATCTTGCCTTTAATCACTCTATGGGAGATATGGTTGATATATGGAACTTAGGAGAGCTAGCTATTGTATTAGGGCTAGGATACCCAGGAGCTAATCGTTCTCATTTTAAATCCATCGCACTATGGGAAACAGGTGGAGATGGGGAAAGAGGTGTAGGTAGAACAGGGTGGTTAACTGATGACATCAATGGAATGAAAGGAGCTGATGCAGTAGACGCTCATGGCATAAGCCTTGACGGCGGAATGGGTGTATTTGCTTCTCCAGATGGAACTTGGATTTCTATGACATCTATTCGCAAATTTATCACTTTAGAACATCATTCAACGGAAAAAGTTGAAACAAATAATCCTGCTCTTTCTTTACTCTTGGATAGAAGCAATTCTTTAAATACCGCTATGGATTCCATTTCAAAAAAACTAAGAAACAAAGATAAAAATTTCCATGTGAAAGGAGATGAACTTGGCAGACAATTTGAGTTAGCTCTTAATTGTATATCAGCAGGAGTAGATACCCCAGTTATCAAAGTAAGCCATGGAGGTTTTGATACACACGAAAATCAGAAATGGTCTCATGGTAGATTACTTAGAGATCTTTCAAGATCAATCTTTGATACTAGAAAGCACTTAATAGATATGGGTGAATGGGACAATACCCTGATCATGACGTACTCTGAGTTTGGTCGAAGAGCCTATGAAAACAAATCTGAAGGAACTGATCATGGAACTGCTGCTCCTCACTTTTTGATAGGTGGAAAAATCAATGGTGGTTTTTATGGTGAACAACCTAGTCTTAGTCAATTAAAAGATGGGGATATGGAATTTACTACTGATTATCGTTCCATTTATAATACAGTTCTTGAGTCTTGGTTTTCAATTTCTCATAATAAATTTTCAAGCTTTAAAATACCTGGCCTTCAAAAAATGTTAGGATGAGCCGTAGCACTCGCTAATAATAGGCTATGGTTTTTGGGGTGCCCTTATGGATATGTCTTAGGGGTGGGTGTTATGATTGTTATGTTCAATATAAAAAATTGAAAAAGCTACCTCTGCCATTTAACAAAATTAAAGATTAATACGAATGGATTATTTCTTGTTAGTCATAAAAATCTAAAAGGTTTATTGATCTACTTGCAGTTCTTTTTAGATTAATTTTTTGAAAAAAAGATTTATTTCCTGACATTAATTTAGCTATTAACTCTTGCCCCTTGATATAGGCTTTTTCATCTTTATACTCAAAAATTTGTGCAACTTCGAATCCACCATTTTTATTCCAAACTCTGTTAAATCTCCATCTAAGTAAACCTACTAGTTTTAACTGCTTATAAAAATTTTCACCTTCCTTTTCAAACATATTTATATATAAATCCATTTCAGCTTCAGTTGAAAAATCTACTTTTACGTAGCTAATTAATTTTGCACTAATAATTTCTACCATATGTTTTTAACCATACTTATTTGATTTATTAAAACTTATTTTAAATCATTAAAATATTATATCAATATTGATATTTTACATTTTAAATAATTATTAAATGTTGGTGTTGCAGTGACTTGCTTGGCTTAAGGCCTGCTCAGCGCTAAGTCTAGAAAATCAATGATCCCCCCTGCAACATTTAGATCAATATAGCAATCTTTAGTGATTGGCAAGAATATTAAATCTTCAAAAAAAGATAATCACAAAGATACCCAAAATATGTGAGCAGTAGTACTTGCTAATAATAGGCCTTGGTTTTTGGGGTGCCCTACCCAAGTGCATATCCACCATGTCCAGTATGTCCAGTAGAAGGTCTTTAGAACGAAAACTCAAAACTCTCCCCCCTCAAAGTT
>CACESU010000046.1 GCA_902562285.1 uncultured Alphaproteobacteria bacterium | reverse complement strand
TTTTAAAAATAGAATAGCTATTCTTAACAATATGGAGGTAGAGGGTGAAGTAGAGGTAAACTTTCGTGAAACTATGATAAATATGGCAAATATTGAATATTTTACTCACAGAGCAGAGGTTAATCAGGAGATAATCGATATCAACCAAAAATTATCAGAAGTTAATTCACTGCTGATTCAAATAAATAGAGCCATAATGGCAAGAAATGAAAAATCTGTTAAATTTAATAAAAAAAATTTGGAGATGAATAAAAGATTTTTAAATGGTGAATTTCATCCTTCAAAAGCAACTTTAACAGCAAATAATAAAAGATCAAAAGATAACGAAGAAAGATGTTTAAAACTTACAAAAGCAGCAGAAAGAAATAAAACTAAGATTGAAAAACTTAAGAAAATAGGACAAATAAATACTGCTAATGTTTTAAGAAATTCGATTGAGATTTCAAAAAGAAGAAGCCAAATTACAGAAAATCAAGAAGAGGTAATAGCTGACCAAAAATATATAGCTAGTACAATATTTAATTAGTTACGATTATTGATTTCTAATATTAAAACTTAAGAATTTTACATTAATATTTATAATAGTATGTAATCAAAATTCAAACAATTTGAATAAAATAATTCAAATAATTTAAATATGTAAGGGACATAATCTATGTCTTATTTTTTTAAGATTGCTGAAAATAATGATGAAATAAAATTATCTCAATTATTTAGGAGTAAAATTTTTAGAAACTCTGGTAATTTCTGCGATTCTGATGAATTAGACAAAAAATGTACCCATTTTTTAATTTTTGATAAATTAAATTCAAATAAATTAGTTTGTGTTTTTCGTGTTTATATAATGCTTAATTTTAATCAAATAAAAAATTCTTATTCTCATCAATTTTACAAACTTAATAACTTAAAAAAAATTAAAGAGCCAATGCTTGAACTTGGTAGATTTTGCATTGATCCTAACTACAAAGACCCAAAAATAATAATGACTGCATGGTTTGCAATCAGAAATTTGGTTGAAAAAAATCACATAAAATTTCTATTCGGGTGCTCAAGTTTTTTTGGAACTAGTATTGAAAGATATTTGGATTGTTTCAAGTTTCTTAAATGTAAATACATCGCCCCAAAAAAACTTATCCCCTATGTAAAAGCACCAAAAGTTTTTAAATTTGACAAACTAATAAATTTGAATAATTTTTGCTTAATGAAAGTTCAGAAAAACCTACCTCCTCTCCTTTCATCTTATCTAAAACTAGGTGGCTGGGTTTCAGACCATGTTGTTATCGATCATGATTTGCAAACCATTCATGTATTTACTGGATTAGAAATAAAAAATATTCCTGACAACAGGCTTCGCTTTTTAAAATCTTTTAATTTGAATTGTTAAATTTTATATCAATATGGCTTTACTTAATAAATATTTTTTGACAAAGTTTGATATATAATCTTTTGGGAGGAAAAATATGAATTTCTTTGAATTTGGAAAAGTGAAAATGAAAATAATAAGCCTTGCATTAATTACAATATTTTTTGCATTTTCTATAAATGCTGCAGAATACACCGGTAGGTTATCAATGCATTGGAATGATAAACATCACTGTACTAAACATGCACAAATGTTTGTTGATGAAGTTTTTGAAAAATCAAACGGTAGATTAAAAATAGAAGTTTTTCATTCTGGTCAGCTATTTGGCATCAGAGAAATCATGGGGGGTATCACCTCTGGTGCTGTTGACTTGGGTGGTGTAGTAGGTGTTGTTGGTTTTCCAAAAATCAACAAAAATTTTAATGTTGCAACTATACCAGGTTTGTTTGACTCTTTTGAACAGCAAAGAGAATTTTTTCAGCAATCTGGTAAAGGAGCTGAAATTTGGGGCGATCTTTTAAATAAAACAAATTCAACTCTTGTAATGTATAATCCTGTTGGACCTGTAATGACTTTTAGTGGTGCTAGAGAGTTAACAGGTGTTGACGCAATGAAAGACTTGAAAGCAAGAAGACTTATAGGTGCTGAAGAACCAATGTGGAAGGCTTATGGAGCAAAAATTGTAGGATTAAAAACAAGTGAAGTTTATACTGCACTACAAACTGGTATGATTGATACCATCAATACACCTCCACAGAGTATAAGAGCTTACAGCTGGTGGGAATTTTTAAAATTTGGTCAAAGACCTTATCAATATTATGCAGATGCTTATATCATGGCTAATAGTGACTGGTTTAATAAATTACCAAGTGATCTTCAAAAAATAGTTTTAGATGCTGGGAAAAAGTTTGGAGATGTATCTACTAATAAAATTATTGGTGTAGGAGAAGAAGTCATCTCTGAATTTGAAGCAAGAGGCGGAAAAATGACCACATTAACTGGAGCAGAGAAAACAAAATTTGATAAACTTATGTCAGAAAAAGTACTTCCCGCTATGATGGATAAATTTGATGCTGATGCTTTAAAAGCAGCTGAGTCTTTTGTGTCCAAATAAATTTATAATATGAATTGAGATATTCAGCTTTGTTAAATGAATAATCTTCTTCTGCCATTGCAATTTATAAATGAAATTTTAAGTAAAATAACATTTTTTATTGCAATGGCCATAGTTTGTGTAATGGTTTTGGCTCTATCGGCAAGTGCACTAACAAGATATATTTCAGGTCATGGCTTTGATTGGTTTATAGAACTCCCACCTGCACTAGTAAGCTGGTTAGTTTTTCCGATGTTAGGACCACTATTAAAAACTGGAAACCATATTGAAGTTGATTTTGTAAGTACTATTTTGTCTGCAAAAAATATTAAATATATTAAGTTTTTTGTATACTTAATCAGTTTTATTTCATCGTTCATATTTTTTAAAGCAGGCCTAGAAGCAACTCTTCTTTTTTATAACCTTGGACAAATGATGGAACTCGAGATTGATGTTCCAATTTGGATCATGTTTTTATCTTTTCCTGTAGGTTTTATTATAATGGGTTTGTTTTCATTAGAGCTACTTTTAACAACTTCAATTGAAATTTATAAAGACCGATTTCCTTAATGTTTTCATTTGCAGTAATTTTTTCGTTTTTTTTATTGTTTTTATCTGTTCCTATTTTCTTGGTTTTTGGATTAGGAAGCTCTATAGCAGCAATTTGGGGCTTAAACTTGCCATGGTCTACGCTTATCCAAATGGCTTTTGAATCTATGAATAAACATGTACTTATAGCTGTACCATTATTTGTATTTTCAGGGATGGTTATGCTACGGGGGGGCGCTGCAACTAGATTAGTAAATTTTGCAACCTCTTTAGTAGGACATTTACCTGGTGGACTTGGAATTGCAATGGTTATAGCCATGGGATTTTTTGCAGCATTCTGTGGTTCAATTTTAGCAGCAATCACTGCAGTAGGAACAATTATGATGCCTAAGATGATAGAAGCAGGTTATCCTAAACCTTTTGTAATTGTTTTAGCAGCATCCGCAGCATTACTAGAAGCCTTAATTCCACCATCCAATGCTGCAATCCTCTATAGTGCATTAACTTATGTTCCAGTTTCACAAACTTTTGCTGCTGGCGTTTTTCCTGGGTTAATTTTGCTATTATTTATGATAGCTCTTGTTCTATTTAAATGTCGACATATTGAAAGATCTAAACCTGCAACAAATTATAAAAAACTAATACTTGGTATAAAAGCTTTTCCAGCACTCTTAACACCACTAATAATTTTGGGTGGAATTTATGGAGGACTACTTACTCCATCTGAGTCAGCAGCTGTTTCTGGAATATGGGCAATATTTATGGGTTTTTTAATATATAGGGAACTTACAATAGGTTCATTGTTAAAGAGCATAAAAGATACTGCAATAACTACCTCAGTTATATTTTCTATAATTGCCATGGCAACATTTTTAAGTAAGGTATTTACTTACACGCAATTTCCTCAATTTATTATTAAATCAATTACTGATATGGGAGTTGGTTTAAATTTCTTTTGGTTTGCTATGGCATTAATTTGCTTAATTTTGGGTACTTTTATTGAAATAGTACCAGTATTTTACTTAACTATTCCAATTTTTACGGCTATTATATTATCCTTTGATCAAAGCTTAATTCATCTTTATGTAGTATTTGTTGCCTTTGCAGGCATTGGGATGATTACTCCTCCAGTTTGTGTTGGTATATATACGTCTGCAAGTGTTATAAAAGAAAATCCTGGCAATGCTTTTAAGGAAGTACCTCTTTTCACAGTAGTAGGTATTTTGTATGGTATTTTGATGATTTTGTTTCCAGGTTTATCAACCTGGTTACCTAATTATTTATCAGGATAGTATTAATTTATATAGATTTAGCCCAATCCCAATAAAGTTCTCTAGTTTTTTTTGTAATAGGTCCGATCTGGTAATTAGTACTATTAAAAGCTTTTACAGGAGTTACTTTCATCATATTTCCTGACATGAATACTTCATCAGCATTATCTACATCTTTAAATGATATTACTTTCTCATGAACTTTATAACCATCAGCAGTAAGATTTGAGATATGTCTATTCCGAGTGATACCGGCTAAAAAGGTACCATTAGGAATAGGAGTAAATATTTCTCCGTCTTTCACTATAAAAATATTAGCTGTTGCTGTTTCTGCTACATTACCCATTATGTCGGCTACAAGCGCATTTGAAAATCCTTTATCTCGAGCCTCTGCTAGCATTCTAGCATTGTTGGGATACAAACATCCTGCTTTTGCATTAACAACATTATCTTCTAATACAGGACGTCTGAATCTAGTTGTAGTGAGAGTTGCTGCTAAATTAGAGTCTGCCATAGGAATATCTTCTAAGCAAATTGCAAATCCTGTAAGTCCTTTTTTAGGAACAATAGCTAGGTCCCCACCTTCAATTGCCCAATACATTGGTCTTATATAAACTGCTTGGCTAGATTTAAATTTATTAATTCCATCCATAATTATTTCAACCATTTTTTCAGAAGAAACTGTAGGGGTAATCATCATAGCTTCTGCAGAGTTATTTACTCTATCACAATGCGCTTTGAGATCAGGTGCCACTCCATCAACATATCTTGCACCATCAAAAACACTAGTACCTAACCATGATCCGTGGTCAGCTGCCCTCATTACATATTTATCTTCAGAATACCATGAACCCTCAAAAAAAGTCCTTACATTTGATCCAGTAGCCATACAAACATCCCATAAATGATAAAAGTAATTAGACTTTAAAAGTCTAATTACTTTTATTCAATATACAATTTTAAAAAATAATATTTAAAGTAATTAAATAAATTACATATAAATTTTATCTGATAGCCCCCAGATCAAAATTGCATTGATAACTGTAAAAATAGCAGGTGCAATATATCCCTCAGAGGTATACTCCACTCCCTCCATTTCAGCCACTTCTGAATTAACAGATATATATCCAAGAATTGTAAAAATTAAACTCTGTATAAAGAGAATATTAAAATATATCCAGGTACCTTCAGGACCACCGCGATAAATTATATATAATCCCATTAAAAAAGTTGTTAATACAAATGAACCTGCTAACCTGGCTGGTAAGAGTGCTGACTTATGAATACCATATTTTTCCATAAAATTTTCAGTATTTAAAACAGACTGGTATGCATAGTAACCACCACCAACAAGATTCAATAAATAAAGAATAAAAATAATCCACCCGTTAAATGCCTCAATCATGTTAAATCTCCTTTAAGTTTTATATTTTCTAAAACACAATATGAGTGATATAATAAAATCATTGAATTTTATAAACAAGTCTTTACTGCCTGATCTTACCCTACGTCAATTATGACTATTTTTAATAAAAAAATGTACATTATTATTTTATTCAGTTTGATTATATTACCATTATTAATATTTGGGTTTTGGATATTAATACCTTTTTTCTTAGAAAATCCAAAGTACACAATATTAGAAAAAAATAATCATTTTCAAATTAGAAAATATGATGAAATGACTATAGCTAAAATTACTACAGTTGGAGAAAGATATGAGGGATTAAGAAAAGGTTTTATTCCACTTGCAAGGTATATAGGTGCAAAAGATAGAAAAGGTCCAAAAATTTCTATGACAGCACCAGTAATGCAACAAAAAATAATTAATGATAACTGGGAAATTTCATTTTATATGCCTTCAAAATTTGATACGGATCAATTACCTATCTCTGAAAATAACCAGATAAAAATTGTAACTACACCCTCGACAATTATGGCTGTAATA
>CACESU010000045.1 GCA_902562285.1 uncultured Alphaproteobacteria bacterium | reverse complement strand
TTTCCCTTCAAAATCTTTAGCTTGCCGATAAAGACTAAGTAAATCGTTTTCGGGTGATAAACCTTTTTTTACTAAAGGATCAAGAATTGAAATTTGTTTTTGTACCAAAGCTAGAGTTTCATCTGCGGTCTCAATTGAAACCTTTACTTCTTGGATTTGTTGTTCTCTTTGCATCAATCTTTGCTCTAAAACAGCCAACTGTGCGTTTAAATCAGCTCTTTTTGCAGTGTATAGTGCTTTCTCTCCAGTAACAACAGCTGAAGAAAATTGGATTAAATCTTCTGAAAATTCAGGTTCTTTATCTAAAATTTCAGCATTAAGACGAATGACCTTAATTTTAAGAGTAGACAGGCGCTGAAGAGCTTGATTATACAGAGTTTTTGCATCAATTGGATCAATTTCAAAAAGTAATTCTCCCTTTTCAACTTTTTCACCTTCATCAAAAAATCGAGCTTTTATAACCCCACCTTCCGAAGATTGAACCAATTGATTTTGCATAGAAGATACTATTTTGCCAGTACCTCTTGTAACATTATCCAATTCAGTAACACTAGCCCAATAAATTAAAATAACCACTAGTGAAACTAGTACAAATAAGAGAGTTGAACCTGAAATGCCATAAGAACCAGATAATTCTCTCGATAATTTCTTAAAATCTGTTGAACTCATTGTTTAAAACTCACGTTGGTCTTGGACCAATTAACTTTTCAGGCGTGTCGTCTGCTATAATAACCCCTTTATCAATGATAATTGCCCTAGAAACTATTTTTAGAATAGTATTTCTATGTGTAATAGCAATAAGAGTTTTATTTTTTGCCCAGTTTATTAAATTTTCTAAAACTTGTTTTTCAGAAGCAGAATCCATAGAACTCGTTGGTTCGTCTAGTATTAACAATTCAGGATTATGCAACAACGATCGTGCTAAATTAATTGATTGTCTTTGGCCGCCTGACAAACCCTCTCCCCTTTCTTTTATTTGAAAATCATAACCTGAAGGGTTCTCTCGAACAAACTCGTCTACACCTGAAATTATAGAAACATCCAAGACATGTTCGTCCGAATATTGTACAAATCCCATTTGAATATTTTCTTTAACAGTACCCGAAAAAAGCCAGGTGTCTTGAAGCATAAGACCCACATTTCTTCTTAAATCAGAAGTATCTATTTGTCTTAAATCCACTCCATCTATCAAAATAGATCCCGCATCTGGTTCATAAAGCCCAGCTAAAAGTCTGGCAATTGTAGACTTTCCAGAGCCCATTTTTCCTAATATCGCGACTTTTTCACCAGCAGCTATTTTGAAACTTAGGTCTTTTAATATCGGTTCACTTGATCCAGGATAACCAAATGTTACATTTTTAAATTCTATATTTCCTTTAAGATTTGGTCTGCTTAAGGGGTTTTCGGTGTGTTCTCTATCTTTAGGTTTTTTCATAATTTCATTAATACTTTTGAAGGCAGTTCTGGCACTATTTACCCGAGTTAAAGCTTGTGCTAGTTGACTTAAAGGAGCTAAAGTTCTACCTGCTAATATTACTACTGCAATTAATGCTCCCATAGTTACAAGACCATCTTGGATCAAAAAGACACCATAAAAGATAATAGCAATTTGAGCGAATTGCTGTACTGATTGTGAAGAATTTATCGCAAATTGAGTTATTGCACGGGTTTTAAATCCTAGATCTGATTGATCACTAGTAGCTTCTTCGAATCTCTTTTTCATTAAACCACTTGAACCAGTAGCTTTAATTGTTTCTAAACCATTGAGCGTTTCTACCAATACACTTTGCTTTGACATACCTTTCTTCATACCTTCTATTGATAGTTTAGCCAAAAAAGGTTGCACTACTAAACCTGTAATTATGACTATAGGAACACATACCAAGGGAACAACAGCCAAAGGACCTCCTATAAGGGAAATAATGTAAATAAATAGAAAAATAAATGGCAAATCTACTACCGCAACTAATGTAGCTGAAGTGAAGAAATCTCTTAAACTTTCAAACTCTCTTACAGTACCTGCTAAAGCGCCAGATTTATCCTTACGTGAAGCTAGATTCATTGACATTAATTGGTTAAAAATAAGTTTTGACATTCTGATGTCAGCCTTTTTTCCAGCTCTATCAATAAAACTTGCTCTTATAGTTTTTATTAAGAAATCAAAGCCTAAAGCAATTACCACACCAATAGTAAGAGCAACTAATGACTCTATAGCCTGATTGGGAACAACTCTGTCATAAACTACCATGATAAAAATAGAGGTAGATAACCCTAAAAAATTAGAAAAAGCAGCAGCTAAAATTACTTGAAAATAGGTCCATTTATTTTGACGAAGCGATCCCCAAAACCAATCAACTATCCTTCCTTTCTTCTCATCTCTTTGCTGTCTTCTAGACTTGACAAGTAGCACACCCCCAGCATAAATTTTCTTAAATTCGCTATATGATATCTTTCTAAATTTTTCGTCTACAGAATCATCATAAATCTCGAATTCCTTTTTTCTTTCTGCTCTTACCAAAACTGCCTTGGATTTATCTTTGAGTTCAATAATTAATGGACAGTGTCCGCTAGCTATTTTGGAAGGTGCTAATGTACCAACATTTGATTCAAATTCAAGATTTTGAAATGCAGAAACAGCATCTTTAAAATCAAAAGTACCATCTGAAATATCAGCTAGATCTCTAATAGAACCATGACTTCTTTCAATACCATGAAATCTCAATAAAATTTGAACACTATTTAAAAGTGAATTCTCCTCTTTATTTTCAGAATTAGAATCCAGAGTAACAGTTTTAGGTTCTTTTTTTCGGTTGTTTGGAATTTTTGAAACAGCAATCTTACCAATTTCATTGTTTGTTTTTTTTATAGCTGGTGTCTTATTAGAAGCCATTATTTACTCTTTCTTTTCACTGCTCTAAAATAATATCATTTAGGTTATTTCAAATTTTTTAACAAATCTGAAGAAATTGCTCTTATATTGAATGAAGAAAAAGTAAATTCTGCATTTGCATTTATTAACACTATCTTATTTTTTGCTAGTGCAACTTCTGCATTAAATACCTCAGAAATTTTAGAACCTCCAGAAACGAGCCTTGCTCTGGCAGTAATTGCTATCTCTTTAGATTCTTCAACCAAATTCTCTGCTGCTAATTTTGTTTTTAAAGCTCCATTGTAAACTTCAAAAAAAATTTTTAGTTGAAGCTTTAAGTCTTTTTCTAAATTTCTTAATTCAATTTTTGCCGCTTCTATTTGTAATTCAGTACTTGAAATCTGAGAATCTAATAACCCACCATCATCATAAATATAATTTACAGTAACCCCTGCATTTGCAGAAGAATCCTCTAATGGGTCTACTATAGGTGCACTTAATCCTGCTTTTAAAAAAACTGTAGGTTTTTTTCTAGACATTAGAGAAGACAAATTTTGTTTTAATGCTTTAATTGCGCTTTGCTGAGCTTTTAAATCTTGATGATTTTTCAGCATTTTATTCTCGTGAAATCCTAAGTTTTTTACCTTTAAAGCTTTTAATTCCTGGACCTTGGGATTATCAGATCCATAATAAAAATCCTTAAATAAATTTAAAGATCTTAGTTGAGAAGCTTTTGCCTTTTCATATTCAATTAATAATTCTGAATACTCTTTTTTGGCTTGTAATATCATTGCTTTATCAGCTATTCCCGACGCAGATATATCTTTGATTTGACTTAATAGTGGTTTTGCTTTGTCTATTCCTTCTTGATAAACATCTAAAATTTTGTTGCTTTTGTTTAGATCAATCCAAGCCAAATAACCCTGTTGAGCCAATTTTTGTTTTTGCGATTGGAGTTGATAGTTTGTAATATTTACTCTCTCTTCCTGGGATAATACAGCCTTATCTATAGATCCAAAATCATATAATAGTTTAGATATTGAAAGAGATCCTGATGCACCAGCTAAATTTTCTGAGTTATCTCTATTAACTCCTGCTAAACCTTGTAAATTTATCTGCGTCTCTTTCTGAGCCAGAGCACTGGGAATGCCTGACTTAGTTATTTCTATTCTTTTTTTGGCCAATTTAATCAACGGGTGATTATTTACAGCTTTTAAAGTGTTAATTCTAGCATTGTTTTTTGTAAATGGTAAAAATTTCTCTTTTTTCCTATCATAAGAAAAATCATCAGTTTTGTATTTATGATCTGTTGTTAATTTAGATTTGTATAAATCTTTAAATATACTGCTAACGGAAGAATCATTAGATTTGCAGCCAGACATTAATGCAATACTTAATAATATGAAATAGATGTAAAACTTTTGTTCCACTGATAAATTCCCGTCATAAAATTTATGGGCTTAAATTACATAACCTATTTTCAATAAGACTTCTAATTATTTTTATGTTAATTTAAAAAATACAATAAATAGTAATAGTATTCAATGCTATAAACAAATTATCTTTTTTTACCGAATTTATTAACATATAAGATTAGACTTTATTTTATTGAAACCTTTTCATAGTAATAATTGTGATATATTATCACATCATGCATTCTAAAGAATTTGTTTACCCTATTATATTATCTGGTGGATCTGGAACTCGGTTATGGCCACTTTCTAGACCAACAATGCCAAAGCAATTTACAAAATTATTTGATGAATTGTCACTTTTCCAAAGTACTGTGATGAGAGTAACTAACCAACTATTTAAACCCCCTATAATTGTTACTGGAAATTTATCAAGATTCATAGTCAAAGATCAACTTGAACATATTAATACTAAATCATCTGGGATTATTATAGAACCTAAACCCTTTGATACAGCACCTGCAGCACTTGCTGGCGTAGAACATGCTAATAAGATATCAAAAAATCCTATAATTTTGATTTGCCCAGCTGACCATTGGATAGAAGATAATAAGTACTTCAAAAATATAATCAAAGATCTAATCCCATATATTGATGGTAAAAAAATTTTTACTTTTGGTATTGCACCCAAAAATGCACATACAGGCTACGGTTGGATTAACACAAGAAAAACAAATCTAAAAAGCAATGACATTTTTAAAGTAAATAATTTTATTGAAAAACCAAAATTAGAAGTGGCTAGAAAACTTATTGCTGATGACAAAAATTTTTGGAACGCCGGAATATTTATGGGTAGAGCTTCAAGTTTCATAAATGCTTATAAAAAACATGCAATTCAAATTTACAATATAGTGAAAAGTTCTTACTCAAATTCATATAAGGATCTTAATTTTATTCGTTTGCAAAAAAAAGAATGGAATGAATTGAAAAATATATCAATAGATTATGCGATTATAGAAAAATACAAACATACCTATATGAAAAGATTTGAAGGAATTTGGTCTGATATAGGAAGTTATGATTCATTGATGAAACATCTACAAAAAGGTAGTAAAAAAAATGTTGTTTTGGGAAATTCTACTCTCTTTGATAGTGAAAATACATTCCTTAATTCTGTAGATAATCAAATTCTTCTTGTTGGTGCAGGTTTAAAAAATATCAATGTAATTGCAACAAAGGATGCTGTCCTTTGCATTAATCAAAAAAATTCAGAAAGTGTCCGTAATATTGTTGAAAAATTGATCGAAAACAAAATTGAACAAGCAGATAAATCCTTTAAGGACTATAGGCCTTGGGGTAGTTTTGAGATAGTATCTAAAGAAAAAAACTTTCAAGTAAAAAAAATACAAGTTTATCCAAAAAGTAAACTAAGTCTTCAAAGCCATAAATATAGGGCTGAGCACTGGGTTGTCGTTAAGGGAAAAGCTAATGTTACTTTAGATAATGAAATCAAAATTATATCTGAAAATGAATCTGTTTTTATTAATTCAGGTGTTAAACATAGACTCGAAAATCCTACAGAAAAAATAATCACGATTATAGAAGTTCAAACTGGTTCTTATCTTGGTGAAGATGATATAATTAGATATGATGACGACTATAATAGATTAAATTCTGAATAGTTAATTATTAGAAAATAAAATGGTCAAATCAAATAGTTTAATCACAGTTATTGTTCCTACATTTAATGAAGTAGAAAATATCGATAATTTTATAATTAGTGTTAGAAAAGTTTTAAGACCATATAAATTTCTAATACTATTTGTTGATGATAATAGTACAGATGGTACTATCGAAAAAATAAACAAATTTAAAACGGCTAGTGATGATGTAGATTTAATTGTACGGATTGGAAGAAGAGGACTATCTGGAGCTTGTATTGAAGGAATTTATAAGGCAAAATCTACTTATATAGCTGTAATTGATTGTGATTTGCAGCATGATGAACAATTGCTAGTAAAGATGCTAGATGATTTTAAAGAAAACAATGCCTTAGATCTAATTATTGGAAGCAGACATGTAGAAAAAGGAGAATCTAAAAACGGTTTCTCCTTAATTAGAAATTTTGCTAGCAAACTAGCAATAAAAATTACTCAAAAAATACTGACAATTAATGTAAATGATCCAATGAGTGGTTTTTTTATGGCAAAAAAATCAAGTATCCATTCTTTATTACATAAATTACAACCTCATGGCTTCAAAATTCTCGTTGATATTTTAGCTACATGTAAAGGTAAATTAGTAATAAAAGAATTGGGATAT
>CACESU010000044.1 GCA_902562285.1 uncultured Alphaproteobacteria bacterium | reverse complement strand
TCTCATCTACTAGGCATGTTTGAAAAAGGAGCAGGACCACTCTCAAAATTAGTTGAAAAATTATCTTCTGATCCAGAAAGACTTAATTTATTGAGAACTGAGATTTTAAATACTATATCTCAATATTTTGAAAATAACTCATTAAGACAAGATTATCTTTTAACAAAAGGAGTTAAAAAATAAAAAACAAAATTAATTCAAATTTTTCTACTCTAATTGGAAATACTCCTTTAATTAGGATCAATTATTTGTCTGATCTAACAGGTTGTGAAATTCTTGGTAAAGCAGAGTTTTTGAATCCTGGCGGTTCAGTTAAAGATCGAGCAGCTTTGGGGATCTTAAACGATGCTATAAAAAATAAAAAATTAAAAAAAGACGGGATCATAGTTGAAGGAACAGCAGGTAATACTGGGATAAGTTTGACACAATTAGGTAATTCAATTGGTTGTAAGACTATAATTGTAATGCCTGAAACTCAAAGTAATGAAAAAAAACAACTACTTGAAATATTAGGTGCAGAATTAATTCTAGTTCCTGCAGCACCCTATAAAAATCCAAATAATTATGTAAGATATTCGAAAAAGTTATCTGAAGATTTGTCTATAAAAGAAAAAAATAAAACTGTATTTTGGGCTAATCAATTTGATAATACTTCGAATTTAAATGCTCATTTCAAAACAACTGGTCCAGAAATATGGGAACAAACATGCGGAAAAGTAGATGGGTTTATTTGTGCTATAGGATCTGGAGGAACAATTGCTGGTGTTACTAAGTATTTAAAGAAAAAAAATCCAAAAATACAAATTGGATTATCAGATCCTTGTGGATCAGCACTTTATAATTACTATAAAACCAATAAAATGGAATCCGAAGGTAATTCTATAACTGAAGGAATTGGTCAAGGAAGAATTACTAAAAATTTAGAAAATTTTAAACCAGATTATAGTTTTAGAATCTCAGATGAACCAGCAATTATAGAATTACAAAATTTATTAAAATATGAGGGTCTATATTTAGGTGGATCTTCAGCAATAAATTTAGTAGGTGCCGTAGAATTGGCAAAACAAATGGGTAAAGGACATACTATTTGTACTATATTATGTGATTCTGGTCAGAGATATGAATCTAAAATCTGGAATAAAGAGTTTCTTAAAATGAATAATTTACCTATACCCGAATGGTTGATTTAACAAAAAATAAAATTTTTTTTATTCTACCTTTACTATTATCATTATTTATATTGATTTCAGTGAAAATTAGTTTTGCAAGTGATAAGTTCATACTTAATGCTGAGAGAGTGAAATTTAATTATTTTCTAGGTATTATTCCAATGGAAGGTTTTTTTGCTCTTAAAGATAGTATATTTGTATTGAACTTTAAAAAACCTAATCAATCCAAGCTTAATTTAAAATTTGATTTGAATTCAAGTTCTGCTGGTTTTGATCTAGCTACAACTGCCATGCTTGGAGAAACTGTTTTGTATGCTGAGAAATATCCGTATATCTACTTTGAAAGTAAAAAGGTTTTTGCCAAAGATAATCAATTTAATATTAGAGGATCTCTAACTATAAGAGGTATTACAAAAGATGTTACTTTTAAAGCTAAGCTGAATAATCCTTCAGTTTTAAAAAATGAAGTAAAAAATAATTTACAATTTGATATTTATGCAGAGTTGAAAAGAAGTGATTTTAACGCTACAGGCTATCAGTATATTGTAGGAGATATTATAAATTTAAAAACTAGAGTAGAATTACTTCTTCTTGATAACTAATTGAAACTATTGTAATTTTCATAAATGGACTTAAAAATAATATATGTTAATACACCGTTTTGGCGTGCAGAAGTATCAAGAATATCTTTGTTTTATGGATCAATAGATTATGAAGATATAAGAATTTCTCGTGAAGATTTTTTATCAGCAAAAATGAATGGTTTTACAAAAACAGGATATTACCTGCCTTTACGACAAATCCCAGTATTAATGATTAACAACTATTCTCTTACTCAAACGGGTGCAATGTCTAGGTATTGTGGAAAACTTTCAGGTTTGTATCCAAAAACTGATGAGTTGCTAGCTGCAAAAATTGATCAAATTATTGATATCTGTACAGATATGACAGTACTTTTTTCTAATTATAGAAAAAACATTGAAATTACGATCAAACATAACAAAAGAAAAGAATTTTTTGATAATATTATTATGAAAAAAATGAAACTATTAGAGAATATACTGTTAAATGATAGTACCTTTAAAGATCCAAAAGCATTATCAATTGCAGAAATTGCAATTTGGAGAATATTTGGATGGTTAAGTTCTGGATTAATAGAAGGATTCCCAACAAATTTTGTTAAAGAGCTAAAAACAATTCAAATGATTTGTTTAAAAGTTGAAAATTTAGATTTTATCAAAAAATGGATTAGTAAAACATATCATCCAGATTATGTGAGGGGAAATTATACATAATCTTATAAAAATTCTTTTTGAATAATACCAGGGATCTTTTTCTCAATTAAAACTAACAAATCAATTATTTCCCCACTGAAAATATTTCTAAAAACCCTTTTATAAGGTGATAAATTTGTACATTCTAAAATAATTAACTTTATTTTAAGATTTTTTATTGCGTTCCATAGTAATTCCTTTAATTCCAAACAGATCTTGTAGTAGTCATAATTTTTTTGATTATTCAAAATTATTTGGTAAAGAAAGTTATATTTTTTTAACCCTAAAATATGACCTTTAAATTGTATTTTTAATTTTGAAAATAATAAAAACTTTAATATTTCTTCATCAAATGTGAATATAAGAATTTCGTCATCATTGTATACTTTTCTTTTTTCTTCTAAACAACAAAGAGAAGAAGTTATTACATCCGATTTAGTAAGTTTATTTAGAGTAGATTGCCAAATATAAGTAAAACCACAAGAGGTAGTTATTACATCCTCTTTCATTAATAGTATCTGATTTTTGAAATTTACATAATGTTGTTCATTTGGGTCTTTAGATATAATCTCAGAAACCGATGCATTATTAATTTTAATAATATTTACATTTTTAAAAAAAGTTTTTTTACAACAAATATCCCCAGCTATTCTTTTGAAATTTGTATCTAACTGCAAAATGGCTAGTTTATTCAATGGCTAACTTCCACGTTGTCTTATTGTATCTGGAAGCCAGGTAGCTAATTCTGGCCAAATTACTAAGATAATGACCATTAAAACCATTAACGCAACCATTGGGATTGCTGTTTTTGCAATGTAAGAAATTTCATGCTTAGTCATTCCCTGTAGTACAAATAAATTAAAACCAATTGGTGGTGTAACTTGTGCCATTTCTACTACCACAACTACAAAAATTCCAAACCAAATGACATCAATTCCGGCTTGCCTTATCATTGGTTCAACAATGGCCATAGTGAGTACAACAGATGATATACCATCAAGAAACATTCCTAGAATGATGTAGAAAATAGTTAGTGATGCTATCAAAATAATTGGTGATAAATTTAAACCATCAATGTAATTTGCTAAAGCTCTAGGTAACCCTGTAAATCCCATGGATAATGATAAAAAAGCAGCACCCATTAAAATTAAAGCTATCATAGCAGATGTTCGAGTAGCACCCATTAAACTATTTGAAAAAGTTTTCCATGTTAAAGAACCTTGAGAAAATGCTAATGTTAGAGCACCTACAACACCAACAGCTGCAGCCTCAGTGGCTGTTGCCCAGCCAAAATACATAGATCCTATAACTATTATAACTAAAGCCAAAATTGGTAAAAGAAATTTACTCTCAGAAATCATTTGTATTATACCAATAGATTTTTCTGCTGCAGGTCTTTCATTAGGAAAATAAAAATACCAAAAAACTATATAAAGCATGAATAATAAAGATAAAATTAGACCAGGTATTACACCAGCCATAAATAATTTTGTAATTGATTCATTAATTGAAACACCATAAACAATCAAAGTTAATGATGGTGGTATCATTAATCCAAGAGTTGCCGCTCCAGCAAGAGTTCCAATTATCATATACTCTGGATATCCTCGTTTTCTTAATTCTGGAATAGACATTTTTCCTACTGTAGTTAAGGTTGCCGCGGATGAACCTGATACTGCTGCAAATAATGTACATCCAGCTATATTAGTATGAAGAAGTCCACCCGGCAACCATCTCATCCATGGGGAAAGCCCCTTAAACATATCTTCAGACAGTCTAGTTCTATATAAAATTTCACCCATCCAAATAAAAAGTGGTAATGCAGTTAGAGTCCAACTCGAGGCCCCGGTCCATATAGTTGTTATCATTGCATCTCCAGCTGGACGAGAAGTAAATAATTCTATACCAATCCAAGCTACACCAATCAAAGATAGACCAACCCAAACAGAGCTCCCTAATAAGAAGAATAGTGAAAAAAGAAATATAACTGTTGCTAAGATTTCTGTCATTTAACAATATCAGATTTAATTTCAGATTTATTCGTAATAAGTAATCTTGAAAGATGATCCCATAAACAAATAGCAAGCAAAATAGTTCCAATAGACATAGGCAACTGTGGTATCCAGACTGGAGTAAATATCCACTTTCCTTCATAATTTGACCACATTGAAATCCAGTTTGTTGGAGAAGTAATAAACATTTCTAAAATATAGATAATAGCTTCAGGGATTTGATCTTGTCCTTGGGTTCTATCATTTAACATTTCAGACATAAAATTTGTTTTTATCGCATATCTTGCAAAAAAAGTAGCTATTATAGAAGAAATAAATAAAGCAAAAATATCTAACCATTTTTTTGTAAAAGAGTTTAAATTTAAAAAGATTGATACTCTTATGTGTGCACCTTTACTTAATGCATAAGCTAAAGCAAAAAAAGAAGTTGATGCCATCGCATATCCGGCAAATTCTGTAGAACCTTCAAAAATAATTCCTGTCCATCTAGTAACCATTTGAGCTATAATAATTAGTAATATTAAACACATACTTATAGCAGCAATAATCCCTGAAAAAAAATAGATTTTATCTAATATTTTCCAAATTGGTTTGAAAATAATTTCGATTTTATTTTGTAAAAAAAGACAAATTAATGAAACCAAAGTTGGTAATATAAAAAGCCAAAACCAAAGAGGTAAACCAATAAATTTAAACCAATCACTCATAATTTATACCCAACCTCACTTTTTATGAGGTTGGGTTACGTAATTTACATTTTATTATATGCATCAACTATTGCTTGTCCTTCAGAACCAACACTAGATAACCATTCGGATTGCATCTTAGCGCCAATAGCTTTTAGTTCTTTTAAAAAGTCAGGACCAGCATCTGTAACTGTCATACCATTAGCTTCTAATTGCTCAAAATACCAATTTGCTAATTCTGCAGACTTAGCTGAACATGCAGCTCCAGTTTCATCAGCAGCTTTATGCAAAGCATTTCTAATATCATCAGAAAGACCATCATATATTCCTTTATTAATGATTACATAATTTCTTGGCAACCACGCATTTACTTTATAATAGTGAGTTAAATGTTCCCATACTTTTCTGTCATAACCAGTAGACCCAGATGAAATAAATGATTCAGCAACACCTGTTGCTAATGCTTGACTGAGTTCTGCAGCTTCAACTTGGACAGGTAACATACCTAATTCTTTAGCAAATGTAGCAGTTGCTGCATTATATGAGCGAAATTTCACACCTTGAGTATCTGCACTTGACTTGACCTCTTTTTTAAAATAAAAACCTTGCCCTGGCCATGGACATGTGTAAAGAGCAACTAAATTTAGGTCAGACAGTTGTTTATTCACTTTATCTTTAGCTACTGACCACAATTTATTATTATCTTCATAAGTTGTTGCAAGAAAAGGAAGGTTATCCCATCCTAAAAGTGGAGCTTCATTTGCATGAGCAGACATAAATCTTTCACCTATTGGTGCTTGCCCTGTTTGTACAGCTCTTTTTATTTCCCCGCCTTTGAATAAAGAACCACCGGGATGAACAGTAATTTCTAATTTACCATTTGTATAATCTTTAACTTTGTTCGCAAAAATAACACCATGCTCAGAATGGAAATTTGTAGCAGAATATGCCATTGGCATATCCCATTTTTCAGCATGAACCATTCCAAATAAAGAAAAATTTATAAATACAAATGAATACAAAAAAATTCTCAAGTTTTTCATTATCTCCTCCAAATTTATTTAATTCATAAATCGATCTGGCTTATAGTTTGACATATTTAATTTAATATCATTACCAATAATCAAATCAGATACTATTCGGCCTGTTTTAGCACCTGCTGTCAACCCTAAATGCTGATGTCCAAAAGCAACTAAAATCTGCTTCTTATCATCTAAATAACCCAACATAGGCAAAGAATCTACTAATGCTGGTCTATGCCCTAACCATTCAATTTTTTTTTCATAATTTAAATCAGGAAATAATTCGTTTACCTGACTCTTTAGTAAGTTTAAAGGGGGTTTTCTCTTAAGTGTTTTTAATCCAGCAAATTCAACAAGTCCAGCAGCTCTAATTCTACCATCCATAGGAGTGATTACGAATTTTTTTGAAGTTAACATCATTGGAACTTTTGGAAATAAATTTGGTTTTAT
>CACESU010000043.1 GCA_902562285.1 uncultured Alphaproteobacteria bacterium | reverse complement strand
ATTGGGTTTATGAGAAGCATGATAACTTTAGATTATTATATCCAAGATTAATCGACACCCTATCCAATGAGGAAAATACCTGATTTAAGCCATATAAATAAGGGGTTTAAATTTCTATTTCTTTGAAAAAGGCTCTAAAGGTGGAGTAAAAGGTGGACTTTTTTAACTTTTCATTTCCAATATGACTGATATGACACTTATGACATTCACCCCTGAGACATATCCTTGAGGAATAAGCATTTATAAAAAAACTACCCTAAAAATGAAAATTAATTAGTATCTATTTGATGAAAAATTTTCATAAACTTCAAGAAAGGAATTAAAGTGTGTTTAGTAAAAAATCTATATGTGTAATTGGTGCTAGTGGTTTAGTGGGATCAAATATTGTAAAAGAAGCGTTAAATAAAGAATACTTAGTTAATGGAACCATAAGAGAAAAAAACTTTTCTAAAAAAGAAAACTACCTTCAAAAACTTTATAACTCTCAAAATCTTAACATTTACAATTCAAATATGTCAGATAAAGAAACTTTGAAGTCGGCAATAGAAGGAACTGATGCCGTTTTTATTTGCTGTCTTGTACCTACCTATAAAGGAATTGATGGTACTCCTGCCAAAGAATTAAATTATGAAAGGGGATATAAAGAAATAATATCTCCCACATTAAATGGATGTTTAAATATATTGGAATTAGTAAAAGAATCTGACGTTAAAAACGTAATTATATGCTCTTCAACCTCTAGTACTAATCCTATCCCACCTGTTAAGGTGAAAAATGAAGTTGATCATTGGTCTGACGAAAAACTTCAATGTGCAGAAAAAAAATATACCTCTGCCGCTAAAACATTTATGGAAAAGGCAGCAATCAAATTTTGCAATGAAAACTCAATAAGACTTTCTATTATTTTACCAACTGGACTGTATGGTGAAGGATTACTTCCTGATCATTTGAAGCATAGCCCATTTTCATGGCTAAAAGTTTTGATAGAAACTGGCAATCCTAAACATACAAAAATACCTAATGATTCAATATCAATGATACATCTTTCAGACTTGGCTAAACTATTTTTGTCAGTATATGAAAATTCAGATAAGTGTGGAAGATTTTACGGAGTTTATAAAAGTTTGCACTGGCAGGAAATTTATCTGGAGTGTCAGAAATTATTACCTAATATGGTAATGCCAGAACTACTATCCGAAAATTTAATAGAACCTACAAAATTTAACTTTTCTAGAAGAGATAGTTTAGGTGTTAAAATTAGGGATTTTCCTACTTTGCTAAAACAGACAGTTGACTGGATAAAATCTGATCCTTTTCAATAAAATAATATATATACAAAAAAATAGATTAAATAAATTGATTTAAGTCTTTCGCCAATAAAGCATTGATAGAGATATATTATTTGGTTTTTTAATCTTTAAGAAAAAAAGAAGTTTTGATTAATATTGATAAAGTATAGGAACCCCAAAAACCATAGCCTATTATTAGCAAATACTACTGCTCACACATTTTAATTACGAATAAATAAGTAGTCTAAAATTTCTAATAATTTTCCCTATTTTGTTACTATAGGTCATTATAGAAATTATTATTTATTTGGTTATAGTAAGTATTGTTTTACATCAAATTAAGGAGTTAATTATGAAATTTATTGTTTTAGCAAGATATACAAAACAGGGAACTGATGGATGGTTAGAAAATCCTGATGAGGATCGCCGTACAATGATAAGTGGAATGACTAAAAAAATTGGTGGTGAGTTAATCGATCTATCTTATACCCGTGGGACATATGACGTAGTTGCAACAGTTGAAGCACCAAGTTTAGATGTAATGACTGCCCTTAAACTTTCTATGATAAAATCTGGAGCTATAGCTGAGATGAATATTCTTGAAGATATTGACTTAAATGCAATAGCAAAACAGGGTGCAAAAATGATTGGTTTATATAAAGCACCAGGAAATTAATAAAATTATTTTAGAAAGATAATTCATTTAAATTCTAAATACTTTCGAAGCCAGGCTACTCACACTTATTGCTAGGTAGGATGTAAACGAGTGTAATAGAGTATACTGAAAACCCTTATTTTATTGAGTCTACAATGGATATTAAATCTCTTGATTTCAGTAAAAGTAAGATTTTTATTACTTTTTGACCTTATTCTTCCCAGAGCAGAACATTTGTGTCTTTCTTTGTGTGAATCTGTTTTTTTTCAATTTTATCTTTGTTGACTTGTTTTGTGGCAACTCTAAAACGTTTGAAAATTCTAGTTATATATACTTTTAAGGAAAAATGTTATAAGGAGTTATTACCCATCCTCTTGGGCAATAGTGATAAAAATCCTCAAATCCTCTGGGAATATCTAAGAGTATCAAAGCTACTTGACGAATAATATAGTTGTGCTTGTTGTGTCTTCGACTTCCCAGAGGTTACTTAAGTTATTGCACAAGAGATGCCAAAATATTTATTAGACAGCAATTTTGTCACATTCCTTTCATAAAATTTTCACATAATTAATTAATAATTGCTCTCAAATGAAGCGAGTAATCTTAAATAACCGCCTTACAAACCCTGAGGACACACACACTTAATATAAAGGAGAGATGCGTTAATGAATAAGATGAATGAATTTGATAAACTGAAAGATAATCTCTATGATCTCTGGTCAAAGATGGAGAGAGGTAAGATTAATTTAGAATATTCAGTAGATACTTTGTGTGCTATGGCTAAGTACTATGAAAATAGGATAAACAAGGGTTGAAATTTAGACTATCAATTCCCCCAATTATATAGAAAAATCTTTTAATTATACCAAGAATAAATTTAATTAAATTTTGTTTTAGCCCTCATTTCAAGCCGATATGGACTCAAAATTATTACTAGTGTAAATAATACTTCCGACACCTAATATGACTCTTCTGATTCATCCTAGAGTCACTGAGGGTAGGGTATCCCAAAAAACATAGCCTATTATTAGCAAGTACTACTGCTCAAATGTTTTGGTTTGAAGTGTATACAACTCAGATATTTTTAAAAAAATTATGAGACCCTTATTATTTATATTGCAAATAATAATTTGTTTATTGTAAAAAATATAATCAGATAGTTATCCTCTGCAAATGAATGTCCGGGTTACGGTATTTCCTGATATGAATATCTCTTTAAACAGAGGTGCAAAATAATTTAAATAAATACAAACTATAAAGGAGCATTAAAAATTAAGAAGCTTTCAATTGTTATAATTTTATTAATTAAGTATTTCATTTTGGGAACATATTTATTTGCACAGGATTTCAGTCAGGCCAAAAGAATTCTCGAAAATTCTATAGAATCTGGAGACCTCAAAATGGTTACAGCCTTAGTAGGTAACAAAGATGAAGAGATATTTCATGCAAGCTTTGGAACGCGAGACAAAGATGGCGAAGCCAATATGACCAAGGATACTATAACTCAAATTGGGTCTATGACCAAGTTAATTACAACCATTGCAGTTTTGCAGTTAGTGGAGCAGGGACAGATAGATTTAGAATCAGAAATCCATAAATATCTTCCTGAATTAGAAAATTTAAAAATCTTAGAAAGTTTTGACAATAATAAACCTATATTCTCAACTCCGAATAGAAAACCCACTGTAAAAGAGTTACTCACTCACACATCAGGCTATGCGTATGAATTTGCGAATAAGAAAGCGGCAAAAGTTATAGAGTCTGGGCTAAGCCCTAGCATTTTTGAAAACCACATTGAGGCTCTAAATGCACCACTAATGTTTGAGCCAGGAAAAGATTTCCAATATGGCATTGGGATTGACTGGGCAGGTATTTTGGTTGAAAGAGTTACTAAAAAACCATTAAATGAATATTTCTTGGATAATATTTTTAAACCACTCGGCATGGAAGATACTTTTTTTGAAATCCCAGCTGATAAAATTGACCGCACTGCCAAGATTTGGATTAGAAAAGAAACTCCTCTATCATCTTTATTTCAAAGATTAATGCTAAGAATGGTAAGCTTTTTTACTTGGTCTGATTTTATTTATGGGCCAAAGGAAGTCCAGCCCATGGCACGGGATTTTGGTTCCGCTGATTTTTATGAAGGGGGAGATGGACTTTATTCAACAACTTCGGACTATGCAAAAATATTACAAATGCTTTTAAATAATGGAAAACTGTCAGGAAACCAAATCCTTACAAAAGAAACAATTGAGAAGATGTTTCAAAATCAAATTGGTGATTTAGAAGTTGTCATTGATGGATTTCCTGGTTTTGGTGATAAGCCTAAATGGGGATATGGGTTCATGTTGCACCCTGATGGAACGAGTTTTGGGCGTAATGCGGGTTCAGCATCTTGGTTTGGAATATTTGATACTCATTTTTGGATTGACCCAGTGTCAGACTTGTTTGGGATATTCTCATCTCAAGTTATTTCGCCATTTCATGAAAAAACTGCCAAACATTTTAATAGTTTTGAAACTGAGATTTACGAGACGCTAAGGAAGTGAATATTTGTAAATTAAGATATAGTTGCCCTATTTAACAATGTGGATATTCTAGAATGGTTAAGTTTTTTACAAATTAAAAAATAATAAAGACTAACATTTTTTAGTAATCTTAAAGATACAATAATAAAACCCACCTCTAAGACATATCCTTGAGGGTAGCCCAAAAACCATAGCCTATTATTAGCAAGTACTACTGCTCACACATTTTTGTTTGGGAAGGCTATTAAGGTTTGGATTGCAAGTCTAATCAATTGGCAAACACTCAGTATCATTTTCTACATCTTTACAAAATAAACCACTTTTACCTGCTATCTCAAAAGATTGACCATTATCACGTGTTAACTTCTTCTTATTTGAATTGATGTTATAAGCGATAAAACCTTGTTCATGCTCTTTATATCCAACCCCAGAACTTAATTTGATATATTCAGATGTTGGTTTACCAATATCAAAATCATAAAAATCATAATATAAATGATGATGGTCACCAATTTCGGTATCTGGATTATTATCTCCATAAAGTATATATCCATGGGTAGGAATAACAACACTCATTGCAGTAAGTAGCTTCGCCATCCTTCGGTTTTCTGTTGAATTTCTGTCTTCATCAGTTAAGTTTTTAGTTTTTCTCCACCCTTCCAAAGCAATGATTTTTGGAAACTGAAGTTTCTTTTCATAATATTGAAGAACATCTTGGATTCTTCTTAGTTCTTGACTATTGTATAGTCTTTTTGTGGCTTGATAATACGGTGTCTTATATAATTCTAAAAATACTCCACTGAGGTAATTTATGGTATCTGTTTCTTTTCTCCAGTTTACATTACCTAAAATGATAAAATTTTCTCCTAACTTTTTTCTTATATTTTTTATAATTTCTTTTCTTGCATTCCTAACCTGACTTCCTGAATATCCCCCCGCATGATCATTATGCCACCAATCTAAAATGGCTCCGTCTGCTTTATTTGTCATTACTTCCTGAGTAGTAACGTCTGCTATATAATTTGGAAACTGTGGTGCAATTATTTTTGTAGCAACTGTTTTTCCATATTCTTTATCATGTCCCCAATTTCTTTTAGTTAAATATTTTTCTAAACCAGCATAATTGTTAGAATGACTACCAGAATAATGATAATTCCAATAAACTTCCCTGAGACCTATTGCCTTCTCATTATAAGATCGGTCCCAAATAAGACTATACTTATAATGAGAATAAAAAGAGCGCCAAGCCATAAATGGATTTATAGTTTTCCTTAACTCTAGTTTTTTGGATAAAACTTCTTTTTGTTCCTCTAATTTTACTAAAAATTCATTCTCACTGCTTTTCTTAAAATCTTTACAATTTTTATATAGCTTTCCATCAGAAAAAATTTGGCCAGTATTTATTTCTCTTGTGGAATTATCTTGTTTAATTAGAATTTTTGGAATGTAAGTTTTGTTTTTAATTGATAAGATATCCAATAATTTACGTAATTTTCCAAGCGTCATTAATTTCTGTCGATCAATGAAATTATTTTCATCCAAAAACTTGTTTAAAGCTTTACTTGTTATTTGATCAAAATCACCGTTTATATTGAGCACTCCATATCCGGCTTGAAATAATAGATTTTGTAAATCAGAAACATGAATATGTTTAGTAAATCTTCTATTCCAAAAATCAGTATCAACTAGTGTATTCCTTCCCCAGAATAAATAGTTGTTAGTTACATCTAAATTCTTTTTTGATTTTCTGAATACTTTGTTATTTAAAATAAAATCTTCATCTATTACATTGTAATTCTCAATTTTTTTAATTGGAATAATATCATTTAATACTAATTTAAGTTGCTCTGGATTTTTTAAATTAAATTGATAACAAGTATCTTTGACAAATTGCTGTAAGGCTTTTTCTGTATTCCTTCCCCATTTCCCATCTACCTTTCCTGGTTTAAAACCAAGCTCTGTCAGTTGAGCTTGTAAATCTGAAATATAGAATTTTTCTTCAGCACTTAAATTGTATGCAAAAAAAATAAATACTGAAGTTAAAAAAGCAAACCATCTCATACATTGATTTTTAGTTATTTTAAATAAAAAGGAAAGTTTTAAATGTACCATCAATAAAGATACAAAAGGGTGATATTCTTTAAATTAAGATATACCTCATTAAATTACTGA
>CACESU010000042.1 GCA_902562285.1 uncultured Alphaproteobacteria bacterium | reverse complement strand
ACTTGGCTACACCCCATCCGTACCTTTTTTTATTAGCTTTCATTTTCCTGTGCAAGTGGAAAAATTAGAATAGCGTCACCAAAAGCGTCACAATTTTATAAATGATAGATAAAATTTACAATTTATCCAAATTTTGTATTATGAATATTTATGATAAATAGATCTAATACTTATCCATCAATTCAAATTTGTTCATTAGAAAATGCCAGAGAAACTGATCACTCTATTTATGATGGTGTTATTACAATAGAAGACAGTTTAGAAGATAATCCATTAAGAATTAATAATGAATTATGTTTACAATTAGTTTTATGTTTTGATGATATATCTATACCAGTGAATGATTACATATTGCCTCAAAAGAAACATATTAAAAAAGCATTAGATTTTGCTGACAGTATAGGAAATGGTTCTCTTATTATTCATTGTGTAGCAGGAATAAGTAGATCATCAGCTATAGCTTTAGCAATTATTGCAAAGAGTTTGGGAATTGGAAAAGAAGATCAAGCTATAAAAGAATTGCAAATACTTAATCCCTACTGTTTACCAAATAAATTAGTAGTTAAGTTGGCTGATGAAATTCTTGGACATGAAATGAAACTATATAATAGTACTATCGAACTAATTGACTATCATTATTAAAATTTATGTGGTTATAAATTAAAGAAATGAAAAATTCAAAACCTCCAAAAATACAATCTAATGTTCTGGGAGATGCAGGTGAACATATTGTATTATCACAATTATTATTACAATGGTTCATAGCAGGTTTCGCTCCTACAAATACTAAAGATTTTGATTTAATCAATTCAAAGTCAGATGGTAAATTTCTGGCACCAATCCAAGTAAAAACAACTATGAAATTGCAATGGCGAATGGATAAAAAAAATGAAGTTGTTATTGATAGGTTAATTTATTTTTCAGTGATTAAAATTTTTGATAAACTAAACATATGAATCAGATTGGTACTTGAATAATGGTAGATCCAGAAATTGATAGGAAAATTGCAGTTATTTTTGCGACCGATGTGGTAGGGTATAGTACCTCAATGGAAACTAATGAGGTTCAAACTCTTAAAAACTTAAAAGCTAGCAAAAAAATTCTGGACAACTTATTTCTCCAACATGGGGGAAGAGTGTTTAACACAGCTGGGGACTCCGTCCTCGCAGAATTTTCCAGTGCAGTATCTGCAGTGGTGTGTGCATCGGAATTTCAGAAACTTTTAATAGAAAGAAATCTTTCAGTAACCAAAGAACAAAAGATGGAATTTCGAGTTGGTATTAATATGGGAGATGTAGTGAAAGAGGATGGCAATCTCTATGGGGAGGGAGTAAATATAGCTGCAAGGTTAGAGGCTTTGGCGAAACCCAATGGCATCTGCCTTTCACGAAATATCTATGAGCTAGTTAAGACAAAAACAAGTTTTTCATTTTCAGACCTCGGCGAAAAGAAAATGAAAAATACTACTGTTCATGCTTTCGATATAGTTACTGGGCATGAGACTCCAATTTCACAAAAACAAGAGGGAAAAGGTCCGAATTTCTTTAACCGCTATGTTGGGCTAGCTTCGTTGCTAATTCTGGCTTTAGGAGTATTAACTTATTTTCTTTACACTTTTTCAACGGAAAGTAACTTAAATAGTGGAAAAAAAACCATAGCAGTTCTCCCAATTTTTAATGCTGTAAATGACCCAAGCCAGGACTACTTTTTTGATGGAATTACAGAAGACTTGATTGTGGATTTATCAAGAATTCAAGCTTTTTCAGTTATATCTAGAAATTCAGTCTTCCAATTCAAAAATAAAGAATATTCAGATAAGGATGTCGCTGATATATTAAATGCAGACTATCTACTGAAAGGTAGCGCAAGACTCCGAGAGACATCTATGAGGCTAAACATGGAGCTAGTGGATGGAGCAAATGGGAACAATATTTGGGCGGATAGATTTGAAAGCTCCAAAGAGGAAATTTTCCAACTCCAAGACGAACTTGTCCTTAGCGTTGTAAAAGAGTTGTCAATTAAGCTTACAGATAGCGAGGAAAAGATAATTCTTACATCAGATACCTCTGACATTAATGCTTATGACCATTACAAGAGAGGCCTAGCAGCACAAAATAGACATGAAGCTCGAAGACTATATAGAGAAGCAATAAAAGCTGACCCACAGTTTGCAAGAGCTTATGGGTCAATGGCAATCAATTTAACTCTTGATTTAACTGGTTTCAATGCAGACTCAAATAAGATGACCAGTTCAGAGACAGACCTCTTGAAGAGTGAAGCTATTAGTTTTGCTAAAAAAGCTATAGACCTGGATCCTGAGGCAGCCCACAGTCACTTCTCACTAGCTTTCGTATATGGCCAGACAAAACAATTTGAAAAGTCACAAGAGTCTACTGAGACAGCATTGATACTTGAACCGGAGAATATTCTCGCTTTACAATTAAAGGCTACCAACCAAGTAAATAGTGGATTATTTGAAAATGCCCTAGAAGTATTTAGGGAAGTGAGAAGATTAGATCCTCTATTCCCCCAATTTGTAGTTTTAGGTGAAGCACGTGCATATCTGTCATTAAAGAAATATTCAGAGGCCCTTAAGCTTAGCGAAGAAGCACTTAGAAGAAACCCTAGGTCAGCTCGAGCAATGCTATGTTATATCACTGCCGCGTGGCAATTGGGTCAAAAGGAAGATGCTATCTGGCAATTAGAAGAATTATCAGTAAATGTTCCTGATTTGGACACTGATGCAATGCTTCAAAAGTCTCCCTGGCACACAACCACGAAAGATATTATAAGTAAAAGCCTGAGTTTGGTGAAATCTGAAATGAAACAATAAGTTTTCAAAGTATTGGATTTTTTTATATTAAGAAAGAAGTTTGTTAACATATTTTGTAAATTCTATCCACATTTTTGATAACTGAGGTTTGATATGAAAAATGGAATAAAATCTTACAAAATGGTCAGTTGATAAGTGAGCAACAGACCCCACGCATGCACCACCCCAGCCATACCTTTTTTATTAGCTTTCATTTTCCTGTGCAAGTGGAAAAGTGTGTTTAGGTGCCCAAAAGGTGCCCAAGCAATGAAATTTTCCTTTAAAGATGTTACCCACCCCTATGACATATTCTATAGGATGAGAACATTACCAACTATAAAATTTCTTTCCTCTGTTAAAAACTATTTTGGAAACAAATTCTTGAGCAATATCTCCCCACTTTGACCAAAGTTTCTGACACCGAACAAAGGCCTCTTCATCCTCATACTCCCAAATAATCAAAATTTTTACAAGGTTTTCATCTACAATACGAATACAACTAACATTTAATTGGCCTGATTTTCTCAAAAATTCTTTTGATTTATCCGTATTAAATAATTCAAATTTATCTGACCATAATTTATAATCACCTTCTGAAGGAAAGGTCACAATTGCAGAAGAAAAATAATTGTCTTTATCCATAAATAACACCTATTAAGAATTTAACAGTCAAATCATAACTTATGATAAAATTAGAATGGCTTCAATTTATTGATTAAAATTATAAAGTATATTTGAACCTTTTGTGAATTAATAAATATTCATAAAAAAATCTGTTTGTTTTGAACATAACAAACATAACACCCACTCCTAAGCCATATCCTTGAGGTCACCCCAAAAACCATAGCCTATTTTAGCAAGTACTACTGCTCACGCATTTTAGCTTGCTCGTCATACTCTCTTTGTATCATTCCTTTTCTTCATGTTTTTTTAACTTTACTTTAGGTAATAGTTGATTCACCTGACAATCATTTTCTAATTTAAAAATGCAGATCAAATTAAGCTGCTTTTTTTAAAAATATTTATAGAAGAAGAGGAGAAAATTATGAGCTTACGTTGTACCTATATAAATTATACCGAAGATGCTTTACTTAATATAATAAAGAATAAAGAAAACAGAGAGATAGCTATGAAAAAAACTCTTTCTAGTGTTGGAGGTGAATTGATTGGATACTATGGATTGATTGGTCAAGAATATGAAGTAATGATGATAACCAAAGTTGATAGTTTGCGAGATTACATGAGTTTAGTTGCAAAAGCTATGCTTGGAGGAGCAGTTAAAGATATAAAAACTGTTCATCTTTATACAGGTGAAGATGTTGAGCATGCAGCAACAAAGGCATTAGGTGATAGCATAACCTATACACCTGCAGGGAATTAATTTGTTTTTAAACCACTAAAAAAATTATCAAAGTGTGTGGGGTTACTTTAAATATTATCTTCAAAAAAATTAATTTGGTCTCGCACATTTTGGATGTAATTTACTTAGTGTAAGATTCCCTGATATTAATACCTCTGAAAGTTCAACTCTGATTGGAGAGAAAGACTTTTAATCCATTTAGATTAATTTTAAAGGATGTCACACATGTCAGAGATGTCACCCACCCCTAAGACATATCCATGAGGGTACCCCTAAAACCATAGCCTATTATTAGCAAGTATTACTGCTCATACATACTATTAATTTGTTCTTCTTCACTTACTCTCTTGCTAGTCCTTGTGCTTCTTGAATTTGGTGAGGGGTCATTATTTTACTTGTTCATTTATCAAAACAACGAATAAACTCAGAGTTTAGAATCTTAATTTGCAAATGGGCAAACTAAGATATTTTGTATTATTTTTAATTTGCTGACAATGCTATTATTTTTGAATTACTTTGTTTCAATCGCTCAAAAAGAATTAATCCCAAGTTACGAAGTAGCAATTCACTGAAACTTGGATTAACTAAAGAAATTTCATTAAAAGCCTTTATGGATAGAAAGGAACAGAAAACTTTAGTGTCAGCAATAATATTAGCGGTTCTAGTTGCATCTGGTGCAATTAATGCAAGCTCCCCAAAACATGTTCCTGCGTCAAGACCAGAAACGTAAATACCGTCGCCCACCATTACACTTACTTTTCCAGACCGCAGAAAATATATGCCGTCTGCCTTTTCGTTCAGCTGAATAATTTTGGAGCCACTCTCATATTCAGTTGAAGTCACATTTTTTTGAAGTGTTTCCAAATCTGAGTTTGGGAGGCCTTTAAGCAGTGGTTGATCAGCTAATGGTGAAAAATCTTCAGAATTGTTTTGGCATTCTCCGTATTCAGTGATCAATTGGCTCTCTATCCATTCGATAGCTTGATCTAGGTTTTCGAAACATTGGCAATTTTGTTTTATTAAATCAGCCATTTCTCCAAATAGTCCTTTGGGAAGATCATTAACAACTTCTTTATCAACAACGATTACTCGCTGACTTTTAGACAAAATCTGATCAAAAAATAATCGAAATACTTCAATCGAAGCCCTTGTGAGACGATTAACTCTGATAAATGATAATACAATAAAGTCTTGCAAATCTGCTTCAGCTACCAAACGTGTAATAAAATTACTTCCTATGAAATTAATTACACCGCTTAGTTCAAATACACTCACGCGTGTTCCAAATTCTTCTAAAGTTTCATTATCTGATTGACCGCGCATTCGAGATGATCTTATTTCACTTAAATCATAGGTAATCGGTATATTCTGATTTACATCATCCTCCGTTTCCAAAACATGCAAATGAAAGTATTCGGATAATAATTGGCAAACTTTTATACCCCGAACACTATTTCCTAATTTATCAAGAGGTGGCGAAAATACGCCAAGGCCGAACTGAGAGGGAAGTACCGCTGTTATCCCGCCTCCAACTCCACTCTTTGCAGGCAACCCAACCTTGTATGTCCACTCGCCAGAATAGTCGTACATACCAGAGCTTACCATAACAGACATGGTCTGAACCGCTGTTGTTTTGCTTACAACTCTCTTTTTGGTTACTGGATTTATACCATTATTTGCTAATGTAGCTCCCATTATCGATAAGTCCTTAGCGGTTATCAATATTGAGCACTGTTTAAAATATACTTCTAAAACTTCCTCAACGTCACAACTAAAATTATCACTGTTTCTTAATAACCAACCGATAGCTCTATTACGATCACCAGTAGCATTTTCTGAAGAAAATACTTTATCATCTACATTCAGTTCTCGACCTGCAAACTTACTCAGCAAGGTAAGAATTTTTTCAAATGCTTCCTGACCATTGTCCTGACAAATAAGAGCTGTGCAAGCAATCGCACCAGAATTTACCATAGGATTGAATGGTCGATTATCATCTTTTAGACGGATCGAATTGAATGCTTCACCCGAAGGCTCAATCCCAATTGTTTTGAGTACTTTATCCGTACCTAATAATTCTAGAGCAAGACTATAAACAAAAGCCTTAGAAATTGATTGGATAGTGAACTCAATTGATGCGTCACCTACTTCATTCGTAAAGCCATCGGAGGTCGTTATTGCAATCCCAAATTGATCAGGATTAACTATAGCTAACTCTGGTATATAATCTGCAGGAGTACCCGACTTATCTTCAAATATATCCTTATGTGTCTGGTTAAGGAATGCTTTCAGTGCAGGTGTTTGATTTTCTTTCATGAAAAAGTTACCATCTTTGGAATTAAAATACGCATCTTAGACTATGCTTTGACGTCTAAAAATGAAACAAAAGCCAGCACAGCGGTAGCTAGATAATATCGAAAAACCCTATTATAAGGCAAAAACTTCGTAAGTTTCTAATTTTTAGGCATCTTTAAAATTTTCAGGGATAGAC
>CACESU010000041.1 GCA_902562285.1 uncultured Alphaproteobacteria bacterium | reverse complement strand
ATTTTGTTTCCCCTGTTTTTCCCCAGAAAGAAAAATACCAAATAATATCAGTTATTGATTTTGTGGTGCCTCCAAAGAGACTCGAACTCCCGACCCACTGATTATAAACAATAGGCCATGGTTTTTGGAGAATATACACTCTTACTTTTTAAGGAGTTATTAAAGCTTCAGTGGATTCCTATAGTCTTTTCCTTATAAGTATTATTTTTATAATATCTCTATGATTTATGAGAAAAAACGATTTTCAACCTTCTTAATAAAAAATAAATGGCAAGTAATCCCATCCCTGGTAAAACGACAAAAACTGAAGCAGCTAGTATAATTAACATAAAACCCAATCCTGCACCTGGTGTATTGCTGTAAGATGTCAAAACAAAACCAAACACAATTAATGCCAAAGCACTAAAAATGACTAAAAGTATGATAGAACCTAAAATAACTCTACCAATGTCACCTGCTATAGTCTGCGGGTAGAAAAAAAATTCAAACTTACTTTGTTTAATTTCTAAAGATTCCTTTTTTTCTTTATTCTCCAAAAGCTGATCTCCTTGAACCACTCTAATAATCAGATCATATTTATATATATATATCTTACATTAAAATTATTATCTTAAAAGATCAGACTTTCTGACCTTCCCCAACCAAAATGTATGAGCAATAGTACTTGCTAATAATTGGCTATGTTTTTGGCAGTGAAATGAACCATATTACACTTTCAATATAGTCAATAAATACCAATAAAATATTAAACTTTGTCAATGCAGACAATACAGTATTAAATAGTCGTAAAGCTATCATAACGCTATTTTGGTTAAATTTTTATTTTGGCCTATATAAACTCAAGACTAATTATTTAAATGTATCTTATTAGTAAAAAGTGTACCGTCTTCTACAACTAAACCAATACCCCCAAATAATAATGGATCAGCCTCATCGATGTAGTTCAATTCAATATCATCTATCTTCCCATTAATTCTATTATCCTCAACACTCAATGAAAAAGTATATTCCTTATCAAATTCAACCTTAAAATCAATTTCACAAAGAACTTTTAAACCATCGAGCATTTTTATCAACCTAGCTGTATTATAATTTGTTAGTTCAAGTGAATAATATCTCTGCAAGCCTTGAACTCTTACTGCTATTCCACCTGATCTTACTAAGTCAAAAGTTATACAAGATCTAATTTGATAATTTTTCCACTCTGTTGTTCCAGTTAACAACATACCTCGTCCATCATCATTTCCAATTTTAAAATCAGCACCTTTAATATCTCTATACGTCCAATGCTTGGTAGCCTGAACCCAGGAATTTCTCCACATTTCTGCTCTATCGGGATTATAAATCACTCCTCTTTCAAATTTAGGCACATGATATGGACGTAAAAAAGTTGTTTTTGGGTTGCCTATAATGCTTACATAATCAATATAAACTTTACCTTTTATAATTGTGTCAGCATCAAATTCTAAGCCTATCTGTGAGATAGGGTGACCATCTTCAATAGATACTTTCCATTTTAACTCTATTGAATCATTTGAAGAAAGTATTTTTTTAGGAGAATTAAACTTCAATAATTCATCATTTTTGCCATAAGCTTTTACAAATAATGAGCAACTTAAATTTTTATCCTTATGATGATAAGCTTTTATTCTAGCTTTTATCTCTTGATTTGGATAAATGATAGGACAACAAATAAAATTATATGAAAAAAAGACTTCCTTTTTTAAACCAGTATAATTTTTAATTTCCTCTGGGAAAAAGGTATCAACAAAGACTTCACAAGATTTATTTTTTTCATTTATTTCATAATTAACCTCTAGTGATCTTTTTCCTAAAAAACTATTACCATAAACATTTTTTATACTTGAGATTGAATTTTTTTCTTTTTTTAAATATTTCCAACCTTGAACTGAACCAGGCATTTCAAAATGGTATCTCGCCCCATTTTTTGGTTTAAGAGGTTCTAATCCTCTAAAGCCTCTTGTTATGTTTATTATTTTAAATGTTTCACGAACGGCATCTGTTATAGTTTCGCCCCCAATTGCTGTTGGGCAGTACATAATATCGCTAATTGGTGAACGCCAATCTGGTCCTTTTTTAAAACAATTCAAACCTTTCATTATTCCTAAAATACACCCAAGATTACCTGCATTACAATCAGTGTCCCAACCGGATGTATTAATAATCATCATAGATTTTTGAAAGTCTCCTTTTCCATATAAAAGGGCCATAATAATTAAAGCGTGATTTGGGATTATATGACATGCTCCTGGAAATTTGTCATATCCATATTTAAGTCTTATTTTCTTTAGAGTATTTTTCCAATCTACTTCAGAACTAGACCAATACTGAATTTCATTTATGAGTTTATAAATTAAGGAACTTGAAGGAATTAATTTTATTGATTTTTCTAATAATTTTTCAATATTATTTTCTATAAATGCTAATGACTCTATGGCAGCAATTATTTGTGCGCCATAAATAGCTTCGCCATCATGACTAACACTTGCTGCTCTTTTTGCTAAATCAACTGCTCTTTCTGGATCGCCTGGACAAACCATAGCCCAACCGTCAATAAATATCTGAGCACCTATCTGTTCAGAAATCCCCTTACCATTAGTATTTTTTGAACCTGAAGCAGGTGCAGTTATTCCTTTTTTTAGATTTTGAAAAGCAGTATTCTCAGTAGAATGACCAACTCCACCCCACCATAGTATAGTTTCACCTTCAACAATATTATTTAACCATGTTTGTCCGATTTCCTTTGGTGAAACATCAAATTTATTTCCATAATCTGATAATGATCTTATAAATGAAAAAGTACCAGTTATATCATCATCGGGTACTATTAAAGGTTTACCAACTTTATTATTTATATAAAATTCAATATGTCCAAAAGTTTCTATTATTAGTTCATGTGACCACTGTTCAAATGGACGACCTAAGTAAACTCCAATTATTTTCCCTAAAACACCTGCATAAACCTTTTCATGGTAATGATTATCTAAATTCATATTATTGTTTAAGACCTCCACTTGTAAGGCCCGATATAAACCTTTTTTGAAAAAGTATAAACAATATAGCCATTGGAAGAGCCATCATAATTGCCGCTGCACTTATTAGGGTATAGTCATTTCTAAATCTATTTGAAAAAGAAAATAAAATCGTTGCCATAGGTTTTATACTATCATCATAAATAAAAGTAATTGCGAATAAAAACTCATTCCAGACTGCCAAACCTACAATTAGTCCTGAAGTTAAAAAAACTGGCCAAGATAAAGGTACAGCAATACTAGTAAAAAGTTTTAAAGGTCCTGCACCATCAATTTTAGCAGCATCAAATAATTCAATAGGAAGCTGTATCATATATGATCTCATTAAAAAAACAGCAAAGGGGGCATTTAAAGCACTATAAATGATGATTAAACCAAGATAACTATTATTCAAATGAAGATATTTCCACATTATAAATAATGGTAAGATATATAGTTGGGCAGGAATACTTAAACCTACTAGTAGATATAACCCTATTACTACGGTTGTACTTCCTTTAGGACTAAGAATTGCTAAGCTAAAAGCTGCCAGTCCAGAAAGGGGGATACATACAAAAAGAGTTCCTAGGACTAAAATAGATGAATTTAAAAAAACACGAGCATAATTACCTTTTACAAATGCATCATAGTAGTTCATCAATCTTATTTCAGATGGGAACCCTAAAGGATTTGTACCTAATTCAACGTGAGGTTTTATAGAATTGAAAAATAATACAGCAATAGGAAGTATTATACTTAAAGAAAGTAAAATTAATATCATATGATTAAAAATTTTGTCCCTATTGCTATAAGAAATAGTACTCATTTATTATATTTCCCAATCTAATCTTCGTAGTATTCCAAAAATTGTGATTACTATAAATACATAAATAAACATCATGGCTCCAATTGCTGAAGCGTATCCAACATTCATATTTCTGAATGCTTGAAAATGAAGATAATTTGCTAGAACTTCAGAACTATATGCTGGTCCTCCACCGGTAAGAATATAAACATAATCAAAAGCTGGAATTGACCAAATCATAATTATTAAAACTGAAAAAACAAAAGTTGGTCTTATCATAGGAAAAGTTATAAATCTAAATTTTTGCCATTTAGTAGCTCCTTCAATTTCTGCAGCCTCATAGAGAGTTTCGTCTACCTGGTACATTGCAGTTATGTAAATAACAACTAAGAATCCCCAAAAGTGCCAAGCATCTACAAATCCAACTGCAAATAACGAAGTTTCTTTTTGAGTTAATGGAGAATTTGTAAAAAGAGAAATACCAAAATTTTCTAAAAAAGGACCCAAACCATGCTTTGGATGAAATAAATATTTCCAAATTAAACAATTAACAATACTCGCCAAGATAAATGGAAAGAAAAAAATAAATCTATAAAATAACTGAAATCTTTTTACACCAGTTAAAAGAAATGCTCCTAATAAAGCAACTGAAATAGGCACAGTTAGAAAAAAAATTGTCCAAATTAAATTATGCCAAACTGCTAATTTAAAAACACGATCGTTAAAAAGTTCATAAAAGTTGTCTAAACCAATGAAATTTATTTTTCCAAAACCATTCCAATCTGTAAAGCATAGTGCTAAGCTTAGAATAGATGGAATAGCTATCACTATAAAGTGAATTACTATTATTGGTATTAAAAAATACCAAGGTGTCATATTTTTCAAAAATAATTTAATCATAAAAAAAGGGCTCGTTGGGAGCCCTTCCAAAATTTAATTACTATCGCTTACCGATAGGGATAAGTTGATTTGCATTTCTAGCTTCGTCCCAAAGTTTTTGCTGTTCAGTTAAAAATTCAGTAACGGTAATATCATTTGCCCAGACACTCTCCATATCTTTCCAAATATGAGTTCCTGCTCCAGCAGGATAAAAGGTCCAAGTAGTATAACCGTAATCACCAGCTCCTGTGACCTTAGCAAAATCAATAAGATAATCACGAACTTTAGGATCAGCTCCTGCTTCAAAATCTGAAGCCTCGTACGCTAAAGGAATTAACCATTCTGCATATCCTCTCTTTGCGGAAAATTCTAAAACTCTACTTTTGTCACTTAGTATCCAGTCTATAACTTTAGCGGCTGCATCAGGGTTTTCACTAGAGGCATTAATAGACATGGTTCCACCTATTGAGAGTTGGTAGTTTGGATTTCCTCCATTTTTTGAAATAATTGGTAAAGGGGATACTGCCCAGTCGTCACTCTTATCTGAAAAAGCTTGCATTATTTCGAATCCCCAAGTCCCAATTGGTAGCATTGCAGCCTCCCTGTTAACGAATTGAGCAGAAAAACCGTCCCAATCAGTAGCATAATAATTTTCAAGACTTCCTGACCAATAACCATCTAGCATATGCTTTTTTAATAGTTCTAAAGCTTCAACAAATTCTTTATCAGTCCATTTTTTTTCACCAATTAAGGCTTTATAAAAATTGTCAGGCCCTACGTATGTGTTGAAATAATTTCCTACTAGATGTTCATGAGTTGGTTGCCAGCCTGAAGAACCATATGCAAATGGGTACATACCCATAGACTTAATCTTTTCTGCTAAGCTTTCATACTCACTCAAATTTTGAGGAATAGACCATCCATTTTCTTCAAATAGAGTCTTATTATAAAAAAGCACCATACTTTCATAATTCTTAGGAAAAGAATAAAATTCACCGTCAAAAACTCCTAAATTATATGCCCATGGCAGAATTTGTTTATTCCAACCATATTTTTTTGAATATTCTTCCATAGACTTTAGAAAGCCTCCATCGTAATAAGCCCTTACATAAGTTGATCCAGATGATGTGATAATATCAGGTCCTGCACCAGCTAAAAGAGCCGTTCGGGTAGGCTCGTTCACATCTTCTCCTTTGAAAGATATCTTTAGTTCAATCTCATCTTGGGAAGCATTAAATCTATTTTGTATGTCTTCTGTTATTGTCACAGCAAGATCTGATCCTTCATTACCCCAATTCCACCAAGTTACTAATGTTTTTGAAAAAGATGGGGTTGATATCAAGAAAAGGGAAAATAAAGATCCCATAGATAAATTTATAATATATTTTAGCATCAAAATATCCTTTTTAGTCTAAATTTGAAATTAAGATAAACATTGACCCGATGTTATATTGAAATTTGAGTGTTACAAAACATAACGTTGCGTAATTACCTTTCCAAACCAAAATGTGTGAGCAATAGGCTATGGTTTTGGGGTGCCCTCAAGGAGATGTCTTGGGGGTGTGTGACATGAGTGACATGTTTGTTATCTTAAAAACTAAAACTCAAAAAAATCCACCTTTTGACACTTTTTTACTACCATTTGAATTGCCTAAATTTGCCTATATATGAGTACGAACTTTTTTTTCCATAAAACCCTTAAATTGGCACTTGCAAAAGTAAAATAATCCTCTGCTAAAGGTTTTATAAACTCTCTCCGAAAAGACACTCTAAAGATTTTGTCATTATCCACAGAGACCTCAAGAAAAACTATTGATTACTGTAGTTGGTAATATACCTCACAACAGCGTTGCAAAATAAAAACAATTAGCCTTTGAATATTGTTGCTTGGCCTTGTCGAAGCTATCCATCAGAAACTGAGATTGTTTGGGTGTCAACACTCCAAATTCTGTTGACGCAGGCAAGGTCCCTCCGCTCGGGTCAAGAGAAGACCAA
>CACESU010000040.1 GCA_902562285.1 uncultured Alphaproteobacteria bacterium | reverse complement strand
ATTTAAATCTGATTGTATAAATAAACTAAATTTTTCATTCACAAATGCTCTTAACTCTAATTTGATTGCACTTTCACCAAAGCCCCTCAGTAAAACCATTGGTTCTGGATCTTCCATTACTTTGGGATGATATTTTGCAATATCTAATAATATTTTTTTTACCTTCTCAATATCACTATCATATGCAACTTCTATTGGAACAGAAACTCTACCATCTACTTCATCATGCATCCAATTGACTACCGAACTAGAAATAATATCTGAATTTGGAATTATAGCTGTAGCTTTGTTGAAAGTTTGTAGATGTGTGGACCTTACAGAAATTTTTTTGACAGTCCCAGAATAACCTGAGACTTCAATCCAATCTCCCTCTTTAATTGGTCTTTCGATTAGCATTATTATCCCTGAAACAAAGTTTGAAACTATGGTTTGCATTCCAAAACCTAACCCAACTGATAACGCGCCTGCCAAGATTGCTAGACTGGATAAATCAAGACCTGTAGAAGACAAAACAAAAATAGTTGATTTAGACCAACAATTAATTGGACGACTGTCAAGAATATATAGTATTACAGATAAAGAAATGTCTATTGCCAAACTAGAAAGACAAAAGTTACGTCTTAAACAGTTGGAAGAGGCTTTCAAAAATCTGGAAAATGAAGATTTTGGAGTTTGTATTGATTGTGGAGAAGGAATAGAATTTAAACGCATTAAATCAAACCCTGTATTAAAAAAATGTTTTGATTGCATGAAAGGTTAAAAAATACCTAATTCAATAGAAGTAGTTAAATACAAATGAAAAATAATTTTTATTATACTAATTTTAAATGGTTAGTAATAACTACTCTACTTTACTTTGGGTCATCCTTTGGGCAAACTTTTTTTATCGCCATTTTTGCCGGATATATTCGATATGATTTTGACATAAGCCATACAACTTGGGGAAGTATTTATGCATCAGGGACATGCTTGTCAGCTGCTCTGATGTTTAAATTAGGAGGAATTACTGAGAAATTTAAATCTGTTAATCTGAGTATTGTAGTGATTATTTCACTTGCATTTTTCTGTTTTTTGATGATATTTGCGGAAAATATCTTTCTTTTAATTTTGATAATTTTTGGCCTTAGATTTTTTGGGCAAGGTTTTTCTAGTCATTTGTCAATGGTATTATGCGGTAAATGGTTTTCGAAGAATAGAGGGAAAACTGTTGCTTTTACAAGTCTTGGTTTTACCTTTGGAGAAGCTCTATTACCAATTATCTTTGTTACATTAATTGGGGTTTTTGGGTGGAGACCTTCCTGGGGGTTAGCTTGTTTAATATTAGTATTAATCTCTGTTATAATTAAAATACTTTTAACTCACGAAAGAACTCCTAGTAATATTGATAATACTTCACTTATAAAAAAAGAAACAGGAATTTATAATAAATATTGGACTAAATATGATGTACTTAATTCATGGATTGCATGGCCAATGATTTTTGCAATTGTTGTTCATTCAATGTTTTTAACAATATTCTTTTTTCAACAGGTTACACTTGGGATAGAAAATAATTGGTCTGCTTCACAATTTGCTATACTTATTCCATTTTATACATTTACAAGTATTATTTCTACCTTTTTAACTGGTTATATTATAGACAAGTTTGGAGTACGGACTGTATTACCCTATTACCAAATCCCAGGTTTAATAGGTTTTTTGTCAATGATTTTTTTAAAAGACCCAATTTTTTTTGTAATTCCATTTAGCTTATTAGGTATAATGCAAGGCATAAGTAATTCTTTAAGTGGAACCTTTTGGCCAGAGTATTTTGGAACAAAATATCTTGGAGATGTAAGGGCTATAGCAACATCATTTATGGTAATCGCCTCTGCATTAGGCCCATTCTTAAGTGGATTAATGCTAGATAACCAAATAAATTTAAATACTCAATTTATTATGATGTCTGCTGTAATGTCACTATCGGTAATAGGTCTAATTTATTTGTCAATAAAATCAAAGGAAATTCTAGCTACAGATTTATAATATGAGCCTCAGTAGACTTTTTAATATCATCTACTGTTGAACCTTCTGCAATTTCCAGAATCCTAACACCTTCTTTATTGATTTCAAACATACCCAAATTTGTAATAACAGAATTTACAACACTTTTACCCGTTAATGGCAGGGAGCATTCTTTTAGAAATTTGCTCTCACCTTTTTTGTTTGTATGATCCATGATTACAATTACCCTCTTAACACCTGAAACTAAATCCATTGCTCCGCCCATTCCTTTAATGAGTTTTCCAGGTATCATCCAATTTGCCAGATCCCCTTTCTCCGAAACTTCCATAGCACCTAAAATAGCCATGTCGATATGACCACCTCTAATCATAGCAAAGCTATCAGCACTAGAAAAATAACTTGTCTTTTTTAATTCAGTAATGGTTTGTTTTCCTGCATTAATCAAATCTGGGTCTACATTTTGTTTTGTTGGAAACGGGCCCATACCCAACATACCATTTTCTGATTGTAGGGTAATATCGATATTGTTTGGTATAAAATTAGAAACAAGAGTTGGTATACCTATACCCAAATTTACATACATACCGTTTTTAATTTCTTTTGCCGCTCTCGCAGCCATTTCATTACGATCCCACATCTATAAATCCTCACTCTGATAAAGTCCTATTTTCAATTCTTTTTTCGTGCTTACCAACTAATATTCTATTTACAAATATTCCAGGTGTATGAATATTATCAGGATCTAGAGAACCTATTGGAACTAATTCTTCAACTTCAGCAATACATACTTTCCCACACATTGCTGCTACTGGGTTAAAGTTTCTTGCAGTTTTTCGATATATTAAATTTCCTTCTTCATCACCTTTCCATGCTTTTACTATAGATAGGTCTGCAAAAAATCCTTCCTCTAGTATGTAAGTTTGGCCATTAAAATCCTTATGTTCTTTACCTTCAGCAATGACTGTTCCAAGTCCTGTTTTTGTATAAAAGCCTGGTATACCTGCTCCACCAGCTCGCATCCTTTCTGCTAACGTACCTTGTGGTGTAAATTCTAATTCTAGCTCTCCACTTAAATATTGTCTCATGAATTCAGAATTCTCCCCTACATACGATGAAACCATCTTTTTAACTTGTTTAGTTTGTAGTAATAGACCTACACCAAAATCATCTACACCTGCATTATTAGAAGCAATAGTTAAATTTTTAACTCCAGATACTTTTAGAGCATCTATCAACTCTTCTGGAATTCCACAAAGCCCAAAACCACCAGCTGCTATTTTCATTCCGTCAAAAATTAATTCTCGTATTGCTTTTTCAGCAGACTGAAAAACTTTTTCCATAATTATCTCCATTAAAAAAATAAAAACTAGATTAATCTCTCCATAAAATTGGCATAAATAAAGCCATTACTACTAATAATTCTAATCTACCTAAAATCATTGCAATAGTTAGAACAAATTTTTCTGAATCTTCAAGGGAGCTATAATTTCCTGAAGGTCCTATTATTTCTCCAATACCAGGGCCAACATTGGCTAGAGCGCTTGCCGCACCTGATAGAGCTGTTATAAAATCTAATCCCATAGCTCCTAAAATAATAGTAAATAATGCTAAAAAACTTAAAAATGTCGTTATCATTATCATTGCTGATCTAAAAACGGTTTGATCAACAACTTGCCTACCATATCTCATAAGAAAAACACCTCTGGAATAAATTAACTCACTCAATGAAGATTTGATTAATTGAGCTAGAATTACAAAACGATAAATTTTGATACCTCCAGAAGTAGAACCAGCACAACCACCAACAAAAATTAAAAGAAAGAATAACACAGGACCAATTCCTGAATATGACATGAAATCGCCAGAAGCATACCCAGTAGTTGTAATAATTGCTACAATATTAAAAACATATTGTGTGATGTTAAAAAAAGATAATTCAACTAATGTCAAATCAACTAAAATCACAATAATACTTGCAAGCAAAATTAAACTTAAGAAAAAGATTATTTGAGGATCAGCTTTTGGTATATTTCGCGTAAAAAAAATTGCAATAAAAAAACTAAATGGTAAACCTCCAAATATCATAAATATAATTGACACCCATAAAACCTTTGAGCTTTGATAGTATCCAATAGACTCATCATGAGTTGAAAAACCACCTGTAGCCACTGTAGTCATAGCATGAGCAATAGAGTCAAAAGGACCTACTCCTACAGCTATGTATGAAAAAGCACATAATCCAGATAGCACAAGATAAATTAAAATTATAGACTTAGATATCTCAATTAGTCTTGGAAGTGGCTTTTCAGCCTTATCAGAACTTTCCATTCTAAACAATTGCATCCCTCCAACCCTGAGAAATGGTAAAAATATTAACCCTAACGATAAAATTCCAAGTCCCCCAACCCACTGCATCAAAGATCTCCATAGCAAAATTGGTCGAGATTGGTTAATTAAATCTGATAACACTGTTGCACCCGTTGTGGTCAATCCAGAGGTTGATTCAAAAATTGCCTCTACCATTGTTAATTCTGGCAAAGCTAAAATAAATGGAAATGCACATATCAAAGGCACTACCCACCATAAAAAATTCACAACTAAAATTCCAAACCTTGCTGATATCTTTGGCGTTTCCCCCCTAGTCGCCAGCAAAATTAAAATACAGCCAAAACCAGCTGTTAACCCAGACCAGAGAAAAGGATCACCACCTTTCCAACCAACTGCAATAGATGCAAGCCAAGGAATAAACATCAATAATGAAAAAAATAGTCCCACAAGCGCTACTATTTGGCTCGCTGATCTTAATTCTTTCGAAAGCATTTTTTACCTCGTCATACCTTAAAAATATAAGTCATAAGATCAAATCAGAAAGTACTTTTTATTACTAACTTTTCTTTTATTGGCAAGTGTATTATTGCTGCAAAGATAGCTAAAATTATATCAATTAACCAGACAAAAGTATACTCACCTGTAATAGTAAAAAAGTAGCCTCCTAAATACGCTCCAAAAAAAGCACCAATTTGATGTGAAAATAAGGCAAGTCCAAATAAAGTAGCCATACAACTTGGTCCAAACATTTTTGATACCAAAGCAGCTGTTGGGGGAACTGTTGATAAATATGTAACTCCTAAAAGAGCTGAAAAAATAAGAAAAGTAACTTCGTTTTTTGGGGAAATTAGAAAAACAAGAACAATTAATGCTCTACTTAAATAAATTGAGGATAAAAAAAGTTTCTTACTCTTTTTTGAAATATACCAACCGGCAAATAAACTACCTATAATATTGAAGAAACCTATAAAAGCTAAAGACCACCCTGATAAAGAAGTAGGTAAACCACAATAAGCTATCACACCAGGCATATGGGTTGAAATAAAAGCCACATGAAATCCACAGGTGAAAAATCCTAGTGCAAGAAAATTATAGCTAGGAGTTTGGAATGCTAATTTTATCATACCTAAAATATTTATTTTTTTATCATCAAATGATGATTTATTTATAACCCTATTATCTCTCAAAAAGTAAGTTAGAGGTAATGTAAGTAATAATAAAAGAGACAAACAATTTAGTGCAAAAATCCAACCATAATTAATTATTATTATTACCCCAATTGGCGCTAAGAAAGTTTGTCCTAAAGATCCTCCAGCGTTTAATACACCAAAAGCTAATCCTGCTTTTTTTTCAGGTACCTTTTTATTTACAGCTGACATAGCTACAGCCAAACCAGCAATACCTGCACCACCTGCTGAAAGAATACCTACAGCAATTACTATCTCAATGGTACTGTCACAATATTGTATTAGATAACAACCCAGGGCTGATAATATAATACCTAAAAATAGAGCCTTTTCATCACCAAATTTATCAGCAATCATACCACCTATATAGTTTGCAAAACCCCAAATAACTTGACCTACAGCAAATGCAAAACTGAGAGTTATGTAGTCAAGTGCCCTATCGTTTGTGATTCCATCTATAGTCAAAGGTAGAATTTGTCGGCTACCAAAACTAGTTGCCACAATAATACAAGCACAAATTATTGGAAAAATATATAAAAACATTTTTTCTTTCAAAAGATAGAAGAAGGTTTCAATTTAATATCTGGCGGAGAGACAGGGATTCGAACCCTGGAGACGGTCTCCCGCCTACACACTTTCCAGGCGTGCGCCTTCGACCACTCGGCCACCTCTCCTTGAAGGATATTCTATTATTAAAAAAATAAATTTATATTGTCTAGTAAACAAATTTAAATAGCCAAATGAATATTTACACGCCTATTATTTTTACCTTTCTTCTCGATTTTACCTATTTCAATTTTACCTATTTCAGATGTTCTACTGACGTGAGTTCCACCACAAGGTTGCAAATCAACCTGACCTTTTTTTGATTTGATGCTAATTAATCTTATTTCTCCACTTCCTTTAGGTGGGAAAACTGACATTGTTTTGACTAATTCAGGTTTTTTGTCTAATTCCTCCTCGCTAATCCATGTTTGATCAACTATTAAATCACTTTTAATTAATTCATTAATTTTATTTTCAATGATTAATTTATCTTCAACTGCTTCAGGCATATCAAAATCCAAACGACTTTTATCAGCACCTATTTGCCCACCGGTAACTGGGAGGGGAATAACTACAGACAATAAATGTAAAGCAGTATGCATTTTCATATATTTATATCTTAGATCCCAATCAATAAATTGTTCTAATTTTGCTCCTATTTTTAAATCATTAGGAATATATTCAGGTATAATTAAGATTTTTCCTCCTTCAAACTTTTTAACACTCTCC
>CACESU010000039.1 GCA_902562285.1 uncultured Alphaproteobacteria bacterium | reverse complement strand
TCAATGCGGTATTCTCCGTTTGTACCCTAAAAAATTATGGATTTACTATGGTTGACTTAAACCAGATTGATCTAAAAAATATTAAAGAACTTTCCTTAGCTGAATTAAAGTCTCAATCTCCTTCTAACTTATTGAAATTTGCAGAGAAAATAGAAATAGATAATGCATCTACAATGAGAAAAGGTGATATGATGTTCGCTATCTTAAAGGAGATGGCAGAAGATGGTGTGGAAATTTATGGTGACGGAGTTTTAGAAGTTGTACAAGATGGATTTGGTTTTTTGAGATCAACTGATGCAAATTATTTACCTGGGCCAGATGATATATATGTTAGTCCCTCGCAGATTAGAAAATATTCATTAAGAACTGGAGATACACTAGAAGGAGTAATTTGTGCTCCAAAAGATAACGAAAGGTATTTTGGTCTTGTTAATGTTAAAGCTATAAATTTTGCTGAACCAGAAAAAGCAAAGCATAAAATACACTTTGATAATTTGACGCCACTTTATCCAGATGAACGCTTTAAATTAGAAATTGAGGATCCAACCATAAAAGATCAGTCTGCAAGAGTTATAGATTTAGTAGCGCCAATTGGTAAAGGTCAAAGATCATTAATAGTAGCTCCTCCAAGGACAGGAAAGACCGTAATACTTCAAAATATTGCACATGCAATTGAAAAAAATCAGCCAAAAAGTTATTTGATAGTACTCTTGGTAGACGAAAGACCAGAAGAAGTTACAGATATGCAAAGGTCAGTCAAAGGCGAAGTCATATCTTCTACTTTTGATGAACCAGCTACTAGACACGTTGCTGTTGCGGAGATGGTTATAGAAAAAGCCAAAAGGCTAGTAGAACATAAAAGAGATGTGGTTATCTTATTGGACTCTATAACAAGATTAGGGAGAGCTTATAATACAGTTGTTCCTTCTTCAGGAAAAGTTTTAACTGGTGGTGTAGATGCAAATGCTTTGCAAAGACCAAAAAGGTTTTTTGGAGCTGCTAGAAATATTGAAGAAGGAGGTTCTCTTACTATTATTGCAACTGCGCTAATTGATACTGGTAGCAGAATGGATGAAGTTATTTTTGAAGAGTTTAAAGGAACAGGTAATTCAGAATTAGTATTAGATAGAAAAGTTGCAGATAAAAGGGTTTTCCCCGCTATAGACTTATTAAAATCTGGTACAAGAAAAGAAGAATTATTAGTTGATAAAACAGAATTAACCAAGGTTTTTGTTTTAAGAAAGATACTAAATCCTATGGGTACTACTGACGCAATAGAATTTCTTTTAAGTAAATTAAAGCAAACAAAAACAAATTCTGAGTTCTTTGATTCTATGAATAATTAATAGAGATGAAAAAAACTATTTTTGCACTTGCAACTCCCGTCAGTGTTTCTGCAATTGGAATAATAAGAATATCTGGTCCAAAAACATTTCATGCTTTGAGTATCATATGTGATTGTGATTTATCAAGTTTTATAAAAAAAAGAGAGTTCTTTTTAAAAAAGATTTATTCTTATGATAAAAAGCTATTAGACGAAGCACTTATTGTTTGTTTTGAAGAAAATAAGAGTTTTACTAGTGAAAAAATGGCTGAGATCCATATTCATGGAAGTCTAATAGTTATTAAAACAGTATTAAATACTCTTGGAAAAATCACCTATCTTAGAGAAGCATTACCTGGAGAGTTCACTCAAAGGGCTCTAAATAACAACAAACTAACTTTAACACAGGTTGAGGGTTTAGCAGATTTGATGAATGCAGAAACAGAATATCAACAAAAACAAGCTTTAGATATTTATACAGGTTCTTCAAATAAAAAAGTAAAAGAATGGAAAGATATTGTAATAAAAATTTTATCTATAATAGAGGCAAATATAGATTTTTATGACGAAATAGATGACTTTGAATTAATTAAAAATCTTAACAAAATGATATTAAGTTTAGAGAAAGACTTACTTAAAGAAAAAAAAGCTTTTGGTTTTTCTGAGTCAATAAGATCTGGATTTACAGTTGCTATTGTTGGAAAACCAAATTCTGGAAAATCTACTCTTATAAACAAGTTAGCAAATAGGAGAGTATCTATAACCTCAAAGTTATCAGGAACAACTAGAGATATAATTGAACTACGTTATAATCTAGATGGCATTCCTATAATTTTTTTAGACACTGCTGGGATAAGAAAATCTAATAATAAAATTGAAAAAATTGGAATTCAGAATACATTAAATAGAGCAAAAAAAGCTCATATAAGGATTATTCTTTCAGAATCTAAAAGTGATTTATCGTCTTTAGGATTTCGTAAATCTCATTCAGATATAATATTAAGACCAAAGGGAGATTTAGATGGATCAGAGCCAAGCATATCTGGAAAAACCGGAAAAGGAATTGACAATTTACTTCAATTAATTAAAAAGAAATTAGTTGATAAAACACCCCAGTCGTCTGTAATTAATAGGACAAGGCATCTAAAAAGAGTTAATGTTTGTCTAGATTATATTAGTAATGTAAAAGAGTTTATTTCTAATGATGATATAGAATTAGAATTGATTGCTAATGAATTAAGGGGTATTATAATGAACTTTGATGGTTTATTAGGTCTAGTAGACACAGAAAGTGTATTAGGTGAAATATTCTCAAATTTTTGTATAGGTAAATAAGTTTAGTTATTTAGGTTTCACGTGAAACAATATTATGACATCATAGTTATTGGAGGTGGTCACGCAGGGACAGAAGCCTCCCATATATGTTCTGTTCTTGGTGCTAAAACTTTATTGATAACTAATGATGAAAAGAAAATAGGAGAAATGTCTTGTAACCCAGCAATTGGAGGGTTGGGAAAGGGACACTTAGTAAGAGAAATCGATGCTCTTGGAGGTCTTATGTCTTCTGCGGCAGATTTTTCTGGCATACAGTTTAGGCTTTTAAATAGAAGTAAAGGGCCAGCCGTTCAGGGTCCGAGAACTCAAATAGATAGAAAAGCTTACAAAAATTATATTTATAATTCTCTTCTTGAATTAAAAAACCTTTCTATTTTATCAGAAGAGGTTTCAAGTCTTATTGTAGATAAAAATGAAATTAAGGGGGTAGTACTATCTGATAGAACTAAAATTTTAGCAAAATCAGTTATATTAACTACTGGAACCTTTTTAAATGGAAAAATACATATAGGTGATAAATCTTTTTCTGGTGGTAGAAAAGGAGACAGCGCATCAATTAATTTAGCTGATTTTCTGTATGATTTAAACTTACCCATGAGCAGATTAAAAACAGGCACTCCTCCCAGGCTTTTGGCAGAAACAATCAATTGGAAAGAGCTTGAAAAGCAAAAAGCAGACAGTGAACCTCTTTTCTTTTCATTTCTAACTACAAAAATTAATTTAGAGCAAATAGATTGCCATATTACCTATACAAACAATGAAACTCACAAAATAATAAGAGAAAATATTCATAAATCATCTATTTTCAATGGAAACATTTCTTCAAAAGGTCCTAGGTATTGCCCATCTATTGAGGATAAGGTTCATCGTTTTTCTGACAAAGATAGACATCAAATTTTCTTGGAGCCTGAGGGTTTAAGTTCAAACGTTATATACCCCAATGGAATTTCAACATCCTTGCCAGAAAAAACACAATATGAATTCTTATCTACTATAAAAGGTTTAGAGAAAGTCAAAATGCTTCAACCAGGATATGCTATTGAATATGATTATATTGATCCAAGGTCGTTAAAGCAGTCATTAGAATTAAAAAAAGTTAATGGTTTTTTTCTTGCTGGTCAAATAAATGGAACTACAGGATATGAAGAAGCAGCTTCTCAAGGAATAATAGCTGGCATTAATGCATATCGCTATCTAAAATCTCAAACGCCTTTTATTATAACTAGAGATAAAGGATATATTGGTGTTTTGATAGATGACCTTACTACTAAGGGAGTTTTAGAACCTTATAGGATGTTTACTTCCAGAGCTGAATTTAGACTTTTATTAAGAGCTGATAATGCAGATGAAAGGCTTACAAGTGCAGGGTTGAAGTTGGGAACAATAAGTGATTTGAGAAAAAATCTATTTCAAAAAAAGATGGAAGATATAAAGTATGCTATAAATTTCTTAAAATCTTTAAAAATAACCCCAAATCAAGCTGAGAAAGTCGGAATAAAAGTTAAAAAAGATGGTAAAAAAAGAACAGCTTTTGATCTTCTTGGTCAATCTTTTACAAATATAGAAAAAATGTTTCTTATATGGCCTGCTATTAAGGGAATAGACCTAAAAGTAATTAATCAGCTTTCAAACATCGCCAAATATGAGGTATATATAGACAGACAAAAAGCCGAGGTTGAAGAAACAAAAAAATATGAATCCATAAAAATTCCAAACGATATTGACTATAAAAAAATTAAAGGATTATCTAATGAAATACTTACAAAACTTGAATTAATAAGACCTATGAATTTACTTCACGCTTCTAGAATAGAGGGGGTAACTCCAGCTGCTATGACCTTAGTAAATTTACATATAAAAAGAATCCGGTTAGTAAAAAGTGAAAAAAATCTTTTAAAAGATAAATATGATAAAAAGTCAGCTTAACTATGATGTTCTTTTAAACAAAATATGTGTTTCACGTGAAACATGTGATTTGCTACAGTTATATTATGATATGCTAATCAGTTGGAACAAAAAAATTAATCTTGTTTCTAGAAAATCTATAAATACATCCTGGAACAGGCATTTTCTCGACAGTGCACAACTCTGGTTACATTTACCCCATAAAGCTAATAAATGGCTCGACTTTGGTTCTGGAGGGGGTTTTCCAGGTCTTGTTATAGCATTTATTTCAAAAGAGTTAAAGCCTGGTCTAAAAATTGTTTTAGTTGAGAAAAATAAAAAAAAAGCACTTTTTTTAAGTGAGGTCGTAAATAAATTTGGATTAAATGTAGAAATACTGTCAAAAAAAGTTGAGACAATAAAACCTCAAAAAGCAGATGTTATAACTTCAAGAGCATTTGGTAAATTAGACCATCTTCTTAAGATAAGTTTTAGGCACCAAAATAAAGATACAACTGCTCTTTTTCCTAAAGGTAAAAGTTTTACAGAAGAAATTAAAAACTCAAAAAAAGATTGGCAGTATGAATTAGAAAAAATTAAAAATATAATAGATAATAATTCATTTATATTAAAAATAAGGAACTTAACTTGTGCAAGAACAAGATAAAAAATATAATAAAGCACCAACATTTATTTCAGTTGTTAACCAAAAAGGTGGTGTTGGTAAGACTACAACTGTTCTAAATCTTGCAACAGCTATTGCAGCTTCAGGCAAAAAAGTTTTAATTCTTGATTTAGATGCACAAGGTAATGCTTCCACTGGTCTTGGAATTAATTTAGAGCAGAGGAAATTAAGTTCTTACGATGTACTTATATCTAATGAGAATATTGAAAATGTAATAAAAAAAACAAATATTGAAAATCTCTTCATTATTCCAGCTAATCAAGATCTATCATCTATAGATATGAATTTAGCTGAAATGGAAAAAAAGGCTTCAAGATTAAAAAACATATTTAAAAGTCCTAATTTTGATCTTCCTAAATTTGATTACATCTTTATGGATTGTCCACCTGCTTTAAATATGCTTACTGTAAATGCATTAGTTTTATCAAACTTTATAATTATTCCTTTACAAGCCGAATTTTTTGCATTGGAAGGTCTATCTCAACTGATGATTACAATTAAGGAGATTAGAACCACACTTAACAAGGAGTTAAAAATATTAGGTGTATTGTTAACAATGTATGATAAAAGAAATAATCTTTCTTTACAAATTGAAGAAGATGTAAGATCAACATTAAATGACTTGGTTTTTAATACTATAATACCAAGAAATGTAAAGTTAAGTGAAGCTCCATCTTTTTCATTACCTGGCGTTCTTTATGATCAAAAATGTTTAGGATCAATAGCATATCAAAAATTGGCTGCTGAATTTTTTGTACGTGAAAAAAGATATGTCACAAAAGGAGTATTAAAGTGAAAAAAAAGAAAGTATTAGGAAGAGGTTTATCGTCGTTTATTGCTGATGAAGAAGTTTTAATTGAAAATGATGATATCAAAAGTAATGATCTTCTATATTTACCAATTGAGTATATTAAACCTAACCCTGATCAACCTAGAAAATTCTTTAATTCTGAAGAACTTCAGGAACTTGCAAACACGATTACTGAAAAAGGCATTTTACAGCCACTTTTGGTGATAAAAAAGAGTTATGATAAATATATTATTGTTGCAGGTGAAAGAAGATGGCGAGCTGCACAACTAGCACAAATTCATGAGATACCCGTAATAGTTAAAAGTCTTTCCAATAAAGAAGTAATTGAAATTGCAATTATAGAAAATGTACAACGGTCAGAATTAAAACCATTAGAGGAAGCTAGTGGGTACCTTAGATTAGTAAATGAATTTGATTATAGTCACGAGAAAATATCCAATTTAATAGGAAAATCAAGACCTTACATTTCAAATTTAATAAGGTTGTTATCCTTGCCAGTAGAAGTAAAGAATTTAATTAAAACAGGTGATCTTACATCTGGACATGCAAGATCATTATTAAACTGTGATGATCCAATTAGTCTTGCTCATTTAGTAGTTAAAAAGGGCTTATCAGTTCGACAAACTGAACTTTTAACAAAAAGAACAAAAATGGAGACTATTGAAAAAAAACCTCTTTTAAATAAAAAAGATATTAATACTAAGGAGTTAGAAAATACGTTAACTGCACATTTAAAATTCAAGGTAAAGATCTTATGCGATAATAAAAAAAAATCAGG
>CACESU010000038.1 GCA_902562285.1 uncultured Alphaproteobacteria bacterium | reverse complement strand
TCCACACAAATGACATAATAAAGCTTTCAAAATTTTGTGTTCATAAAGATTGCTATCACAAGTTTTGCATTTGATTGCCCTATAACATTTTTTGCATAATAATGTAGGGGAATAACCCCTTCTATTTATAAAAATTAAAGATTGTTGGTTTTTATTTATGCAATCAGTAATTTTTTTTATGATATCATTAGAAATCCAACGGTTTTTAGGTAATTCGTTATTTCTCAAATCTACTATATTTATTGCTGGTAAGTTTGCATTACCAAATCTTTCTTTAATAAATTTGTATTCATATTTTAAGTTTTTTACATTTACCCAAGTTTCGATACTAGGAGTAGCAGAGACTAAAATAACAGTAGCCCGAGAATAATAGCCCTTCAAAACTGCCATATCTCGTCCATTATAAAGAGTACCTTCTTCTTGCTTGTAAGATGTGTCGTGTTCCTCATCTACTATAACCAAACCCAAATTATTAAATGGTAAAAAAACTGCTGATCTTGCTCCAAAAACAAGCTTTAGTGAACCATTCAAAATATTTTTTAAAATTGATCTCTTCTGCGTTTTCCCAATTGCAGAGTGCCATTCAGCAAAGCCTGTCTCAAATCTTTGTTTTAAAATTTTAGTAAAATTTGAACTCAAACTTATCTCAGGAAAAAGTACTAAAACCTGTTTATTTAATGAAATAGCTTCTGATATAGCTTCAATATAAATTTCAGTTTTTCCAGAACCGGTAACACCCTTTAGAAGGGTAGTTGAATAACCATTAGATCTAACTTTTTCCATTAAATGTTCAGCTATACTTTTTTGCTTACTTGTTAATGTTTTACTAAATGTAATATTAGGCAAAGGTATTCTTTCTTGGTTACATTTGGTTTTCTTAATAAGTTGTAATTTCTCCAAACCAACTAAAACACTTTTTGAAACTCCTGTTTCAGTAATGATATCTAATTCAGTTATTTTTTTTTTATGACTGGCCGAAAGCATTTTAATTACTTTATCTCTGGCAGAGGTTAATTTAATTTCTTTAAACTTTCCTAACTCATAAAAAAACGTTTTTTTTGTTACTTCCAAATTTAAATTCGGGTTTATTGTGAGCCTTACAGCTGAATTAAGACTTAAAATATTATATTTGCTAACATTTAATATAAAGTCTCTTACTTCTGAAGAAAGTGGTGTAATATTTAAAACTTTATAAATTTTTTTTTTCACAAATAAATTTTTTTCATTTGAACTTTTTGACCATACTACTCCTATTGTGAATTTATTTTTTATCGGTACCTTTACTATAGAACCAATAAAAACTTCATCATTTGTAACTAAATAATCTAAGAACTGTTTACCTTTAAGAACTGTTATTACAGAAACAGTTTCTCCCTTCCCAAATGAAGTGATATTTTGATCTGAAACGTTTTTTCTCATTAAATAATTATATTCCTATAAATGAAATATTTGCTATAATTAAGATACATAAATTTTAATAAAATATTAATTTATTAGTAAATAAAAGATTTAAGGATTATTTTCTATGGACTTTTTTTTGGACTCAACTGATCTTGAAGAAATAAAAAGATTAAATAGTTTAGGTATAATTGATGGATTAACCACAAATCCTTCTTTAATCTATAAGGCTAAAACACCTTTTGAAAAGCTTATAAGAAATATTTGTAGTGAAATAAATGGACCAGTTAGTGTTGAGACAGTAGCTGAAAAAAGTAGTCAAATGGTTGAACAAGGTATTAAGCTTTCAAAAATGGCAAAAAACATAGTTGTAAAATTACCAATGACTTGGGAAGGAGTAAAAGCCTGTGTAGAACTTTCGAAAATAAATGTTCATACAAATGTTACCTTATGTTTTTCAGCCGCACAGGCAATTTTAGCTGCAAAAGCTGGAGCAACTTATGTAAGCCCATTTATTGGAAGATTAGATGACGCAAATTTAGACGGAGTTGAATTAATAAGAGAAATAAAGAAAGTTTATTCTAATTTTAATTACGATACAAAAATATTGGCAGCCTCAATTCGTACAAAGAATCATGTATCACAAAGTGCCATTGCTGGTGCTGATGTTGTCACAATTCCAACTAAAGTTTTCGATACTTTAGTAAATCATAACCTTACTGATCAAGGATTAGAAATTTTTAATTCTGATTGGAAGAAATCTGGTCAAAAAATACTTTAAAGAAAAATTTGAAAATTGTTAAAAAGTACTAAAAAAATTTCCTCAAAACTTAAAAAGGCTCTTATTGAAAATCCTCATTGGATTTTAAATGACTTAGAAATTATTGATCAACTTATAGCATCAGAGAATTATAAAAATAATGGAAATATTGTAGATTTAAGGGATATTTTCTTAAAAAAAACTAAGTCACAATTAGAAGATCTATCTAGAATGCATAATCACACAATATCTGCTGCCTATGAAAATTTTTTGGGGGCTTCAAATCTTCATAGATGCATTATTAAAATATTAGAACAAAAAAATTTAGAAAGTTTAATAGATACTCTTTGTACGGATATAAAAGAAATTCTAAAGTGCTCAGTATTGATATTATTGTTTTCTGGAAAAAATAAAGTAGTTTTAAAAAATCCGTATTTCATAAATGTAAAAAATGAAGAAATAAAAAAAATTATAAGGTCTGCCAAATTGACTAAAAACAACCTCACAAGACTTGAAAGTAATACAGAAAAACTTTATACAAGTATAATTTTTAATAAGCATTTCCCAAAAATTTGTTCTGAAGCCATACTATCATTGTGTACGTACTCTGAAGATAATAATAAGTCAATTTTAATTCTTGGATCTCCGGACAAACTTTTTTTTAACGAAAAAAACAAAACTGACTATCTGGACGTGTTGGCAAAAGTTGTTTCTATCCAATTCAATAATCATATAACAGCTTATAAAAAATGATTAACAAATATAAAAGCATTTCAGAAGTTGGACATTCACTTATTGAAGATTGGAAAAGAAATGCAAAAAATTTTAGAAAATTAAGTCATTCCTCAATTTGTTCGTATTCAAGGGATATAAAATTTTTCTTGTCTTTTTTAGAAAATTATGAAAATTGTGAAATTTCAATTATTATACTTGGAAATATAGAAACTAGAGATTTTAGAGCATGGCTTGCTCATGAAATTAAATTAGGAACAAGCTATACAACTTTAAGAAGGTATTTGTCATCAGTTAAGGATTTTTATAACTGGTTAAACGAAAAAAAAGCTATAAATAATAAGTCAATTTTTAATGTTCAGATGCCTAGAAGGGAAAAAAAACTTCCCAGGCCAGTAGAAGAAAATTACATTATTGATATTCTCTATTTAATAGCAAAAAATAATAAAAAACCTTGGATAGCTGCAAGAAATGCTAGTGTAATTTCATTATTATATGGTTGTGGTCTTAGAATTTCTGAAGCTCTTAATATAAAAAGGAAGGATTATCCGTTTAAAGGAATTTTGAAGATTAAGGGCAAAGGTGGTAAAGAAAGATTAGTACCAGTTGTCCCCTTTGTTGAAGGTTGTGCTGAAAAATATTTAAATTTGTGTCCTTTTAAAATAGAAAAAAATGATTTTTTATTTTCAGGTATCCAGGGAAAACAGTTAAGCGCAAGAATTATACAAAAGGAAATTTTATATTGCCGAAAACAATTAGGACTTCCTGAATCTGTTACTCCTCATTCATTAAGGCACTCATTTGCCACACACTTATTATCAGCAGGAGGTGATTTAAGAACTATTCAGGAATTATTGGGACATTCATCTTTATCTTCAACACAAATTTATACTAGTGTTGATTCTGAAAGACTTATTAAGGTTTATAAAGAATCCCATCCAAAAGCTTAATTACTTATTAAGAACTTCATTACACCTTTGGCAAATAATTTTATTTTTATAATGCGTGTATGAATTAGTATATTTCCAGCACCTATTACATTTTTCTCCTTCTGCTTTAACAATGCTTACCTCTACACTCTCATCGGCTGATGCATTATCATTTATCTTTAAATCTTCATTTAGTTCAATTTTTATGGAGGAAGTAATACATACTTCATTGAAATCAACTGAACTTAAAATTTGAAATAAATTTCTATCATTTAACTTTAAAATAGGGAAAGCTTCTAGACTTGATTTAATATTTTTTTTCTGTCTTTCTTTTTCTATAGCTAAAGTAACATATCCCCTTACATATCTAATTTTTTTCCATTTCTCTTCAAGCTCAATATTGCTCCATTCACTAGGTGTTTTAGGAAAGTCTTCTAAATGAACAGATGTTTTTGAATTTTCTTTTTGCCTCTGCATCCACACTTCCTCCATTGTAAATGGGAGTATTGGAGCAAACCATTTTACTAGTCTTTGGAAGATCATTTCTAATGTAAATATGCACGATTTTCTTAAATGAGAAGAACTATGATCACAATAAAGTGCATCTTTTCTTACGTCGAAATAAAAAGAAGAGAGATCTACTGTGCAAAATTGAAAGAGTTGTTGAAAAACTGTTTGGAAAGAATAATTTGTATAAGCTTCTCGAATATTAATATCAAGTGTCTTTAACTTACTAAGTACCCATTGTTCTAAATCAGGTAAATCTTGCAGTTGAATCTTTTCATAATCATCTAAATTACCAAGCGAACCCAGCATAAATCGCATTGTATTTCTTAACCTTCTATAACTATCGGCAACACCTTTTAAAATCTCTTTTCCAATTCTTAAGTCACTAGTATAGTCACTTTGTGAAACCCAAAGTCTAAGAATATCAGCGCCATATTGTTTGATCACATCCTCTGGACTTACGGTATTACCCAATGATTTAGACATCTTCATACCATTTTCATCTAGAGTAAAACCGTGAGTTAGAACTCCATTGTAGGGTGCCCTTCCAGTAGTACCGCATGATTGTAATAAAGATGAATGAAACCATCCTCTGTGCTGATCAGTACCTTCTAAATATAAATCAGCTGGCCAACTTCCATCCTTACGATCTCTTAGAACAAATGCATGGGTTGATCCAGAATCAAACCAAACATCGAGAATATCATCAATTTTTTCATAATCATCTGGATTATGAAAACCTCCTAGAAATCTTTTTTTAGCGTCAGGCGCAAACCATGCGTCTGCTCCCTCTTTTTCAAAAGCCTGCAAAATTAGGTTATTAACTTTTTTATCAAAAAGAATATAATCATCATCATTATTGTTTAAGTTTTTATTTACGAAACAAGCAAGTGGCACACCCCATACTCTTTGTCTAGATAAAACCCAATCTGGACGAGTTTCTATCATTGAAAAAAGTCTATTTCTTCCTGATTTTGGATACCAATTTACTAACTCGTCAATTGATTTCAAAGCACGTTCTCTAATTGTATTTCCATAAAGTGATTTTTGATCAGAATTATCGCTAGTAGAAATCTGTTTATCTATGGATACGAACCACTGCTTGGTATTTCTAAAGATAAGTGGTGCTTTAGATCTCCAACTATGTGGATAAGAATGATCTAATCTACCACGAGCCATCAAACAATTTACTTTAATTAATTTTTGTATCACTTCTTCGTTAGCCTTACCTTCCTTTCCCTTTTTATTAAAGATTTCGAGACTACCAAAAATTGGCATTGTTTTTATAAAGCTACTATCTTCATTTACATTATGAGTTAATTTATCTAACCAACCTCTTTTCAGAAACTCCTCATAATCCTCAGCACCATGACTAGGTGCCATGTGAACGAAACCAGTTCCTGTTTCTTCAGTAACTATTGAACTATCGATCATTGGAACTTCATAATTCCAAAATTCATTAGATCCAGATAGATTTGAAAATGGGTGCTTAATTTTGAAAGTATTAAAATCTTTACAATTCATGTTTTTAATTTTTATTGCATTTAATACTCTTGCTTGTTTAAAACATTCTGAAGCAAGTTTCTCTGCAAGTATTAATAGTTCGCCTTTAGATAGCCAACATTCTGACTCAGTTTCAACAACTTCATAAATACAATAAGAAACATCTTTATTGAATGCGACTGCTTTATTAGATGGGATAGTCCATGGTGTAGTAGTCCAAATGACTATTGAACAATTATCAAATTGATTTGAAATTAATGGAAATTTAACCCATATAGTTTTGCTTTGGTGTTCTTTATATTCTATTTCTGCTTCAGCAAGAGCAGTTTTCTCAACTGGAGACCACATTACAGGTTTAGAACCCTGATAAATTGTTCCTAATTCTATGAATTTCATAAACTCAGCCGCAATAATTGCTTCAGATTTAAAATCCATTGTAAGATAAGGATTTTCCCAATCTCCAATTATGCCAAGTCTTTTGAATTCTTCTTTCTGAATATCAACCCATTCAGAAGCAAAAACTCTACATTGTTTTCTTAGTTCATTTATAGGAATCTCGTCCTTATTCTGACCCTTCTGTCTAAATTTTTCTTCAATTTTCCATTCAATAGGTAATCCATGACAATCCCAACCAGGAATATATCTAGCATCAAAACCAAGCATTTGTTGACTTCTTACTATAAAATCCTTGAGAACTTTATTAAGTGCGTGGCCTATATGCAGATGGCCATTTGCGTATGGGGGGCCGTCATGAAGAATAAAAGTATTTCTATCAGTACTCTTTTCCCTCAATTTATGATAAATATTTAACTGATTCCAATGCTCTAGCCAGTCCGGTTCCCTTGTAGGTAATGATGCACGCATCGGAAAATTAGTATCCGGCAAAAATAGTGTATTTTTAAAATCAAATTCTTTATCTTGCATTCAATTTCACATGTTTAGTAGTCAACTTATTAATAGGCCTATAAAGCTTTTATAATTTTAAGTAAATCTATAAATAAAATGTTGTAATAATTATTTAAATAATAAAAAATTTCTACATCTAAATAAATTCATGGGCAATAATAAAATTTAAAAAATGAATAGGTACTTTCTTAGAATTGAGTATGACGGAACTTCTTATCATGGATGGCAAAAACAAAAAGATTGTAAAACAATCCAAGGGGAAATTGAACTTGCTTTTTTTAGGTTGCTTGACAAAAATGTAAAAGTAACTGGTTCTGGTAGAACCGATTCAGGGGTACATGCCTATT
>CACESU010000037.1 GCA_902562285.1 uncultured Alphaproteobacteria bacterium | reverse complement strand
CATTTTCGACGTACTTATTGATTTGAAATGGATAATATAGAATTAATCTTTTTCTTAAAATCTCAAATACTAAATCTCTGATATTTCTTCTATCAGAAGAGCCCGCAAAGCGATTTTTTTTGAACCATTTTTTTATAGCATTTTCTAAAGGATAACCACTTAGATAGTCATCCAAAATATTAATTGCAGCAACCGCACGAGAAATTTCTTGCATTTAAATTTAAAGTATTTTTAAAAGTTTTTACTAATTATTACTATAGTTTGGAGACTCATTAGTTATTCTAATATCATGTACATGACTTTCAGATAGGCCGGCATCAGATATCTTAATGAATTTACAACCATTTTTCATTTGATTAATGTTTTTATTACCTGTGTATCCCATAGATGCCTTTAGCCCACCAACTAATTGAAAAATTATATTATTAACTGAGCCTTTGTAAGGAACTTGTCCTTCTATTCCTTCAGGAACTAATTTATCACCTTGGATATCTTTTTGAAAGTATCTATCAGCAGATCCTCTTGCCATAGCTCCTAAAGATCCCATTCCTCTATAATTTTTGAACCTTCTACCCTGGTATAAAGATATATCGCCTGGGGACTCGTCTGTACCTGCAAATAAAGAACCTATCATTGCACAAGAAGCTCCTGATGCAATTGATTTTGCAAAATCTCCTGAAAACCTAATTCCACCATCTGCAATGACTGGAATATTATTTAAATTTGCTTCTTTAGCACAATTTATTATTGCAGTTAGTTGAGGCATACCTACTCCAGCGATAATCCTAGTAGTACAAATTGATCCAGGGCCAATTCCCACTTTAATGCCATCAGCACCTACATCTATTAATTCTTTAGTAGCTTCTGAGGTAACCACATTTCCTGCAATCACTTGTGTATTGATAAATTCATTTTTTATTCTTTTAACCGCACTAATTACATCCACCGAATGACCATGTGCTGTATCTATCACAATAATATCTACACCAGATTCGATTAATGAAACAGATCTTTCGTAACCATCATTTCCGACTGAAGAGGCAGCTGCACAGCGCAACCTACCTAATTCATCTTTACAGGCTAAAGGATTTAATACCAATTTTTCTATATCCTTAATAGTGAGTAACCCTGATAAATAATTATTGTCGTCAACTACTAACAGCTTCTCAATCCTCCTTTTTGCCATTATATTTTTTGCTTCTTTTGAGTTAATTGGTTCTTTTACTATTGCTAAATTTTCTTTAGTCATTACATCTCTCACTTTAATAGAATTATCTTCTAAAAAACGAATATCTCTATTAGTTAAAATACCCAATATTTTATTATTTTTATCAACAACTGGAAAACCAGTTATATTGTATCTTTTGGCAATTTTTTTAGCAGTCTTAACTGTGTCATCACTATCTAAAGTTATTGGATTATAAACTATACCACTTTCAAATCTTTTGACGGCAGATACACATTTAGCTTGCTTGCTAATACTTAAATTTCTATGTATTACACCTATCCCCCCACATTGTGCTAACGCTATGGCCATTTTTGTTTCTGTAACAGTATCCATTGCAGAAGAAACTAATGGAATATTAAGTTTAATATCCTTAGTAACAAAAGTTTCTGTATTTACCATGTCTGGAGTTACTGAAGATTTTGCAGGAACCAATAAAACATCATCAAAAGTTATGGCATCTTCTAATTTCATATTATTTAGCCTTTATGAAAATTATTATATTTAGATAGATATAGTTATTGCTTATTAAAATTTAAGGCTACTACATATTTTTCGGAGCTATCTGATCTACTTGATTTTGGTTTAAAATTTATAACTTTCGAAAACTTTTTTTTAAGTAAATTTTGTAATTCCATTTCAGCACCACCAGCAAGTACTTTTGAAACAAAATTTCCACCATTTTTCAAATAATCAAATGCAAAAAATGCAGCAGATTCACACAACGCCATAATTCTTAAATGATCTGACTTTTTATGTCCTGTGGAGTTACTAGCCATATCAGATAATACGTTATCAACTCTATGATTTAATATTTTTCTAATTTTTTCTTCAAAATTATTTTCTAAGAAATCCATTTCAAATAATTCTGCACCACTAATATATAAAACAGGATTCAAATCAATTCCGATAACCCTTCCCTGCTTTTGCATTAATTTATAAAGGTTTGAATTTGTTTTTTCTACAGCAACTTGTGACCATCCTCCAGGAGCACAACCTAGATCTATTACGCTATCACCAAATTTGAATAAGTTAAATTTATCATTAATTTCCAGTAATTTAAATGCTGATCTTGATCTATATCCTTTTTCCTTTGCGAGCTTTACATAGGGATCGTTTAACTGCCTTCTTAACCAATTTGTGGAGGATAATTTCCTTCCTTTTGCAGTTTTTACATTTACTTTTAATGATCGGTCAATATTTGCACTTGTCTTTTTTGTAAAAGTACTATTTTTTTTTGATGAGTGCTTTTTTTTCATAAGACTATTGGAAATGTTTATCTGCAGTCATTAAAGAATATAGTATACCTTCTCTTAGACCACGATCAGCTACTTTCATACTTCGTACAGGCCAAATTCTTAGTAAAGTTTGCATTATAGCAGATCCAGACATAATTAAATCTGCACGGTCTCTGCCTATTCCAGGCTCCTTTTTTCTTCCATCAGGACCAAGAATTAAGAATTTTTTTATTACATTATCAATATCAGTGGAAGAAAGATTTAGCCCATCTACCTTTAATCTATCATACCTTCGAAGGCCCAAATGAACAGCTCCTAAAGTAGTTACCGTTCCAGAAGTACCGATTATTTGAAGTTCTTTTTTTAAATCAATTTGGTTGTTATTTAAATAAGGTAAAAAATTTTCAATTTTTTGCTCAAAATCACAAGACATAAGGGCAAATCTTGCGCTATCATCATCAACGTCAGAATAGCGTTCTAGCAGGGTAGCAACACCTAAAGGGACTGAAATCCAGTCTACTATTTTAACATTATTTGAGTTAAGTTTATCAATTTGAAATTCTTTTTTATTTTTTTTATCCAATCGAAGCTTAAGCATTTCAGCAATTCTTTTTTCTTCAGAGATTTCTGACAAATCCATCCAAACTAATTCAGTGGATCCACCACCAATATCAACAATTAAAACATGAGAAAATTTGGGATCAAATAATGGAGCACAACTAATAACTGCTAATCTAGCTTCTTCTTCAGGCCTTATAAGTTCAAGTTTAAGACCAGTTTCCGCTTTAACTTTTTGTAAAAAACTTTTACCATTTTTTGAACGTCTACAAGCTTCAGTAGCAACAAGTCGTGAATTCTTAACGCCAAATTTATTTAGTTTCTTTGCACATACATGTAAAGCTTGTAAAGCTCTTGTGATACCAGCTTGTGAAAGCTTCCCGGTTCTTTCTAGATCTAAACCAAGCCTTATTGACTTTGAAAAAGCATCTACTATTTCAAATCTTGAACCAGTTGGTCGGGCTATCAACATTCGGCAACTATTAGTACCTAAATCTAAAGCTGCATATAAATATTTTTTATTATCTTTACCCTTTTTAACATTCAAAATTTTGTTAACCAACTTAGGATCAGAGCCTAAGTTTACCATTTTTGTCCTCTCTAAAATAGTTAAAGGTTATTAAAGACTAAAACTATTTTTTTTTATTCTAATATAAACAATCTAAATTAACAACTTTTAAAACATATATCTATTCTATGTCGGATATGCATTTCAAGCAGTCGCTTTTTTGTTAACATAATTTTAAAATAGGTTATTTATTCAATATAGAAATACATTAATCGGAATTTTAAATGACAAAAACCATTATAGAAAGCTCAAAAAAAACTGTAGTTATTGGCTTAGATGAACCCTTCTGCATAATCGGAGAAAGAATAAATCCCACAGGGCGAAAAAAATTAGCTATGGAATTAGAGGCTGAAAATTTTGATACCGTGATTAAAGATGCACTTGAGCAGGTAAAAGCGGGAGCGAATATATTAGATATAAATGCTGGAGTAGTTTATAACTCTAATCCAAATCCTAATGAAACTGAACCAGTCTTGATGAAAAAATTAATTGAGCTTGTGCAAGATACAGTTGATGTCCCATTATGCATTGATAGTTCGGTGCCTGGAGCTCTTGAAGAAGGTTTAAAAGTTGCCAAGGGAAGACCTTTATTAAATTCTGTTACTGGTGAGGAAGAACGATTAGAGAGCATTTTTCCTCTAGTAAAAAAATACAATGTGCCAGTGGTTGCAATATCTAACGATGATACTGGTATCTCAGAAGACCCAGAGGTAAGATATAACGTAGCAAAAAAAATAGTAGAAAGAGCCTCTGATTTTGGCATTCCTTCAACTGATATAGTTGTAGACCCACTAGTAATGCCAATTGGTGCAATGGCTACCGCAGGTCAACAGGTTTTTGAATTAGTAAAAAAACTAAAAAAAGAACTTAAAGTAAACACAACATGTGGGGCTTCCAATATTTCTTTTGGATTACCAAATAGACACTCAATAAATTCTACCTTCCTTCCAATGGCTATTGCTTCTGGTATGACTAGCGCAATTATGAATCCTATTAATCCCAATGAGTTAAATTCAATTTATGCCGCTAATTTACTTATGAATAGAGATAAAAATAGTGCAAACTGGATAAAACGTAATAGAATTAATTCATCTGATTCCAGTTCAATCCAAGATATAAATGAAAATTCACAAAGAAGAAGAAGAAGAAATAGTAGAAGATAATAGAAGCAGGTATTTTTTTAATTTTTTTTCTGTTAGTAAATGAATACATCTAAAAAAAATAATTTGACTTCCACATCAAAAAGTAAAGACCAAACTGTTGTTTTTACACCCTCTGGATTAAGGGGTGCTGTAAAAAATGGCACAACCATTTTGGATGCAGCTAGACAATTAGGAGTAGATCTAGATAGTGTTTGTGGAGGAAGAGGAATATGTACAAAATGTAAAGTCAAACCGTCATTTGGTAACTTTTCAAAATTTAATATTGAAGCTAAAGAAGATAATTTAGCTACATCAACTGAAATCGAAAAAAAGTCGATAGAAAAAAATAGAATCTCTTGCGATGAAAGACTTGGATGCCAAACAAAAATTTTAGGAGATATGGTAATTGACGTTCCTGAAGAAAGCCAAGTACATAAACAAGTTATTAGAAAAAGGATTGAACTTAAAAATATTGATATAAACCCAGCAACAAAACTTTATTATGTTGAGGTTAAAGAACCAGACATACATAATCCTTCAGGAGATCTTCAACGATTAAATCTTGCACTTAAAAAACAATGGGGAATTAAAAAAACAAAAATTTCATTAAAAATTTTAAAAAACCTACAATATACTTTACGAAAAGGAAAATGGAGTGTTACGTGCGCTATTTTTCATCAAGATAATGAAGATAACGAAATCATGAACATATGGCCAGGATTTTTGGACTCAAACCTTTACGGAATAGCTATTGATTTAGGATCAACTACTATTGCTGCACATCTTTGTGATTTACACACTGGTAAAATTATAAATTCTTCAGGAATTATGAACCCTCAGATACGATTTGGCGAAGATCTTATGAGTAGGGTTAGTTTTTCAATGATGAATGATGATGGTACTGAAAAACTAAAAGAAACTGTTCAAGGATCTTTAAATACCTTATTTCAAGCTTTAATGAAAGAAACAACAATTGACCCTAAACTGGTTGTGGAACTTTCTATAGTATGTAATCCAGTAATGCATCATTTGCTGTTAGGTATAAATCCTACTGAATTAGGACAAGCTCCCTTTGCCCTTGCATCATCTGATTCACTTTATTTTAAAAATGACCATATAGGATTAAATTTTTTGGATAATGCAAATTTATATTTATTACCTTGCATTGCAGGACATGTGGGAGCAGATGCAGCAGCCGTTATTTTATCAGAAGCACCCAATGAATCTGAAGAAACTGTTCTAATAATAGATGTAGGAACTAATGCTGAACTTATACTTGGCAATAAATCTGAATTATATGCATGTTCTTCTCCCACAGGTCCAGCATTTGAAGGAGCTCAAATATCATCAGGTCAAAGGGCAGCACCTGGAGCTATAGAAAAAATTAAAATTGATCCAATTTCAAAAGATCCAATTTTCAAAGTAATTGGCTGTGATTATTGGTCAAATGAGGAACAATTTCAAAATTTCTTGTCTAATCAAAAAATTACTGGAATATGTGGTTCTGGTATAATTGAAGCTATTGCAGAAATGAGAATGACAGGTATTTTAGATGCATCGGGATTAATTGGTTCTAGTTCAGAAACTGGATCTGAAAGATGTATTTCTGAAAGTAGAACCAATAGCTACATAATTTATAAAAGTACGATTAATGATGAAACAACAATAAAAATTACAAATAGTGATGTGAGAGCAATACAATTAGCAAAAGCAGCGTTATTTGCAGGCTCAAGATTATTAATGGATGAAATGAAAATAGATAAAATTGATAAGATAATTTTAGCTGGTGCTTTTGGTGCACATATCTCTACAAAGCATGCTATGGTTTTAGGTATGATACCAGATTGTAATTTAAAGAACGTTACTTCAGCTGGAAATGCAGCTGGTGCAGGAGCCATGATTGCACTTTTAGATAGGAAATCGAGACTTGAAATTTCCAAAACTGTGAAAAAAATAAATAAAATAGAAACGGCAATGGCTCCAAAGTTTCAAGAATATTTTGTGTCCGCCTCAGCTATTCCTAATTCAATGTTTTCTTTTCCTGAATTAGATAAAGTAATGAAATTACCTGATGTGAGTTTTAACCACAAGAAAAGAAATAAAAGAGCAAATTATAATTAGTAAAACTAATTATTATTTGTTAGATATAATTTATCTAATAATTTTAGGAGTGATTTTTGAATATTTTCAGATTAGTATATAAATCTAAACCTTTCGGTTATGATCAAGCCATTTTAAACGGAATTCTTTCTGATGCAATAAACTATAATTCAAAAAATAATATTACTGGCGCTTTGATTTGTAGAGATGATATTTATTTACAACTTCTTGAAGGTCCTGAATATGAAGTAAATCTAACATTTGAAAAAATTTCTAATGATGATAGACACTTAGAAATTGAACTTCTTCTTAAAGAGTATTGTAATGAACGGATTTTCCCAGGATGGAATATGAAAGATGATCCTGCAAGAACTTGGTTTTGGAATAAAGAAGAAATAAATTCTGGAATCTTTAATAAGATACCTAAGATACAAATAATACAAGTTTTTGAAAAAATTGCTAACCAGATAAAT
>CACESU010000036.1 GCA_902562285.1 uncultured Alphaproteobacteria bacterium | reverse complement strand
TGAAGTGCTTCAGTATAAGTAGATCTTAATTTTGAAAGTTGTCTCCATTCTAAAACATATTCTGGAAGATTATGACCTTTCGAAGCTAAAGTCTCTAATACATCCACATCAGTTGAATAAGTACCGTTTTTTCCTTTTTTCCCACCTTCAAACCCTAACCTTTCAAATAATATAATACCTAATTGCTTGGGAGAACCAATATTAAATCTTTCACTAGAGAATTGATAAATTTTTTCTTCTAACAAATTTAATTTTTTTGAAAATTGTATTGATAAATTTGAAAGAATATTTGAATCAAGAAGAATTCCATTTATCTCAATTTGAGCTAATACTGGTATTAAATTTATTTCTATATAATTATAGATAGCAGAGACTTTTTTTTCTGATAACATAGGTCTAAATATTTTCCACAACCTTAAGGTAATATCTGCATCTTCTGCAGCATATTTTGTTGCAAGATCAATTGAAACTTCAGAAAAGTTTTTTTTATTTTTTCCTACACCAATCAAAGTTTCAATTTTTATGGGATGATGATTTAGAAATCTCTCAGATAAAGTATCTAAATTATGACGATATAAACCTGCACTCAATGAATAAGACATTAACATAGTATCTTCATAAGAGCATAACGAAATAGAATATTTCAGTAGAATTTTATAATCAAATTTAATATTTTGCCCAATCTTTAATATAGATGGGTTTTCAAAAACAGGTTTTAACTTATTAATAACATAGCTTAACGATAGCTGCTCCTTAACATTTTGATCATCATTTTCATCAAATTGTATACTAGCAATATGTCCAATTGGAATATAACAGGCGATCCCTGTTTCAACTGCAATTGATATACCCACTAAATTTGCATCAATTTCGTCAAGAGATGTAGTTTCTAAATCTATTGCACATAAATATATCTCATCTATCTTTTCTAACCAACTCTCCAATTTATCCTTTGTATCTATAGTTTCATAATTTCCGAAATTGCTCTTTAATTTTTCTAAACAACATTCATAATTTTCCAACTTAATAACATTTTTTTGATCCAAATAATTTTCTTCTTTTTTTTCAAATTCCTTTTCTTTAGTTATCACAGGTTTCTCATCTACTAATTGGTAGTCTTTTTTAATTCTTTCTGAGAGAGTCCGAAATTCCATTTCTTTAGTAAATGAAAGAAGAGATACGGGGTTAAAAGATGAAATTGATAGATTTTCTATGCTTTCTTTTAAGGGCACATCTTTTTTTAAAGTTACCAAGTTTTTGGAAATTAGTATCTTTTCTCTTTCATTTGTAAGAACTTCCCTTCTTTTTGGTTGCTTAATTTCAACTGCTTTTTCTAAAAGATTGTTAAGGGACCCAAACTGATTGATAAGTAAAGAAGCTGTTTTTATACCAATACCCGTTGCACCAGGTATATTATCAATAGAATCACCAGCTAATGCTTGTACATCAATAACTAATGAAGGATAAACTCCAAATTTTTCTAATACTTGCTCCTCTCCAATTTTTTTATTCTTCATTGTATCCCACATAATAGTGTCCTTAGAAACAAGTTGCATCAGATCCTTATCAGAAGAAATTATGGTTATTTGCCAATTTTTTTCTAATGCTAATTCAACATATGTCGCAATAATATCATCAGCTTCATACCCTTCCATCTCAATACAGGATAATCCAAATGCTTTTGTTGCTTCCCTTATTAATTCAAATTGCGGTATTAGATCTGATGGAGGTTCTGATCTGTTCATTTTATATTCAGGATAAATTTTAGACCTAAAAGTTGGTCCTTTGTGATCAAAAACAACTGCAACATGTGTAGGTTTTAAAATTTCGTCATTTAACTTATTAGTTAAAAGTTTATAAATCATGTTGCAAAAACCAGAAATGGCTCCAACAGGCAAACCATCAGATCTTGTCAATGGAGGTAAGGCATAGTAGGCTCTAAAAATAAAACTTGAACCATCAATTAAATATATATTATTCTTTGTATTTTGAGACGTAGAAGGCATCGTTGAAATTAAACTTTTTTTTAATTATTTTGATAGATAAATTTTAACTCACAATAAGGGCAAATCACAAAACCCACTTCTTCATCAATCTTAAGCCATACTAAAGGATGACCCTCTGACATGTTGTTTGTTTCTCCATTACAAGAAACTCGGAGAGAAAAAACCTTCTTTATTTTGTCTTCATTTTCAAGCATTTATAAATTCCTTAAGATTATTTGATTATCTTGAGACCATAAAACCCATATTTCTACCACCTAGTATATGAAAATGTAGATGCGGAACTTCTTGAACTCCATTTAAACCAGTATTTGCTATCAATCTATAACCATTTCCATTTCTTTCTGGATCTAATTTTTCGTTCTTGATAACTTGAATAATCGTTTTATTGAAGTCTATAATTTCCTCATTAGTTGCTTGAGAAACAAAATGATCATAATTGATATAAGGCCCTTTTGGAATTACTAAAATATGAATAGGAGCAGCAGGATTGATGTCTTTGAAAGCAAGTGAGTGCTTTGTTTCAAAAACAGTCTCATTAGGAATTTCTTTTTTTAAAATTTTGGCGAATATATTGTTACTATCATATTTAAATTCCATTTCATTTTCCTCTTAAATTATATTGTTAATAGATCTAACAATTTCTTTTTATCTAACCGGCAGCCTAATATCCTAATGACTTCTCCAGCACATTTATTTGCAAGTTTACATGAAATTTGGTCATTATTTCCACTTATTAATCCATATAAAAAACCAGTTGCGAATAAATCGCCTGCACCAGTTGTATCTTTAATTTCTATATTATCATTTGTAGGAATATTTACCCAACTACCATTATGCTTAATAAATACACCTCTTTCAGCTACTGTACATATGACCTTGCAGGGATATAAACTACTCTCTTGCAAAGCAGAGTTTAAATCTGTTTGCTGTGTTAATGAAATTAATTCTTTTTCATTACAAAAAATTAAATCAACTCCATTATTAATTATATTAATGAATTTTTCTCTATGACGTTGAACACAAAATGGATCAGATAAGGAAATGGCTATCTTTCCCCCTTCTTTTTTTGTGTGATTAATTGCAACTTCAAAAGCTATTTGACTATCAACACCATCATATCTATAACCTTCCAAATAAAGCCATGAGCAATTTTTTAAAATTCTTAAATTTAAATCATCTTTAGATAAAAACTCTGTAATACCTAAGTAGGTGTTCATAGTTCTTTCCCCATCTGGAGTAACTAAAACTATACAATGCCCAGTAGATAAATTATTTTGATTAAATTTTTCTAAAATTTTAAATTCTACTTTATTAGAATTTAAATCATTGGTAAAAAAGTTACCAAAATTATCATTACAAACTTTTCCAACGTAAGATGTTTTTATACCGAGCTGGGAAAGTCCAACAATAGTATTAGCTGCTGAACCACCTGCTACTTTTTTTACTACGGTAATTTGTCGTAAAATTTCTTCTGACCTTTCGAAGCTAATTAGATTCATTACCCCTTTCTTTATGTTATTTATTGTTAAGAAATCATCACTCACATAAGCTAAAATATCAATTATAGCATTCCCAATTCCAACCACCTGATAAGACTTTGTCATAAAATACCTCAATTATAACAAAATGATTTATAATTGTATCACAAAGATACAACTTTGATTTAAAGAATTAAATAAATTTTAATAGTAAAATAAAATATTTATCAAATTAATCTTCATAAGATTAAAATCATTCACAAATATTTTTATTTGAAAGTTTGATTGAACCAATTTTCTATGTAAATAAATAATATGACATTTTTAAAATTTTAAAATAATTTTGCACCAATTTCTTCTATAGCTTCTTTTGTGATCTGATTAGAAGTCTTTTTATCTAATTTTTTATTAATATTTTCTTCAGCTAATTTAAATGCTGTATCAATAATTTCATCTCTTACAGAATTCATAACTTTCTTTTCATTTGCTTCTATTTGTTTTTTTGCCAAATCCAGTTTACGAGATACTGCAATTTTTATATCTAATTTTGAGTCTTCTAAAAGTTTCTTACTAGTTTTTTCTGCTAAACTAATTATTTCCTTAGCTTTTAAAATATTATCTTTATGTTCTCTTTCTGATTTAGCGAGTAAGGACTTAGCTTCTTCAAGTAAATTATGAGCATCATCAATTTCTTGTCGAATTGTATTAGACCTTTTATCTAAAAGATTAATAATAATCCTTGGGACTTTAAAATATACTAAGACACCAATAAAAATTAAGAAGGATATAGCTACAACAAAATCAGTATTTGCCAAACTAAAAGGTGGTGCGTCGCTTGCAGCAATTGCAAAATTTAAGTTAAAAAAGGGAAATATTATAGAAAATATAAAAAACAACTTATAAGTTGGGAATTTTTTATTACTAGGATTTATTTTTTTTAGGTTACCAAACATAATATCTATTTAAAAAATTAAGGTATTAGAGCTTTAACAATCTCTGGAGCTAGTTTTTTTGATAGTACATTAACTTCTTTGGTTGCTTCAGATTTCAAAGATTCTATATTTTTTTCAGAGTTTTTTACCAACTCCTCAATCTTAACATCAATATCAGCCAAAGCATCTTTTGTATTTCTTTTTATTTCTTCTTTACAGTTTCTTAATATTTCATTTGCCTTAATACGTGCAGTTTCTATCTCATAATTCAGAGTTTTTTCAATTTCAACTGCTTTGTCCCTTAAGTCTTCTGCTTCTTGAATGTCTTCTTCTATGATTTTACTTCTATTTGTAAGAGTTTCTTCCATTTTAGGCATTACAAGAATACGAATAACTACAAAAACTAAAAAAAGAAAAATTAAAAGCCAAAAAGTTTGATTATCAAAATTCGAAAAATCAAGCTGTGGCATCCCTACAGATGAACTTTTATCAGAAGTACTGGCCATTTTTATTTTAAATTCTAATTAAAAAAATATTTTTAGTAAAAATCTAAAATTTACATAGCGTACATTAAAAGCAATGCTACTAAAAAACTGAAAATTCCCAGAGCTTCAGCAAATGCAATTCCAATAAACATAGTAGCTGTTTGACCAGCTGCCGCGTTTGGATTTCTCAAAGCTCCAGATAAAAAATTTCCAACTACATGACCAACACCAACTGCAGCACCACCCATACCAGTACAAGCAAGGCCTGCTCCTATCAGTTTACCCATTTCAACAAATTCACCTTCCATAATTTTCTCCTTTATAAAGTATAATAAGATATATTAATGACCTGGGTGTAATGCATCATTTAAATACACACATGTCAATATTGTAAATACATATGCTTGAATAACTACGACTAACATTTCTAAACCGTACACTGCAACAATAGCTAAAATGGGTGCAACAGCTCCCAACCCCATAACACCAGCAAAACCTGCAAAAACTTTTATGACTGCATGACCAGCCATCATATTTCCCGCTAATCTAATTGAGTGGCTGATCGGTCTTACAAAATATGATATTACTTCTATTATGAGTAATATGGGTCTCAATGCTAAAGGAGCACTAGAAATCCAAAAAAGACCTAAAAATTTTAAACCATTTTTTATAAAACCTAATAAAGTAACAGAAATAAAAACAAAAAGTGCCAAAATTCCAGTAACCGCAATATGACTAGTAAATGTAAAACTATAAGGTAGTAATCCTAAAACATTGCCGAATAGAATAAGAAGAAATAAGGTAAAAATATAAGGAAAATATTTCAAGCCTTCTTCACCCGTAATATCTAAAACCATTTTGTGTACAAATACGTATATAACTTCAGCAATTGATTGAACCCTTCCTGGAACAATTTCACCTTTTCGTATTCCAAATACAAATAAAAGGATTATACCTATGAGTGCAATAAGCATCCATAATGATTGATTAGTAAAAGTATACCAATTTAGATCTCCCTCTGAAAACAAGGGTGAAATTATAAATTGATCCATTGGTCTAATTTCAAATGTAATAGGTTCGGTAGCCACAAGTTCCCATTCAATTGTTGCATAATACTTTATAAACTAATAAGAAAAATTAACCAATAATACAAGCCATTTTATTCTTTAATATTCTTGTTTATTTCTTTTGAAGTTTTTATCATTGTTTTAACTCCTGCAGCAAATCCAAAAAAAATCATTATGATTAAAAAAACTGGAGATGTTTTTAAAAAAGAATCCATACAAAAACCTATAATAACCCCAATTAAAATGCCTATTACCAGCTCTAAAACCATTCTCCAGCCAACATGTGCAGATTTAAAAGCTTTATTATCAGATTTCAATTCACGTTTTTTATCCTTTATATTTTTTAATTTTAAATCTAAATCTTTTAAGTTTGAATTTTTAATATTAGGTGCAGGCATAACTAAATCCTTATTAATATATAAAGACAATTAAAAAAATAGAATAGCTCTACGCTTCATTATAATCCTCATTTGCAATTCTTTAGTTGTCTTTCAAACATACTAGCAGTATTTGCTGTTCTCTGTGCTACAGCTTGAATTGCTTTACTAGATTTATATCGACCACTAGCATATCCTGCATGACCTTGATGATAAGCTAAATATTGTCTATAGACGTTTGTTTTTGAAATTTGGAGCTTCTTATTTGTTTGGGTTACATACCAACCAATGAAATCACTAGCATCTGAAAAATCAGTTCTACTAGCACTCCTATTCCCACTATCTTTTTTATACCAATCCCAAGTACCATCAAGAACTTGCGCATAACCATATGCAGAAGAAATCCTGCCAGCAGGAATAATTCCAAGAAAAAATTTTCTTGGGGTCTTTGCACGAGCTCGGAAATTTGATTCGGTTTTAATGAATGCTAATTGTAACGCTGGAGATACACCCCATTTCTTACTAGTATAATTAACCGCCCTTTTCCAAGAAGTTCTATGATCTAAAATATCACATGCATTATTTTGCGAAGATGGAATACGATTAAAAACCCCACAAGACTGAATAAAAACAAAGACTAATATGACTACAATTTTTATTTTCATTTTTAAATTTCTGCTCTATTTGTATCATATTACTTTTAATTTGAATGGTCTAATAAAAAAATGAATCTATTCACTTGTAGACATTGGTAAAAAACATAGATAACCTTTAAGGACGAGGTTATAATGGAAGAAAAAAAAGCAAAATTTGCAATAGGAGCAATAGTAAAACATAAAATTCATCCTTTTAGGGGTGTTATTTTTGATGTTGACCCAACTTTTTCTAATACAGAAGAATGGTGGAATTCTATTCCTAAAAGTTATAGGCCAAAAAAAGATCAGCCTTTTTACCATCTACTAGCTGAAAACGATACCAGCTACTACGTAGCATATGTTTCTGAACAAAATTTAATTGCAGATGACAGTGGTGATCCTATAGAGCATCCAGAGGTATCTGAATTATTTGAAAATCTGTCAGATGGTAAGTATACATTAACTGATAGGCTTCATTAAACTTTATTATTTAGTAACCTAGGGCGTACCCGTCTTTTCTAGGATCAGAGCCACCAATTAAGATATCCTCTTTTTTATTGTGAATTATTGCTTGTGCCCCTCCGATAGGTTGATCTGGCTGAAGAATTTTATGTCCCTTTTTTTCAAGTTCTTTTGAAATAAATTCGGGATAACTAGACTCCAATTTTAAAAAACCTCCTTCAGGAAAACTTCTTGGAAAATCAATTGCTTCTTGTATATCCATACCATAGTCTACAATATTGGTAATTAATCTAGCATGTCCATTGGCTTGATATTGACCTCCCATAACGCCGAATGGCATTACAAATTCATTCTTTTTTCTTAAAAAAGCAGGAATTATTGTATGAAAAGGGCGTTTGCCACCTATCATTTCATTTGGGTGACCTTGTAAAAGAGTAAAGCCTGCTCCCCTATTATGAAATAAAATACCATACTTCTCAGATGCAAATCCGGATCCAAAGCTATTAAAGATTGAATAGATTAATGAAATCATATTTCTATCTTTATCTACTACTGTTAAATAAACTGTATCTCTATGCGGAGAATTTATCTCATAGTTCTCAATATTCAAAACTTTATCTAAACTAATTAAATCTAAATATTGATCTACCTTAGTATTGGAAAAAAAATCTTCAGTTTTTAAATCATAAAAATTTGGGTCTCCTATCATTTTATTTCTTGCATGATAGGCTAATTTTGAAACCTCAGCTTCAATATGGGTTCGTTCAGCACTGATTGGATCAAAATTGGATAAACCGATTTTTTGGAGCATTTTAACCATTAAAATAGCTGTAATCCCTTGACCATTGGGTGGCATTTCAAGTAATTCATAGTTATTAAAATTTAGAATGCAGGGTTCAACATAGTCTACTGAAACAGACTTAAGATCATCAAAAGTGTGTACACCACCAAGATTGGACAAAGAATTAATAAAATCCTGAGCCACCTCACCTTCATAAAAACCTTTTGATCCATTCAAAGCTATTTTTTTTAAAATCT
>CACESU010000035.1 GCA_902562285.1 uncultured Alphaproteobacteria bacterium | reverse complement strand
TGAACATGCAGGTATGATTAAACATGGTTCAAAAATGATACAAGCCGTAATGAATGCTAGGGTTCCTAAACTTTCTTTTTATATTGGTGCAAGTTTTGGAGCTGGAAATTATGGAATGTGTGGGTTTGAATTTGATCCCGATTTTCTTTTTACTTGGCCTAATGCACAAATTGGAGTTATGGGTGGACAACAGGCAGCTTTAACTATGGAAAATGTAATGACGCGAGCAGCGCTAAGAAAAGGAAATAAAATAGATAATAAAGACCTCATAAAGAAACTTGATGCAGTAAAAAACCATTTTGATAAACAATGTAATGCCTTTTATACATCTGGTAGATTGCTTGATCATGGAATGATTGACCCAAGGGATACTAGGAAAGTTATCGGTATTTGTCTTTCAGTTTGCTTTGACTCAAGAACTAGAATTCTTCAGCCTAATACATTTGGAGTTGCTCGGCCATAATGGATTTTTTTAATAATCAAAAATTTGAGACAATAGAGATGGAGATCAATAATGGTTGGTTATATGTAAATTTGAATCGTCCAAAAAGCAAAAATGCATTATCTAATAAAATGATAACTGAGTTAATAAACTTAATGGGTTTAGCTTCAGCACAAAAATTACTAAGAGGAATACTATTAAGTGGTAATGGAGGTTCTTTTTGTTCAGGAGCAGATTTGAAAGAATTTAAAAGTTTTTTTTCGAATGGAAAACCTGATAGAAATGAAGTGATATATTCAAGCTTAAATGTAGCAAAGCTCCTCCAAACTTTTTATCATTTTCCAAAATATGTTATAGCTTGTATTAATGGACCTGCATATGCGGGTGGTTTTGGTTTGGCATGTTGCTCAGATTTTATTTTTGCAACAAAAAATTCAAAATTTGGAATTACAGAAATCAAAATTGGTCTTACTCCAGCACAGATTGCACCATTTGTCATAAATAGATTAGGTAAAAAGAATGCAAGAAATCTTATGCTTAGCGGGGATGTAATTGATACAAATAAAGCACTGCAAATAGGCTTATTAGATCAAGTTTTTAATCATGAGGAAGAAATGTTTGATTATACCAAACAATTTTCAAATAAACTCAAATCTTGTGCACCACATGGGGTTGCGGTAACAAAATCTATAATTTCTGACTTAGAAAGTTCATTAAATTTTTCGGAGTTAGCCGCAGAAAAGTTTGCTCAATGTATGTTAGGAGAAGAAACACCTGAAGGTCTTCAAGCATTTATTGAAAAAAGAAAACCACTTTGGAACCTTTAATTGAAAAATAATTCTAAAATTATCAAAAATTATAAAAAAATCTTAATTGCTAATAGGGGTGAAATTGCAATTAGAATAATAAAAACTGCTAAAAAACTAGGTTTAAAAACTGTAGCAGTTTACTCTGATGAAGATGTAGATTCTCCGCATATTAAGTTAGCTGATGAAAAAATCAATATAGGTAAAGGCCCTGCAACTGAAAGTTATTTGTCAATTGAAAAAATCATTAATGCTGCCAAAAGCTCATTATCAGATGCAATTCACCCTGGTTATGGATTTCTTTCTGAAAATGCTTTTTTTGCAAAAAAATGCATTAAAGAGAAGCTAATTTTTATAGGCCCTGACTCAAAAACCATTCAAAAGATGGGTGATAAAAAAGTTGCAAAAAGTATCGCTATTAAAGTTGGTGTGCCAATTCTTCCCGATCATAATATCTTGCCTAAGGAAAAAATGGCATCAATTATTAAAAATGCCTCAAAAATAGGATACCCAATTATGTTGAAGGCTACCAAAGGAGGTGGTGGAAAAGGTATTCGTCTTGTTTTAGACCAACAAAATTTAAAAAGTTCATTAAATTTAGCAAAATCAGAGAGTAGTTCTGCTTTTGGATCTGACCAAATAATTATGGAAAAAGCTCTTATAAAACCAAGACATATTGAAGTTCAGATTTTTGGAGATAACTTTGGAAAATTTATTCATTTAGGTGAAAGAGATTGTTCTGTTCAAAGAAGGCACCAAAAAATTGTTGAAGAAGCACCGGCAAAGGGTTTATCGAATAAAATTAGAGATCAACTAGGCAAGCAGGCAATTAATATAGCAAAGGCTATAAATTATAAAGGTGCTGGAACAGTTGAATTCTTAATGGATCAGGATAAAAATTTCTTTTTTTTAGAGATGAATACAAGGTTGCAGGTAGAACATCCCGTGACTGAAATGATAACAGGTCTTGATTTGGTTGAATTACAATTATTAATAGCTGACGGGCAGCAACTTGCAATTAACCAAGAGGACATAAATTTTAAGGGTCATTCCATAGAAGTTCGTTTATATGCTGAAGATCCTTTAAATAATTTTTTCCCAAGCTTTGGAAAGATTCATGAATTTAATTTTTCAAGTACCAAAAATATTCGTGTAGACAGTGGTATTGAAAAAGATCAAACCGTTTCCTCATTTTATGATCCTTTGGTTGCCAAGGTTATATCTCATTCAAAAAAAAGATCATCTTCAATTAAACAGTTATTATTTTTTCTATCTCATTTGTCGCTAATTGGTATCAAAAACAATAGAGATTTTCTTATAAATATTTTATCCAATAAAAAATTTTTTGAAGGAGAAGTAAATACATCTTTTATTGAAGATTTATATTCTGAAGGAATTATTTTTGAAGAGCCTAACACGATTGATTTTATTGCTTTTGCATACATCATCTTTAATGATGAATTCAATATTAGTTTACAAAAAACAGCAGGTATTCCAAAAGAATTACAGCATTGGTGCAATATGCAAAACTTTAAAAAATCATATAAAATCAATTGCTTAGGACAAGTTAAAAATGTAATTATAAAAAGTAAAAATTTAAAATGTTTTGAAATAGAATTTGCAGAAATCAATTATAACTTGGATTTAGTTAATGAAGATATCTTCATAAATAAGAGTTACTATAATTATAATAAATTATTTAAAATAAATAATGCTTACTACATAATTAAAGATAAAATTGTTTTTGAATTTTGTAAAAATCAGGAATCAGAAAATTTAACGAGTATCGAATCTTCTGGTTATATTATTTCTCCAATGCATGGAATTATTTCAAAAATTAATGGTTCCAAAAATCAAAAAGTAGTAAAAGGTGATATCTTATTTATTTTAGAAGCTATGAAAATGAAGCATGAAATCAATGCTGATATTGATGGGATAATAGAGAATATTAATGTTAATGAAGGTTCTCAAGTTTCTACTGGAGACCTACTATTAAATATCATTCCTAATTAATAGGTTTTTATATGCAACAAGCTTATGATTTTTTAAAAGAAAGTAAATTACTTTATGATCTATTAAAGAATAGGGATAAATCTGATTTAGATTTAATTACACAATTTAAAAATTGGAGTATTAACGATGTCATTGGCCATCTTTATTTATTTAATGTTGCAGCGATGAAAACAGTTGATAGTCCAAAATCTTTCGATGATTTTTTTGCGCCCTTCTTCAAACTTTTACAGAAAGGTCAAAGTATGGTTCAAGCACAAGTTCCATGGTTAAATGGGTTGTCTGGTCATATGTTGTTGAACAAATGGTGGAATAGTTGTGTAGAATTAGAAAATATATATTCTGTAATTGATCCAAAGTTGAGAGTTAAGTGGGCTGGTCCAGAAATGAGTGCAAAGTCTTCTATTACAGCTAGGCAGATGGAAACTTGGTCACATGGGCATGAAGTTTTTGACCGTTTGGGAAAAAAAAGAATAGAAGGGGATCATATCAAAAATATTGTACACCTGGGTGTTTCAACATTTGAATGGACTTTTATGAATAGAAAAATTCAATTACCCAAGTCTAAACCATTTATATTTTTAAAATTACCTTCTGGGAAAGAAATTTCTTATAACGATCAAAATAACAATAATTTTATAAAAGGTTCTGCAGTCGAATTCTGTCAAGTTGTAACACAAGTCAGAAACATAAGTGATACAAGTCTTAATGTTAAAGGAAACAATTCAACTACTTGGATGAGGTATGCTCAGTGTTTTGCTGGAAAACCAGAGAACCCTCCCAAAAAAGGGTCAAGATACATTTGCTACACGTCTAAATAAAAAAGGCTCACAAAAATGTGAGCCTTCTATAAAATTACGTGAATTAATTAGAAATTAATTTTGGTTCCTATTGAAACTCTTGAACCTTTATTATCTTCAAATGGTGCACCAGTTGCAATATCTGCAATAGCATCACCAAATGTTGCAAGTGAATAACTAGCGTTTAATTCTAAGCTATTATTTACCTTGTAGGATGCTCCTAGAATCGTAGCTGAAGACCCTTTAAATGGAGATAGAGCACTTACAGTTGGACTGCCATCGTCTGTATCCTGGCTTCTTGCAGTACCTAAAACTAAGTTCATCTGATCATTTACCTTAAAAGCAACACCAAGATTATAGTTAATTCCTGACATTGGATCGTACAAACTGCCACCATTCTCACCAGTTACTTTAAAACCACTATATTGAGATGATCTCCAGTTAGCAAAAGCTAGGAGTCTGGGCGAAAGTGCTGATCTTAATTTAACTATCATTGAGCTGGGAGCAATCATATCATCTGGAGTGAAAGCAGGAAGTACAACGGCTCCGAGAGTTTCAATCTCTTTAGCTTGTGTGTGTTTTATCTCTGAATTATATTGTACTGAAGCACGAAGCATAATTTGAGGAACTTCGTAAGCTGCACCTATAGTAAATCCTGTACTAGTACCAGTATCTAAACTATAATCATAATTAATTGCAGGTGAGTAAATATTAGCTTTGAATTGATTCAATCTTAAACCACCAAAGACTTTCATTCCATTACCTAAATCTCGAGAAGCAACAATTGCTGTTTCGTTACTTGTGACTTTTGCTCCACTACCAATTACAACATTATCAACATAAGTTAAATCAATTAAATATGGGCTTCCAGTACTAATTCCAAGCATTGTACCATTATAATCCCACTTTGCTTCAATTTGGGTATTAGTAGTTGCAGAATATCCATTACTAATAGTCGTCCCTCCGAATGTACCAGTTGCCTTTGGTGAAGAAGTTGACCTATTAATAGAGATTGAATTACCACTATCTAAAATGAATGAATAATCTTGTGTGCCTGAACCACTACTATCTGGTCCAACACCAAACACTGCACCTGCGGATAATGATGCAAATGAAATTGCCGCTGCAAAAAAATTTTTTTTCATAATTATGGGCCTCTTTTTATAAAAAATTAAATATTTTTTAACAGACAAATGGAGTATTTCCAATGAAAAAAATTAATTTGTGTCATTTTGCAAGTAAAATCAGCTTTTTAAGTGTCAGAAATGTAACACGACTATTTTAATTAATATTCCATTCTTTCAAAATTTGAATAATTGTTTTGGGTTCAGACCTCTTTATTAAAGGATCTTCTGGCATACTTCTAGAAAATTTTGGAGCGATATTAGCTTGCAAGACATTGTTTTTACGAAAAAAAACTTTTCTTTCCTGATTTTGGGGATTTTTTTCAACTTCATCAAAACTCAATACAGGTTCTACACATGCGTCCGTATCAATAAATATTTTTGTCCACTCATTCCTTGTTTTAGTTAAAAACTTCTCAGATATTTCATAAGTTAATTTATCCCATTTAGATTTATTTTCCTGTTCTTTAATCCATTCTGGATCTAAGCCAAGTTTTTCAATTAATATAGCAAAAAATTTATTTTCTAGCGCTCCAACAGAAACAAAAAGTTCATCCTTTGTCTTATAACATCTATAATATGGGCAGCCACCATCAAGAAGATTAGAACTTCTACTATTTTTCCAATTTTTTTCTGATATAAAAGTATGAATTAAACTCATTAAGGCAGGAACCCCTTCAATCATTGCAACATCTATAACTTGTCCTTTATTAGAATTATTTCTTTCCCATAAAGCACTTAAAATCCCCATGATTAGAAACATAGTACCTCCAGCATAATCACCTAAAAGATTTAGAGGTGGTATTGGCTCAGCATTTTTAAATCCAATAGCATTTAAGGCACCTGTAATAGAAAGATAATTTATATCATGACCTGCTTTTTTAGAATATGGACCATTTTGCCCCCATCCGGTAATCCTGCCAAAGACTAATTTTGGGTTTATTTTTTCACAATCTACTGGACCTAGACCAAGTCTTTCCATGACTCCTGGTCGAAATCCTTCAATTAAAACATCAGCTTTACTAATTAATTTCTTAGCAAATGCACTATCCTCATTACTTTTAAGATCTAAAGTTATAATACTTTTATTTCTATCCAGTATGGGTTCTATTTTTTGCTTGTTTGTTTTTTTTTCAATTTTTATAACTTCTGCACCTAAATCTGATAGAAGCTGTCCAGCTAAAGGGGCGGGGCCAATACCTTCAAATTCAATAATTTTTAAACCACAAAGTGGCCCTAAATTTGTCGGTTGTTTTCTCAAGCTAATCTAATTCCCCCATCTAGTCGCATTACTGATCCATTGATATACGTATTTTGAACTATTTGAGATACATATTCTGCAAATTCATTAGGTTCACCAAGTCTCTTTGGGAAAACAACATCTTTAGCTAAAGCTTCACATACTTCTTCGCCAAGTCCTTCAAACATGGGTGTAAGGAATAGGCCAGGGGCTATACAACAACAACGAATATGTTCCCTTGCGAGATCTCTAGCTACTGGCAAGGTCATTGCTGCTACTCCACCCTTTGAAGCAGCATAAGCAATCTGACCTTTCTGACCTTCCAGCGCTGCTATTGAAGCAGTATTAATTATGATACCCCTTTCGTGATTTTCATCTAAGGGATTTTTTGCCATCTTCTCTGCACATAGCCTTAAAATATTAAATGTACCTACCAGATTTACATCTATTATTCTTTTAAACCTAGATAAATCATGAGGGCCTTCTTTACTAAAAGTTTTTTCTGTTAAAGCTATACCTGCACAATTAACATTTATATTAATTTTATTGAATCGATTAATAACTATATTTATAGCATTTAAAATAGCGGTTTCGTCGCAAACATCTACTGAAAAATGGGCACAATTCTCTCCAAGTTCTTTTTCAAGATTTTTACCCCTTAAATTATCTAAATCAAATATGCAGACTTTACCTCCAAGAGAATGAAATTTTCTGGTTGTAGCTTCACCTAGTCCGGAAGCACCACCAGTTATAATTGATACACTATCTTTTAATTCCATTTTTAAGTTCTTTTCTCTTACAGTAACTTTAATTTAACCTCTACCAACATAAGGCATGGTAGTAGCCATCACAGTCATAAATTGTATATTTGCATCTAAAGGTAATTGAGCAATATGGTAAACACTATTAGCAACGTGAATTGGATCCATAGTTGCTTCAGGTTTAATAGATCCATCTGCCTGTTTTATTCCTGATTTCATCTTTACTACCATATCAGTAAGTGCATTTCCAATATCTATCTGGCTACAAGCTATATTGAATTGTCTTCCATCTAACGAAATTGACTTTGTAAGGCCAGTTATTGCATGTTTACTGGCTGTATAGGGTAATGATCCAGGTCTTGGTACATGTGACGAAACTGATCCATTATTTATTATTCGGCCACCTTGTGGATTTTGCTCTTTCATCATCTTAAATGCATTTTGAGCGCACAAAAAAGAACCATTTAAATTTATATCAATTACTCTCTTCCAATCTTTAAAGGAAATGTTTTCAGGTGTATTTGCTTTTAAGCCTATTCCAGCATTATTAAACAACACATCTAATCTTCCCCACTTTTTTTTAATTACTTCAAATGATTTGCTTACTTGGTTACAATCAGAAACATCACAGGACAAGATTAGAGCATTTCTATGATTTTTAAAAGTACTCTCAAGTTTGTTTTTATTTCTAGCTAAAACAGCGACTTTAAATCCTTCTTTTAAAAATTTGATGGCGCAATTTTTTCCAATACCTTGACTAGCCCCTGTTATAAGTATGGTTTTATTTGAATTTTGGTTATCTCTTAACATTTTGGTTAGATTTTTAGTGATTATCTCTTGGTAAATACTTTACTATTCTTTTATAGGCGGTTGCTAATTCTAAACAACCACCATCAGCTAATTGTCCAACATTATTTCTATAAATTTCCTGCCAAGGTGTTTGATTTTCTATTTTTGGTTCTATCCATTTTTCAATTCTTTGATTCCATTCATTTTGATTTACATCTGCATTTAATGTACCTTTATTTAAATCAAGAATAACATGATCTCCTGTCTCCAAGTAAGCTAGGCCACCTCCAACTACAGATTCAGGTGATGCGTTTAATATAGATGGACTTTCTGATGTTCCTGATTGTCTGCCGTCGCCTACAGTTGGAAGATGGGATATACCTTTTTTTAACAAATAATCTGGTGGCTGCATATTCACTACTTCAGCAGATCCTGGATATCCAACACATCCAACACCCCTGATGAATAAAATAGTTTTTTCATCAATATTTAAGTCAGAATCATTTAATCTATCATGATAATCTTCTGGTCCTTCAAATACGACTGCCTTTGCTTTTAATATATTTTTTTCGCCAGGGTTTGAAAGAAATCTCTTTCTAAAGTCTTCTGAAATGACAGAAGTTTTCATT
>CACESU010000034.1 GCA_902562285.1 uncultured Alphaproteobacteria bacterium | reverse complement strand
CCATTATCACTTAAAAAAATAGTGGATCGTAGATAGAATTAGCTTTACATAAATTATTGCTCAAAGAAAAAGTTAAGTATAGTTTATTAAATATATGGAAGACTATGAAATGAAAAACAACAAATATTTTTCAAGCCTAGGAGGAATGCCTGATCCTAAAAGTTCTTTAGATGAAAGAGCAGTATTTACAGAAGCTTATATTTTTATTCCAAAAGGATGTATGAGAGATATTGTAGCTAGTCATTTTCCTGATTGGGAAAAAACAAGGTGCTGGATATTAGCTCGACCATTATCAGGACATACTGAAACTTTTAGTTATTATATAATGGAAATTTCAAAAGATGGGGGAAGCAAAAATCCAGATCGAGATAAAAGAGTTGAATCCTTAATTTTTGTGGTTGAAGGTAATCTTTTATTAACATTAGAGGGGACTAAATACCCATTAGAAGAAGGTAGTTATGTATTCATTCCACCTGATACAAGATGGGAAATAACTAATTTAGGACAATCAACTGCTAAATTTCATTGGGTAAGAAAAATTTTTGAAAAAGAAATTAATTTAGATGTTCCAGAGTTTTTTGTTATAAATGAAAACGATGTATTAGATTCAGAAATGCCAAATGACAAAAACTGGAAAACTAAAAGGTTTGTTGATCCTAGTGATTTAAGACATGATATGCATCTAAATATTGTTTCATTTCAACCAGGTTCTTCTATTCCTTTTCCAGAAACCCACGTAATGGAGCACGCCATTTATATTATTCAAGGGAGTGGGAGATATTATTTGAATGGAAATTGGGTTGATGTTGAGGCTGGAGATTTTATGTCATTAAGAGCGTTTTGTCCTCAAGCATGTATAGGAACTGGAAATGAAACATTTAGATATTTATTGTACAAAAATGTTAATCGTCACGTTCAATTGTAGTTATAAATTTAATTGAAACCAACTATCAAAAGTATATGTTTCTAAGTTACTCTCATCGCCTATCCAATCAATGACAGTAAAAATAGCATCATCATCTATTGGAGCCAAAACACCATGCCATATATCCTTATGATAGTTTACCCCTTGGCCATGCGTTGTTATGAAAGCTGTTGGATCTGATGGAAGTCCATTAACTTCATTTGCAACAATCACTATGAATCTGCAACCAAAAACAGGAATAAATGCCTGACTGCCCAAAGGATGTTTCTCCATAAAATTAAAACTATAGGGAAGGGTTATTTTTTTTGATTTAAAAAGGCTAATACCTGCTTGTCCTTTATTAAACGATAATTTTGCTAGGTTGTTGTATCTAAAGCAGTTACCATTATTTATCTCAAATGGTAACTGCTGTTTTGTGTCAATTATGTCCCCAAAAGGTTCAAATTGGTCTTTATTTAATTGGTATAATTTTAATTCTTTCATGAATTAAATATCTCCTGAATTCTAAAGCCTGCAATTTTCTCAACTTCATTACATGCTGTATTAAATTCTTCTTGCCTTGAATTATTCAGTCTAGTCTTGAATTGTCTAAGAATTTGGGATCTGGTTTTTCCCTTTACAGCAATAATAAAAGGGTGATTAAATTTCTTTTGATAATCAATATTTAATTGATTAAAATCAATTTGTTCTTTCTCTGTAAGAGATGTTAAACCAGCATTTTTTTGTTCAGTTTTACTACTGACAGTTAATTTATTAAATTTTTTAACTTTCCCTAATGCTAAATCTGGGTGCGATTTTAAAACTTTCAATTTTTCGGAATTGGATGAAAGACGAAATTCTAAGCACATAAATCTGTGTAATGCGTCTGCATTTTCCATAGATGGATTTACGCCTCTTAAGTAAGTTTTCTCAGCTACCCATGAACTATGCTCAAATACATTACCAAAAATCTTAATAAATTCTTTTTTCGACATTTCATATGGAGATAATTTACTGGGTATATATGGATGATGTTTTTTCCAATGATCAGCTATCTCAATTCTTTTAGCAAACCAGACCTCTTTATGATTTTTTACATATTTAACAAATTCTTGAATTGCTTTTATTCTACCTGGTCTTCCGGCCAAACGACAGTGTAATCCTATGCTCATCATCTTTGGATTACCTTGTTTCCCTTCATTATATAAAATATCAAATGTACCTTTTAGATAATCATAAAATTGAGACCATGAGTTAAATCCTTGTGTAGTAGCAAATCTCATATCGTTTGCATCCAATGTATAAGGAATTATCAGTTGAGAATGTTTTTTACTTTTTATCCAATAGGGAAGATCATCATTATAAGCATCAGATATATATTCAAAACAACCTAATTCAGAAACAAGTGATACAGTATTTTCTGTACATCTTCCTAGGTACCAACCACTAGGCTTTGATCCCGTTGCAGCAGTATGAAGTTTAATTGCTTTTTGAATGAAATTTCTTTCTTTCTTTTTTGAAAAGTTTTTATACTCAATCCATTTGTATCCGTGGGAAGCAATTTCCCAATTTGCTTTAAGCATTGCAGATACTTGAATGGGTGATCTTGCTAAAGCAGTAGCAACACCATAGACAGTAATTGGAATTTTTTCTTTTATAAAGAAATCATGTAAACGCCAAAATCCTCTTCTTGCTCCATACTCATATATGCTTTCCATATTAAAATGTCTTTTGCCGATCCATTGTTCTGCTCCAACTATTTCAGATAAAAAAGCTTCAGAAGCAGGATCGCCATGAAGTAGACAATTTTCACCACCTTCTTCATAATTTATTACAAACTGAATAGCAATTTTTGAACTATTTGGCCAAGATACTTTGGGTGTATTCTGTCCATATCCTAATAAGTTTCTTGGATATTTCATTTTTTTCTCACAAATTAAATAAAAGCTTTATTAAGTAAAATATCAACTATATTCTATTTACAACAAATTTATTTAAAAGGGAAAAAAATTGTCAGGTAGATTAACAACACATGTTCTTGATACATCTATTGGATTTCCAGCTGAAGGAATAAGGATAGCTCTTTATTCCATGGAAAATAGTGATAAGAATTTTATAAAAGAGTTGACAACAAATTCAGATGGTCGAACAGATCAAAATTTGCTTAATAGTGAAGAATTTTTTTTTGGTCACTTTGAATTAAATTTTCATGTTGGTGAATATTTAAAATCTAATATTAACAATTTTCCAAATTTGCAGGGATTATTATATGACATTATTCCTATCAAATTTACTATATTTTCAGATAGAAATTATCATATCCCATTACTATTATCACCTTTTGGATATTCTACATACCTAGGAAGTTAATTTTTTTTGAATTAGGTTAATCTAAATGATAGAAATTATATTATTAGAATGGTTAGAATTTGCAGTACGCTGGGTGCATATTATTACTGCTATTGCTTGGATTGGTTCTTCATTTTATTTCATAGCTCTTGATTTAGGATTAAAGAAAAATAGCAGTTTACCATACGGTGTAACAGGTGAAGAATGGCAAGTGCATGGTGGTGGATTTTATAACATTCAAAAATACTCAATAGCTCCTCCAAATTTACCTCAAGATCTTATTTGGTTTAAATGGGAAAGTTATTCAACCTGGTTATCAGGATTTTTTCTATTAGCTATAGTTTATTATGGTGGAGCTGACCTCTATTTGATCGATACAGAAATTGCTGATATTAATAATTTTCAGGCTATATTAATTTCACTGGGTTCAATATTATTTGGTTGGATTATATACAATACTGTATGTAAGTCACCTCTTGGTAATAATAGTAATTTATTACTTTTTTTACTTTTTTTCTTTTTATTATTTCTGTCATGGTTTTATACATCTATTTTTAGTGGTAGAGCAGCATTTTTACATTTAGGTGTTATCACAGCAACTTTAATGACAGCTAATGTGTTTTTTATAATTATTCCAAATCAAAAAATAGTAGTTTCAGACCTGAAAGCAGGCAGAAAACCAGATCCAAAATTTGGAATTATAGCCAAACAGAGGTCTACACATAATAACTATTTAACTCTACCAGTAATTTTCTTTATGCTTTCAAACCATTACCCCTTAGCTTTTGCGTCAGAATTAAATTGGGCTATAGCTCCATTAGTTTTTTTATTAGGTGTATCTATAAGGCATTATTTTAATACTTATCATGCAACTAAAAAAAAGTTATATTGGACTTGGATTATAACTTTCATCATTTTTACAGTGATTATAGGTCTTTCTTCTTATAAGAAAAATAGTCTAGCTCTTTCTGAAAATGTGATTGATCTAGAAAGAATTTATAACTTAGAAATTACAGATCTTAATAATGAAGTTCATGATATCATTTCTGCTAGATGTACTATGTGTCATGCTAGAGAACCTCTGTGGGACGGTTTCTTACACCCTCCTAAAGGTTTTATTATTGAAAATAAGGAGGACATTAAGAGATACGCTAGACAAGTTTATGTACAATCTGCATTAAGTAAAGCTATGCCTCCAAATAATATTTCCTATATGGAAGATATTGAAAGATATACCATCCAATATTGGTATGAAAATACACAAATAAAGTAATTTCTGTTGTTATAAAATTAGTTGGCATTAGGGTAGAAAAGCTGTATGCCGTTAACTTTATATTTTTGTATAGTTTCCTGTCCGTTTTTTGATAAAAGCCAGTTTAAAAAAATTTTTGACTCTTTTACATTTGTATAAGGACACTTTTCCGGATTTACTAATATTGCTCCATACTGATTGAACAAATTTTTATCACCTTCAAATAAAATTTTTAAATCTTTTTTATTTTTAAATGTAATCCAAGTTGCTCTATCGGATAGAGTATAAGCATTTAATTCTGCAGCTATATTTAGTGTGGTTCCCATACCAGAACCAGTTTCTTTATACCATTTTCCAGAATAGTAACTAATTTCAATCTGTGCATTTTTCCATAGGTTTTTTTCTTTCTTGTGGGTACCGCTATTATCTCCCCTTGATATAAAACCATATTCTAAATTAGAAATAGAATTCAATGCTTCTTCAGCTGATTTACTGTTGGAAATTTCTGCTGGATCTTCACTGGGCCCAAGTATTACAAAATCATTATACATCAAATTATGCCGCTTTATACCATAACCATTCTCGACAAAAGCTTCTTCATCGCTTTTAGCATGTACAATTAAAATATCAGCATCACAGTTTTTGGCGTTTCTTATTGCTTGACCCGTTCCTACTGCTACTACTTTAACATTTATTCCAGTTTCATTTTTAAATATTGGTAAAATATATGAATAAAAACCTGAGTTTTTAGTTGAAGTTGTTGATTGTAATAAAACATCTTTCCCTAATATCGATGATGGAAAAATGAAAATTATAATCAAAATTAATTTGTTTAAATAATTTTTCATATGAGTTTTCAAAAATGATTATAAATGATTTCACCTTTTAAGAATTGATTTATTTCTTTAATTTTTGAGTGATTAAAAAATTTATATGCTTTTTGGTGTTCTAATACTTTTCCCTTGTTAATGAAAACAACATCTTGCCCTAGTCTTTTTGCTTGTGTTATATTATGCGTAACTAATATTATTTTTTTCCCAGCAACAGCTTCTTCTTTAATTATTTGCTCGATTTTAAAAGTTGTATAAGGATCGGCATTCGCAGTTGGTTCATCAAGCAATAAAATTTTTGCATTTGTACTAATTGCAAGTGCTAAAGAAAGTCTTTGTTTTTCACCTCCTGAAAGTTTATTGGCTAAAATATTTTTTTGAGAATGGAGATCAAACCTTTCCAGCACATCCAAACAAGAAATATTTCTCTTATCTCTATTTAATTCAAGAATAAATTTTATATTTTGCTGAGTTGTTCTTCTTAAAAAACTTGGTTTTTGCATCATAATAGATATTTTTCTTTCATCTTTATTTTTGCTTTTATAATTAATTTCTATATCACCTGTATAAGATGAAATTAAGCCTTGTATGAGATTCAACAATAAAGTTTTTCCTGCCCCATTAGGACCCATAATTACTGAAATTGAATTATTATCAAACTGAAGATTTGAAATATCTATTAAATTTCTATTTTCTTTGTTTGAAACCAAAAAAAGATTTTTAATTTTGATCAAGTCGTTCATTTCAACCATTAATTTCTTTATTTATTTTAATTTTCATCCTATTTGCAATGACATTTATAATTAATGATATAGAAAGCAAAATAATACCTAGAGCTAATGCTAAAGGAAGATCCCCTTTAGATGTTTCAAGTGCAATAGTTGTAGTCATTACTCTTGTAACATGATCAATATTTCCTCCAACAATAATTACTGCACCAACTTCTGATACTGCTCTTCCAAATCCTGCAAGAAATATAGTAATTAAAGAATCTTTACTGTCAGAGATATAGGTTGTAACAGATTTTTTAGGTGGAACCGAGAATATTATAAAAAAATCTTTATATTCTTTGTGTAATTCTTCAAAAATTTGAGTAGATAGTGAAATAATGATTGGGAGAATTAAAAACAATTGAGCTAGGATCATTGCATATGGAGTATATAAAATCTCTAACCAACCTAAAGGTCCTGATCTTGAAACTAACAAATATACAATTAAACCAACTACAACTGGGGGCATCCCCATCAAAGAATTAAAAATACTTATTAAAATAGATCTTCCTGAAAAACGGGTAATAGCTAAAAAAACACCAATAGGAAATCCAATAATTGAAGCAACAATAAGTGAAGTAACACTAATTTTTAATGATAATCCTACTATTTCAAATAAAGCAGCATCCAAATTGAAAATCAAAGTAAATGCCGTAACAAAAGCTTCTAAAAATACTTCCATTAAACTATAACCAAAATTAGCTCTTTATCAATTAATTGAAAATTATTAACACTTCATAACATAAAAAGTGAACCTAGTTTGATCTTTTTCTTGGGTTTTTTTTAAAATTTTATTGTTACTTTCATTGCAAAAATGAGGAATATCAAGTTCTGCAGCAGGATCGTCAGTAAATATTTTTATTACTTGTCCTTTATTTATACCCTTTATTCTCTTTCTGAGTTTTAGAACTGGTAAAGGACATAATAAGCCAGTTGCATCAATTTCATCTGCTATATTCATTATCTCACTCTGTTGAACCATGTATTGCAAAAGCTTCTAATTCAGCATCATTAGCTTGAATGTGTCGGAATTTCTCACGTATTCCTTTTGCAGTAAATTCTCTACTAACCATAAGTAGAGTATTGTCTGGATGCTCTTCGCATATTGAATTCATAAATTCTATTTCTTCTTTTGCTACGGGAAGAGCTATTTGCAAATTGGGAGCACCGTAATCATTTATAAACTTATTAGCAAGAATTTTGATTATGTTTTCATACTCTTCTTCTAGAATAGTTGTAACACCTACAAATGTTGATCTACCAAAACTGGTTAAACCCATCCAGCCATTTGTAAAGGCTTGTTTCCGTTTTCCTTCTATCTGTTCTTCTTTCAAGTTAGAGAATTCAAAAGTACCAGAGATTGCCCACTCTCCAGCAGTAGCAACGGTTTCAAAAATTCTAGAATCAGATTCATCTAATGTTATTGTTCGTGCAAATTTCATTTATTTATCCATATAATCAACAAGTTTCTCTATAAGTGTATTGTTAGATTTTTTTAATAACATATTACCATTTTCATCGAGCCCAATAAATTCACCTTGTTTAGGATAACTTATTTTTTTACCAATATCCTCACATTTTTCACGCCAAGCATTATGAACAGGTAATAATCCTTCATCTAAAAAACGATTTAACCATACTAGGGTATGTCTTGACCAGCTTTCTAATAATGTATTGGGAGTTATATTTGAACAACCTTCTTCAGATAAAACTGTTCTATCAGGATTATTACCGGATTCTATGGATTTATTCCATAAAAATGGGATGTTTATTCCTAAAACTAGCCATTCAGGTATTTCTTCTTCAAACTTTGCAGATGCTTGATAAAAGGTGTAACCACAATATGCTCCATTAACTCTTATTCTATTAGGCCAATTAAAATGAATTGCTAATTCAGGAGGACCTAACGAGCCTAAACTATCTGCTACTCCCATTTGATTGACAAGTATCATACCTAAAGCTTGTTTGAGTTTAATATCGGGTGCTAATATTATCGACGCATTTAACTCTCCAATGTCTTCGTTATACAAGATCAATCCAGGATCAATATTTTTTTTCGCTTCCTCGATTGCATTATGAAAAGTGCTTTTTTTTAATGGTAATGCTTTTCCTCTAAATAGAGGAGGAAAAACTGGTTGATTTTTATCGATTTTTTTCATCTTACATTTAAATTACAAAGTTTTTCAGCCACTTCAAAAAATGCTATTGAAGTAGGATTCTTAGGATGACTTACGACTATTGGTACTCCGCTATCAGATGCTACTCGTGTATCTAAATCTAGGGGTAATTCTCCTAGTAATTGAGTATTAATTTTTTTTGCCTCTTCTTTTAAAGAACCATTGCTAAAAGGGTAGTGTGTCATACCACAACTTGAACAAACAAAAGAAGACATGTTTTCAATAAGGCCAATTATTGGTATATCTAATCTTTTAAACATATCTATACCTTTTCGAGCATCTAAAAGAGCTATATCCTGTGGAGTAGATACAACTATAGCACCTGCTATATCTGTTTTTTGACAAAGTGTTAATTGCACATCTCCAGTTCCAGGTGGTAAGTCTACAAAGAGATAGTCTTGTTCCCCCCATTGTACTTGGTTTAACATTTGCTGTAATGCACCCATAAGCATTGGCCCTCTCCAAACGATAGATTCATTTTCTGGTACCATTAACCCTAGTGACATAGTCGTGACACCATGATTTCTAAGTGGTAATATAATTTTTCCATCAGGACTTGATGGTCTTCCTGATAATCCAAGCATTCTTGGTTGACTAGGACCATAAACATCAGCATCTAATAAAGCTACTTTTTTACCTTTTGATGCTAAGGCAACTGCTAAATTTGATGCAACTGTTGATTTGCCTACACCTCCTTTACCTGATGCAATAGCAATTATAGTTTTAACACCTTCAGGATTACTTTTGGTGTTAACTTTAGGTTTTTGATTTGTAGGTGATTTAAGGTTTGGAGGTGTGCTAGGAGTACTTGATGGCGTATTCTTATCTGAAACATGAGAAGTCATAATAACCTGAGCATTTTTTCCATTTCCATAGTTATTTATAATTTCCTCAACTTTTATTTTTATAGAATCCATGGTTTTTAGTTGAGTTGGATCTATTTCTAGAATTACGACAATTTTATCATTTTTTATCTCAGTGGACTTAACAGTCTTGTCAGAGATAATATCTTTTTTCGAGTGAGGGTTAATAATTTTTCTTAAATTGTTATTAATTTCATCTAATATATTTTCGTTCATGAA
>CACESU010000033.1 GCA_902562285.1 uncultured Alphaproteobacteria bacterium | reverse complement strand
TTTTTTATTTTAGCAATAATTTTTTTATTCTTTCCATTGCATCTTCAATTTTATCTAAACTATTTGCATAAGAAAAACGTATATAACCTTCTCCCATTTTCCCAAAACTAGTACCTGAGATAGCTGCTACACCAGAAAATTCTAAAAAATCATCTTGTGCTTGTTGAGAAGAAAAACCTGTATTTTTAATATTCGGAAAAACATAAAAAGCTCCACCTGGTTCCTTACATGATATTCCGGGTATATCATTTAGTGCTGAAATAATAAATTTCCTTCTTTTATCAAACTCTAACAGCATTTCATTCACTACAGTTTGAGGACCTTTTAAAGCTGCAATTCCTGCATATTGACTTGCAGTATTAACGCAAGAATGATTATTCACACATAGTCTATTTGCATATTCTAATAATGCATTTGGCCAAACTGAATATCCCAACCTCCATCCAGTCATAGCATAAGTTTTTGACCAACCATTTAATACAATCAACCGGGACCTTATACTAGGAAATTCTAGTAAGCTTATATGCTTTTGATCTCCATATAACAATCTACTATATATTTCATCAGAAAGAATAGTAACTTTTGGATAAGATTCTAAGCCTTTGACTAGTTTCTCTATTTCATGCTTTGGAATTACACCACCTGTAGGATTTCCTGGACTATTAATTATGATTAAACTTGTTTTGTCATTTATTTTTTCTAAGACTTCATCTGCTTTAAATGAAAAATTTAGTTCTTCTTTAAGTGTTATAGGTATAGGCTTGGCACCAGTATAATTAATTAATGATTCATAAATAGGAAAGCCAGGATTTGGATACATTATTTCCGAATTCTTTGCTCCAAACATTAAAATACTAAAAAACATAGTAGGTTTTCCACCAGGCATTATAATAATATTTTCTGGTGATATTTCTACATTATGTCTATTTAGAAAATCCTCTGAAACTGCCTCCCTAAGTGGTAAAATTCCGTTGGCAGAAGTATAACCATGATGGCCATCTCTTAAAGCTTGAACTCCTGCCTCCACTATATGATCTGCAGTTTTAAAGTCTGGTTGTCCTATACCAAGATTGATAATATCTCTTCCTCTAGAAATCATTGATTGCGCTCTTGCTAAAACTTCAAAAGCGGACTCTGTTCCTAATCTCAATAAATTATTCGAAAATTGCATAGTAAAATTTGTCCATCATAATTTTTCTATAAACTATTTATAAACAGATATAATTAAATTTATTCCGCATTTGCAATATATTCATCCTTCCATTTCAAAATTACATTAAAAGAAATCGAAATTCGAGGTTTGTCCGACATATTTGGATGAACTAGATGATGAAGAAACGCTGGCCACAAAAAAATATCACCATTATTAGGTAAAATTCGAAATTCAGGATCTACCTGTCCATCATTTCGGATAGAGTTCATATTTGCCTGAGGACGCGGATCAAAAAAACTTATAGCACAAGGATTTAGATCCGATCTAAATACATCAGCTTCAGCTTGATCTGGAACAGATACATAGTATGTCCCTGACAACCAAGAATGGGGATGGTTATGCAAATTATGATAATCACCGCGCATATTTACATTTGCCCAACCTTGTAAAGTCCATTCTAGATCATAATTAATTCCACTTTTCTCAGCATAATCAAGAACAGCTCGATCACAGCATTGTTTCAGCCACTTTATTCCAGGATGATCTAAGTTAAAAATATTGTTGGATATATATTCAACTGTCATATTTTCTAGATTAGCATTTTTTTCCAATACTAGCTCAGATAATATATGATTAGCTTGCTCATTCCCAGGAAGATTAAAGGACATAAATTGAGTTGGCCATAATTGGAAAAATTTAGGAGCTTTAGTGCTATTATGGTTTTGTTCCATATCTAATAATAAGAATATTAAAATTTTAAAAATTAAATTTAATCAAATAAAAAATAATTTTCTAATTCATAATGAGATAATCTAATAATGAAAAGAAAATTCAAAAAAATTTAATTATTTTTAAAGTCTTATTGTAATAAATTTGGATGAGCCAAACTATGGCCCATCCAAATCTCAAATTACTGAGGTATATCTCCTTCAATACCCTCAACATAAAAATTCATGCCTAACAAGGTTCCGATATCAGCTTCTTCTCCATCGGCAAGCCAAGGAGACCCATCTTGTTTATTAATTGGTCCAGTAAACGGATGGATATCACCAGAGGCAATGCTATCTGCTAAATCTTGAGCTTCTTTGCGAACACTAGCTGGTATTTTATCTGACATCTTGCCTATAATAACCATTCCATCACCAATTCCATCGAAAGTTTCTTGTTTACCTTTCCAAGTTCCGTCCATGGCTTCCTTTACACGTTTCACGTAATAAGGTCCCCAACCATTGATTATTGCAGTTAAGTGAGCATTTGGTCCAAATTCACTCATATCTGAGGCTTGGCCATAAGCAAAAACACCTGCTTCTTCTGCAACAGTCATTATAGCTGAACTATCAACATGCTGCATAATTACATCTGCACCTTGTTGAATTAAAGTCTTCGCAGCATCTGCTTCTTTTGCAGGATCAAACCATGTAAAAATCCAAATTACTTTAAATTCAACATCTGGATTAGCTGCTTTAGCAGCAAGATAAGCTGAGTTAATTCCTCGAACTACCTCTGGTATAGGGTATGAAGCTACATAACCTATTTTGTTCGATTTAGTCACTTTACCAGCAATATGACCAATGACTGACCTTCCCTCATAAAATCTTGCACTGTAAGTAGAAACATTATCAGCAGTTTTAAAACCAGTGGCATGTTCAAATTTAACATCTGGAAATTTTTTCGCTACATTTATGACTGGATCCATATGACCAAATGATGTAGCAAATATCATATCAGCACCAGAAAGAACCATCTGAGTCATGACTCTTTCAGCATCAGGACCTTCAGGAACATTTTCCTGATAAATTGTTTCCACTTTATCTCCAAAAGCTTCGTTTATAGCTTTTATTCCTACACTATGCTGATAATTCCATCCATGATCATCTAAAGGTCCAACCATTATAAAACCAACCTTCATATCCGATGCAATAGCAAAACTTGATACAAATAAAGTAGACAAAATAATTGAACAAATTTTTAAAATTTTCATTTTAACTCCTTCCATTAAAATTAATAATTAAAGCCCAAAAAACGTTTTACCAAGAGACTTAGGAGCCTCTAATGAATTTTTATTCCTCCGAGCCGACATAAATACCAATACGCCTATTGTTACCAAATAAGGCGACATAGACAAGAGAGCAACATTTATTTCTAAACCGAGTGCCTGCAAATTCAGCTGTAATAAAGTAATACCGCCAAAAATATAAGCACCAATTAGCAGTCTAAATGGTTGCCAGCTTGCAAAAACTACTAAAGCTAAAGCTATCCATCCTGCTCCTGCGGTCATGCCTTCTGTCCACTGAGGAACTCTAACCAATGAAAGGTATCCACCCCCTAATCCAGCCAAAGCCCCGCCTAGAAGAATTGTAAAGAAGCGAATCAGTATAACATTATATCCTAATGCATGGGCACTATCATGATTTTCACCCACTGCTTTAATGATTAAACCAAAATGAGACTTGCGAAATAAATAATAAACCAAAAAGACTGCAAAAATTGAAAAATAAACAATAAAATCGTGTTGAAAAAGAATAATACCTATTACTGGAATATCTGCTAAAATAGGAATATGCATATCGGGAAAAGAAACAGGCTTTAATCCAGTATAAGACTGTCCTAGAAGAGCAGAAAACCCTAAACCAAAAAGGGTTAAAGCCAACCCCGATGCTACCTGATTAGCTCTGAATATTTGAGTAACAACTGCAAAAATTGATGCTAAAAGAATCCCTCCAATACTTGAACATAAAAAGCCAAGCCAAGGATTTTTAGTCTCAATAGTTATAATAAAACCAGATATAGCCCCAAAAATCATCATTCCTTCCACGCCTAAGTTTAGAACTCCAGATTTTTCTGCAACCAATTCTCCAAGGGCTGCCAAAAGTATTGGAGTTGCAGCGACAATAAGACTTGCTATTAAAAGAGAAAAATTAATGTCACTAAAATCCATCTTTACTCACTTTTACTTTTAGGATTTGAATTATTAATTCCTAAATTGAAAGAAATCTTATAGGAAACCAACAAATCTGTTGAAAGAAGAAAAAATAATAACATTCCTTGAAAAACTTGAATAGCAGCAGCAGGTATACTCAACATAAATTGTGCTAGCTCGCCCCCTACATAAGTCAAAGACATTAAAAGACCAGCAAAAAGAATTCCTATTGGATGTAATCTACCTAAGAAGGCTACAATAATTGCTGTGAATCCATAACCAACATTAAAGTCAATATTTATAAGACCTGCTGGACCAGTCAATTCAAACATGCCAGCTATACCAGCTAATCCTCCCGACAAACCTAGGCAAAAAATAACAATATAATTAACATTAACACCTGAAAATTTTGCAGCTTTAGGAGCCTGCCCTATTAATTTAATTTGAAACCCTAATCTATGATATGTTAAAAAATAAGTAAGGAAAACTACTGCAATGAAAGAACAAATAACACCCACATGAATTCCAGAATTAGCAATCAACTCTGGGTTAGACGCTGAAGGATATTTACTCAGATCTCTGGAACCAGGAAATCCTAAACCCTCTGGGTTGCGCAAGAAACTTATTGAAGCAAGGGCTAAAATTTGCTCCGCCACATAAACTAACATTAGTGATACTAGGATCTCATTGGTATTGAATTTAATTTTTAAAATGGCAGGTATCATTGCCCAAAAAATACCACCAATTATTCCACCCAAAATCATCAAAGGAAAAATAAACCAGGCATCTAAAGGGTATAAAGCCAATCCTATACTACCGCTAAATAATGCCCCCATAATATATTGTCCCTCTGCACCAATATTCCAAATATTTGCCCTGAAGCCAAAAGATAAACCAAGTGCAATTAGAATTAATGGAGCAGCTTTAATAACTAATTGGGGTCTTGAGTATTCTGAAAAAGTTGGGCTCATTATAGGGTCCCAAAATATTAACTTGATAGCTTCAAATGGATTTTTACCCATACTTAAAAATAAAAAACCACCAAAAATCATTGTTAAAATAACAGCAATAACTGGGGCGCTTACTTCTAGAAAATTTGACCGGTTTTTTCTTGGTTCAATTTTTAGCATTAAAAATAATTCACTCTATAGAATTTGATATAAGCATTCCTAACCTACTGGGATTTAGTTCATTCGTCATTTCGGGGGAAGATAACTGTCCTCCAACTAATGCACAAAAAACATCTGAAATTTCCAATAGTTCATCCAAATCCTGACTTATAACAATAATCCCTGTGCCCTCTTTAGCTAAATCTAGAATTTGTTGTCTTATTGATGAAGCTGCTGCAGCATCAACTCCCCAAGTTGGTTGGTTAACAATGAAAATTTTTGGATTTTGTATTAATTCTCTTCCAATAACAAATTTTTGTAAATTACCTCCTGATAAGGATCTCGCAAGAGCATCAGATCCACCAGTGCGAACATCTAGCTTTTTTATTATTCTGTCAGAAAGATTCTTAGATATTGTATAATCAATTAAACCCCTTTTTGATAATTTCATCCTATGTTCGGCAGTAATTAAACAATTTTCAGTAAGTGACATTGCAGGAACTGCAGCATGACCTAAACGTTCTTCAGGAGCACTCAATATACCTTTGTTTCTTCTTTCAACAACATTTAATTTTGTAATATCTTCATCATTAAAAAATAAAGATCCATTAGATGGCTTTAATTCGCCACTTAACAAGGATAAAAATTCCTCTTGACCATTGCCAGCCACGCCACCAATACCAATTATCTCACCATGATGGAGTTTTAAGTTCAAATTTTTAATAGGAATACCAAATGGGTCTGATGGTTGAAATGATAAATTATTGATTTGCAAACATTCTTTACCTTTTTTGATTTTACTCTTCTTTGGACTTGAAAAGGATGTTCCAACCATTTCTTCTGCTATCTTAGTAGCACTGATTTTCTGGGGATCACAATTTTTTACAACTCTACCTCGACGCATAATTGTAGCTTTAGTACAAATAGTCCTAATTTCCTCAAGTTTATGAGATATATATAGAATAGACATTCCGCTTTTAGATAATTTTTTTAAAACTAAAAATAAATCAGAAACTTCTCCAGGCGTTAAAACAGATGTCGGTTCATCCATTATCATAATTTTTGGGTTCAATAATAAGCACCTTATAATTTCAATACGTTGCCTTTCACCAGCCGATAAATTACCGACGATCTTATCTAATGAAATAGAAAGACCATACTCACTTGAAACATCAATAATTTGTTTTTGTAACTCTTTTTTTTCTAAGATATTATCTAAACCTAAAACAATATTTTCAAAAACAGAAAGAGCATCAAACAATGAAAAGTGCTGGAAGACCATACCTACCCCTTTTGATCTTGCATCTTGCGGTCCTTTAGGACGGTACTCCATATCATTAAGATACATCCTACCACTATCAGGTTTTACTAAACCATAAATTATTTTGACAAGTGTTGACTTGCCAGCTCCATTTTCTCCAAGTAAAGCTTGTATTTTTCCATATTCTAAATCTAATGAGACAGAATCATTTGCTTTGACACTAGGATATTCTTTTGAAATATCTTTTATTTTTAAAATTGTACCTTTATCGGACATATTTCTAAATTTTTTATTTCTTTATGTTATTAATTTAAGGGGATATCATTATTATCTTTAGTTTGCTGATATAACTCAGAAAGTTCATCATAGGATCTTTTGATATTGGTTACTCTTTGTTTTAAATTCTTGAGGTTTTTAAAATCACCACTTTTCAAAATTTCATCAATTGAATACGAAGTCCAATATTGATTAGATTTTTTATAATTTCCATCTTGGACATTAAAAACTTGATTTAGTATATTTAAATCATGTGGAATTGCAAAAAGATCTCTGCTTTCTTGATAACTAAACAAATAAATAAAATTATCAAATCCAGCCCAGGTAATTGCAGATAGACACATTGAACAAGGTTCATGAGTGGATAAAAAAATTAAATCTTTAGTTGGGGGATAGTTTTTTTGTTCATAAAATTTTTTTAATACATACATCTCACCATGCCAAATTGGATTTTCTAACTCATGGTTAGTATCGGCAAGAACCAAAGAGCAATCACTCTTATTCAGTATCGCTCCACCAAATATTTTATTACCTTTTAAAACACTAGCCCTTGTTTTAGGAATAATATTGTTTTCTATCGTCAATAAAATTTTTTCAATATCAAAATTCAATGTTCTTACTTTTTATATAAAGTAACTTGAAAAATTAAGTTGCATAATCACTTCCTTCTTTATCTAAAATCAACTTAATTTCATTAAAATGATTACTGTCATCTCCAGAAAAAATATCAATCTGACGAGCTACTTTTTCTGCAATTTCGTCCGATATTATCCTCAGTGCTTTCCCAGTTTGCAAAGCTAAAATATACGTTTTACAGGCTCTCTCAAAATAATACATCCGGTCAAATGCATCTGCTACCGAATTACCAATCACTAATATTCCATGATTACCCATTATAAGTACCTTGATTTTTGGATTATTCATTAGTTGGGCACAGCGCTTTCCTTCACTTTCAAAAGCTAAACCACCGTAATCTTCATCAATGGCATAACGATTGAAAAACATTGCAGAATTTTGATCTACTGGAAGTAATTTGCTATCTGCTAAAGATGCAAGAACTGTTGCGTAAGTTGAGTGGATATGGAGTGCACAAACTGCATGTTTGCAATATTTATGGATTGAGGAATGTAACCCCCAAGCTGTAGCATCAGGTGCACCAGGGCGGCTGAGTACAGATTTATCATCCCATTGTAATTCTAATAAATCAGACGCTTTAATATTAGAGAAATGTTTTTGATTTGGGTTGATAAGAAAAGTTTTCTTTTCTTCATCTACTATTAAAGAAAAATGATTGGCTACTGCTTCGTGCATATCTAATTTGGATGTCCATCGAAATGCAGCAGCTAAATCAACTCTTTTCTGCCAGTGGTCATTCTTTTTTTGTGGAAGAGCTGTTACAGGCATTATAAGTCCTTATTGCAAATTTAAAAAATAAAAAACTAAATAATGTTACCAAAAAAACTTTCAAATAAAAACATAAAAAAATTCAAATCATAATTAATCATCGGTCACTTTTTTCCCAATTACTATTTATCCAAGGTTCAAAATTTGACTTTGGTAATATGCCTTTTCCTTTAATATGATCTGATGCTTTTTCAGCTACCATTATAGTGGGTCCATTTAAATTTCCGTTTGTAATATTAGGAAAAATTGAACTATCTACTACTCTAAGTTTCTTCACACCTATTACATTACATTTTTCATCTACTACGGCTAAAGGATCACTTGCTGAACCCATTTTACAAGTGCCACAAGGATGGTATGCACTTTCCACATGTTCTCTAATAAAATTATCAATTTCCTCATTAGTATTACAATTTTCACCTGGTTGAATTTCTTTTCCTCTAAATTCCTCAAAAGCTTTTTGATTGAAAATTTCTCTGGTAATTCTTACACAATGTCTAAAATCAATCCAATCTTGCTCATGAGACATGTAATTAAATTTTATAGAAGGTGGTATATTAATGTCATTTGATTTAAGACTAATCTTACCCCTAGACGAGGAGCGCATTGGTCCTACATGTGCCTGCCAACTATGAGAAGAAGCAGAAGTTTTTCCATCGTATCTTACTGCTAGTGGTAAAAAATGAAATTGAATATTAGGATATTCCACCCCTGTCCTAGATCTGATAAAAGCAGCACTTTCAAAATGATTAGATGCCCCATGTCCTTTTTTTGTAATCAGCCATTCTAAACCAATTTTAGTTTTTGAAATCAAATTCCAGTATTTATAAAGGGTTATTGGCTTTAGACATTCTTGCTGAATATAAACTTCCAGGTGATCTTGTAGATTTAGCCCAACACCCTTTCGATTGACTATAGGATTTATACCTAATTCTTTCAATTCATCAGCAGGACCTACTCCAGACAATAACAATAATCGAGGAGAATTTATAGAAGAAGCAGATATGATAATTTCTTTCCTAGCAAAATATTTTTTTATATTACCTTTTTCATTGACTTCTACTCCTACCGCTTTTAACCCATCAAAAACTATCCTTTCAACAAAACACCTTTGAAGCTTTAGATTATTCCTTTTTAATACTGGTTTCAAATAAGCGTTAGCAGCTGACCACCTTCTTCCTTTATAGATAGTTTGTTCCATAACACCAAAACCCTCTTGCTTAAAACCATTATAGTCTGATGTAATTTCAAAACCGGCTTGGTTACCAGCTTTCACAAAAGCTTTGTATAATGGATTTGTCTGGTCGCCTCTAGAGATATGAAGGGGACCTGAAAAACCACGGTATTTTTCTGATTCATCATCAATATCACCATGCCAAGTTTCCATTTTTTTAAAATAGGGTAAAACGTCAGAATAAGACCATCCTCTTGCACCAGACTGTGCCCAGTTGTCAAAATCTCTAGCATGACCACGAACAAATACCATACCATTAATGGAAGAAGATCCTCCAATAACATTACCTCTCGGTGTAGCTAATCTTCGATTATTCAAATTAGGTTCAGGGTCGGAAGTAAACCCCCAATCATATTTTTTCATATTCATAGGATAAGATAGTGCAGCTGGCATTTGAATCAAAGGACTCTTGTCAGATCCCCCATTTTCAAGCAATAAAATTTTATCTTTATTATCTTCGGAAAGCCTATTTCCTAAAACACAACCAGCAGAACCTGCCCCGATTATGATAAAGTCAGCCTCCAAAAAAATATACTCCATTAAATAGTTTAAAAATCATGGTTATCAATGTATTAATTAAATCAGAAATCACTTTTAAATATAATAATGAAACC
>CACESU010000032.1 GCA_902562285.1 uncultured Alphaproteobacteria bacterium | reverse complement strand
GTGCAAGAAGATATAATAAACCAACTAATGAGTTATATAATTCAGCATATTTTTTAGATGAAAATGGTCAAATAGAACAAATATACGATAAAAAGCATTTAGTTCCATTTGGTGAGTATATTCCTTTTATTGATTTTCTTGATGTATTTGTTGAAACTGGAACTGACAACAATGGTATTACTGGTTTTAGTATTGGACAAAAACCAAATGAAATTACTATTGATCATTTTACAACAATTGCAATTTTTATATGTTATGAGTCAATATTTTCAAATGAATTGGACAAGAATATAACCAAATCAGATTTAATAATTCATTTAACAAATGATGCATGGTTTGGAGCTTATAACGGACCTCAACAACATCTTGTTCAAATGAGAGCTAGAGCTATAGAGCAGGGGCTTCCAGTTATGAGATCAGCGAATACTGGAATTTCTGCTTTAATTGATCCATATGGAAGAATTATAAATAAAATACCTCTTAATGTTGAAGGTTTTTTGGATGTAAATATACCAAAAAAGCTTGATAAAACATTGTATTCAAAAATTGGAGCAGTAAATTGGAATTTCTTCCTTATTTGTTTATTTGCACTATTGTATTTTTTGTGTTTAAAAAGGAAGATCAAAAGGGATTAAAATTTTTGTGATTAATTGATAATATGACTGATATCTTAAATTATGACTTTACCTCAGAGTCAGTCTCTGAAGGTCATCCAGATAAAGTTTGTGATAAAATTTCAGATTCAATTTTAGACGAACTTATAAAACTTGATAAAAAAGCAAGAGCTGGGTGCGAAGTATTTGCAACAACAAATAAAGTTGTAGTTGGTGGAGAAGTAGGACTATCTAATTCAATGAAAATTGAAGATTTATCTGAACTTGTAGTTGAAACTGTTAGGTCAACAGTAAGAAATATAGGTTATGAACAGAAGGGATTTCATTGGAAAGAATTAGAAATTTTAAATTTATTGCATCAGCAATCTCCAGACATAGCTCAGGGAGTTGATAGAGAAGGAGCTGGAGATCAAGGTATAATGTTTGGGTACGCAGTAAATGAAACGCCAGAACTAATGCCTGCGCCCCTTCAATACGCACAAGCTATTCTGAAAAGACTAAGTGTAGCTAGAAAAAACGAGCTCAGAGAAACACTTGGCCCAGATTCCAAGTCTCAAATCACTGTAAATTACATCGATGGAATACCTCAAAATGTAAAATCAATTGTTTTATCAACTCAACATTTTGATGAAAAATTAACTTCGGAAGATATAAAAGAAATAATTTCACCATATGTTTTAGAAACTTTACCTGATGGTTGGATAACGGACAATACTATTTGGCACGTCAACCCTACTGGCAAATTTGTTATAGGTGGTCCTGATGGAGATGCTGGACTTACTGGAAGAAAAATCATTGTTGATACTTATGGTGGTGCAGCACCTCATGGCGGAGGTGCGTTTTCTGGGAAAGACCCGACAAAAGTTGATAGGTCAGCAGCTTATGCAGCTAGATATTTAGCCAAAAATATAGTGTCAGCTGGATTAGCCAAAAAATGTGTTATTCAACTTTCTTATGCAATTGGTGTTTCACAGCCCCTATCAATATATTTAAATACATTTAATTCAAATATAGTTTCTGAAGATAAGATAATCAGTAGTATTTTAAAATGTATAGATTTGAGCCCTTCTGGTATAATTAAACACCTTAATTTGCAAAAACCAATATATTCAAAAACGTCTGCCTATGGTCATTTTGGTCAGAATTACAGTGATGATGGTAGTTTTTCATGGGAAAATACAGATTTAACTGAAATACTAAAAAAAAATATATATTGATATTTGTTTTTAAAAATTTGTAACTTTATGACAGAGGAAGGTAAAAAGTATAAAGTTTTTGGAAGAAGGAAGGTAAAAAGTTTAAGCAACTTACAAAAAGAATATTTTAAAAATTATATGAATGATTTTTCAATATTTAAAACAAATGATTACAGTGTTTTGAACTTAAGAAAAATAAACCCAAAAGATTTATTTGATGGTATTGAAGATATAAGACTTGAAATTGGCTTTGGTATGGGAGATTTTTTATTTGAAAAAGCATTGGCTCATCCAAATGTTGGGTTCGTAGGTTGTGAGGTATTTGAAAATGGTGTGGCCAGCTTATTAGCCAAGATTATAAAATTTAGAATAAAAAATATACGAATCCATTTTGGAAATTGTCTAGACTTAATTCATAATTTTAATTGCTTTACGTTAAATAAAATTTATATATTGTTTCCTGATCCCTGGCCTAAAACTAAACATAAAAAAAGAAGGTTTTTTAATGAAAATAATTCAATGTATTTATGTTCATTATTAAAAAAAAATGGGACTATTTGCATAGCAACAGATATAGAAGATTATGCGAACCAAATTTTAGGAATTATGAAGAGTAAAGATAACTTTAATTATAAAGACTCAAATTTTTTGCAAACTAAAAAAAAAATAAAACAGAACATTGATACAAAATATCAACAAAAAGCTTTAAAGTTTGGAAGAAAAATAAACTATTTAAATTTTAAAAAAAATGACTGAATGTTTCCAAACAATTTTATCTAAAAGATCTTCGGGTTTGAAAGGTCAAATATATATACCTAGTGATAAGTCTATATCTCATAGAGCACTAATTATGGGAAGTTTAGCTATTGGTAAAACTTCCATTTTAAGACTTTTGGAGTCAGATGATATATTCAAAACAGTAAATGGATTAAAAGCCTTAGGTGTTGATATTTATAAGGAATCAGATAAATGGTTAGTACATGGTGTCGGTATTGGTGGTTTTTGTGAACCTGAAAATATCATTGATTGTGGAAACTCTGGAACTTCTGTTAGATTATTAATGGGACTAGTATCAACTTGTCCTATAAAAGTTACTTTTACGGGAGATGATAGTCTTAGGAAAAGACCTATGGACAGAGTAATAAAGCCATTAACTGAATTTGGAGCAGTATTTTCTTCTAATCATGATTCCAAACTTCCTATAAATGTTATCGGATCTAATGATCCTATTCCAATAAATTACAACCTTCAAATTCCTTCTGCACAAGTAAAATCTGCTATTTTGCTTGCTGGGTTAAATGTAAGAGGTAAAACAACAATATTAGAGAATGAACCTACAAGAGATCATACTGAAAAAATGTTAAAGTTTCTTGGTGCTAAAATTCAAATTGAGAAAAAAGGGTCAAGTAATAATATTTCAGTAAATGGATTTCCAAAATTAAATCCTGGTATTATTAGTGTGCCTGGAGATATTTCTTCTGCTTCCTTTCCAATCGCATTAGCTTGTATGATACCAAATTCTGAATTAACTATTAAACGTGTAGGTTTGAATCCATTGAGGGATGGATTTATAGAAACACTAATAGAAATGGGAGCTAATATAAAAATTCAGAATAAGAATACTGAGGCAGGAGAATTAGTTGCTGATTTACATGTTAGTTATTCTCCAGATCTGGTAGGAGTAGAAGTACCAGAACATAGATCTGCCAGAATGATTGATGAGTATCCAATTTTATCAATTTTGGCAGCAACTGCGACAGGTCCTACCATTATGAAAGGTATAGAGGAGTTGAGATTCAAAGAAAGTGACAGAATTGAAGCTATTGCAGATGGTTTAGAAAAAAATGGTATTCTCATAACAAAAAAAAAGAACCAATTAGTTGTTTTTGGTAAAGGAAATAAAATAATTAAGGGTGGAAGTATTATTAATGCATCAAATGACCATAGAATAGCGATGTCTTTTGCCTCTCTTGGAAGCATAACAGAAAATAGTATAGAGATACGTGGAGCATCATCAATTAAGACAAGCTTTCCAAATTTCATAGATCTTATGAATTCTATTGGACTAAATATAACTGTATTAAAGGATTAGAATATGATTTTATTTAGAAGGAAAATCATAAAGCTGATTTTAACTAAAATTAACTTATGAAATTTGTAGTAGCTATTGATGGTACAGCAGCATCTGGTAAAGGCACGATAGGTAAAAAAATTGCTGAACATTTTGGTTTTCATTATTTAGATACTGGAATTTTGTATAGGGTTGTTGCTTATCATTTGCAAAATTCTTCAGATGGTTCAAAAATTTCAAAACAAAAAATTCAAGCTTCTCTCAAACTATTGAGTAATAAAAATTTCAATGTCACCAATTTGAGGAGCAAAAAAATTACACTTGAAGCTAGTTTAATTTCAAAAAACAACATAGTCAGGAGAAGTCTTTTATTATACCAGAGAGATTTTGCGTTACGAGTTGGTGGAGCAGTTTTAGATGGAAGAGACATTGGTACGGTTGTATGTCCAGATGCAGACGTCAAAGTATTTATAGACGCAGAAATCCATGTAAGAGCTAAAAGGCGATATGATCAATTATGTAAATATAACAAGGATTTAAACTTCAAAAACATACTTTATGATCTTATCAAGAGAGATGATCTAGATAAAAATAGAGAATTTTCACCCATGGTACCTGCAAAAGATGCCATTTTATTAGATACTTCTAACATGACTGTGGAAGAAGTATTAAAAAAAATAATTGCAATTATTTCAGAAAAATTAAAAAAATAACATTGAATAGTTAGATTTATACTATATTAACATGTTTCATGAAATTATTAGAATCAAATATATATTAAGGAGAGCTATATGTCAGCACTTGCTACCATGGAAGCTTTTGAAAAATTACTAAATGAGAGCTTAGATAGTTCAACGCCTAAAGAGGGCGAAGTAGTAAATGGATCTGTAATTGCAATTGAAGCTGGCCAAGCAATTATTGACATAGGGTATAAAATGGAGGGTAGAGTTGATTTGAGGGAATTCTCTATTCCTGGTCAACCCCCAGAAATATCAATTGGTGATACAGTGGAAGTTTATCTCGAGAAGGTTGAAGGTTCACGAGGAGAAGCACTTCTTAGTAGAGAAAAAGCAAGACGTGAGGAAGCATGGGATCGGTTAGAAAAAGCGTCTGGAAAAGATGAAAAAGTGGATGGTATTATCTTTGGTAGGGTAAAAGGAGGTTTTACTGTTGATCTTGGAGGTGCCATAGCATTTCTACCTGGTAGTCAAGTTGATGTAAGACCAATAAGAGATACTAATTCTCTTATGAACGTGTCACAACCTTTTCAAATTCTAAAAATGGATAGACGAAGGGGAAATATTGTTGTTTCAAGGCGAGCTATTTTAGAGGAGTCCCGTGCAGAGCAAAGAGCTGAACTAGTTGGTAATCTTGCTGAAGGGTCTATAGCTGATGGAGTTGTAAAAAATATTACTGAATATGGAGCTTTTATTGATTTGGGAGGGGTTGACGGTTTATTACATGTTACTGACATGGCTTGGAGAAGAGTAAATCATCCATCAGAATTGTTGAATATTGGTGATACTATAAAAGTTCAAGTTATAAAAATTAATAAAGATACACATAGAATAAGTCTTGGTATGAAGCAATTACAAGATGATCCTTGGAGTGATGTAGAAAAAAGATATCCATTGGGATCAAATCATACTGGCAGAGTTACAAATATAACTGATTATGGGGCATTTGTTGAACTTGAGTCTGGAGTAGAAGGTTTAGTTCATGTTTCTGAAATGTCTTGGACAAAGAAAAATGTGCATCCTGGAAAGTTAGTTTCAACTAGTCAGGAGCTTGAAGTAATGGTTCTTGAAATTGATACTGATAAAAGAAGAGTTAGTTTAGGCCTAAAACAGACAAAGGGAAATCCGTGGGAAAATTTTGCTGAAAATAATCCAGTCGGAAGCAATGTTGAGGGAGAAATTAAGAACATTACAGAATTTGGATTATTTGTTGGTTTGGGAGAAGATATTGATGGCATGGTACATTTAACAGATCTTGATTGGAATAAATCTGGTGAGGAAGCACTAGAAACTTATAAAAAAGGTGATTTAGTCAAAGCTCAAGTTATTGACATAGATATAGACAAAGAAAGAATATCATTATCAATTAAAGCTTTAGAGAAAGACCCTTATGAAGATACTATTAGTGGATTAAAAAGAGGTCAGATCGTTACGGTAACTATTTCAAATTTACAAGAAAACGGTGTTGATGTCGAATTTAAAGGAATAAATTCATTTATTAGAAGATCAGATTTGTCAAGAGATAGATCTGAACAGAGGTCTGACAAATTTGTTGTTGGAGATAAAGTTGATGTAAGAATTACCAATATAGATAAAGCAAATCGTAAAGTTAATTTCTCAATTAAAGCTAAAGAAATAGCAGAAGAAAAAGAAGCAGTTCAACAATATGGTTCTTCAGATTCTGGTGCATCTTTAGGTGACATATTAAGTGTGGCTTTGAATAAAGAGGATAAAGATTAAAGTTTTACTAATGAATTATGTCTTTAGATTGGCAAATTTTAGAAGAAAATAGAAAAAAATGGTTTAGAAAAGGATTATGGCGTGGAGTATTTTTTTCTATAATTTTAGCTGCTGTATTTTTACTTTTTTTTAATTTTAATAATTTTTCATCAAATTTTCCACATATTGCTAGGATAAGCATTAATGGAATTATTTACGATAATCATAAATTAGTTAAAACTATTAATGATCTCTCAAAAAACGAAAATGTAATGTCTGTTTTTGTTAATATAAATAGTCCAGGTGGAACTGTAGTTGGTTCTGAAAGTCTTTATGTAGCAATTAATGAATTATCTCAAATAAAACCTGTAATTTCTTTAATGGGTGAAGTTGCAACCTCTGGAGGTTATATTGTTGCATTAGCATCAAATTATATTTTTGCCAGACAAAATACATTGACTGGTTCTATAGGCGTAATTGTTGAATATAATAATTTTTCAAAACTTTCTGATAAAATAGGTATTAGTACTGACTCTATAAAATCAGGAAAAATTAAAGGCGGTCAAAATCCACTTTCCCCTTTTGATCCTCTGGTAAAAATTAATGATCAAAAAATAGTTAATTATAGTTTTAATTGGTTCATTTCGTTAATTAAAAATAATAGAAATATTTCCCCAAGTATCATTGATTTGGTTTCAGATGGTAGGACACTAACAGGTGGGATGGCAATGGATTTGGGACTGATTGATGAAATTGGATCAGAAAAGGAAGCATTAAAATATCTTGAAGCAAAATACCCTAATATGAAAGGACTGAAAATAATTGATATTGAGATCCCTTCAAATAATAATTTCTTTTTTGAAGAATTTTTTAGTGGTATTTCACCTTCTAATTTCAATTTTATTTCTGATTTAAGAAATAGTTTGAAATTAATGTCTATAGCTCGTTGAAAAAATTTCAAAATAGTACTATTATAGTGTCAATTGGAGGTTGTTATGATTAAATCTGAGCTTGTACAAAAAATAGCTGAAGAAAATCCGCATCTATATCAAAGGGATGTTGAAAGATTAGTGGAAACTATTTTTGCTGAGATAACATTAGCTTTATCAGATGGAAGAAGAGCTGAATTAAGGGGTTTTGGAGCATTTTCGGTCAAACATAGAAAACCTCGTATTGGGCGCAATCCGAGGACTGGTATAAGTGTAGAAGTAAATGAAAAATTTGTTCCATTTTTTAAGCCTGGGAAACTTTTAAGAGAAAGATTAAATAAGTAGGGTAAGCTTATTGGTTTCGATATTTAAATTTACCATAAGTTCTTTATTAATATTTTTTTTGATATGTTTTGGTATTCTTAATTCACATGTAGTTGATTTTTATTTAGTTCCAAAATTTTTGGAATTTGACAACTTCTATCTTTTTGAGGTTCCTTTATATCTAATAATTATTTTTTCAATTTTTTTTGGCTTCATATTGGGTTGCATTCTGGAAAATAATAGATCTAATAAAGTAAGAAAATCTTTAAAAGAAAAAATTAACGAGTTAAGAAAAAGTGATACCGAACTTCAAAAATTAAAAAAGCAAGTAAATTCGAAAAAAGATGACGTATTATCACTTCTTGAATAAATATTATGATTGAAATTAAGTTATGTGGTTTAAAAGAACCATCACATATTGAAGTAGCCTTTAATTTAGGCATAAAATATATAGGTTTTGTTTTTTTTGAAAAATCTCCTAGGTTTTTAAAAAATGAAACAGCTAAATCATTAATTGCACTTACTCCTCCTGGAATAATTAAAGTGGGTCTTGTAGTTAATCCAAGTGATGATTGTTTAAATTTAATTTCAGGCCTTGATCTAGACATGCTTCAATTACACGGATCTGAGTCTATAGCTCGTATAAAAGAAATCAAATCAAAATTTAATTTTTCGTTAATAAAGGCTATCGGTGTAAAAGATAAAAAGGATTTGGATTTAGTTAAAAGATATTCTGAAGTCGCTGATCATCTTCTAATAGACGCTAAACCAAGTTCAAATAGTATTTTACCAGGTGGAAATGGTATTAAATTTGATTGGACCATATTACAAAAAATGTCCTGGGATTTTCCCTGGTTTTTAGCTGGAGGTCTTAATGCGAACAATGTTATTGAGGCTCTTCGTTTGACAAAAGCCAAAAAAGTAGATTTGTCTTCTGGAGTGGAAGATACTAGTGGTAGGAAAAGTGTTAATAAAATTACAAATTTTGTAGAAAAAATAAAGAAATATGAGGGTAGCTTAAATGTTGAATAATAGAATAAATTCCTACAAGGAAGGTCCAGATGAGAATGGAAGATTTGGTAGTTTTGGAGGAAGGTTTGTTTCTGAAACATTAATGCCTTTAATTTTATCATTAGAAAGTGAATATAAAAAAGCAAAGAGTGATAAAAGCTTTTGGAAAGAAATGAACTTTTTTCTCAAGGACTATGTCGGAAGACCAAGCCCTCTTTATTTTTCAGAGCGCTTAACTGAACATTTTGGAGGTGCTAAAATTTACCTTAAGAGAGATGAGTTAAATCATACTGGGGCGCATAAGATAAATAATGTTCTTGGTCAAATATTATTGGCAAAAAGAATGGGAAAAAAAAGAATAATTGCTGAGACTGGAGCAGGTCAGCATGGAGTAGCCACAGCAACAGTTTGTGCTCGATTTGGATTAAAATGTATCGTTTTTATGGGTAAAACAGATGTAGAGAGACAAGCTCCAAATGTTTTCAGAATGAAGCTCTTAGGTGCTGATATAGTATCCGTTACATCAGGAAGAGGAACTTTAAAGGATGCGATGAATGAAGCTTTGAGGGATTGGGTAACTAATGTTGAAGATACTTTTTATTGTATTGGTACTGTTGCAGGGCCTCATCCATATCCTTCAATGGTACGAGATTTTCAATCGATAATTGGTTCTGAGACAAAGCAACAAATTCTTGATAAAGAGGGACGCTTACCTGACAGTTTAATTGCTTGTATAGGTGGGGGATCTAATGCTATGGGGCTCTTTTTCCCTTTTTTAGATGACAAAGATGTAAAGATGTTTGGAGTTGAAGCAGGTGGAAAAGGAGTTAACAATAAAATGGAGCACGCAGCTTCTTTGACTGGCGGTAGACCTGGAGTTCTACATGGTAATAGGACATATTTATTACAAGACAAAAATGGTCAAATTATTGAAGGTCATTCTATATCTGCTGGATTAGACTATCCTGGTATTGGTCCGGAACATTCATACTTACACGATATGGGAAGAGTGGAATATGTATCAATAACAGATAAAGAAGCATTAGATGCTTTTAAATTGTGTTGTGAAAAAGAAGGCATTATACCTGCTTTAGAACCAAGTCATGCTTTAGCTCATGTAAAGAAAATTGCCCCAAAGCTTCCCAAAAATCATTTAATGATAATGAATATGTGTGGTCGTGGAGATAAAGACATTTTTACTGTAGCTGAATCTTTGGGCTTTGATATAAAAAATTAGTGGTAGTTTTTAGAAAAAAACTTCTTGCATTCTTCTTTTCTATCCTCAGTTAATAGTTTTATACCTTCACAACTTTTTTGTATAATTTTATTTAATAAAGGGACTTCACTGCTAAGGAAATTATTTAATACATATGATGACACATCAATTTTTTCTGGCCTGCCTACACCTATTCTTATTCTTATAAATTCATTACCGATAATTTTTGCTATTGA
>CACESU010000031.1 GCA_902562285.1 uncultured Alphaproteobacteria bacterium | reverse complement strand
GCTAATAGCAAGGCATAGAGTTATGATTAATCTTTTCATAAAGACTATATTACATGAAATATCTTATGTGTGAAGATTAGAGAAGTTTACCTCCCCACCCAAAATGTGTAAGCAGTAGTACTTGCTAATATAGGCTATGGTTTTTGGGGTGCCCTACCCTCAGAGACTCTAGGATGACTCAGAAGAGTCATATTAGGTGTCGGAAGTATTATTTACACTAGTAATAATCTTGAGTCTGTATGGGCTTAATATGATGGTTGAAACAAAATTTAATCAAATTTGTTCTATTTATCACTTAAAGATTTTTCAGCAATCACTAACTAATAATAGAATTACGATAAGATTTAAATGGGTTTTCACTTAATCCAAAGTGCTTATTCAATACATAATCATATAAAGATCTATAATCTACTGAAAATGTAAGGTTATTTTTGTTAAGTTTAGAAAGATTTGGATTTTCACCATCGATACCACCATTAATTTTCCCTCCAAATACAAAGTGAGGAGCTGCCATGCCATGGTCTGTTCCTTCAGATCCATTCTCTTTTGCTCTTCTTCCAAATTCTGAATAGGTCATAATTATAGTATCATCCCATACTCCCACATCTTTAAGTATGCTAGCTGTTTTTTCTACAGAAATACTTAATTCTTTTAATAGTCTTCTATGTGTCCACTCTTGTTGAGCGTGTGTATCAAAACTTCCTAATGAAACTTTAAATACTGGAATTTCCACTTCAGAAGCTATCAACCTACATACATTTGTTAGTTGCATTTCTAAACTTCCACCACCAATAGGTCTAATTTTCTTTAAATTATCAAGTTTTTTTTGGAATTTTTCAAATTTGTCTCTATTTTTTTTCCGCGCATCAATTATTTGTCCTAGAAGTCCAATATTTTTTGAACGCGGAATTGGAACAGTTGAATCTCGTGGTTCAGACATTTCTGGTTTATAACCAATTATATCAGGCCCATAAAAACCATCTTGTCCACCTACAAATAGTTCACCTGAGTCATCTAAAAACATTGCTTTTCCATCTAAAGAAATTTTTGATGATAATTCAATTAATGGATCAACTAACCAACCTTTTGTTCTTCCTGCAGTTTCCCAAACCTCAATAGATCTAAAATGAGATAAAACTGGGTTTGGATATCCTAAATTTTGTACTATTTTACAATGTCCTCTTTCAAATAATCTAGAAATCCCGCTTAAGATTGGATGTAACCCTACTTCACTAGAAATTTTAAGCACAGACTTTTTTGATATAGATATATTAGGTCTCAAATCATAATATCTGTGATCTGCAAATGGAATTATAGTATTTAATCCGTCATTCGCTCCTCTTAACTCAATTAAAATTAAATATTTTGTTTTTGAAGATTCACTAAAAATTATAGATGGTAAAAAAGAGAAAAGCGTAGTTGCTGACATAAATGACAAAAAGTGGCGTCTATCTAATTTCATTTTAGTTGATATCCCTCATGTGTAATCATAGCTAAAAAATCTGTATTGGGAAGTGAAAGGTTAAAATCAGGTAAAAGCAATTCAGATAAACGAAAGCCAGAATTTTCTAACATATTATAGTATTTTTTTCCAAGATTTGATTTGTTTAATAAAGCTTCCAATTGTAATTGATTATCAGCAAGTTCTTGATATTTGAATTTTTCAAATCCGCACTTCATAGTTTTATAATTTACATTATTCAGAGTTAGACCATTTGGATCATGCATCAATATTGCAAACATTTTTACAGGTACAACTAAACCATGGTCTGATTTAATTTTTTTAAATCCTTCTTTTTTTAAAATACTTTTTAAAAAATCTCTTGCACCATGACTTGAATATACACTTAGACCAAAATATTTCTCAAGATCTAGTGTAATTTTGAAAGATTGAATAATTCTCTCGAGTAATAATTTATCCGAAATACTCAATTTTAAATTTTTACTATTATTTCTAATTGGAATATATATAGGTCTTCCATCACCAGATTTATGAATATGCATTATGCTTTCTTGAATGTCGGGAAAAGAATTTCTTCTATTAATTATGATATATGGTCTATTCTTTCTGTTTTTAATAATTTCAAAATAAATCGATTTCCATCTTTTTTTACCAAGCTTTGCGTTATGTATAGAAAACTTAATTGATCCCTCGGTTTTTTTATCCATATATTCATCTAATTCGTGAAGCATCATTGTCTCGAAAACAAATTGGTTTTCATATGAATTATCAAAAAAAGTCTTAAGAGATTTATCATAATTTATTTCATCTAATATTCCCTTTAACAAAGTTTCATCCTCTTGCTCGAAATAGGTATTTTTTTTATTTATTATATCAAAAGATTCAAAAAATTTTATTGTAGATGAAATTCTTTTTTCTATTTTTTGACCAGTTAACCATTCCATACCAGATGGCCATCCATCAATACTGGGTGGATCAAATAAATCCTGATTATTGGTTTTTAGAGTAAATAACGATGATTTTAAAAATTTGTCCCATGATTTATGATTAATCGAGTTAATGCCTAGATGACCTAAATTTCTCATTGTACCAATAAGAAGATCAATTGGACTTTTTACTAAAGTTAACTTGTTGTCTTCGTCCCAGAATCTCTTTGTTGATAAGATTACACGTAACATGTCAGATATATTAAAAGAATGCTTTCTAAATTTTTGTACTATTTGATGTAAAATTTTTTGATCAGGTTCTTCTAAAGAAACATACTCTTGATATAATTTTTTAGCGATATAAAAACCAAATTTTTGGTGTTTTTCAGTTATTTTTATTAATTCTTCAATATTATTTATTTTATAATTAAACACCTCAAAATTTTTATTAATTCTATATTCCTTAATCAATTGAAATTTTTCTGATGCTTCATTAACCGAAAAGCCAGTTAACATCTTTGCAATTTCTCTAATGTCTTTTTCCAAATAATTACCTTCACCAAGAGAAAAGAGTTCTAGAAATTCTCTTGCAAGATTTTCATTTGGATTTTTTGGCAAGCTTTGATCATTATTTAGATATTTAATCATTGCAGGATCAGTAAATGAAAATTTAAGTAATTCTAAAAAATTTTTATTTGAATTTGTCCTAATAAATTTAAAGTGGTCAACATAAGAATAGGGCATATTATAAGTATCCCAAGCAACTGAAAAATGATCTAACCAAAAGATATTGAGTTTTTCAAACTGAGGATTTTTTGAAAACATTATAGATTTTAGTAAGGCTTTTTGTAATGAAAATTTAAATGGAAAATTGGTACAACGTTTCCCTATAAGTGTTGATTTAACTTTTGTTAAAAAACCTATCGGTACTGATCCCTCAGTCCACTCTGGCCAGTCAAAATCATCTTCGTAATTTTCGAGTTCGTCAATAACAAGATCTATAGCTTCTCTTCTGGTTAATCCAATATATCTAACAACCCTATCAACCGGACTTCCAAAACCAATTCTCTTTTCAAAACGTATAGCATCCTTTTTTGTCATTACCTCATCAAGGTGGCTATCGTCTTCTTTAATTCCTTCTAAAATATTTAGTACTAATTCTACTTCCGATGATGGTTCAATTTGATAAATATTAAAAAAATGGTCTAAAGCTTTTTGAGAATTTTTTCCCCAGACGCCATCCACACCTTTGGGATCAAATCCTAATTCTAATAATTTATTTTGAACTTTGAATGAGTTTTCTTTATCCCATTTAGTTTGAGCACCGATGGGAGAAAAAATAAAAAATACTAATAAGCATAAAATAATTTTTTTAACCATCTTATCAAAATACTTTAGATAAAAGTTTCAATCAACATTTCTTATTTTTGATTATAACTACTTAAAACGAGATAAGGATAGGTTCACTGATTACTAATATAGGCTATGGTTTTTGGGGTGCCCTCAAGGATATGTCTTAGGGGTGGGTTTAAAGAACTATTTTTCCATTATTTGAACTACGCATGTAAAAGGGACCGAAAGTGGAAAAACCTATGCAATTGTTGAGCATAGCCTATGGATTCTATGGATCTCTTATTCTTCAGAGATTATCCAAAGGCTTACATTATTACTACCATAGATTACTGTGATGCGTGAATTAATTAACATTATAAAATTGTATCATAAAGTATTATTCCACGGTTTGAGAAGTCCTTAACAGAAATTTGTACTTTTTGTTCAAATTTCATTTCTGCTTCTCTAAATAATTTTTGACATTCTGTAAATGCTTTTTCGTCTTTGTATTCCCACATGGTACCTAATCTAAAAACACCTTCTTTATTCCATATCTGACTTACAGTTTGTCTGATAGCGCCAGCTTTTTTAAATTTAGGAAGCATTTCTTCTATTATTGCTTGCCATTCTTCAGCTCCAACTCTCATGTCACTTTTTGAGGCAAAATCGGACGTAATATAACTCATTAGTTTAGATTCACTCATTATTTATCCTTTATTTCGGTTAATTTAGTAAATTTTTCATTTTTTTTAAATTACTGAATATTATTGTTAAATAACTAATTATAATAGCAATAAATAGAAAATAAGCCAAGAAAGGGAGGCTATTGAGCTGAATGTAGTTAATTTAATTTACCAAACCAAAATGTGTAAGCAGTAGTACTTGCTAATAATAGGCTATGGTTTTTGGGGTATACCCACATAAAACAAAATCTCAAAGACACTAGGGGACAAACTGAAAGTCAGTAGCATATATGATAGATTCATAGGAAAGTGTTACACCGGCTTTGTTACGCAGTTTAAATAATATGAGTAATTTGAAAAAACGTAAGTAAAATAATTGATAAAGGAATTGGTTTTATTAAATTATATCTTAACTGGCAGAACCCCAGTAGTTGTATCCGAACCATTTAGGAGTTTTGGGTAAATACATGGTTTCTAAATTATCTACCAAAAATCCAGCGTCTTTTATAAGACTTGGTATATCCCTATTTAAATTACACCCACCAACAAAAATTGGCCAAAAAGAATTTATAAAGTTTTGCATTTTTTTTACATTATTCTCAGGAGCCATCCCGTGCTCACAAAATACTAATTTGCCTCCTTTTTTAAGCACTCTTCTTATTTCAAGTAGAGCAGCTAACGGATCAGGAATGGTACAAAGAGTATATGTCAATAATGCTGTATCGATAGAATCATCCTCCAGTGGAATCTTTTCAGCACCTGTTTCTAAAAATGTAATTGGGAAATTAACCTCTTTAACTACTGACTCAGCTTAACGTAACATCTCTTTATCGGGTTCAAGTGCATACAGTTTATCTATATTATTTTCTTCATAAAAGGAGAAGTTAAGTCCACTTCCACAGCCAATTTCTAAAACGATCCCTTTGCATAATGGCAGTACTTTCTCTCTCTGTTTTCTTATTGGTTTAGTACCGCATCCAGCATTAATGATTTTAGGTAAAATATATTTATTATAAAATCCCATTGTTTTATCTCCACCTTTTGTTCACCCTGAATAGTTTCCAACATAATTACCATTTCATATTTATTTTTATTCTGTGAAGGATTCCTCTCCCATAATTGTTAAAACATTAGATTCTAAAATTGCTCCAGCAGCTACACGTTTTGCCTTAAGTCCTTCGTGTCCTGCAAAAGCCTTCATGGCTTCTGGAGATTCAAAATCAATCAAGACCATCATTTTATTATTATCGTCTTTATGTGGGCCAGCAAAAATCAGTTTTGCACCTAAAGCATTTAACTCAGCTTGATTTTCAAAATACATTTCTTTCCATGGAGCAAATCCTCTGGCAAGGTCTTGTGTTAGCATAACAATCATTTATTTCTCCTTTATAATAAAGCTTTCTTTGATAAAAAATTAACCGATTTAAATCTAATAGACTATTTCAGCACTTATAAAAATTTATAATAAAGAAAAATTAGGGATTTCTAATTTGCTTATCAAGAAGTATTCTTTTTATCTTTATAAACTTTAACTGTAATGACTATTTTTTAGGCTAAGTATATTTTGCTATTTAATTATTTCTATTATTTGGAATTTTTTTTTAATACTTCACCCTAAAGTATATGTCTTAGGGGTGGGTGTTATGATTGTTATGTTCAACACCCTTTATAGTTCTTTTTTACACACTCTCTTGCTAAGTCTTGTGCCTTCTCTATTTGGGATGGGGTCATCTCCTTATTAAAGGATTCTAACAATCTTTTAGCATTCTTAGATTCATATCCATTTGATGAAGCTATTCTTGCCCAAATGAGTGCATAAACTCTGTCAATTTTAAAACTATTTCATTGACTCCACTATTATGCTAGCTAGCTCGCTAGGTTTTTTTATTACAGCCATATGACCACCAGAATTGATAGTTTTAAAATTCCAAGTTTTGCAATGATAGTTCAATATTTTTTTTATTTCTTTAATAGAAAAAACAGTATCTAACGCACTTATAAAAGTAGTATCTTTTGGAAGTTTTTTATATAACTCTTGAATAGAAATAGTTTCATTAAGGACAGCGTCCCATTCGTGAAAATTGGGTTTTAAAATTTCTGAAAATTTTACTTTCTGATCGTTTGAATAGGATTCCCAAGAACCCTTTCCATTCCAATAATCTGCAAAAAAATGAACAGCTTTATCCCAATTTTTATTGTAATACTTTTTTATTTTTTTTTGGATTATTAAAGATTCTTCATATGCATTTAAATAACCAGATTTTTTTAATAAATAAAAAGGATTGGGTTCTATTAGAATTAAGTTATTAACTACTTTTTGGAAATGCACAGCAGCCATCATTGCAACACTACCACCAAATGAATGTCCAACAATTGAAAATTTACAATTTTTGAGTGAAGGTATATTTTCTAATAACTTTACTTGGTCTATCAACTTTTGAGATTCACTTCTTTCCCATTTATATGTTTTACCATAACCAATTAAATTTACAGCTATAAAACAAAACCGATTTTTATAATTCTCTAATAAATATCTCCATTGCTTAATTCCAGTTGCAGTAGAATGAAGTAGTACTACTTTTGGTCCATTACCGATCTCAACATAATCTACTTTAACATTCTGATTTTTCTGCAATTCAAGAGACCCAATATTTGTTAAAGATTAGATTTTAAAAAAAAAAGTGAAAATATAAAATAAAAAATTTTATTACTTAACGTTAACCTTTTTTTGAAACTAAAGACATTTTACCTTACGTTTTTGTAAATATTTTAAGATATTAGGTTATAAAAGAATATATATACCCAAAGTTTTATAATTGACTACTTAAAGGAGAATATAATGAAAATTTATGATAGTTTGAAGAAGGCCTTTGAAGATAAAGATTTTGATATATTGATGAAATTTTATCATCCAGATTATTCTTTTATAAGACACCAAACGAATACAACTATGAGTTTATCAGAGTGGTTTCCCATGATGAAAAGTATGCTAGAGAGCAACAAGTTTGAAATGATCTCATGGAAATGCATTTATGAAAATGATGATATTTTAGTAGATCATAATGTGTTGTCATTTCCAGATGGATCTAAAGAAGCAGTATTAGCTTGTCACATGAAAAAAGATGGAAAAATAATTAGTACTGAAACAGGAGCAACACCTCTTAGTAATTAAATTTTCTCATTCTGTCATTTTTGGATTGTTTAAAAACACTTAAGCATATCTAATGAATTATCCTCTGCATTGTACAGTAACTTACAATAACCTGTTAGGGAGACTGTATAGAGGAATGAGAGCAGTTGCAGAGGATGCCTTACCCTAAAGGATATGTCTTAGGGGTGGGTGTCATAAGTGTCATATCGGTCATATTGAAATGAAAAATTCAAAAAACACACCACTATTCCCACCACTAGACGCTTTTTCAGAGAAATAGAAATTCACACCCCTTATTTATATGGCTTCATCATATAGATGATAATATACCTTCATAATAATTTCTTATTTTAAAGTTTATAAGAAAAACTAAAAAACCAGTTAACACTTTTAAGGTTATTTATTTCTAAGCTAAGATTTAATTTACTATAAATCTTAGGGGCAAATATTAATTCTGCGAACGAAAAGCTCTCTAAAAAATTTTTATTATCATATATTAATAAATCTCCAAATTTTAATTTTTGCTGTGAATTTGATTTCATAATTGCTAATCCCAATTTTGTAGAAAAATTATCTGATATTTGAAATTTATTAAAAATTTTTGAAGTAAGATTTACAGCATTTGAATTTATTATTATTGGAAATGGTATTTTATTGATACCATGAGGATATAATATAGAAGCTTCTGCATAACTTAATGAAAAAGAACCACCAATTGAAGAATTATTTAATAAAGAGTTTTTTTTCAAATCTTACTGATAATTCTTTATCGTTTTTAAGCGTCTTACTTTTTGTTTTTTCAGAGCTATTAGAAACAAGTAATTCACTATCGATAACTGGCTCATATTCAGAAATTATCAATCCTAGACTTTTATTCATACCAAGAGAAAAAAATTTATTTACTAAACTATCATCAAAATCTGCAGCTTTTAACTCAAATGCCCAGAATATTAGAAAAGAATAAATTAACCTAGAGCTAATTTTGATAATTAAATTTATGCCTTTTTTAGACAAAAATAAAAATTCCATTATCTAAAACTTCTATCTCAATCCCTTGAGCAGTAGGAGTTGGTGTTACATCAGTTGAGGAATTATTATTTAAATTTGATTCCCATTTATCATCTAAAAGATTTTTATTTATCTTTGGATTTAATTCAAAAGCTATTGCTTTTATAACATCGATTATATTACTCTTTCCAGAAACTAATTCTGGAGAAATAGAAAGGTTAGAACCATCTGTCCAAGCTTGATTAAAATCTGTTTTTGACATATTTGCATTTTCAAAAACGACTGATAATAAATTATTCCCATCATACATGACTGCATCTTCTCCGACTATTTCAAGATTTAAATCACCCATTTTTAGATTAGGATTGCTAATTTCAGATGAGATAAGTTTTCCCAAGTCATTAATTGAAAATGAAAGAAGAGTGTCGCTACCAAATTTAAATTCTATTTGAGGACCAGATAGATTAGTGGCAAAATTTACAATATCAGACTGTTCTTTTTCACTAAGAATACTATCATCAAGAAAATCAAGAAATAAATCAATTTCGTTAAATCCTTTATTCCAGTCAGATTCAGGAGATACTGCATCTAATTTGATTGAATATCCTCCTGTTAAAACAGTATATCCAGCTGGAGAAAATTCTACCTTTGTTTCATTAGAACTACCTGGGTTTACTGTAAGTTCATTAATTTCAAAATTTGATCTTAGATTTTCAACTGAATCTAACAAAGCTGGTATTGGCTGACCCTTTGCTAAATCACCATTATTTAATGAATCCCCAACTTTAGAATTATTAATCTTATAACTGTTCCAACTATTTTTATTTACATGGAACTCCCAGCCCAAAGAAGAAACTTTATCGTAAGCAGTGAGGTTAGAAATTATATCTTGAAATAATTTTTCCCAATTAGTTTCATAACTTCCTGAAATTTGGAATAATACTTCATTACTTGAAGAATATTTGAAGGTAGATTGCTGTACTGATATATTAGCGATCTCAGTACTGTTTTCAAATGAAACAGTATTATTACTATCTAGATTTATCTTATCCCAAAAAACTACTTTTTCAAAAATTTTACCATCAAGTAATGAAACACTTTTAGTAATTGCAGAAAAATTATCACTTGAATTGTCTTCTAAGCTCAAATTTCCGTAATTTTTTTCAATTTCTTTAAATACATCAAGTAATTCATTTAGACTTATTCCATTAGAATTGAATTTGAACTCTATTCCAACATTTTTTTGTGAACTCTTTGTAATAATTATTATGCTATCTGATGTAAAATAAGAATTATCCCAAGACCAATTAAATTTGTTATCTCTGAAAAAATCCAAACTATTTTTAATTTTTTTCTCAAAGTAATTATTTGAATTTCTAGACTCTAAATCAAAATTTTCTATATGATCAATTTTTTCATTCATGTCTTTATCTTTGAGAAGAGCTTTATCAAACAATAGAATTGCCTGTGTTTTGGGGATAATCTTAATATCATTT
>CACESU010000030.1 GCA_902562285.1 uncultured Alphaproteobacteria bacterium | reverse complement strand
GAATGTAACTATACCACACAAAGAAAGAATTATGAATTTTGCTGATGAAATAATGGAACCTGCCAAGATTATTGGAGCTGCAAATACTATTTATTTTAAAGATGGTAAAATCATAGCAGATAATTCTGATACTTATGGCTTTTATCAATCTATACTAAAAAACTTTCCAAAGTATAATTTTAAAAAGGAAAAAGTTTTAATTTTTGGCTCAGGTGGTGCCGCACGAGCAGTTATTTCAGTTTTTTTAAAAGAACAAGTATCTGAAATCAGTATTATTAATAGAAGTCGAGAAAAAGCTGAAAGAGTTCAAAATGATTTATCTTCAAGAATAAAAATTTACGATTGGTGCGATTATTCCAATGCATTAATTGATGTATCAACTGTCGTAAATACCACTAGTTTAGGAAATTTGGGTTCAGAGAAGTTTTCAATCGATCTCAAAGGTGTTCGAGAAAATGGTATTGCTATTGATTTGGTATATAATCCCTTAAAAACATCTTTTATGAAAAAGGCAGAGAAAGAAAATTTAAGAGTTATTAATGGTTTAGATATGCTGATATATCAAGCAAAGAAGGGTTTTCAACAGTGGTTTAAAAATACACCTGCTTATACTTCTGAACTTAGAAAATTAATTGAAAATTCATTAAAGAGTTAAATTTTGACTATTAAAATTGGTATAACTGGTTCAATAGGAATGGGTAAAACTACAGTCGCATTGTTTTTTAAAAAAAATGGTATAAAGGTTTGGAATGCAGATTCAGAAGTTCATGAATTATATAAAAATGGAAATGAGGGATACAAAAAAATTACATCAATTTATCCACAATTAAAGAATGAAATAGAAATTAATAGAAAAAAAGTTTCATTATTAATAAAACAAAAAAAAATAGATTTAAAAAAAATTGAAAAAGCAATACACCCTTTACTTAAACTGAGTAGATTAAAATTTATACAAAAAAATCAAAAAGAGAATATTTTAGTTTTTGAAATACCTCTACTCTATGAGACAGGTGCTAATAAATGGCTTGACTATATACTATCAGTCTATTGTTCTTATGAAACACAAATGAAAAGACTGTCTGAGAGGAAAAATTTTGATAAGAAAAAAATAAGCTATCTGTTATCAAAACAGATATCAGTTATGGAAAAAAACAAAAAAGCAAATTTCTTGATTAATACAGATCAAGAAAAAATTGATATTGAAAATGAAGTAAAAAAAATAATTAATTTTTTAGAAAAAAATGGTTAGAGAAATAATTTTAGATACTGAAACAACAGGTTTAAATCCATTTGATGGACATAAAATAATCGAAGTAGCTGCAATAGAGTTAATAGATCAAATAAGAACTGAAAAAACTTTTCATTGTTTTATAAATCCGGACAGAGATATACCTGAAGATAGCCAAAAAATACATAACATTTCTTATGAAATGGTTAAGGAGGAACCTTTTTTTAAAGATATTGTTGAAGATTTCTTAAGTTTTATCAAAAATGATAATTTAATTATTCATAATGCTGATTTTGATTTAAAATTTTTAAATTATGAACTTAGAATTTGTGGAATAAGTAATTTGCAAAATAGCATTATAGATACACTGACAATTGCAAGATCAAAATATCCAGGATCGTCAGTTTCTCTAGATTCTTTGTGTAAAAAATTTGATATAGATATAAATGAAAGAAAAGAGAAAGGTCATGGGGCCTTAATCGATTGTTATTTGTTGAGTGAAGTTTATCTAGAATTGATGGGTGGAAAACAACCAAACTTAAACCTTAACAAAGAAAGCCAAAAATTATTACTGAACCCTGAAAAGAAAAAAAACAAGGCTTTTTCTAGAAAAAATGAATTAAAATCTATCTTAAATAATAAAATTTTGAAAAATCATAAGGAATTTGTAAAGAATATAAATTGTGATGAAATTTGGGATATCTCACATAAAAAATTAATAATGAAACTAAACAGAAGCATTTAAAATAATATTTAATTAATATTATTTTAAATGTAGGATTGATCTTGAAAAAAAAATATATAAATCAATCTGTATAACTCCATTCGTTGGAAAGGCATAAATTAATGGTTCAAATAATAGTTTTAGCAGCTGTAGCATTTTTTTTATTTTGGAGACTTAAATCAGTATTAGGATCTAGGCAAGGCTTTGAAAATCCAAAGCAGAATATTAATAATAAAAAAAATTCAGCAAAGCAAAATAGTAAAAGTAAAAAAAGTGAGGATATTATAGATTTGAAGCCAAATGCAATTGATGAAGACGTTGCTGATTATGTTGAAGAAAATTCTGAACAATTTAAGATATTGACTAATATGAAAAGTATTGAAGAAGGATGGATGGTTTCTCATTTTGTTTCTGGCGCAAAGCTGGCCTATGAAGAAATATTGATGGCGTTTGAAAACGGTGATTTAGATAAAATAAAAAAAATGACGTCTAATGAGGTTTATTTGACTTTTAAAGATGTTATAGACGATAGAAATGCAAAAGGCCTTAAAGTTGAAGCATCGTTTGGAGGTGTTCGCGATATTAGAATTAAAGATGTGAAGCTTAACAAGAAAAATTTAGAAGCAAATATTACAATGGTTTTTAGGTGTGATATCTCATATAGCATTAAAGACCAGAATAATAATCTAATAGAAGGTGGTCCAGACAATGTAAAGAAACAAAAAGATGTTTGGACTTTTGCAAGAAAAATGAATTCAGATATCCCAAATTGGTATTTGATAAAAACAGAATAGAATTTTATGGAAATTATGAATTGTTTTATAAAAGAGAAAAAAAATTATCTGATGAAGATTTAAAAAATTGGGATGAGTTAAAAAAAACTTTAGATTTTAAATATTACAACAAAACATATCATATTAAAGAATTAAAAAAAAAATATAAATTATTAAATGATAAACAAGACAATTTTGAAAATTTAACATTTAAACAAAACAAAAATTTAAAAAATACTTTTATAAAAGATAAGTTTTTAAGTAATTATCAATTACAGGATATTAGAATTGATAAAAATAGATTAAGTCTTTTGAAAAAAGGAAAAATAAAACCTGAAAAGGTATTAGACTTACACGGTTATACGTCTGTTGAAGCGAAGCGAAAAGCAATAGAATTTACAAAAATAAATCAAAAACTTGGATTAAGGTTATTACTTATTATCACTGGTAAAGGAAAAATAAAAATAAATGATTTAAATAAAGAAGGGTTTTATAATGGAATATTAAGAAAGTCTCTTAAATCGTGGTTATATGAATCAGAATTGAGACCATATATATTAGGAATCATTTCTTCTCATATTAGTCATGGAGGTGAGGGTGCCTTTTACGTTTATTTAAAAAATAAAAATTTATAAAACGTATCGGCTTATATCGCTTGATTTGACAAATTTTTCTAAATTATTATTAACAAAATCTTTATCTATAGTTACTTTTTTTTCTTTTTGATCAGGTGCAGAATAACTTAAGTTCTCAAAAACCTTTTCTAGAATTGTGTAAAGTCGTCTTGCACCAATATTTTCTATAGATGCATTAACTTCTGCAGCAATTTTTGCAAGAGCCTTGATACCACTTTCTTCAAAATTTAAAGTTATTCCTTCTGTTTGCATTAAGGCGGAATACTGCTTTGTTAAAGAGTTTTCAGTTTCTGTTAAAATATTTATGAAATCTTTTTCACTTAAAGCTTGTAACTCGACCCTAACAGGTAACCTTCCCTGCAGTTCGGGTAGTAAGTCACTCGGTTTTACTACATGAAAAGCACCAGATGCAATAAATAATATATGATCAGTCTTTATTGGTCCATATTTAGTGGAAACAGTAGTACCCTCGATTAAAGGTAGTAGATCTCTTTGAACTCCTTCGCGGCTAACGTCAGCAGACTTAGTTTCCGCTCTGGCACAAATTTTATCAATTTCATCCAAAAAGATTATACCGCTTTCCTCAACTGAAGAGATAGCTTCTCGTATAATTTTTTCTTCATCTAATAATTTATCTGCTTCTTCCTTTAATAACAATTTATAACTTTCTGATATTTTGATTTTAATTTTTTTTGTTTTTTTTCCTAAAGCCTTACCAAAAATCTCGTTAAGATTCATCATTCCTATATTTGTTCCAGGTTGGCCTGGTATTTCAAATAAGGGCATAGGGTTGTTAGATTCTTCAATATCGATATCAATTTCTTTTTCATCTAATAATCCGTCTCTTAATTTTTTTTTAAACATTTCAATAGTTTGGGATCTAGCATTATCTCCAGTTAATGCTCTTAACACACGTTTTTCTGCCTCTGCATGGGCTTTTACTTCAACATTTTTTCTCATTCTTTCTCTTGTCATAACTATTGAGCTGTCAATAAGGTCTCTGACAATTTGATCTACATCTCTTCCTACATATCCAACCTCAGTAAACTTTGTTGCTTCAACTTTGAGAAAAGGAGCACCTGCAAGTTTTGATAAACGACGAGAGATCTCAGTTTTTCCAACACCTGTTGGTCCAATCATAAGGATATTTTTGGGAAATATTTCTTCTTTTAGAGGACTTTCGACTTTTTTACGTCTCCATCTACTCCTTAAAGCAATAGCAACTGCCTTCTTAGCAGAATTTTGACCAATAATAAATTTGTCTAGTTCTGATACTATCTCTCTGGGAGTTAATTCTGTCATTTCTTATTATTAATTGTTTCAATAATTATGTTATGATTAGTGTAAACGCAAATATCCGCTGCAATTTTTAAAGCTTTTTTACATATTTTTTCGGAAGAAACTTCAGTTTCATATATTGCTTTTGCTGCTGCTAAAGCATAATTTCCTCCTGATCCAACTGCTGCAATGTTTCCTTCGGGCTCTAATACATCACCAGAACCAGATATTATAAATAAATCTTTACCATCTGTAACTACTAACATTGCTTCTAAGTTTCTTAAATACTTATCTGTTCTCCAATCTTTTGCTAATTCAATTGCAGATCTTGATAAATTACCTGGGAATGTTTCTAACTTTCTTTCCAACCTCTCTAACAATGAAAATGCATCCGCTGTTGATCCTGCAAAACCAACAATAATATCTAGTCCTCCAGGTTTCAATTTTTGAACTTTTTTTGCAGTCCCTTTCATTATTGTTTGTCCAAGAGTAACTTGACCATCTCCAGCAATTGAAACAGCACCATTTTTTAATACTCCAATAATAGTAGTACCATGCCAATTTTTAAATTCAGAGTGCATTTCTAATTAATAGTCCTCGCAATATTTTCAACTTTAAATATCTCAATGACATCTTTTTTTCTAATATCTTCATATTCTGAAAATGCCATACCACATTCTTGACCTGATTGAACATTTTCTACTTCATCTTTAAATCTTCTTAAGGTTTTCAAATTACCTTCATGAATTACCACATTATCTCTAAGTAATCTTACTTTTGCTGATTTTTGGGCATTTCCTTCTGTAACAAGACATCCTGCAACTTTTCCAGCATTGCTAACTTTAAACACTTCTAAAATTTCAGCATATCCTAGAATGGTTTCTTTGATCTCTGGTTTTAATAAACCAGAAGCAGCTTTTTTAATATCGTCTACTAAATCATAGATTATGGAGTAATATCTTAGTTCAACTTCTTTTTGGTTAGCACAATCCCTTGCAGAAGCATTAGCTCTTACGTTAAAACCTATAATTGATGCATTAGAAGCTTCTGCAAGAATTACGTCACTTTCTGTAATCGCCCCAACTCCGGAATGCAAAATTAAAACTCTTACTTCTTCTGTGCTAATTTTTTCTAAAGCTTGAACTATAGCTTCTGAAGATCCTTGAACATCCGCTTTAACTACAAGTGGAAGTTCTGAAATATCTTTATCTGCTTTTGCCTTAGCAATCATTTGATCTAATGTTTTTCCTTTTCCTAAAGCATCTTTTTTATCTTTAACAACTTGTTTTCTATAGTCAGCAATCTCTCTAGCTTTAGTTTCTGACGAAACCACATTCAACAGATCGCCTGCTTCAGGTGTACCATTTAAACCTAAAACTTCGACAGGGACAGAAGGTCCTGCAAGATCAACTTTTAAATTACTGCTATCAATTAGTGCTCTAACTTTGCCCCACTGGTCTCCAACAACAATTATATCACCTTTATTTAAGGTGCCTTTTTGAACTAAAACAGTAGCTACAGGCCCACGCCCAACATCTAATTTTGCTTCAATTACGGTTCCTTCTGCTAAGCGCTTAGGATTTGATTTAAGCTCTAAAATTTCTGATTGTAACACAATATTTTCTATTAGATTATCAATTCCTTTGCCAGTAGCGGCGGAAACTTCTACATCCAATACTTCGCCTGACATTGATTCAACTATTACTTCATATTTAAGTAATTCTGTTCTTACTTTATTTGGGTCTGCATTTTCTTTATCACATTTATTAATTGCTACAATTATTGGTACTTTTGCAGCTTTTGCATGGTTAATTGCTTCAATTGTTTGCGGCATAACTCCATCGTCCGCTGCTACTACAAGTATTATTATATCAGTAACCTGTGCACCCCTGGATCTCATTGATGTAAAAGCCGCGTGACCTGGTGTATCTAGAAAAGTTAGTATTGAGCCTCCTCCACTTTTTACTTGATAAGCACCTATATGTTGTGTGATACCACCAGCTTCGTTATTAGTAGTTTTTGTTTTTCTTATAGCGTCTAATAAGGAGGTTTTACCGTGATCTACATGTCCCATTACTGTTATGATTGGCGCCCTATCTTCCAAATCTTTGTTGTCATCATTATCATCATATTTTAAAATAGCATCTTCAACATCTGAAGCAGATATTCTAATAGGAGCATGCCCAAACTCTTCTACAATTAGGATAGCTGTATCTGCATCAATAGTTTGATTTTGTGTAGCCATTATTCCGTTCGTCATAAGAGTTTTTACCACAGAAGCAGATCTTTCAGCCATCCTATTTGCTAATTCTTGAACTGTAATGGAATCAGGGACTTGAACTTCTCTAGTAATTTTTTCTCTTTCAATATTCTCTGAAACTTGTCTACGTTTTACTTTTTCTTGTCTTCTTCTCAAAGAGGCAATAGATCGTTGTCTTCCTCCTTGATCAGAAAGAGCTTGATTAATAGTAAGCTTCCCAGATCGTCTTCTTTCGGAATAAACTTTGCTTGGTTTTACTTCTTTAAGTTCTTCATCTTTTCTATACTTTTTATTAGAAGAGTTATCTTCTGGTTTCCCATCAAATTTAACATCTGGCTTATTTTTATGTTTGGGAGTTTGTTCTTCAGATGTTTTAATCTCAGTTATTTCGTCAACTATACTTTCAGCTTTTTTGAAACTTTCATTATTATTAATTTTGTTTTCATTTTCTAAATCTTTTTCATTTTGAAGTTTCTCTTTTTCCTCTTTTATAAGTATTTCTCTTTCCCTAGCAGCCTCTATAGCTTTTTTTCTTCTATCTATTTGCTCATCTGAGAAAACTTTATCATTTGTTTTTTTTATATTTTCTAATTTTGTATTATCAGTTTCTTTTTGTTTTAGATTTGGATTATTTCTATTAGGAAGTATAATTTTTTTTCGTTTAGTCTCAATTAAAACAGATTTAGATCTACCATGTGAAAGATTCATTCTAACTGAACTTCCACCACCACGCAGACTTAACGTTTTGGAATTAGTTTGCTTTTTATCATTTTCACTCATTGTATAGTAGATCCTAAACTAATTACTTAATCTCTTAAACTTTGTAATAGATAAGTATCAGAAATTAAAGGATTAATAAAAGAACTTTTTAAAAAACCAATATTTGCAATATTTTTTTTACCAAAAGCATAACCAAGTTCCTCTTTACTAAGACAATTTATTTTATATTTTTGATAAATTGGGAGTTTAATTTGTTTCTCTCTTTTTAAAGAGAAATTTTTTTCTTGTAAAAGTAAAAAAATTTTATTCTTTTTTAATAAAATCTTAATTTCTTCAGTACCAATTATTACTTTTTTGGCTTTTCTGGCCAGACTGATAATACCGATTATGTGTTTAAGAAGTATGTTTTCAATTATTTCAACAATATTACCTTTATTAAAAATTTTTGTATATTTTTTACTTATATTATCGGAAAAATTTTTAAGGTCATCTTTTGTCGATCTAACATAAAATTCTTTTCCTTTGAATTTATGATATAAATCAGGAATCAAAAAATCTTTATCTGTAATTGTGAATCTAATCATTTGATTATAGGGGTATCCTTTATTTAATGTAGAAAAAAAATTTTCAGTATCTAACTCTGCCATATTTAATTTTTTGGATAATATGATTTTTTTATTTATATTTTTATTCTTTATTTGAAAGATCATTTTCATAATCTTCTTTTGAAACCCACCCCATTTCAAGTCTTGCCTTCATTATAAGATTTCTTGCTTCTTTTATATTTACATCGAATTTTTCAAGGATACCTTCGTCTTTTATTCTTTTACCATCTACTAAAGTATATCCACCAGCAATTTCCCAGTCAGCACATTTAGCAAATTCTTCAAGATTTTTTATTCCATCTTCAGCTAATGTTTTTATCATTTCTGGACTAAGACCCTCAAATTCAATAAGAGAATTATCAACTCCTAATTCTTTAGCTTTTTTAATTGCTTTATTATTTATTTCTTCTATGCACTCATGTGCTCTAGCCTGTAACTCTTCAGCTGTAGATTCATCAAAACCTTCAATACTTTCTATTTCACTTTTATCTACATAGGCAACTTCTTCTAAGGTTGAAAATCCTTCTGATACTAAGAGTTGAGCTACCATTTCGTCAACATTTAGATTATCCATGAATAACTTAGATCTTTCGGAAAATTCAGCTTGTCTTCTATCTGATTCTTCTGCTTCAGTCATTATATCTATATCAAATTCTGTAAGTTGACTTGCTAATCTTACATTTTGTCCTCTTCTGCCTATTGCTAGAGAAAGTTGGTCATCTGGAACAACTACTTCAATTCTTTTCGAATCTTCGTCTAATACAACTTTTGAAACCTCTGCTGGCTGTAATGCATTTACTAAAAAAGTAGGTGCATCATCATTCCAAGGAATTATATCAATTTTTTCACCTTGTAATTCATTCACTACAGCTTGTACTCTTGATCCTCTCATTCCAACACATGCTCCAACGGGATCAATAGAATTATCTGTAGTTAAAACACCAATTTTTGCTCTACTGCCTGGATCTCGAGCAACAGTTTTTATTTCAATTATACCATCATAAATTTCAGGAACTTCCATTTTAAATAATTCTGCTAAAAACTCTGGAGCTGTTCTAGATAAGAATATTTGTGGTCCTCGGATTTCGGATTTAACGTCCTTAATATATGCCCTAACTCTATCACCATTTCTGAATGTTTCTCTATTTATTAATTGATCTCTTCTTAAAACAGCTTCTCCTCTTCCAACATCTACAATTACATTTCCATATTCGATTCTTTTTACCTGACCATTAATTATTTGACCTACTCTGTCTTTAAATTCCTCGTATTGTCTTGATCTTTCAGCCTCGCGAACTTTTTGAACTATAGTTTGTTTAGCAGATTGAGCTGCTATTCTTCCAAAATCTAAAGGTGGTAAAGGATCTAAAATAACTTCTCCAATTTGAATTCCTGGTTTTATATTTTCAGCATCTTTTAGTAGAATTTCAATAAAATGATTTTCTATATTATCAACAACAGTTCTACATCTGTTCATTGATAACTCTCCAGTTTTGATATCTATCTTAGCTTGGATATCATATTCAGATCCATATTTTGACTTTGCTGCCTTTGCTAAGCTATCTTCCATTGCTTCAACAACAAGCTGAGGTTCAATTAATTTTTCTCTCGCAACTGCGTCAGCTATTTGAAGAAGTTCGCTTTTATTTGTGTTAAATTCTGACATATTAAAACCTATAATAATTTAAACTAATAATTTAGCATTACAAATTTCGTTCAATTCTATAGAAACCAAATTATCATTTTGGTCTAAAAGTATACTTTTATCTGTCACTTCAGTTAATATACCTTTGAAATATATTTTTTTATTCTCTAAGTTAATCTGTGTTATTTTAACTTTATTACCTTTACTTTTTTGAAAGTCCTTTAATCTGGTCAGAGGTCTGTCTATTCCTGGTGATGATACTTCTAAACTGTAATCGTTTGATATTAAAATTTTTTTATTTAAAAAGTCAGAAATCATACGAGAGCATTTAGCACAATCTTTGATATCAATTAATTTATGAGAATGGTCAATCATAATTTGTACGATATTATTATTTTCATATACCTTAATTCTTATTATTTCGTACTTAGTATCCAAAAAAATTGGATTTAAGTTTTTTAATAATGTTTTTTCTATTC
>CACESU010000029.1 GCA_902562285.1 uncultured Alphaproteobacteria bacterium | reverse complement strand
TTTTTTAAAATTCTACAGTCAGAACTTCTTGCTTGATGAGTAATATATATTCTTTTTTTAAGAGAAATTGATAAATGAGATACTGAATCAGGTACAACTTTTGAAAAAAAATTAGCTCCTTGAGATCCACCTATTACTACTAAATTTAACTTTCCTTTTGGGGGTAGTTTAAATGATTTATTTTTTTTTGATAAAATACTATTTCTCAAAGGGTTACCTGTGAAAAAAAGTTTTGCACCACTTGGTGCTATAGTAGGCCAAAAACCACAAGCTACCATATTTACTTTTCTGGAAAAAAATTTATTTACACGTCCTAAAACAGCATTCCCTTCATGTAATACAATTTTGAAACGAAAAAAATGTGCTGCAAGAATTGTTGGAAAGGTGGGATATCCACCAAAACCTATTACTAAACAAGGCTTAAAAATTATTAGTAAGTAGGATGAATAAAAAAAACCTTTCAGAAGCATATAAATAGATAATAAGAGTTTAATAGGATTTTTAAAATTTAGTGATATAACTTCCTGAATAAATATTTTTACATTGGGAGGGAAAGTTTTAACAAATCTACTACCTCTTTTATCTGAGATTAAAATTACATTCCACCCAATATTATTAAATTCCCAAGCTAAACATTCAGCTGGATAAATGTGCCCACCAGTTCCACCAGCTGTTATCAAAATTGTTTTTTTTAATAAAAATTCTTTTTTAAACAAGTTATTTTTGAACAATATTCTCAGTCCTTTTTCTTGTACACGCTAATAGTAATCCCATTAAAAAGCCTGATGCGATTAATGATGAACCACCATAACTTATAAAAGGAAGTGTCATGCCTTTAGCTGGAAGCACGCGAACGGAAACTCCAAGATTAATGATAGCTTGTAATGAAAAAAAAGATATTGCTCCAACCCCACAATTCCTAATAAAAAAATCTCGTTGATTTTTTAATAAAAGAAGCGATCTCATAACAATTAAACAAAAAAATAGGATTATAAGTAAACATAATATAATTCCATACTCCTCAGCAGCAACAGCTATAATAAAATCAGTATGAGCATCTGGTAACCTCCATTTTATTACTCCTTCTCCCACTCCAACTCCAAATAAACCACCATCCTGTATTGCATTAAGAGCAAAACTAATTTGAGATCGAGGTTCAATTTCTGGATTTAAAAAAGTATTAATTCTTCCTGCAAAATGATCAGAATTTGAATATGAAATAAACCCTACTAGTAAAGTAACTAATATTATTAAAAATAAAATTAGGAGCGAAGCTCCTGCTAAAAAATAAAGTATTGTCCAAATTGAAAGAAATAGAGCTGCTTGGCCATAGTCAGGTTGTGCGATCAAAGTAAAAACAATAATAGCCATTAATATAAATGAAATAGCTTTACCAGGCATTTGATAGTTACTGTAACTTGATGACATAATCCAAGTTATAGCTACAATGTAGAAGGGTTTTAAAAACTCTGAGGGTTGAAAAGATATGTTTAATAAAGAAATCCACCTTACTGCTCCCTTCCCATGATCTGTTCCTAAGAAAGGTAAGATAAAAAGAGCAATCATTGATAAAAAAAAACCAATCAAAAAAATCCTTCTATTTTCTTTTATTGATAAAATAGATAAAAAAATTATAATAAAAAAAGAAAAAGCACCATAAAATAATTGTCTCTTCACATAATAAAAAACATCTTTACCATTAGACTCAGCTAAGGGGACAGAAGCTGCCATTCCAAGTAATAAACCACATAAAAAAAGTCCTATTAAAGAGAAAAGAGACCATTTATCTATAGTTTTCCACCACATAGGTAGTTCACTCTCCTCACTCAATTGAGAGCGAGGCCTGAAGATAATATCCGTCATATTTAAAAGCCTGTATTTTTACTTTTAGGATAGCATAAGTATCTGTTTTTTAAAAGGTAAAATAAAAAATAATTTAATAAACTCACAAAGAATTTACTATTTTACAAAATTTTTCTCCTCTATCTTCAAAATTTTTAAATTGATCAAAGCTAGCACAGCCAGGAGCTAATAAGATTTTATCACCAGGTTCTGAGTCTTTGAAAGCTTCTTTGACAGCCTTTTTTAGGCTAATACATATAGAATATTTCACCCCTTCAAATTGCTCAGATAATTTAATAGCGGAAGTTCCAATTATATAAATTTTTTTTATTTTTTTCTCATAAGGTTGAATATTAAAATGATCACCTTCCTTTTTTTGACCCCCCATTATCCACCTAATGCTTTCATATGTATTTATTGACTTTAGCGCAGAATCCATATTTGTAGCTTTGCTATCGTTTATAAATGTAACGTCGTTAATTTTTCTCACAAACGTAGATCTATGTGGAAGTGGTTTAAAGTTTTTCATATTGTTTAAAATTTTTAAAGGTTCTTTTTGAATTAATTTACAAGCGATATAAGCCATACAAGCATTCATTAAATTATGATCACCAGGTAAGTTTATGAAGTTACCAATATTTGATCTAAATAATTCAACACCATTCTTACTTTCTAAAATATCCTCATTATCTAAAGATATACACCAATTATATTTTTGTTGAATTTTCTTTGAAGAAATATGGATTACTTTAGTATTAAAGTTAGAATTTTGCTCTAAACAATTAGCAAGATATTTTCCTTCAGGCTGGTCTATATTTACTATACTAAATTTCGGCATTCCGCTATAAAATAGCTTTGCTTTAGAATTAAAATACCCCCCTATTCCTCCATGCCTATCTAAATGATCATTAGATAAGTTTAGAAATATTGCAATATCTGGGGATAAAAAGTTTGCAATTTCAATTTGATAAGATGACAGTTCTAATACTTTAAAATTTTCAATTTCATCAATGCTTAATTCTAAAACAGGTCGACCAATATTACCACCAACTTCTGATTTTTTTTTTAAACCTAATAAGACATGATTAATTAATGAAACAGTAGTAGATTTTCCATTAGAACCTGTAACACAAATAACTCTTGTTTTTTTATTATTATTTTTCAAATTTTCAAAAAATAAGCCAATATCATTATCTACTCTAACTGAATTATTTAATGCTTGAATTACAGCTGGATGTGCATTTGGATAAAGATAAGGAATACCTGGAGAAAGCACTAATAAATCAATATTTAACCAAATATTAGGATCGGATAAGTCATGAATTTTAACATTATCGTTAATAAACTGATTTCTCTTATCAATGTCATCATCCCAACATATCAATTCATTACCAGAATTTTTAAAATAATTAATTATAGATTTACCTGTTAAACCTAGACCAAGTACTCCTATGGTTCTCTTTTTTATTTCATACTTAATGTTCATAATTATCGTAGTTTGAGAGTAGCTAATCCAACTAATGCCAATATTACTGATATTATCCAAAATCGAATTACAATTTGGGGTTCAGCCCAACCTAATTTTTCAAAATGGTGATGGATAGGAGCCATTAAAAAAACTCTTTTTCCTGTTAACTTATATGCTGCAACTTGAATTATAACTGAAAGTGCTTCTAATACAAACAAGCCTCCTATGATGGCTAAAACAATTTCATGCTTTGTACAAACAGAAATTGCACCCAACGCACCGCCAAGCGCTAATGAACCAGTATCTCCCATAAATACGGCTGCTGGTGGAGCATTGTACCACAAAAAACCAAGGCCAGCACCAATAAGAGCAGCTGAAAAAACAGCAATCTCTCCTGAACCTGCAATATAATGTACTTCTAAATAATCTGAAAAATCAACTCGGCCAACCGCATATGCTATAATACCAAGAGAGCCGCTAGCAATCATAACTGGCATAATAGCTAAACCGTCGAGACCATCAGTTAAATTTACTGAATTAGCTGAACCAACAATTACAAAGACCGCGAAAGGTATATAAAACCACCCTAAATTTAATAAAACATCTTTAAAAATGGGGACTGCTAAAGCCATTGAAAGAGAAGAATCTTGTATATTTATGACCCAGATAGTAGCAAATGCTGCAATAAAAAAACCTAAAATTAATCGTATTTTTCCAGAAATACCTCGTGAATTATTTTTATAAAGTTTAGAAAAGTCGTCTATAAAACCTATTAATCCAAAACTTAAAGTAACAAAAATTACTATCCAAACGTATGATATATCATACCTACACCATAATAATGAAGAAAATAACAAAGAACCAATAATAAGTACTCCTCCCATAGTAGGGGTACCTGCTTTTTTTGTTTTATGATTTTCTGGTCCGTCATCTCTTATTGGTTGACCATCTTTTTGTTTTTTCTTCAATAAATCAATAATTGGTTTACTAAACAAAAATCCAAAAGCTAATGAAGTAAAAAAGGCTCCACCAGCACGAAAAGTAATATATCTAAAAAGATTAAAAATATCACCACCATCGCTTAAAAAATGAAGGAAATATAACATAAAAAAACCCTTAGAAACAATCGATATTTAAATTATATAACTTATCAACTATAAAAGATAGCCCAATAGAATTAGATCCTTTAATTAAATAAATATCTCTATCTTCTGCATTGATCAAAATGTGTGAAATAAGTTCTTTTGGTTTTCTCACTAACATACCTTTTTGTTTTTTTGGTAATTTAAAATATAGTTCTTTCATCAAAGAACCAACACAATGAATCTTATTAAAAAATTTTATATTTTCATTATTTGCAACTTCTCTATGGAAATCTTTTTCATTAATACCTAATTCTAGCATATCACCTAGAATAGCAATTTTCCTTGATATTTTTTTAGTTCCAAATTCTGCGTATTTTAAAATTTCAAAACTTGCAGCTAGTGAAGAAGGATTACAATTATAACTTTCATCGATTATTCTGATTTTTATTTTTTTTAAGTTTTTTTTAAGACTTATGTCTAAAAACTTACCGCGACCATTCCTAGGTTCCCAAGTGTTTAATTCATTCAGAGCAATTCTAAGATTAAGACGATAACTTAAAATAACTCCAATAGCTGCTAAAGAGTTTAGTAATTGATGATATCCCAATGCACCTATAGAAAAATCAGAAAAAAAAATTTTATTTAACGTTAATGACGCAAAGGACTTATTATTTAGGAATGAAATATTATTCAAACTAATATCTGCGAATTTTTTGGACCCAAATGTCATAGCATTAATTTTTCTTTCAAAAATAACACTTTTTAATAAATCACCATACTCATTATCAACAGAATATATTAACAACCCACTTTTTTTTAAACCTAAACAGATACTTGCTTTTTCCCGGGCAATCTCTTTAAGACATTTAAATGATGCCAAGTGTGCTGTTGATATATTTGTAATAATAGCAACATCGGGAGATGCAAGTTTAGAAAGAGGTTCAATTTCTCCTTTAGCATTCATTCCAATTTCACATATTACATAATCAGCATTTTTGGGAATATTTGATAATGTTAAAGGAACTCCAAGATGATTATTGTAACTCTTTGGAGAGCTGTGTGTTAAACCAAAAGCAGATAACATTTTTTTTAAAATATCTTTAGTACTTGTTTTACCAACAGAACCTGTAATGGCAATTAATTTTCCTCTATATCTTTTTCGTGAATATTTAGCTATTGCATAAAGCGCCTGCATACTATCTTTTACTAAAATGTAAGGAAAATTAGCAGGCAAACCAATTGGAATTTTATTAATTATTGCAGCCTTTGCACCTTTTTCAATTGCAGAGAATATAAAATCATTACCATCTCTTTTTGTTTTTAATGCTAAAAATAACTCATTCTTTTTGATTTCCCTTGTATCTATTGAAATTCCAGTAACATTCCAATTCTTTTTATGTAACTTACCACCAACAATATTATGAAGTTCATCAGCTGAAAAAATAGGTGACACTATAATTTTTCTCCCAGAGCTTCAATGGCAAAACTAGCCTCCTCAGAATCATTAAATGGATACTCATTATTTCCATAAATTTGAAAGTTCTCATGTCCCTTACCTGCAATTATTAACGCATCTCCTTTTTTTAGTTGATTTACACCAGTTAAAATTGCTTCAGATCGATCCGCAATTTCAACAGCCTTTGGACAAAATTTCATAATTTGAGATCTTATTTTTGATGGATTTTCAAATCTAGGATTATCATCAGTAATTATAACATGATCGGATAGTTTTGAGGCTATTTTTCCCATTAATGACCTTTTCCCAATATCTCTATTCCCACCAGCACCAAAAATTAGATGAATTTTACCAATAAAATGCGATCTAATGGACTTTAGCACGGACTCCAAAGCATCAGGTGTATGTGCATAATCAACAAAAATTTTTGCACCATTTTTTTTTGAGGCAACTTGTTGCATTCTTCCAGGAACTGGGTTTAACTTAGATAAAAATGAAATGGCTGGATTTATGTTTTTTTCTAAATCCTTTTCCAATAAAATCATACATGCAAAAGTTAATAAAACATTCTGAGCTTGAAAATTTCCAAAAAGTTTCAGATCAACAACATACTCATTTTTATTCCAACTAAATTTTAATTTTTGTCCTGTCTCAGTAAGAATTTGAGATAAGATTCTTACATTAGCTTCTTTTTTATGACCTACTGTCATTATTTTTGAAATTCTTGATTTTGCTACTTTAAGCATTAAATCACTCTTCAGTCCGTCAACCGCAATAACAGCACCTCCATTTTGATCAACTAATTCTCTGAATAAAATAGCTTTAGCATCAAAATATGAATTAATGCTTTTATGATAATCATAATGGTCTCTACTAAGATTGGTAAAAACCCCTATAGACATTTTTATTCCATCTAACCTATTTTGAACTAACCCATGCGACGAAGCTTCCAAGGCTACTTTATCAATACCTTTATTTACTAGTTTGTTTAAATACCACCTCAATTTTATTGTATCAGGGGTAGTATGTTCAGTTCTAAAATTTATAAAACCATTAACACCTGTGGTTCCTATGCTTACTGAGTTATAACCTGAATTTTCCCAAAATTGTCTAATGTAGTGTGCTACAGATGTTTTGCCATTAGTACCTGTAATTCCAACAACATTAGTTGGAATTTTTTTAAAAAAGTAGGCAGCCATTTCAGAAATTAATCTTCTAGGTTCTGAAAAAATTATTATTGCAATTTTTAATTGCATTCTTTCAAGTATTTTAAACCCCTGTATATCAGTAATAATTAAATTTGACCCCTTTTCTATTGCTTCTTTTACAAAAAGAGCACCATGAGTTTTGAATCCTGAAAGAGCAAAGAAACCATAATCAATACTTATTTCATTCGAATTTTCTGATATACCCCTTAGAACGAGATCAGGTTTTAAATTAACACTCCTTATCTTCTTTTGTGTAAATTGCAATTCGGAAAACTTTACTGGGGTTATATCTGAAAAAACTTTATTCATTGCAACAAATTATTTACATATCAAATCAAATCAAATCAAATCAAAATACTATTTTTTTTCTAAATCAAGTAATGGAGCAACCCTACTGATAATTTTTGCAGCAACTGGGACAGCTGTTTTACTAGCATATCTATAACTTTCTGAACCAAAATTATTTTCTGGCTCATCAAGTGTCACAACCAAAACAAAATTTCCTGTCGTAATTGGAAATGCCGAAGCAAATGTAGATATTACTTTATCTTCATAGTAGCCGCCTTTGATTGGATTAGGTTTTTCTGCAGTCCCTGTTTTTCCACCAACTCCATAACCACCAAAATTGCTCTCCCTTGCAGTTCCTTCTGTAACTACTTTTTCAAGAATTAATCTTATTTCTTTTGAAGTACTTTGTGAAATTATTTGATCATTTTTTATATTTGTTTTTGTTTTTTTCAAAATTGTTGGATTAATTTTATAACCACCATTAACCATAATAGAATAAGCCGTTGCTAAATGAACTGGTGATACTGCAATACCATGACCATAAGAGGCTGTTGCTGTTTCAAGATTTTTCCACTTTTTTGGTTGCTGTGGTTTTGTGCCTTTTGTTTCTGGTAGCTCTAATGTAGTAAAGTCTAAAAGACCTAAATCATTATAGAATTTTTTTAAGTTATTTGAGCCTATTTTTTGAGTTATTCTTACTGTACCAATATTACTTGACTTGATAATGATATCTTCAACACTCAAACTAGGACCAAAATATTTATGGTCTGATATTGTACGACCACCAATCCTTATTGGATTGTGTGTGTTAAATTTTGTATCAGTTTCAATTAATTCAGTTTCTAATGCTAATGCTACAGGAAAAATTTTAAATACTGACCCCAACTCATATATCCCCTGAACACCTCTATTAAAAATAGGACTATTGGAAGGGTCATTTTTAAATAGGTTTTTTGGTCTTAGGTTTGGATTAAATTTTGGATATGATGCCAGTGAAATTATTTCACCAGTTTTAGAATTCATTAATACAACAGATCCTCCTTTGGCACCCATAAGTTTTATACCGTTTTCAAGTATTTCCTCAACCAAAGCTTGTATTTTAATATCTATTGATAATTGAATATGTTCCAAGAAGTAATTTTTATCACTTAATTTATCATTAAAAAATAACTCCACACCTGCTATACCTAAAATTTCTGCGCTTTCAACACTTTCTAAACCATATCTAGTTCCCCCCAAAATGTGAGCTGCTGATGTTCCATTGGGATAAATACGCATCTGTCTTGGACCAAAATATAATCCAGGCTGACCAATATCTTTTACTAAAATCTGTTGCTCTGGAGAAATTGTTTTTCTTAACCAAACAAAAGTTTTATTTCCATATAATTTTTTTTTAAGAGTATCTATATCTAGATCTGGGAAAATTTTTATTAAGGAATTTAATACTTTCTCCTTATTGATTATTTCAAATGGGTGAGCATATAAAGAATTCACCTTTACATTTGTAGCTAATAATACTCCATTCTTATCAAGAATATTTTTTCTATCAAATTTATCGTTTAAAATTACCTTTTTTTTATCATTTATTGATATTGGATTTATTGCCATTAGAACCATTTGTGTTCCAATTGCAATGAATAAAAAAATAAATGTAAATAAAAGTATGTATATTCTGAAAGTAGGGCTTTTAATTGGTTTATTATTTAAATTATTTTTATAGACCTTAGAATTAAAATGTTCAAAATTATTGATCATTAGTTGTCTCATTAAAGTTTCCAATAGTTTTTAAATCATAAACAATATTTTTTTTTGAAATTGGAATAAGACTAAGATTTAAAAAATTTTCATCAACTAATTTTGATAATCGCTCTGGACTATTAAGAAATCCCCATTCTGCTTTTAATAACTCTATACGATTTAATGTAAAATTAATTTTTTTTGTAATTTCTATAATTTGCTTTTTTTTAGCTCTGGTTTCGTAATTCATTTTATAAGCCCAAATTGTGCTAATTACACAAAAAATAAAAAAAATTGTAAATAATACTATGCGCATTGAAAATCCCTCAATCTATTTGAAACCTGTGGTAAACCCAATTTTTTTTGATCCAATAATAGAGACTTATTTGAAAGTTTTCTAACTACTCTAAGTTTGGCAGAACGTGACCTTGGATTAATTTGGATTTCTTTTTCAGAAGCAATTATTGGTTTTTTGTTGATTTTCTCAAATAATGGAGTTCCCTCACCACCAAACTTTTTTAAATCGCTAAGAGGATCATTGTGTATAAAAACTTGGTTGAAAAATCTTTTTACAATCCTGTCCTCTAAGGAGTGGAATGTAATTATTGCAAAGTATCCCCCTACTTTCAAAACATCATAAGCATAATAAAGACCTAAAACTAAATTATTTAATTCATTATTTATTGCAACTCTTATAGCTTGAAAACTTTTTGTTGCTGGATGTTTTTTAATTCCAGTTTTGATACCTGGAGTTTCTTCTATAATTTTTGATAATTTATAAGTTGTATCTATTTTAAATTTTTTTCTATTTTCAACTATCCGTTTGGCTATAATCTTTGATCTTGCTTCTTCACCATACTTAAATATAACTTCAGCTATTAACTTTTCTTCAGCATTATTTACAAAATCACTTGCAGTTGGTCCATTTCTCGACATTCTCATATCCAATGGGCCATCATTCCTAAAAGAGAAACCTCTTATGGATTTATCTAATTGCATTGATGAAACACCAATATCTAAAAATACTCCATCAATATGATTTATTTCCAAATTTTTTATTATTTTCTTCATTTCAATAAAATTCGAAATATAGAAGTCTATTTTATTTGGCCATTTTGTATTTAAATCATTTATATGCTTTTTTACATCAGGATCTAAATCTATAGCAATCAATTTTTTAGCTCCAGCCTCTAATAAGTAATTGCTATAACTTCCAAAGCCAAAAGTACCATCAACCCAGACACCACTAATTTTTGGAAATAATTTCTTAAAATCAGAAATTAAAACAGGAACATGTTCAATAGTTTTATTAAAGGATTGCATTACTTTTGATTTTTTACAATGTCCAATAAACTATAAAGCTCTTCTTCTAAATTATTCTCAGAAAGATTTTTTTTCTATAAGATTCATATCGCTGATATAATTATCAGGATTCCATATTTGGAATTTTTCACCCATACCAACGAAAATAGCTTTAGTTTGTATATCAACTAATTTTCTCAATTTTGAAGGTAAAATTATACGACCATTTTCATCAAGCTGTATATATAATGATTGAGAATTAAGAAGCCTTTCTAAAATTTCTCTTTCTTTTGAATATCTCGGTAAATTTGATACTAAGTTATCTACAATTTCAATTGATCCTATAGAATATCCTTCCAAGCACTTTCTGTTCCTTCGACCATATACAATAACTAAGTTTGGATTTAAACCAGAAGACCAATCTGGATCACCTTCTTCTAATATTCTGCGAAATGCCGCAGGGATAGAAACCCTACCTTTAGTATCTACCTTATATTCAGCTTCTCCTCTAAAACGTCTCATATAAATCCTAACTAACAATATATGAAGGCGCTCTTCTTCTATACGACGGCTGCACCAGAAAGAGACAACCGTCGTACTTAATCAATAATAGTTTGTATTTTTTTTTTGTTTCAAACTATTAATTGGAGGGAGATGCCTGTATAAAATCTAAAACCTCAAAAGTAGTTATATCATGGGAAATCATGGAAATCAATGGTTTTTTGTGGGAATAAAAAAAAATTTAAATTGATTTCTCATAGCTAAATCTAGTTGATATAAATTTGTTAACACAATATGTGGAAAATTTTAAATGATTAAAAGCTAAGCTTTTAAAAAAATGGTGGAAAGTATGTAAGCCGGATTTTGTTGGCATTATACCCAATGATCATTCATCTAGCCCTATTATTACTAATAAGGTCAAACGACCTACCCGAATCGCAAGTTGGGAAATATTGAAAAAACTTTCAATCGATTCCTATTTGGTCTTTCTCTTGGTGGGGCTTGCAATGCCTCTCTTGTTGCCAAGTGAGCGGTAAGCTCTTACCTTACCATTTCACCCTTACTCATAATGAGCGGTATATTTTCTG
>CACESU010000028.1 GCA_902562285.1 uncultured Alphaproteobacteria bacterium | reverse complement strand
AGGGAGGAATTATTCCGACTTTAATTATTGGAGAGAAATACTCTTTGTTGTCAGATTTCGTATTTTTTGTTTTTTTTAGATTCGATATTAAAATCTTAATACAGAAATTTTTTGATAAGTATCGTTTAGAAAAAACTACCTAGCGTAAGTTAGAAGTTTTGTTTAAAATTGAAACAAAAATAATTTTTAATGTTTAAAAAATAACATTTTGAAAATACAAAATGTCTCATTTACTTATCTAAGAATAACTTCAAATCTTATATTACCAATCCTTCGGAATTGTGTGGTGTGAGGTTATGTGAGGAATTGTGTATCAATAACCAATATGATTTCACACCTTTATTAAATTGATTATTTTGATAACCTATCAGAATGAAAAAAATCATTCTCATAACCTTAATATTAATTCTTCATTCTTTTCCTTCTTTTGGTGATCCAAAAGGAAAAGGTTTAATCTGTGGATGGTCTGATACTGAATTAGTTAAGATGGATAGAAATAAAAAAAGAGTTAGAGGTTATTATTTTGATGATAAAAACTCTGTTCAAAATCTTATCTTTGTGGAAGATAATGAGAATTTGCGAATTTCTCCATCGATTTCTTCTTTTCAACCCAGTGTTGATTACTTTATATGGTTGGAAGAAAATTTCATACCTAATCCATTTGAAATTGATAATAGAAACAAAGTTGTTGTAACTCAGAATGTTTTAGAGAGAAAAACATTAAAATTATTTAAAATTTTTAATTATTATACTGATAATCCAAAAAAAATTAGTTTGTATTGTAAAATATTAGATGGTTTAGATACATTTTCTAAATTCATAAAATACTTTGAAATTGAAATTAAACCGAAATACGATATTGAGTTAAAAAAATTGTTACAAAAAAATAAGATTTAATCTATTTAATCTAAAAATTGTTGGGAGAGTAAATTGGGTAAAAAACTTACACTTATTACACAAAAAACAACCTATCACATAAAACATTATGATTTAGATGATGAAACATTAATTAAAGAATTTGGTAGTATCGAAGAATTTGAACAATATGAAGATTTAAATTCATTTTTAGTTAGTTCAGAATTTGTTGATGAACATACAGTTGAACATCATATGGATGAAATGGAATATTATACTGGTCATAAAGTAATAAATGATAGAGGAATAATTTCTGAAAAAGAATAAACTAAAAATTAATATAGAATATTTATTCCACAATTACTTAAATTATTCTTGATTATATTTAAAAAAACAATAACCCTCTCAAAACTGACGAAGAGTTAATTGCACTTCCCTAATAAAAAATTATCGGTGAGGTCTATTTTTTGATTTAATCATCAGAAATTAATCGCTTACCAAAGACCAAAACGTCATCTTGTTTTTTATAATGAATTCCTTCATAAAAGTTACTTACTTCAACATTATCTGACCTAACCAAAAGATTTACTTTTGGACAACCCAATTGTTTAAGTTTATTTTCAATCTCTTCTACCAGCATTTTTCCAAAACCTTTTCCACGAAAATTAGGACTTACTGCCAGATAATTCATAATGCCACGATGACCATCATATCCACCCATGACAGTCCCTATAACCTTATTTTCATATTCAAGAACTATAAATAAGTCTTCACTAAAACCCTTTTTTCTATCAAAATCTTTGTTTGGGTCATTCCAAGGGCGAGTTAAATTACAAGTTTTCCATAACTCAATAATCTGTTCTCTATCTTTTTCATCATATCGGCGAATAACTGTCATATTTATCTACTTTATAACTTACTTTTTTTCATTATTTAAGACTTTATAACCAGATGCTTTAGTTCATCATTTATATATTTTTCAATTTGTTTTGCTTGTTTGTTAAAAAATGCTGTAAGTTGAATCCTTACATTAAATTTATCTTTTTTATCTATTAGTTGAACATATCTGTATGGGGAAATTTTACCAAATTTAATTTCTAATTGTTCATAACTTATTCTTTTCCACACCTCTTCATCAAAATTTTGCGTTTTAATTGTCGTAGGTTCAAATAATTTTACTTCAGGGTGTAGTTTTCTTAGAATTAAAAAGTAGAACGCCTTATTAGTTAAAGTGCAGTAATAAAACGCAATTTTTTGATTCCAGGTTGTATGACCCTCATCAAATACTGAAATCTTGTAATTTGGAAATATAGTTTCTTCATTATCTTGAAGTTTAATTTCAGGTAACGAATTACTATCTTTATATGGTGAAACTAACCAACTAAACATATGGAAATTATCGGTGTGGTCTATCCTTTGATTTAACCTTCACTGGTTTTAGGTAAAATTCATTAACTGTATTCCACCCTAACAACATAGAGGAAAGTTGAATAAAATAGTTCACTATAAAATAAATTGTTTTCATAGGATTTATATAAGATCGATTATGAATATTTAAATAATAACCATACTTTTTCTATCCATTTTTTTTATATCTAAAATTAATGTTAGAGATTGATAGAGTAGGTTTCCAATCTAGAATTTCTAATCTTCTTTTTCTTTTCTTTGCAATTGAATGAACATGAGCATTTTTAAACTTATTCCCTCTTGGAGTTGGGTGTCCAATATCATTTAACCAATTTGCAATCTGACCATCATTCATTCCTTTTTCTCTCATTTCACTTATAGTTTTAAAAAGGAAATGTTGGTAAGGTGAGTAGTTTGAAATTCGCAAATTCTGTGACGATAAATTCAAATCAAAGTTTAAGTAGGGAATTACCCCCTTACCAAAACATTCAGTTACTGTGGAATAACGTCCAAAGGACGTCCTCTAAATTCATATAAACCATTGAAATACTTATGCTTTACGGCAATAGTTACTACTTTAATTCCTCAATTTCCCCCAAGTAGTTATCAGAACAAATTACATAAAAAGATATTAAAACTAAAAAAGTCTGGTTTGGGGTATCGTAAAATTGCCCATTGATTAAACGATAATGGTTACAAAACACCAAGAGGACATTCATTCAAAAGTGGTCATGTTTATTCAATCTTAAAAAAAAGAAGATTGAGAAATGAGAAGTATAGTCAAGCACCTGATATAACAACCATAGATGTGCATATAAAGATAAAAAGGTTAACAAGTTCATCATCTTTACTTTCTCAAAATTTGTGATTTAATTTATGCATGAAAATGTTTATGTCATTATTCTCTTTTCTTTTATTTTTGATCTTCTCTAATTCTCTATTAGCAGAAGTAGATATTGAATTTCTCAAACAAAAATATCCCAAATGTGAAAACGAAAATTACCGCCATGATTGTTTTGATGAATTTTCTGATAAAGATTCACAAGGGATAGGTTATTTCAGAAACAACTCTTTATGGGATGGACAATATTTTCAAAATGATATTTTAACATTCGAGTTTGTTAATGGAGAACGAATTACAAAATCGTTTTGTGAAGAAAAAGATGATGGATGGGTAGTCTGTCCAAGTGGGAATAGATCTAAAGCAATTGAAGGTGGTTATTATGATAGTGAAGGTCGAGGACAAGGTAAATTTATTACAGAGTATAGCGATGGCAGCAAACATGTTGGTGAGTGGAAAGATAATTTGAAACATGGACAGGGAACTATGACCTGGAAGGATGGAAATAAATACGTAGGTGAATATAAGGAAGATTTAAGAAGTGGTCAGGGCACCTATATTTTTTCTAATGGAAATAAATACGTAGGGGAGTATAAGAAAGGTGTGAGGGCTGGTCAGGGCACCTTTACTTATTCAAATGGTGATAAATATGTAGGGGAATTTAAAATTGGTTATTTCCATGGTCAAGGCACCTATACTTTTGCAGATGGAAGCAAAGATGTCGGTGAGTGGGAAAATGATAAACTGAATGGTTACGCCATTCAGTATAATGCCGATGGAACAATTAGAAGAGAAGGCATCTTTAAAGATGATGTGTTTCTCTATGCTGAAACGAGAGAAAAGAAAGAACCATCTAAGTTAGATAAATACAAATCCACTTGTGAAGAGTTAGGATTCACCCCAGGCACTGAGAAGTTTGGTGACTGTGTGATGAAGTTAATGGATAAGGATTAAAAGTGAATATTTGAGGACGTCCTTGGAACAAAATACGTCACCCTAGTTTTGGTTATCTAATTATAAAAAATTTATTACAGAGAAAAAAAATTTAAAATAAACTTAAAGAGATTGCCCTCTGTATTTGGTGGAATAAAATGACCTGATTTTTTTACTTCCAAAAGCATTATATCTAGTGATTTTGGACATTTCGGAAATTTATAGATTTTATTCCCAAACGCTGTATCAAACTGCGTTTGATGTTTTTCACAATTGCTTGATTTTGCCCAGTGTTCAATGCTGTTCAATGCTGAAAAAAATTTATGTCCCATTTTTGCTTTACCTCCACTAAATGGAACAATCTTGTCTTTAAGACCATTTATTTGTAGGATTGAAGTCTGGTTAACGGTTTTGAAATTATTCCAAAGTTCTTCAGTTAACTGACTAACCAAAACAGCAACTGAATTGAAAATATTAGTTTCTAATACTAATCTATTTACAAGTCCGCCTCCATTAGAAAAACCAACAGCAAAGTAATTTTTGGATTTTATTTTTTGCACTTTTTCTAAATTGTCTACGATTGATGCTATAAAATAAATATCATCCGCTTTAGATGGTTCTTTCCCAAGGTTCCATGAGTTTAAATATCCTTGTGGGTAAATTCCAATAAATTTATGCCTATTGACATATTTATGAAGAATTCCAGGGAATTGTCCCATTTTACCACCTTTTCCATGTAAAAAGAAAATAACCGGATAGGCATCTTCAAAATCAAAGTTTGTTGGCAAATGCATAAGAAATTTACGTTCAGTTAGTACACCTAAAATATTTTGTGATATTGAAATCTGCTTTACACTTAAATGCTCTTTAGCATTGACTGTGTTATTGAAAACTAAGACACATATAATAACAAAAGTGAATTTACTCATGTGATTAATTGAATATTTTTAAACAATTCTCTTTTTAATATATTAATCACCCTTTTATCATATTTTGAAATCATTTTCAAAATCCCTCATCAACATAGTCTTATCAACTACTTCCAAACTAAACTTAGACCACTTCTCGGGATACTCTATTCCTAACTTCTCGTCTTTCAATCTTTTCTTCTTCACTATTGAATGAACATGAGCACCTCTGAACTTCTTTCCACGAACTAATAGATAACCTTTTTCGTTTAACCATTCTGCGATTTGGTCAAAGGTCTTTCCTTTCTCTCTATGAGCAGTTATTTTTTCATATAGAAAGAACTGATATTGTGAATATTGAGGAAAAGTAAAAGGTGGGTGGCGGTAAGTAATGGAAAAATGGAATAGTAGATCAGCGGATTTCTCCACCCACTTACACCACGCAAATGCCACTGTGGAGTAGTTCCAAATTACACTCATCAGAGGTTTTACTTCTTTCAAATCAAGTCACAATAGAAACAAAATCACTTACAATTACATAACTTAAAAATGAAAACAAACGTCGTTTGGAAGTAGTTTGGGATTTAAGTGAACAAGGTTATTCACCTAAAGAAATTTCAGTTTATTTAAATGAAAATGGATTTAAGAAAAAATACTCTAATAAACCATTTAATAGATTAGATGTTGGAATGATGAAAATAAAATATAAAAGACGATTAGATTCTATGAAAGACATCAAAGTAAATATTGGAAAATGGAAGGTAAGATTTTTTAGATAAAAGTAGAACTATCGAGGTGTTTAAATAATATAGAATTAACGAATACTTGATTGAAATAAATTTAGATCAACTTAAACAAAAAAAGTCCGATTACTTTGGAGGGAAATCGGACTTGAAAGAATGTCGAGATAATGAAAGGGAGGAATTACCTCGACTGTTATATTGGAGAAAGAATTTTTATTTTTCGTCAAAACTACTTAACGATTACTCCATCTTATACACTAAAAAGAAGATTGGAATTTCTTAAAAAAAACTACCTTACGTAAGTTAGAAGTTTTGATTAATATTGCGTCAAAAATAATTATTAATGGTTAAAAAATAATATTTAGACAGAAGGACTCTAATAGTTATTATGTTATGTAATAGATATGACTAATTACATTTTAGATAATTATAATCTATCAGATCTTTTTTATACTAATAAAAAATCAATAAGTTTTTCTGAAGATCCAAGAAAACATATCCCTGAATTCCGATCAATGATTTACACAGTATGGGATAATAATGAGAAATTTATATAGGTCGGAATAAGTGGTGTAGGTCAATCACCTGATATAAAAATCAGAGATTTGAATATGAAAACTAAAGGTTAATGTAGTTTATCATCTTTACTTTTTATGAAATTATGCTTTAATTTTATGATGAAGAAAAATGTCTCATTCTATTCTATTTTATTCTTTATGACCCTTGGGGTTACTCATGCCTTAGCACTTCCGCCCTGTCCATCTGATACAAATGCTACTTATGATATGTGCTTTGGGACTTGGGGATGGGATAATGGTGACAGATATGTAGGAGAGTGGAAGAAAGATTTGCAACATGGTCAGGGCACATATACTTATGCAAATGGTGACGAATATGTAGGAGAATATAAAGACGGAAAAAAACATGGTCAGGGAACTTTCACTGTTGGGAATTTAGGTGAACAAGGTAACTTTGCTGGTGAAAAATACATTGGTGAATGGAAGAATGGAAAAGAGCATGGTCAGGGTACCTACACCTTTGCAAATGGTAACAAATACGTTGGTGAATATAAGGATGGTAAAAGGCATGGTCAGGGTACCGTCACCTTTGCAGATGGTACCAAATACGTTGGTGAATGGAAGAATGGAAAAGAGCATGGTCAGGGTACCTACAACTATGCAGATGGTGACAAATACGTTGGTGAACTTAAGGATGGTAAAAGGCATGGTCAGGGCACCTATATTTTTGCCGATGGACGCAAAGATGTGGGTGAATGGCAAAATAATAAACTTAATGGATATGCTATCAGTTATAGTGCTGATGGAAAAATCAGACAAGAAGGTATTTTTAAGGATAATAAGTTTTTGTATGCTGAAAACAGAGAAAATAAAGATTCTTCCTCTCAACTGAGTTCCCTTCCACCTTGTCCATCTGACCAAAATGCTACTTATGATATGTGCTTTGGGACTTGGAAATGGGATGATGGTAGCAAATACAAAGGGGAGTGGAAAAAGGACATAATGCATGGTCAGGGCACATATACATATGCAAATGGTGATGAATATGTCGGAGAATATAAAGATGGAAAAAACCATGGTCAGGGCACCTATACTTTTGCAGATGGTGACAAATACGTTGGGGAATATCAGGATAATAAAAGGCATGGTCAGGGTACCTATACTTTTGCTGATGGAAGAAAAGATGTAGGCGAATGGGAAAATAATAAACTGAATGGTTATGCCATTCAGTATAATGCTGATGGAAAAATCAGACGAGAAGGTATTTTTAAGGATAACGTTTTTTTGTATGCTGAAACCAGAGAAAAGAAAGACCCTTCCTCTCAACTGAGTTCTCTTCCTCCTTGTCCGTCTGATCCAAATGCTACTTTTGATAATTGCTTTGGGACTTGGCAATGGGATGATGGTAGCAAATACAAAGGGGAATGGAAGAAAGACATGAAACATGGTGAGGGCACCTATACTTTTGCCAATGGTGATAGATATCAAGGCACATGGAAAGACGATGAAAGGCATGGTCAGGGTACTTATACTTATGCCAAAGGTGACAAATACGTTGGTCAACATATAGATGGTCTGGCAAATGGTCAGGGCACCTATACCTTTGCCGATGGTGACAAATACGTTGGAGAATTTAAGGGTGGTTTATCACATGGTCAGGGTGCCCTTATCTATGCTGACGGAAGTAAAGATGTAGGTGAGTGGGAAAATGATAAATTAAATGGTTACGCCATTCAGTATAATGCTGATGGAAGTATTAGAAGAGAGGGTATTTTTAAAGATAATGAATTTCTCTATGCTGAAACTAAAGAAAATAAAGAACCATCTAAGTTAGACAAACACAAATCTACTTGTGAAGAGTTAGGATTTTTACCAGGTACCGAGAAGTTTGGTGACTGTGTTATGAAGTTAATGGATAAGGATTGAGAGTGAATGATTTAAGGGCGTCCTTTGGAACAAATTCCGTCACAGTAGAGTAGTTTCAAAGAGTGTTTATTTTTCTGACGATTATTCTCAATATCTCTGTTTTTCGGTGTTTGTATCAACAAATAAGTTAGTTTCTGACAAGAATAAACATCTTTGGTCTAAAGAACAACAAGGGATACACGTCCTCATCAAATCACTTCATAGCTCTGGACTGGGTTATAGAAAGATATATTATTATTTAAATGAACAAGGTATTAAAACATCCAAAGGAAATCTTTGGGGCAGTAGTAATGTTTATTCTGTTTTGAAAAGAAATAGTGAGAGATTAATAAGATTAGAAAATAAAAAATACGAGTCAGAAATAGAATATGGAAAGATGGAGTTAGTCTGGTTGAAGGATAATGAACTCTACAAAAATCCAAGAAAAGATATTTTTGAATTATCAGTACCTTGATTTTATAGATTAGAAAATTTGATATTATTTGAAGTTTTTTTGATTTTCGATATCATTTTGATATAAAAATTAAAACAATGGATTTGAAGTGAACTCAAAAAATCGACGTATTAGAATTAAAAGATGAATTATTTATTAAAAACTCTCTAATAGAACTTAATTTTATAAAATATTGAAAAACAGTAGGGAAAAGAAATAGATATTATTGAAGAGCAGTATATTAATCATCCTTATCCAGAACCAATTGAGAATATGGATGAAAAGATAAAAAACAACTATAATCAAGGTTCTGCTATGGACCTATTATGGAAAAAAATATTTCCTGAAAAAGAATATTATGAAAATATTGACGTCTTAATTGCTGGATGTGGTACTAATCAAGCAGTATATCACGCAATGAAATTTCCCAACTCAAAAAATTATGCAATTGATTTAAGTGATTCATCAATAAATCATGTAAAAAAAATGATAATAAAATTTAATATTAAAAACCTTGAAGTTGAAAAGAAGGATATAGTCGATTTAGATAAAAATAAAAAATTTGATTACACTGTATCAACGGGAGTAATTCACCATACAAAAAATCCTCAAAAATCTCTTAACAAATTAGTTAGTGTTACAAAAAATGACGGTGCACTATTTATTATGGTTTATGCCATTTATCTTCGTCAAGGTATATATTACCTACAAGATGCTTTTAAATATTTAGGTTTAAAACCAAACAAAAAAGGAGTTGATTTAGTCAGAAATCTTATAAGATTATTACCTCAAGATCATTACTCATTTAATTATATAAATTCTGCAAAGAGAGCAGGAGGAACTAAAGATCTAACATATTATGCTGGTATTGTAGATACATTTCTCAATGCAAGAGATATAGCATACGATGTATATGAATTGAAAAAAATGATTGAAAAATCAGGAGCATTTTTTCAATGCTGGCAAAATAATAACTACTATTACCGTGATCTTATAAATTTTAGTAAAGAACCAAAATTAAATGAACAATACGAAAATTTAGGACCTTGGGCAAAAGCAGATTTCACACAAAAATTTAGTCCAAATAGTGGTAAGTTTTCATTTATTTTAAGAAAAAAATTTTAAATTTTCACATCTTTGGTATAGAAAGAATGAAATTGAAGACAATCATTTTGTTTATACTAACCCACTTTATTCAGGTATAGATATGATAGATATTAAGAATAATTCTGGTGGTACTGTTGGAAATAAAACAGATTCATTTAAGTTAGGAATTAAAGAGAGAATTATCTATGATAATCTTAACCAGGAAATAAGTACAGTTTTAGTAAAATCAAATTTAGAATTTAAAAAAAATAATATTCAAGAAATCACTTTAAATGAATTAATTGACAATCTTCATATCTTATGGAGGAGAGGTATAATTGACTTTAGTTATTTATAAATCCCAAAATTTTAATAAATTTTAATTTAATGATATACTTAGATAAACTTTCCTAAACTTATATTCAGTTATGTATTTTCAACAGTTCTAATTCCTCTTCTGATACTACGAATAGTACTATCTAAATCAAAATTTGTTTTAAATTTTGTTTCAAATTTAAAAGGAGAATTCATTAATATAGAAATTTTTTATAAATAACTGATATAATTATATAAATCTATTAAAATTAGTATTATGGTAATTATTTTTTGAATATCTTTATCGAGAAAACTAATCGTTTTAAGAAAGTATTTAATGAAAATAATAGCAATCCTGTTTTTGACTGTATATTTATGTAGTCCACCAATTCTTCTTTATAGTATTTCTTATAGTTTCTATTATAATCCGGTTTATTAGATAAGTCATCACTAGGAAGTATCTTCATGCCTTTTCTTTCTTCTAAATAAATTAATCAATTTAATTAACGGATGCTTATTAATATCGTTTAATTACAAAATGTCTCATTTTAAAATTTTAGGAATATATTAAGTAATATCTATCACCAATCCTTCGGAAGGTGTGGTGTGAGATTAGTTGAGGAAATGTTTACCACCCTAAATACTAATCTCACATCTTTTACATATAAGAAAATCGATTTGTAATTTATCAACAAGCTTTAAAAATTAAATCGTAAGATATTAACTTTTAAAAAAGTTAAAGTTCAGAAATTATGGTACCTTTAGACTAAATTATAAAATTTAAATGGGGGAAAATATTAAAATGAATTTGACAAAACTTTTATAAAAATTAGTACTTTAGATCTCATTTTTTTTATTTATTTGTTGAGGCGGATATAGCCAATCAGTTACTCATAAAATAATTATTTGGCAATTTAAAATTTAATGGAATATTAGAATCACTGATTATACTGATTGTAGAGTACTGTTTTATGATACATAAAAAGAAAACGAGTTTTAAGTCTAGTCGTCTCTATTTTTTTTCTTCATTTTTCGATAAAGAATAATGCATAGTATGCCTAAAATAAGGTAAATATATTTTGAGTACTCTTCCATTAATTCAAATCCTATTTCATTATCATATAAATATAGATATACATATAAAGTAGAAAATAGAGTGATTAAACCATATTTCTCATGGTAAAATTATATAAAGTTTGAAGATCACGAAAATTTTTTATTTTTTTGTTATTCTTACTCTTACTTTTAAAATTACATCCAAATTCTATCTCTGATTTTCAAATATAAAAATTTTCACATCTTTTCAATTTTATGTTATAAAAAAATTCTTACTTTTTTAAAAGTATACTTTTAACAAACTTTCTAAAATAAAACAGAAAAACTTGATTAATGCATCATGTAAATTTTTTTTAGAATATGTTTATTGAGATAGCTATATTAATCAATGCATTGCTGCTAGGAGTTATGACTTCTTGCATGGTTATTACTTCTTCAATCTTTTTTAAAACTCTTAAAGTATAGAGTGTTAAAAACGTATTTAGATTTATCTTTTCTTAGTTATTTAAATTTTGTTTTCTAATTACTCTATAAACTACTATTTTTTTCTTAGAAATTACACATAAGGAATAATAATCAGTCAATTTATTGCACTTAGTTTTGTTGTTAATAAATATTTTCTAACACCTCGAATTAATCAGACAAGAAACTTATCTTTGGAAGATATAAAACTTCATTAATTTCGTTTAAACATTTGCATTTAGCATCAGTTTTTTTAAATCTACTAAATATGAAATTTGCGATTTGTTTGATTAAAATTCATAATGTCTAAAAAGCTAAGTATTCAATTGATATATATGAATAATGTTTGATTTTGAAGTGGATAATTGCATTATACTATATTATAGTGTCATTGACTGATGGTAAAATACTTTTTTTGACCCTTTAAAAGGGAATAAATCATTAAAAATTGAGAATAATCTTGCTGATCATTATTTATTTAGATACGAATATGAAAAAATTTTAGTAAAATTTAAAGGAAAAAATTATTTGGTAGAATTAATTTTTTTTTGTAATAAGAAGGTAAAAATAGTAACAGATAAATTTTTTTTTATTAATTCGAAGAAATTAGTAATTAATGCTTTTCAACACATGAGGATTTAGAGGACTTAAAATTTTGATTATTCTCTTCAAATGGAAATAATGAAAAAAGTATCAATTTTTGTTGATGTACAAAACATATATTATACAACAAAACAAGAATTTAATTTAAATTTTGATTATAATAAATTTTGGAAACTGGTAACTGATAAACGAGAAGTTATTGGAGCATTTGCTTATTCAATAAACAGAGGTGACGAAAAACAAATTCAGTTTCAAAATATTCTTAGAGCGATTGGCTTTCAAGTGAAATTAAAACCATATATAAACAGATCTGACGGTTCGTCAAAAGGAGACTGGGATGTTGGTATTACCATAGATATTATGGAATATGCAAGCATATCTGATATTATAGTTCTTGCATCTGGGGATGGTGATTTTGATATTTTGATTGAAAAAATAAGAGATAAATACAATAAAGAAACAGAAATTTATGGAGTTTCAAATTTAACTGCTAACTCTTTAAAAAAAGTTGCGTCTAGTTTTTATCCAATTAGAAATGAGCTTCTTTTAACATAGTATGTTATGTTAATAAAATAATTTGTTTTCTTGTTAGAATAAATTTATAT
>CACESU010000027.1:0-7500 GCA_902562285.1 uncultured Alphaproteobacteria bacterium | reverse complement strand
ATATTTCCTTGAAAGGATTTCTTGAACTTCACTTTCAACAACTGACCGATCGGTAAGCCTAGGATTCCATATTGCAGAAAAAATTCCATCTGAACACAATATACGGTCAATTTCTTTAAGTGCATCTGCTGTTTTGGGCCAATGGAAAGAAGAAGCCATTGTTACTAAATCGAAGCTATCACTTTGTAATCCAGTTTCTTCAGCAGACCCATCTATAAAGTTAACCTCATTGTTTAAAAATTTAACTCCTGCTCTTCGCATTTCACGATTTGGTTCAATCGCGAGCACCTTCCTGATACCCGCTTCAGTCAGACATTTAGTAAAGATGCCAGTACCTGCACCAATATCTACAGCATTTATGATTTTAATGTTTTTTCCCACAAAATTTAAAATTACATCTATCACTTCTTTATTATACGAAGGTCTGTACTTGGAATAATCATCCGCGAGATTAGTAAAATCGCCTTTTTCCATATTTCACCTTATAGTTTCTTTTGTTCATAACTAGTAATAAATTGCCCGGCCATATCGACTTTGAGTTTCCTTAGCCTTAAAAGAGAAATGCAAAGTCGCCCGACTTTATAAAAATTAATATACAATATAAATTGTATGTTAAAGCTTATAAAATAAATCAATTTTCAAATTTATACTACTGAAAGTTCTATTTTATTTTTACAAATCTACTCTCATTTGAGATTAAGAAAGATAATTGAGGATAAATTTATTGTGGGCCTTAGGAGATTAGGGTTTTCCTTTTCGTGGGCTTCAATCACTAAGCTTTTAAGAAAACTCTGGGAAAGCTTGGTTGGATTAATGCATACTTTTATTTTGATTAATTGGACAATAGATAACTAAACAGTATCGAACTTTTCTAAATCGCTAGGTGTATCAATTTCACCCCATTCATCTTCATAAGGCACACCTATCACTGAAAGTTTGGTTTGAAGTACCAGATATTGCAATAAATTTGTCATACTCATTTTATCTCTAGTGCTTTTGGGTAAATTCGAAAGAGTAGAGATAATATGTCCCCAACTTTCAGGTGTTATTCTTAATAACCCCATATACTGCCCCTGAATTTCTTCTACATTATTGGGTTTATTACCGATTTCGATAATTCGATTTGAAGTATCTATTAAAAAGGTTTCTGCATCTGTTAGAGGGTCTTCAAATCGTTTTTTCCAGACATCAAGCCAGTTTGGGTCATAGGTGACTGCAATTGGCGCTGAACAATTGATCAGAGAAGTTATTGCTGATTTTTCATAAAAAATATCTGAATAACTTACTATACAGGGCTCGGCTTTAAGCCATTTTTCGGCAAGTTTAAGAGAGGCTACCATATTAGTCTCAAACCAATTTTTATTATGAAACTCAACCAGCTTATATGTGGAAAGAAGGTACCTTTGGTAACCAGTGACAACTCCTATTTCTGTCAATCCTGCTGCTCTGATAGCTTCTAATTGCCACTCAATCAACGGCTTTCCGCGTAAGTGTACCAGGCATTTCGGGCCGTTTTCTGTTAAGTAACCCATTCTACTTCCGCGACCAGCAGCTAGAATAATTGCTTTCATAATTCAGTATGCCTATAAACCACAATATTTTTTATTTCTAAAGTAGCAAATTTTGAATGATTGTATTCGATTTATCATATCCCAAATAGAGCTTTCAATCTTTCCACATCTCGTTTTGTAAAATTTGCCTCCCTCTCAGGATGCCACATCCAACCTTCCCACGGTAAACTACGATGCTTTATAGCTTCAATTATGTTATCATCACTTTTAGAAATAATAATGTAACCTTCAGGACAAACTGGAATGCAAAAATTATGATAACTGTTTACTTTGCCTCGAATTTCACCTTTTACGTTGTGACTCTCTCCAGCGTGCCCAGATATTGGTATTGGCTTTGTACCTACTTTATATGCCATCACCTGCATCCCTCTACAAATACCCAAAATTGGTATTTTTTTTTGTTCTGCATAGTCAATCATAGTAAATTCCGTTTCATCTCTCTCAGAACTTTCCCCGATGTCATTTCCACCTGACAGAATAAGTGCATGTGGATTAATTCTGTTCATAAATGCAAGCAAATATTTTCTTGAAGCATTGCCTTTCCAAACTGTATCCAAAATATTGGGTACCGGAATTGCAAAGAAACCACAAGCGATTAAGAAACGTACTATATTTTGGTCTAAAGCATCTCGACGCTCTTTTTTATCTTGCAAAACGTCAACACGTTGGCTTACTGCAACTATTTTCATTGTAATATTTTAACTCGTTTTTCTGCGCAGTCCAACATCAAACACTTACATGATGACCATTGACGAAATAGTACCTCGCCGGCTCCAATAACCGCAGGAACTTCTTGTTCACCCGCTCGTATTGCCATATGCGAGTTTACGCCACCCCAGGCAGTTATAAAACCCGCAATAGGATACGAGAAAATCCAATCAAATCCAGGATCTGCATTTGGAATAAATATGATTTTGTAAGCAATGTCATTTTTATCGGTGGAAGTTGTAATTGGAGCTGTTACTTTCTTTTGAGTAATATAATTAGGATCTGCCTGCGGCCACTCAAATGACATTATATCGTCTGACCGCGTTATTAATGGGGGTAATGATAATCCTAAAGTTTCTTTATATTTTGATTTACCACTGGCTATGCTCTTTAAGAGAACATCCTTGGATTTTTCGGATGAAAGGTATAATTGGCGAAAAGCACTCACATTGCAATATGATAAATCATCAATAGTCAAGCCGTTCTGAGCTCCCACTTTTTCAATCAACGACATCGCCTCAGATAAGTTGCGCGTAAATTCGAATTTTGCTTTTTCTCGAAGCTCTATAGCGCTTCGTATAAACCCTAATAAATTTTCTGGGTCTGCCTGAATCTTGTTTAAATTAAGCATTCTGCTTATTTCTTTATATTGAGAGTTTGTCGCGATGAATATTTTTTTTTGAGGTGAGAGTTTTTGGGGTGACTTATTCCAGCTGAAATAAAGGTCAGGTTCTGCGTCATAACGTGGCGATAAAATATCATAAGTGCCAGGTCGCAGATGGCCATATTTTTCCAAAAAAATATTTTTTTTCATCACCTTTTGGTCAAAAACCATCTTACTGCTGACAGTTGATATACTTTCCATAAAGTCTCTATAATTCTCTTCAGAAAAAACATTTAATTTTACAAGGGATCGTAGCATTTGTACACCTATAAAAGCAGCACGAGCGAGTCCTGCAAATGGTAAAGTACCGTATCTTTTGCAGTCTTCTAACAACCAATAAATTTTTTCTGTGGCTGTTAAGCTCGATGACTGTAACTTACGAAACCTTGAATATAAAATATTTAGCTTATCTGCATCTTTAAGCCATAAACCATTTGTTGGGTGTAGTACCGCATTAGTTAGATTTAGAAGGCTTTCTGCAATTAAATTTTGGTCAACCTTTGAAAACCCATAATTTTCTAAATGGCATAGATTTCTTCTCAAATCAAAAGTGTAACATGAAAATACGAGTTCAAATTCTACTTTGTCATGTAAATAAGGTTGGGAGACTAGTTTGTTGAGGTAGTAGTCTACCAATTTACCTGCTATTTCATCGTTTAAATCAGAAGGTACAAAAGAATTAAAAGAAACTCGGACATCAATGTAAGGAACACCTGAGAAATCCAACATTAGGGGGAAACTACGTAAATTTCGATACCCATAATTATGACGCTGGTAAGCCCAAATTGAGTCTGTTATTAGCTCCTGATAAAGGGACATTGCGAGGGGTTTTGGACGTCGCCCAATAATTTCGGCAGGGTTCCAGTCGGGCATTATGCCATAAACAGTTCGCTTACCTGATATAAATGGTTTGCTCTTCATACCAATTTTTATTTTCTCCTTGATACGATTTAACTGATTTAAGTGTTTTTCTACAGATTTTGGTTTTGCAGAAAAGATTAAAGGGCGAACTTGCAGAAGCCATAAGATAGTGCCCTTTTTTTTAGTCACTATAGCAAATTCACAGTCAATGGGTACTCCTTCAAAAATGGAAAGAAGTTCATCAATAAGGCCTACTACAGGCTGTAGAAATTTCCCTTCGGAATTGACATTAGAGCCAGCTGCTAACTGCCAAACATTCCCCGCCAAGCCTGCAGTAACAGCTTTAGTATCAGGGCCATTAGACCAATTTATTATTCTGTCAGGAGATCCGGTGTTGGGGTCATGTGAAAAGGCAACACCTGCAAATTTTACATTCTTAAGCATGGGTTGAACAAATATTTCTTCAATCCTACTATCATTACAATAGCTAGTAAATACTTTACTTACAGCTTCCTCTAAAGTATCACTTTTAACATTTAGGACCGAGGTAAAAGCACCAGCATTAGATGCTTCTAATTTATCTTCTCCGCTAAAACTAGATCTTACAATCCATGGGCCAACACCTAATAAATAAGTAATTTTTTTTACAATATTACTTCTGTTACTATTCCAGTCATCAGCTGTAAATATAACAAGTGGAAGAATTTTTGCACTGGTTAGTTGATGCCGTAGCATCTCTAGTGTCCTAGCTTTAGTACCAAATTTGTTCATTTTATCAAGACCACCACACCAGATGAAAGGCGTATAGTATTGTTCAATTCAAATTTAAGGTAAACTAAATATGCATAAGCAACGTCAATATAGTCATAACACATTTTCATTTTTCGTACTCTAAATTAAAACTTTTAAGAATGATCTCCGCTATTTTGCTTGGAGTATTATCTGATTTGAAATTTACAACTAAATTTGCTTGAGTTGGATAATCAACCTTTAAGTCAAGACCCGCTACATTACTCAAAGTACCAAGATGGAAATTTTTATAGATATTTTTAGGATCTCGTTTAATTAGTTCCTTCATGGGGACTTTAAGAAACACTTCGAAATAATTTGGTAAATTTTTACGGTTCCAAGTGTAAATTTCATCAAACATTGAGACAGTAGCTATAATGACCATAAAACCCTGTGAGGAAAGAATTTTACAAAGTTGACTATATTTATGAGAAAGTTTAATCCTGTTCTTACGCATATAAGTGCTACCTTTTACATCATCATCTTCAAATATACCGCGTAAAATATCTCCATCTAATACTATAGAAAAAACTCCATTTTCTTTAAAACTTTGTTTTAAAGCGTTGGCGACAACAGTTTTCCCTGCGCCAGATAATCCTGTTATCCATATTACTTTACCTTCCATTACATTCCTCAGCTTCTAATAGATCGTCTCAAATTATTTTAAGTAGCTTTATTATATTTTGATAAGTGCAATGTCTATTCAATTTATTCCAAAGTTTAATTATTATAAATAAAATATATAAATACGGAACTTACCAAAAAAATTTTCATAATCAGCTTTCTTCAGCTTAGTAGCCTTATTAGCTTCATCACCCTTTTTTAATGCTTGATCAAATGGAAGTTTCATCAAATAACTTTCAAAATAACCATAAGGGAGTAGCTTTTATTTTAATTAATTTTCTGACACCAAAATTGATACATACCGGCAAACGCTCTAGGATTTTTTTCTTCATAAGTTTGCCATTTCTCCAGGTTGTAAAGGTCATTTTTATGGCTGTTAATTCGTCTAAAGTGTTCAATTAATTGTTTTTTTTCAAACCCACAGAATTTTAACCCTAGTTTCTCAAGATAATCTTTTATTTGTGGTATCGTAAATCTATGCTCTTTTACGTGGAACAGAAGATCCCTTACGGTGCTTAAGCTGTAAAAGTCGGGAGACTTTAAAATTTGTCTATGATGGCTTTCATACGATTTTATTATTCTCATTCTAAATAATTTCATGTCTTTATTTTTTGATCCAATACCTAATTGACTAATTTCTTCCCTCATCTTTACGATATGTTGTCTCGCGATCTCACTATACAAACCTATTTTCATCAAACCACCTTTTTTTAGACAGTCTGTTAATACTCTCCAGCCAGATAATGGATCATCCATATGATGTAAAACACCAACACTTTCAATTATATCAAATTGTCTATCAAGCTTGCTTAAATCTAATATGTCAGCTTGCATATATTCAATGTTCTTAATGGAAAGCTCTTGAGTCTTACGTTTTGCATAAGCTAAACTTGATAAGCTGAGGTCAACCGCTAAAACTTTCGAGTTTCTGAATCTTCCTGCACTAGTTAGCGAATGTTGACCTGTTCCACAGCCTGCAATTAAAATATTTGGTGTTTCCACATAACTGATCTCATCGTCAAACAGCTTTAGTTTGATTTCATCAATAAATCTGGAGATTGGTGCTGGCTCCAACTGTAGACCTAAATTTATCCATCTTGGGTAAGGACTTTCTTCATATTGTTTTCTTACTTTTACAGATATTTTGTTAGTGATGCCTTGAAGTGATGGAAGTTCTGATTTTAATTTTTCTTCCTGCCTGGGCTCTTCAACTTGCCGAGTGAAGACATCTCGGATTTTATCATTAACGGTCAGTAAATTACACCATTCATACTTATTAAGTTCTTTATAAGAAGCTAGTATTAACAATACCGCTGGATCTGGTTGTATATTTTTTCTGAAAGCTCTCTTGACGGTTTTTTCCAAGACGTCAATCTTTTTCTCTTCATCCTTACTTTGAACATAGATGTACTCATTGGTGAAGCATTGTAACGCTAAGGCGGATTGGAATTTTAATAACTCAGGTGAAGTTTTTAAAGATGAGCTTGATAATAGTAAGCTAGCTCTTATTTCTTTGAATAGATTCTCCAGTTCCAAATCGGGGATTGGGCAAACGCTCATTAGCTTAAGTAATAGAGGCAACTTATTTAAATACTCAATAAGTTCTAATGGATTCTTCTTTGTCTCATCAACATGTATTAAGCGCAGTTGTTTCTGGAAGTTGGGTTCTAATTTCAAAAGACTGACAGCTGCACCAGCAATATGCATTGGATTAACATATAAATTTTGATTAAGAATCGCTTCTATTCGTATATGTAGATCTGGATACGGAATTTTAAAAACTACGTCTTTAAGAGCATTTGCCATGTTGTTATGAGCTTTAGCATATTCAGGCTTGATGGAGAGTACTTTGTTGTACGCCCATATTGCTTCTTCCAATTTACCTTGCTCTTTGAGAGCATTACCCATGTTGTAGTAAGCATCAGCATATTCAGGCCTGATTGATAGTGCTTTCTTGTATGCCTCTATCGCTTCGTCAAGTTTGCCGTACTCTCTTAGAGCAAGGCCTATGTTGTTATGGGTCTCACTATTGCTGGGCTTTATTGCGAGTGCTTTCTTGTATGCTTCTATTGCCTCGTCTAGCTTCCCTTGCTCTTTGAGAGCATTACCCATGTTATTATGAGCTTCAGCATATTCAGGCTTGATGGAGAGCACCCTATTGTAAGTCTCTATCGATTCTCCAAGTCTACTTTGAATTTGGAGAATAATGCCCTTATTGTTATAAGCTTCAGTAAGATTAGGCTTAATTAATATTGCCTTACTGTAAGCTTCTATTGCCTCGTC
>CACESU010000026.1 GCA_902562285.1 uncultured Alphaproteobacteria bacterium | reverse complement strand
TTATTTAAGCTTTCTAAAGCAAGAACTGCTCCTGGCATTGTAATAGATTCAACTTCATCCTCTGGAACTGAGGAAAGTCCCCTGGTTCTTAATTTGTTAGCAGAAATTTGCATTGGAGCTTTACCTGAGCCATTTAAACCTATGATGGAACTTGAATTAGATAACTTAACCATGGCAAATACGTCACCAAAAAGACCGGTAGATTGTGGCTCACAAATAGGTAATACAAATGCCATAGCAATTGCAGCATCTATAGCATTGCCTCCTTTCTTCAGCACATCTAATCCTACTGTACAGGCAATGGGATGAGATGTTGCCACCATACCGTTAGAAGAATAGGTCGTAGATCTACAAGGTTTTTGAAAATTACGCATCTTTCTTATCAGCTAATTTTTACTTTACTACTCTTAATAATTTGGGATTAAATATTTTAACTACCTTTGAAAGATCATGTCCTCTTTTTAAGATTCTACCATCTAAAGAAATAACAGAATACATACCCTGTTTTTTTGAGTAACGAGGTTTCTTTTCTATCATATATATTGGGCATTCTGATGAATGTTTATAGATTGAAAAAATTGAAACATCTTTTAACATTGAAATACCGTAATCACGCCACTCCCCAGCCGCAACCATTGTTCCATAAACTTTTAGAATAATACCTAATTCCTTACGGTCGAAAGTGACATAAGAATCATTATCACCATAATATTTTGACTTTTTAAAGTTTGTTAGTAAATTCATTACTATAATGTTATATGAAAAAAGTTTTTTTTCAAATAACTATATCAACATAAATCTAAAAATAGTAATTGTTTGAAAGGCTTGCCATTTTTATTTTTCAAATATAAAGAATAATAAAATAGTTTTTGAGGTGAAATTAATTGCATATTGGCATTATCATGGATGGGAATGGAAGGTGGGCCTCAGAAAAGGGCTTGCCACGAAGTTTTGGTCATAGAAGAGGGGCTAAAACCGTTTCTGAAATAATTAAAGCCTGTCCAGATTTGGGAATAAGTACACTAACTCTTTATGCATTTTCTACTGAAAATTGGAAAAGAGCAGCACATGAAGTTGAGAGCTTAATGAGGCTTTTTAGGGGTTATCTACAAGCTAAATTCTTACAAATCATTGAAAATAATATTAAAGTTACTTTTCTTGGTGACACAAGTCCTTTGCCAAGAGATATTTTAAATCAAATGAAAAATTTGGAAATTAAATCTAGATCAAACGATGGATTTTTTCTTAATATTGCAATTAATTACGGTGGAAGGGACGAAATAATTAGAGCAACAAAAAAAATTGTTAAAAATGTAATTGATAAAAAGCTCAATATGAGGGAAATAGATTCACATAGTTTCTCAAATTATTTAGATACTGCTGGTCAAAAAGATCCAGATTTAATTATAAGAACTGCTGGAGAACGACGTCTATCCAATTTTTTGTTATGGCAAATAAGCTACTCTGAACTTTACTTTTCAGATGAGATGTGGCCTGAGTTTTCAAAGCAATCACTTAAAAATGCAATAGAATGTTATAAAACAAGAGAAAGAAAATTTGGTAATTTAAAGAAAATTGCAAACTAGCTTTCATCATACAAAATTTTCGTTACTCCATAAATCTATATCCAAATTGATATCTGAAAATTTAGCTAGATAATTAACATCAATATTTTCATCTTTTTTTGAAACTTGGAAGAAGTACTGATCTTGAGTTAGATCAGAATTTTCACTTGTAATTAAAATTGCAATCCCTCCATTATCTAATTCTAAATAACTAAAATTTCCTTCCTTAAACTCAAACTTAACTTCTTCTTCACTCTGCATTTTATTGTTAGAAATTCTAAATATTTGATTTGAAATATTTATACTAGCATTAGAATTAGTTAAATTATGTACCTGATTAATAAATACTAAATTATTTAAAAAAGTAAAATCAATCACATCACCCCCAATTCCAATGTCAAAACCATAAATGGTATCTGTTCCATTAAAAGAAGAGTTTTCAAATAAAATAGTATCTTTTCTGGAGTTTAGTTCCGTTAAATCAATAACATCATTACCTTCTCCACCTCTAATTATATCAGAACCTTCTCCTCCAAAAAGAACATCGTTTCCTTTCATTCCTAAAAGATAATTATTTCCATCATTACCTATGATCCAGTCATTACCAGAACCTCCTGTAGCGTTTTCAATAAATGAATTTCCTACTGATAGTTGGAATGGAGAAGTAATCATATCATTTTTAGGTCCAACATAAGAATGCGCGTTTTCACGTAAATCTATATAAGCATGGCTTATTTGATTAGAAGCGCTAATTTCATCAATTCCAGCTCCATCTATAATGATTTGTCCACTTAATGAAGAAAACTTATAAATATCATTACCAGAATTATAGGTAGGATTGATACCATATATACTGACTATTGCTGCTAAATCCAATAATCTAAATTGACCATCGTAATATTCAGTATCTTGAGTATAAGACATCGCAGTCCATTGACTATACTCTTCTGCTGAATTTAAATAAGAACCATCGCCTGTGAAATTTTCAAAAGGGTGCCTTAATCCGATGGCATGGCCAAGTTCATGTATTAACAATTCATAATTAAAATTTGTTTTGCCATCTGATAGAAATAATGGATTCTGAAAATCAGAGCTGATAAAAATGTCAGAAAATAAATAATCAGAATCAAGTGCTAAAACACCTATTGGTTCATAAGCATAACCAGTGGTTGAGTTTTGAACATTTGACATAATAGCAATGATACTTAAGTCATCAGTTTGTTCAGTTTCTAAAAAGGATATATTTACATATTGTGATAAATCTAAAAAAATATCTCGATATATTGATTTTACTTGCTCATTGACAGGAGACCACCCTTTGGTATTAGGCCCAACTTTTAGGTAACCTGGCTGTTCTTCTGGAAAAGCATATTGATACCCACCCCCTGTATTTGTAACTACTTCAAGATACCCATTTTCACCTAAAGGTTTTTGAATAAGTGCTGAAATCCAATATGGATTTACAGCCTGACCAGAATTTTGAACACCATAACTTATCTGTGGAGAAACAAAGGCTATACCACCGGATGCTAATACAACTTCATCTTGCTCCTTATTAACAAGGTTTGCACCTGAACCACCACAATTTGACAAGATTAAAAATGGTAGGATAGAATAATGAATTTTAATTTTTAGGTTTTTTCTTTTATAAATATTATTAAATTTATTTAAATATTTAATTTTATGATCCAATAACACAATCTAGTTTTCTTGATTATTTATTAAAAAAGGGTCTGATTTAATCAGACCCTTTCTATTCAATTATATTAATTAAGAAGTTGGTAAAAAGATAACCTGATCATCAATTTCTTTTAGATCAAAGGTTATATCATTAAAGACTTCTTGTGCACTATCCGTTTTAGGAACTACAGCATCCGCTGCGGCCTCAATGATATCTAATCCAGCATGACTAATTTCAATTTTTCCTTCTACTTTTTGAAGGGGAGCATCTACAGATACTGCATTACTATCAAAATAAGAGGGAGGTCTTGCTGGTAATGTGTCAGTTGCAGCTTGACCAGAACCTTTTTCAGTTGGTACTTCCATACCCTTAATATATAAATATCCGTCTGCTGCTGCTTCAGTACCATAAGTCGAGGTTAAATCAACGATAGTATCATTACCATTATTACTTGCAGATGATCTAGTACCAGTGGTTAGACCCATATCAACATCAATTTTAAATTCATCCTCAGCACCAGATAAATCAGAAAGCAAAAATAACTTGTCTTTTGAATCACCATCTCTAAGAACAGGTGCCGGATCACCTGTACCTTCAACATCGGCAATCTCTGCTGTTTCCTTATTAATCGCTGAGGTATCTAATTTATCAGATTGAGATAAGTCAACAATCTTAGTTTGAATCTTTCTAACTACACTATCTTCTTGATCAAAAGGTAAGACAGCTCGATGAGTGCCAGAATAATCTAAATTACTTCGATCAGAATCAACACTGATCTTGTCTTTACCTGAACCACCGAGCATGACAACTTTACCTGCTGCACTTTTGTTTGCCATATCGATGAGTACATCGTCTCCAGATCCACCTGAGAGAAGATCCTTAGAAGATAATTCAGCTGTACTATCCACTGCAGGTGTAGAGTGTGCATCGTCTGTCGCCTGAAGAATGTCAGCTCCCTGATTTCCGTATACTTTATCGGATCCAGCACCACCATCGGCAAAGTCATCACCTTTCCCGGCAAAGATAATATCGTCTCCACCTTTACCAAGAATATCATCATTTCCATCTTTACCATAAATAATATTATCACCGTCATTACCGATAATTCTGTTAGCTTCACTATTACCAATAACTTTAGCATTACGTGTACCACCTAATTCAAGGTCAACAACACTACTACCAAGTTTAAAAGTTAGCATTTGGTCATCTTTATCAGTTCCGCCAACATCCCAAAAATCGATAAAAAGACCGTTTTTCGTCACGTCAATCGTACCGCTTTCCTCATGATCTTCAGCTACTCTCAATTCTAATTGAGTCATATCATCATAATCAGTATGGGAATAAGCATCGATGGCGTCTTGTATACTAACAAAAGACTTATTATCATTTCCATTGATGGTCTTAGTGGTCGTTTGTCCTAAGAAATCCTTTCCTGAGAAAATCTTATCATCGGCCACATTAGTATCCCAGCCTGAAAAGACATACCATTCTGTTGGGTCAGCCTTAATCTGAGTAGTAATGCTCGCCTGCTCAAGGAATATATTATCTGAAGAAGCTGCATAGGCCAAATCATAAGACGTAATGGTGGCTAAACCAGTTGTTGCACCTACGGTATCAGTATGAAGGATCATATGACCAATATCTACTTCGTTTCCTGCAGTATCCTCCACTAGAACTTTAAGGGATGTATTAAAATCCTTAAAATCGTTTTTACCAGCCCCTCCGATCGTAATGGCTGAAATATCTGCATTAGCTGGAGCGGCAGTTATAGCTAGAGAAGTAGCCGTTTCTCCACCTAAATCTACTGCTAGAGTAGTGGGGTTATCAGAGTAATCTGCATGACCTGAATCTAAAGTTATAACGTTATCAGTTTCTTCAAAATCCACATTAGTAGCATTTGCAGCGGTACTAGGCGTTCCTATGGTTACCGTTTCAGCTACATTAGGTCCAACGATATATCCAATTTTAATATCAAAGCTTTCTTCTCTTTCGTCTTTATCACCGTCGTTCCTAACTAAAATATCAAAAGAGCCAGTATTCTCATCATCAGCTACAGTTACATAACCAGTCGTATAAGCAAAATCATCTAAGATAGCATGATTCTTTGCTTCTTCAGCTGTAGCACTATCAGCTTTATTCTCCTGGATTTGCCAGAAAAGTTGCTGGGTACTGTCGTAGGTAGAATCTAATTCAAACTCTATCGTCTGAGTCCTAAAATCACTGGCTAGATTTTCCTTCTCTTCAATTTTAGTTGTTGCGAGATCCGTATCAATCGTAATATTAGGATCATCTTCAAACATGATTTTTTCAGCCTGAACAACACTCATACCATCACTGCTGCCAGCATTATTGGCCTTCAAACTCCAAATCGTGTGCTCAGCTACTGTTGATGCATATGGATCTCCACCATCCTTACTACTAGGTTCTACATTGTCACTTCCATCATTTATGTACTCAGTTTTAAAAGCACCTAAATTAGAAGGTTCAATTTCTCCAACAGAGTCCGCAACATCAATTGTATCTAAAATTTCACTTCCAAAAACAGCATCATTAGGATTACCATTTGCATCTAAAGAAGTGTCTACTTCTGAAAAAACATAATCTTGGAATTTTCCTTCAACGGTTGCTACGTCGTAACCGTCACCACCGATAAAAGTATCACCAGCATCGATATTTGTAGCTACATCGTTTCCATCACCACCAAAGGCCTTATAATCACCAGCTGAATCAGCTGAATCAAAGTCAAAACCACCGGTAGCTAAATTAAACGTATTATCATCATCACTACCAAATCCAGATAATGAACCCTCAGAAAATTTTTGAACAGTTTCTGGAGCTACTAAGGTTTTAGAAGATTCATTCACCATAGTAGTCATAGGAACATCTAATTTGACAGATGCACCACTATATTCAACAGAAACGTAACTATTTTCTGACGCATCAGTATCAGATGATGCAATTGTTAGCGAAACGGTATCTGTAGTTCCTATTTTTGCAGTAACCGTTTCAGCAGTAGCTCCATTATCCGTAGGTAAATTTTGAATGTCATTAACAGTATAAATTTTAAATTCACTTGCACTGGCTGTAACATCTGTACCATCAGTAATCTTGTGGTCGAACTTAACATCAACAGTTAATTGACCGGAGACCTCTTTAACTTCAGACACTTCTAAAATATTTCCAGATCTAGAACCCAATACGACTTCAGCATTACCAATTGTTGCGTCACCACCTTCTAAAGCTACCGTCAAAGTAGTATCAGTAACCGCACCTTCAGTTCCATCAAATGCAGCACCAATAACGGTGTCAAGATTTTGGATACTATCCGCAGGCGTGATGACTAGGTTACCACCATCAACTGTAGGAGCTTCTTTGGCAGTTACCCAAGCAACCGTATCATCTTCCGTATCCAGATTTTCATCGGCGCCAGGTTGTTTTACTAATAAACTCACATCTTCTTTTTCTAAAGTTCCACTAGCTGTAATGCCATTTGAGAATTGCATTAGAATTTTTCCATCGTCAGAGCCTGAACCTTTTACAACATTAGTCGTGTATCCATCTCTAACATCAGCCACAGCAACAGAGTCTTGAGCTGCCTGAGAATTTACACCCGTTACCTGTTTCAAACCTCCTTGATGACTTCCAGCACTATTATCTGGATCATAAGTAACCTCTAGATCTGCGTGAGGCAGTTCTGATGCAGCTGTTAAGACCACTGTATCTGGTACACCATATTTAAAGGCTGCATTTGAAACAACAACACCATTATCAATTATAAAATCCTCACTCTCCAAAGCTTGATTATCTTGGATCAATGGATTTTTAAATTGAACTTCAAGCTCATCCGAGTCAACTTTCTTGACAGATTCAATATCAGTAGTTTGAGTTCCTAAATGGTTATGGCTTTTAAAATTACTAACTGGTAAGGGGCCATTACCTGAGATTACGTTTCCATTTGCATCTTCCAATTCAAATTTAACATGGGATTTATTAGCCAATTCAGTTGCAAAATCATATTTATTATCATTGCCGGCATCTGTAACAAGTTGTCCAGTACTCCCTAAGCTTGAAGTATCTTCTATATCTGAGGAATTATCTGCTACATAAGCTTTAATTGTCTCTCCGGCTGATAGTGAATAAGCTTCAAGACCACTATTTGAGGTAGGTGCAGTCAATAAATCAATCGGAGTAACTTCAATTCCTGTATTATCAGAAGAACCATCGGTGTCGTTTAAATCTTTTCCTTGCGCATTTAATTTGATAACGGACTGCTGATCAGAATCACTACTAATATAAATAGTATCCTCAGCTAGAATGTTTGTACTATCTTGACTATCGATTAACTTAACAGTTACATCAACCGAACCATTATTATTTTTTATATCACCTGCAGCACCTACAGAAAGAACTCCGTCAGCTAGCGGATTATTAGAAATTTCTACATCATTAATATAAGCTTTCAGAACTCCATCAGACACATTACCCAAATTTTCACGATTTACAAAAGAACCATTTTTTTCTACTAGTATATTAACACCAGAAATTTCAGCCTTACCATTAACTACTGATCCAGCAGTTGAGAAATAATGCTCTATATCGTAATGAGGAGATCCTGCATTTTGCCCTGATAGTGCAGTTGTTTGTATAGAATCTACTTGTTTAAGTATACTACTAACAGGAGCAGAAGTAACTTCTTCTAATATTATAGATCCATTACTATTATCATAATCAACCGCAATAGGACTAGCATCAGCAGTAGCTGTAGAAAATGATACCGGAACATTCATTACATCAGAGGAGGTAAAAGTAGGATTTGCAGTGATATTTGCATCACCTGATGCATAAGAAAAAATTTCTAAATCAGTACTTACTAAATCACTCATATTTGTTGCAGTTTGGACAATAGGCTGATGAAATGTTATTTCAACGTTTCCTGTTGTGGATGCATTACCTGTAGTAGAACTAATAAAATTTGATACTGATTTAATATCACCAAGTCCACCAGGAGTATATTTATGTGCTGCAAAAGAGTTTTCAGTTGTACCACCAACACTCAACCCTGTAGCAGTTTGATAAATAACTTCTATAAGATCATCGTTATCAAATCCTGTTGGTGGTGTTACAGGGGTTATAAAAATTGAATCTTCTCCATCCGCGATTGCTTGAACTGCAGTGGCACTCCCAAAATGAACCACACCGAAATCATTAACATAGGTTAAGTGAACACCAGAACCAGAAGTATCTAAATCAGTATCTAAATTAGGAACATCTAGTTTTATTTTTCCGGCATTTGATCCAACATCTTCTATTGAAAAACCGGTCGAATTATAAAACTGGCCGCTATGTCCACCAGAGTGTATCGCTTCTCCTCCAGAAAGATAGGCCGTCATTAGTCCAGGACCTGAATCATGAAAATCATTATCATACTGTACATTTACGGTATGACCCTGGTTAATACTACTAGTGAGGGATAACAATATTTGATTAGATGCACCATTATACGAATTTAAAAAAGTTGCAGCCGTTACATCATTAAAATTAGCTGCACCAAGTCCAGCACTATCTGAAGCTGACTTGACCTTAAAGTCTAAAGGATCAATTGTTCCTGAATAACTGAGTGCATTTAAGCTAGAGCTAAACTCCAGTATTAATTGACTTGAATCAGCTGAATTTAAAAATATTTTATTGATCGCCGTTGTTGTCATGGTAACCCCTCCACCTTTCGACAGTATTGACGCTTATTTAGAATCCTAAAAAAAAGCGAAGTGTGCAAATTATAATTTGAACACACCGAATCTAGTTTAAAAAAATTCTAACATACAACAATACAAATTGCAAAACTCCCTTAATATTCAATTCATTAAATCCCATCAAGTTAGATCCCCTAATATCAAAGTAGAAAGATCAATGCCCGATGAGACATCCAAATTCGTATCAGTTAAAACGTTCCCTATTCCATCTTTAATAAGATTATCCTCTAAAGAGGCATTTTCTAAAAATATAAATCCGGCACCTGTATCATTGCCATTTAATTTCCAATTATTAAAGCTAATCTTCACTCCAGATTTACTATTAAAAGTTTCTTCCGTTGCATTAGCAACTAAGTCAGTTAATACAATAGCTTCATCTTTTTTAAACATTGATAAATCAAGTACATCATGACTGGCGTTAAAATCTTCAATTATTAGCTTTCCATCACTACTGGATGATTCAGATCTTTGAATGTAGCCAAAAGTATCATTTCCTTCTCCACCTATAGCCTTTACATTTGAACTCACTGTAACAATTGTATCGTTGCCTAAACCACCATTCAAAGTATCAAAACCATTATTAAGATCCCCAAAGCCAATAAGGACGTCATTTCCAACTTCTCCAGATATATGATCACTTCCAAAATGGGTACTTTTGATTATATCATTAAAGGCGCTACCTTTTATGTTTCCGTTGGTTTGATCAAAGGAGACATTAACAGAATCATCTGAAAAACGAATGTTCTCAGCCTGAATTGAGATCAAACCATTGGAATCAGTAGCTTTTTGTAAAACTAATAATTTATGCCCCCCTAAATTAGCACCATTGGACAACATCATATCAACAGTGTCATACCGCATGGAACCAGAAGATTCCGTCATAAAGACATAATCACTAACAGATCCTGAAACGATAGCTGTATCGTTACCTTTCCCACCAATAAAAGTATCTCCCTCATTCATAAGACTGATAGCACTATTACCGCCAAATAAATCATTTCCAGCCGCACCAAAAACAATATCATCATCGTCAGACCCAAAGATCCTCTCACCAAGATCTGTAAAGATATGATCAGGATCCAAAAGTGATAAATCCTTTTCTGCTCGATTTTCAATAATAATATCTTGAGCTTCAAATTGTCCTTGAACTTGAGCCTGAATACTGTTGGCAGTCCCTATAATATCATTAGCTTCAGCTAACGTTTTTAGTAAATCTAGCTTTGGTCCACCTCCAATTGGCTCACTGTTATCCACATCAAAAATAGTTTCTAAAACTGTTTGAGAACCTAAGTTTACAATCGCATCCCCTTCCTTAAAATTAGAAATATAATCAACAAGTTTTTTGAAAACATCCTCCGAACCCTGATGAAGCGTGTTTAAAAGATTTGGAGCTACAATAAGTAAATTTCCAATTTGAGCAGATACAGCCTGTATCTCGACATTGTTACTGGCAATAGGATCAAAAGTGAAAAAATCAATTTCAGGAGTTGTTATACCAAATGATTTTTTAACAAGTTCAGTGGCTTCAGCAATTGTATATTTTTCTAATTGAGTAGCAATTTGTTGAGCATTAGAAAAGTCAGTGAAGCTTTCAGTCGTTGCTAAGGCTACATCTAAAGAAATGTCAGCACTTTTATCGTAAATAGAAATTTTCATACTGTCAAAATCACTCTCCGAAATAGCATTGAATGCTAGGAGATCAAACAATTGTTGTTCAGTAAGAGAATTAGTTTCAATTTCTATTATTGTATCAAGTTCAGTTCCTGAATTGCTTAATATCAATCTAGCTTTGTGGGTATCAGTAGTAACTAATTCATCATTTAAGATTACCGAAACTGATGTATCTAAAGAATTAAAATCGAGTTTAGCACCAGCTACATCTTTTGGAGCATCTTCAAGAGATAGTTTATAAATTAAACTCGTAATAGGGCTTATAATATCCGCATTGTACTGTGAATACATTTTTATAGGTATGACATTATCACCAACTACTGACTGAAAAAGTAATCCAGTTGAAATATCTTTTCCTCCAATTGAAACCAGAGGCGTAAGAATATCACCATGAAGACCTTTAAAGGACCCATCTTGCGCCGTTAATACAAAAGGTTCATTTTCATCTCTGATATTATTTCTATTGATATCATGAAAAACTTCAGCCCCCTCTAAAGCTCCATCTATAACTTTTCCTGATGACCTTACAGCAGTTGATCCATTGGTAATATCTATAATGCCAGGATCAACAAGTTGTTTACCTACAAGATCCTTAAAATTTTGAGCTACATTAGATTCCAAAGAAAAAGTATATTCATCATCTTTAAAAAAGGGTAAATCTAGCGATACTTCTAATTCGGTTTTGTTATTTTCATTTCGAATAAATTGAGCGTTAGTTTTACTAATAATATTAGTAGAGCCTTGACCAGTTTTCAACGTGATATTAAAATCGTCAATATTCGGTTGATTACTATCATCTAGGAGCTCACTAAATTCAACAATTAACTTCCTACCTGAAGTGTCAATATTTATTTCTTCAATTAAAGGAACTACATTATCTACCCTTATGGAAGTAGGGTCTGCATTAGAAACATTAAAATTACCAGCCTTGTCTTCAACACTTAAATGATAAAAACCCTCTTTGTTGTCTGGGAAATCTTTTAAAAAATTAACTTCAAAAGTTGTATTTAGACCACCTCCCGCATCATTTTCTATTAACTCATAGTCTAAACCCTCAATCATTTTTGTTTTTTCAGAAACCCTAGAAACAATAACTTCTCTTTCAATGTGAACAAGGGAACCTACTTCAGAGAAGAATGTAAAATTGGGTTTTAGCACTTTTGTCGCTAAATCGGTATTAGATATGCCCAAGTCCAAACCATCATCAAGTACCACAGAGGTTAATTCAGGTGGTTTAGTTTCAACAGTAAATTGATGGGTACTGTTACCTTTTATTTCATTTCCTGCTTTATCTGTTAAAATTAGGGTGTATAAACCATCAGATAATTCCGAACCTAACCTAACAGTATAGTTATTACTAAAACCAGGGATATCACTTTTATTTATTGTTTTTGAATTAATAAGCTGAGGATTATCAGGATCTGAAATATCATTAAGATATACTTTTATATGATTATATGACAAGAATTCTTCATCAAATTCATAGTGAGAACCAACTTTGTTGACATTTTCGTATCCAGAACCTAATCCTTCATCCCCTTGAACTATTAATTCAAGATTAGCTGTGGCTAAGTCGGTAACTACAGAATAATTAGAAAAGACATCTCGCACTGAAATATCTAGAGTTCTCCCATCTTCATTCAAAGATGCTAAAATATCGAATGGATCTGGGTTAGTTTGAATGTCTATAGAAATTGCCCCTTCCATTCTAACATGCAAACTTTCAATTGATTCCAATTCAGCTGTTCCTTCTACTACTGAAACAGTATAAATTCCGTCAGAATCTAAATCTTGAAGCTCAACATTATTATCAGTGCCATCAAATACTTTTATTACTTCTCCTATGGCTACTAATTCCTCATCACTTAAGATGTTATTTGTTTCTCTTGACCTTACCTGAAAAGAAATTGACGTTACACTTCCAGGGGAACCAGAGTATAGAGGTTCAATAATATATGGTGGCTTATCTAATTTATTGACAAGAATACTTGAGTTATTAATTCGCTGTATATTACCTCCTGATAAATCATCAAATTCCAGATCGACAGAAAGTCCAGACTCACCAGCTGAAAAAGTTAATTCTGGTTTTTTAACTGAAGTAATGTTATCTGAATTGGAGTGGCCTACATCTGTTAAACCTAGACTAACCCCACTAGTAAACTCTGGTGCTATAGTATCTACTATAAAGGTATCCGCTCTTCCTGTTATAAAACTATTTTCATTAACATTACCAGCGTCGTCAATAACACTTATAGTATAATCAAAATTATTTAATTCTTTTTCAAAATATAAAAGATAATCACCATTTTGAACTAAACCTGATTGATCAGGTGCATTTTCATCTAAGACAGGCTTAAAAAGTAAAAAATCTACAGTAGAATCTAAAATTTTGGGAGTTCCATTAGGATCCTCAGTTACTACTACCCTTAAACCAACTTCTGAATTAAATTTTAATACAGGTTTTACATTTTTAGTTAATTGATCTTCAGCACTTATACCTGTATCCGTATTTTCAATTAAGCTTATTTCTGATAAAATTGGCTTTGTACGATCAATGATAATAATTTGTTCATTTTCAATTAGGCTTTTATTTCCAGCATCATCTTCAGTAAAAACGTGATATGATCCATCACTTAAATCTTTAAGGATTGTAAGAGAATATTCTCCAAGATTTTCTGTAAAACTATAATCCGTATCTAATGTTAACAGAGATTTAGACCCATTTTTGGACACATGTTCAATAAAAACCCGCAAATCTTCTTCTGAAGAAAAGTCTATTTTGGGTCTAGCGTGATTTGTAATTCGATCATCAGTCTGAAGCCCTGTATCAGTATTATTACCTAAAATTATTGTGGAAGTTAAAGGGGCCACAGTCTCTATAACAAATGGTAAGTCAGTGCCTCTAACATTATTACCAGAGTCGTCCTCAATGGATAGGGTATATTTTCCATCTTCTAAAGAACTATTAAATGTGAGTGTATAACTCCCTGAATCTGAATCATAATTAACTTGATACTTAGACAAATCCAAATTATTTTGATCTCTTTCAATAAAGATTCTTAGACCTGGCTCTGCAGCAAAGGATATAACAGGATTATTATTACTAGTTAACCTGTCATCATTTAATTTACCTAAATCAGTTTCACCTAAGTCAATTACAGTAGGAAATGTAGGAGGGGTAGCGTCAATTATAAAGGTATCTTTTCTTCCTGAAATACTCCCTTTTTGATTTTTATTACCCGCAATGTCTTCAACAGACACTGCATAAGTACCATCAGCTAAATTTTCGGTAAAACTAATTGAATAATTTTTATCAACATTCAAAATAGTAGCTTTATCAATTACAGTTTCTGTAAGTTTTATAATATTGTCAGGATCAATAATATCATTTAGCTCAATTTTTATATGGGAAGAATTTTTGAATTCATCATTTAATTCAAACTCAGCTCCGTTTTTTGAAACAGAAGAAAAGCTAATTCCATCTTCACTAGCTTTTACATTTAATGAGAGATTTGCTGCATTTAAGTCACTTACAATCTGACGTGAAAAAACATCAATAGTTTCGAATATTAGCGTATTGCCATCTATAAGAGTATCTATTTCCAAATTATATTGATGGGGGTTAGTGGAAAATTGCTTTGTATCAATAACACCATTTACACTACTAACTGATACCTCAACTGACGAGATTCCAAGTAGGTCAGGAAGTTCTCCATCTATAAAATCTACTGTGAAAATACCATCATCATTTTTGTCTAAACCTTCTATTGAAAAATTTTGGTTTTGGCTGTCAAAACCTCTGACATTAAGTTCTAAACCTAAACTACTTAATTTGTTATTAGATAAATCTCCTCCAAAGTCATCTACGACTACAAAAGACATTGAAGTTAACTGATTGGATCCAAAAGTGTATTTAGCATCAACAGTATAAGGCAAATTATTCAATTTGCTTACGATATACTTATTACTCTCTAAAATTTGATTAGTATTACCGTCATCATGTTCAATGATGACTTTCATATCTGGCTCAGTTGAAAATTTTATAACTGGTTTTTGCACAGCAGTTATATTATCAGTTTTATCAACACCTAAATCTGTATTATTTACTAATTGAACCTCTGATAATTCAGGTACTATATTATCGATTTCTAGTATTTGACTTTCTAAGTTCCTATTTCCAAAATCATCTTCTGTAATTACATTATAATTACCAGATACAAGCGGATTTAGAAATGTAACGGTATAAGAACCAGCAACATCATCTGTTGTAAAATCTATGCTTTCGGATAATTGGGTAATGACCCCTTGGGAATCTTGCGATTCCACAAAAACACTTAATCCTTCTTCTGAATTAAAAGTAACTAATGGATTTAAATTATTGGTAATAAGATCACTATTTGACCTTCCTGTATCGGTACCTCCTAATGAAAGAGAAG
>CACESU010000025.1 GCA_902562285.1 uncultured Alphaproteobacteria bacterium | reverse complement strand
GAAAGGAAGCTGCTTTTTGTATAAATGAAGAAGAATGCACCAGTTATTATCTAGCAAAGCAAATTTCAAAAATTTTATTAGATGGTAACTTTGCAAATAAACTATCCAGCAACGCTAAAAATTTAGCTGTTCCAGAAGCTTCTTTGAATTTGAAGGAGATTATTCTTAAAATTTTAAATGGTGATGCAATTGAATTTAAAAATTAAAACTAAACTACCACTAGATTTAGGTAAAATGCATTTTATTGGTGTTGGTGGAATTGGTATGTCTGGCATTGCTGAAATAATTTATAACCTAGGTTACAAAGTTTCTGGTTCAGATTTAAAATCTTCTCATATAGTAAATAGATTAATTAAAATGGGTATTGATGTAAAAATTGGTCATAGTACTGAAAATATTAATAAAGCAGAAATAGTAGTGATCTCTTCTGCTGTTGATTCAGAAAATATAGAATTAAAAGAAGCAAGAAGAAAAAAAATTCCAGTTATACGAAGATCAGAAATCTTAGCTGAATTGATGAGATTAAAATCAAATATTGCTGTAGCTGGAACTCATGGGAAAACTACCACTACTTCTATGGTTGCAGCAGTACTGGATTCAGGGATGTTTGATCCTACTGTTGTGAATGGAGGTATAATTCAAGACTACGGTTCTAATGCTAGATTAGGTGAAGGTGATTGGATGATAGTGGAGGCTGATGAAAGTGATGGAACAATTGTTAAAATTCCTTCAACTATTTCAATAATAACTAATTTGGACCCAGAACATTTAGATCACTATGGTACATTTACTGCTTTGAAAAAAGCATTTTTGAAATTTTTAAACAGTATTCCTTTTTATGGGGTAGCTATTTGTTTTATTGACCACCCAGAAGTTAAAAAGTTAACAAAAAAGATAAAAGATAGGAAAGTCCTCACATATGGATATAGTGGCGAAGCTGATTTTCAGATTAAAAATCTTGAGTATAGAGAAAATAAAGCTTTCTTTAATATCTACAGGAAAAATAATGAAGAAAATTTTAATTTCGAGTTGCCAATGTATGGTGATCACAATGTAGCTAATGCAGCGGCGGCAATCACAGTTGCTTTATATTTACATATTCCTATAAAAAATATAAAAAAAGGTCTTAAAAATTTTAAGGGGGTAAAAAGAAGGTTTACTAAAGTTTGTAATTGGAACGGAATTGATATTATTGATGATTATGCTCATCATCCAGTTGAAATATTGGCAGTGCTTTCTGCAGCAAGGAAATATACTGCAGGTAGAGTAATTGCAATTCATCAGCCACATAGATATTCAAGGTTAGAAAGTTTAATGAGTGATTTTTCCAAATGTTTTGATGAGGCGGATATAGTCGGAATTACACCAATCTATGAAGCTGGGGAAAAACCTATAAAAGGTATAAATTCGGAAAAATTGATTAAATTACTAACTAAAAGATCAATAAATGCATCAATAATTCGTGATGAGGTTGAATTAGTAGAATTTTTGAAACAAAATGCAAAACCAGGGGATATATTTATTTGTCTTGGAGCTGGATCCATAAGTCAATGGGTAAATAAACTACCTTACACTCTAAATAATATAAATTCTGATGACTGACAAAAACTCCAAAATAAATGATATAAATAATAGGCTTCCAAAAGTTAGAGGAGTCATAAGATATAATTTTGAGCTTTCTAGATTAAGTTGGTTAAAAGTAGGTGGTCCTGCTGAGATATTTTTTCAACCAGAGGATCCGGATGACTTGTCTTTCTTTTTAAAAAATCTGGATACTAATATTCCTATTTTTGTTATTGGGGCATGTTCAAATCTCATTATTCGGGATGGAGGAATACCTGGAGTTGTTATTAAGTTGGGCAAAAACTTTTCTAAAATAAAACTGTATAAAAATAATGTTTCAGTTGGAGCAGCTTGTCGGGATTCTTATCTTGCTCAAACTTGTGCTAAAGAGGGTATAGATTTTTCATTTTTAAGAACAATACCAGGTAATCTTGGTGGAGCGGTTAAAATGAATGCAGGATGCTATGGATCCTATCTTTCAGATTATTTAACTGGTCTAACTCTGATTAAAAGAGATGGTTCAATAAATAATATGAAGGCAAGTGATTTAAAATTTAGTTATAGAAACTCTTCAATACCAGATGATTCAATTATAACAAATGTTTTTCTCAAAAAAGAAATTGAAGATCCATTAAAAATTGAAATGAAAATGACTAATGCCCTAGAAATACGGAATTTAAGTCAACCAATAAAAGATTTATCTTGTGGTTCTACTTTTAGAAATCCAATAGGTCGATCTTCATTAGAAGATAAATATGATAATGATCATTCACTTAAAGCATGGAAACTTATTGATGATGCAGGTTTAAGAGGTACCAAACTAGGGGGAGCGATGGTTTCAAAAATACATACAAATTTTCTTATAAATACTGGAAATGCAACTGCAAAAGATCTTGAAGATTTAGGTAATTTTGTAATTAAAAAAGTTAGGAAAAATTGTGGTATTGATCTCAAATGGGAAGTCAAAAGAGTAGGAAAGAATTAGGAAATAAAAGTAAAATTTTTACCATTTAAAATAATGAAAATTATGAAAAAAAAAATATTAATATTAAAAGGTGGGAGTTCATCAGAAAGAGATGTTTCGTTATCAACAGGTGTATCTTGTTCAAACGCTTTATCAAAGTTGGGATATGATGTAAAATCAATAGATACCAAATATGATTATATAGAAGATTTGATAAAATTTAAGCCAGATGTAGTTTTTAACGCTTTGCATGGCCGGCATGGAGAAGATGGTACAATACAGGGTCTTTTAGAAACAATGAAAATACCATATACCCATTCTGGAGTTCTAGCATCTTCAGTCGCTATGGATAAAAATTTAGCAAAAATTTTTTTTAAAGATGCTGGTATCCCAGTTATTGATCATTTGGTTTTGAATAGAGGATTTTCAACTAGAGAAATTCCTTTTCCACTCCCATATGTTATTAAACCGGTAAATGGGGGGTCTTCTGTGGGTGTGACGATATTCAGAAATCAAGACGACTGGTTGCTTAACAAAAATTTTGCAAATGATAATAAAAAATATTTAGTTGAGCCATACATCCCTGGAAGAGAACTCACAGTTGCAACAATGGGCAAAAAATCTTTGACTGTAACAGATATTTTATCGGAAGAATGGTACGATTATGAAGCAAAATATAAAATCGGTGCTTCAAAACATATAGTTCCTGCCAGCATTCCAGAAAATATAAAAAAATTATGTATGCACTATGCATTAATTGCACACGAAAAGTTAGGTTGCCGAGGTGTTACAAGGACAGATTTTAGGTGGAATGAAAAATTGGGAACTAAAGGTCTTTTTGTATTAGAGTTAAATACACAACCAGGAATGACACCTACATCGTTAGTTCCTGAACAAGCTAATTATGTCGGAATGACTTTTGAAGAACTTTGCGAGTGGTTAGTTAAAGATGCTTCCTATGATAAAATGTAACGAATGTAAAGTAAAAGTTCAAAAATGGATCAAATAAAAAGTTATCCCAGACCATCAAAAATAAGATATAGACTAGAGAGAGTTTGGTTAAGAAGATGGTTTAGAAAATTAATTTTCTATTTATCGCTTACTGTTATTTTTTTTATTCTATGTTTATTTATTTTTATTTATTCCAATGATTGGATTAAATTAGCAAACTTTAAAAATTATTTTAGAAATAATCTTTTTCTAAGACCTGAATTATCTGTATCAAAACTGGAAATAACAAATGCTAATTTGGATCTGGTCAATCAAATAAATGCTATTTTAAAACTCTCTTTTCCTATAAATTCAATTCAGCTAGATATAAATAATATACAAAAAATAATCAACAAAATTGACTCTGTAGAATCCTCAAATGTTAGAATAAACGATAGTGGAGTTTTACTAGTTGAAGTTATTGAAAGAAAACCAGTTGCAGTTTACAGAGAGAAAGATGAATTAACTTTAATAGACCTAAAAGGTTATAAGATAAACAGCATTTTTTCAAGATCTGATAGAAAAGATCTTCCTTTAATAGTAGGAACTGAAGGAAACTACAAGGTGAAAGAGGCATTAGAAATCTATCGATTATTATCTATAAATCTTGATGAAATTAGGGGGTTAATTAGGATTGGAAAAAGGAGATGGGATATAATATTTAAAAATAATATGAGAATAAAATTACCTGAAAAAAACCCAAAAAGATCCTTGAGGAAATTTTTAAGTAGTGACAAAAGTCATTTAATTTCCTCAAATAATTTTTCGATTATAGATTTAAGATTTACAAATAAGATTATATTAAGAAAATTAATAGAAGAAATTAAGAACCCACTTATTAAAGTCAATTAGCTTTAAATATTCAAAAATGATTCATTTTAAAAAAAACAAAGAATTTAGAAAAAAATTAAAGTCAGCTATTAAAAAAGGCACTTTAGGATTGATTGATATAGGTTCCTCAAAAATTGTGTGTATAATAATTAAATTTTCTAAAATTGATAATACTGCAAAAAATTTCGATCAAATAAATGAAACAAATAGTTTTGCATATAGGGTTGTTGGCGCTGCCACCAAAAAATCAATAGGAATAAAAAAAGGAGAAATAGTAATAGCTGAAGAAGTTGAAAAAACTATAAGATTAGTTATTCAACAATCACAGAAAATGGCTGCATCAATAATTGATGAGGTGGTAGTTACTTTTTCTGGAGGGAACCCCATCTCAAAAAATTTATTTCAAGAAATTAATCTACAAAATAAATCTGTAAGTTCTAGTGATATAAGTTTTTTAATTTCGAAGTTCGATTTTTCAGCACATTCTGAGCAAAGGGAAATACTTCATGCAATGCCGATCAATTTTAGTCTTGATGAAAAAACTGGTCTAACAGACCCACGTGGATTGGTTGGCCAATTATTAGGATTAGATATTAATTTAATAACAATTAAAAAAAATATCATTGAAAATATTGATCAATGTTTAAGAAATTGTCAGTTAAATCTAGCTGGTATTTTTTATTCGCCTTATATCTCAGCTAAATCTAGTTTGGTAGAGGATGAATTAAAGTTAGGAGCTACTTGTATTGATATGGGTTATGGTACAACTGGAATCTCGATTTTTTATAATCATCAAATGGTTTTTGCGTCTAATATTAGATTTGGTGGAGCAAATATAACTTCTGATATAATGCAAGCTTTTCAAATTTCTTTTAATGAAGCTGAGCGTATAAAAACTTTGCATGGAGGGCTTATTATCACTAATTTAGATGATAATGAATTGATAGAATTATCATTTTCTGATGAAAACAAAGAGTATTATAACTATGACAGACCTTTTATAAGTAGGTCTGAATTAATTTCAGTAATTAGACCAAGATTTGAAGAAATTTTAGAAGAAATTCAATTAAGCTTAGAAAAAACTGGTTTTGAACATTTTTCATCAAAGAGAATTGTTTTTACTGGGGGTGGAAGTCAATTACCAGGTCTATATGAACTTGCATCTGAATATTTTGGTTCTAGAGTAAGAATAGGAAGGCCAATGAGAGTTCAAGGTTTGCCACAGGCATTACAGGGCTCTCAATTTTCCGCAATAATTGGACTCGCAATTGAAATCAATAACTTGCAAGATGAAGTTTGGGATTTTGACATTCCAACAAATTTAGGACCTGGTCAGAAAATAAAATCTGCAGTCAATTGGGTTAAAGACAATTGGTAAAAGATAATTTTTAATAAATTTGAACATTTTTTTTTTAGTGACCTAAAAGAAGTATTGCGTTATCATAACGAATCAAAATTAAAAAAAAAATTTTAACAGGCAAAAAAAACGGGCAAAAATCATGACTTTTACTTTAAGAGTTCCTGAGAATCAGGATCTAAAACCTAGAATAATTGTTTTTGGTGTAGGTGGAGCAGGCGGTAACGCAGTTGATAATATGATTCTGAAAAACTTAGAAGGAGCAAATTTTGTTGTAGCCAATACTGATGCTCAAGCTTTAGAGCAATCGAATGCTAACAAAAAAATCCAAATGGGTGTCAAAATAACTGAAGGTCTTGGAGCAGGTTCTAATCCTGAAAGAGGTGCATTAGCTGCAGAAGAAAGCTTAGAAGAAATAGTTGAAGCTTTAAGAGATAGTCATATGTGTTTTATTACTGCGGGTATGGGCGGAGGCACTGGTACTGGTGCAGCACCAGTAATTGCTCAGGCAGCTCGTGAATTGGGTGTACTTACAGTAGGTGTAGTTACTAAACCTTTCCAATTTGAAGGTTTAAAAAGGATGGAGCAAGCACATAACGGTATTGAACAACTTCAAGATGTAGTTGATACCTTAATAGTTATTCCTAATCAAAATTTATTTAGACTTGCAAATGAAAAAACTACTGCAACTCAGGCTTTTGAGCTAGCAGATGATGTTCTTTATCAGGGCGTAAAAGGAGTAACCGATTTAATGGTAAGACCAGGGTTAATAAACCTAGATTTTGCAGATGTGCGTGCAGTAATGGATGAAATGGGTAAAGCAATGATGGGTACTGGTGAAGCTAGTGGAGAAGATAGAGCACAACAAGCTGCTGAAAAAGCTATTGCTAACCCTCTATTAGATGAAATTTCACTTTCGGGAGCTAGGGGCGTTTTGATTAATGTTACTGGCGGTAATGATATGACTTTGTTTGAGTTAGATGAAGCAGCCAATAGAATAAGAGATGAAATTGATGGTGATGCAAAAATTCTAGTTGGAACTACTTTAGATCCTTCTCTTGATGGGATTATCAGAGTTTCTGTTGTTGCTACAGGTATTGAAGTAGAAAATCAAATTGTTGAAAATTCAAATGATTTAGGAGTTACTAATAAAGCATTAGTAAGAGAAAACAGTAGGTCAATAATGGATAATCGGGTTACAAATACTCCAAGCAAAAATTCAACATATTCAACTGATTTAGAACCTAATCTTACAAAAAATATTAATCTTACTTCTAATAGTCATGATACTAGTTCAATCAAAGCTTCAGCAACAAGATTTGATGAGAAATTAGATATATCAAATATTTTGAAAGTTAGAAAATCTGCAGAAAACTCAAATTCAATGAACATTGAAAAAACTCATGAAAGATTGCATGCTGCTGTCAATAAAGAACCTGATCCAAGTTTATATAATAGACCAACCAATCTATCAACAAATCTTTCAACAAATCTATCAAAATCAAGTAAAAGCAAACTTAATAGTTTTTTACAGAAAATGACAAGTTTTCGTGGAAAAAAAATAGAAACACAACTAGAAAAAAAGGTACCTCCTAATTTAATATCATCACATGATAAATTTGCCAATACTGAAGATCAGAGTTTAAATCAAAGTGAAAATATTAAAACTAAGGAAGAGAATTTTAAGGAGGAAATCCCCGCTTTTTTGAGAAGACAAGCAAATTAAGCTTGGTTAAGTATTAAAAATTTATTTTGTATTATTTTGTTATAAAGTGTGATTTGAATTTTTTTTTTTGTGGTTTAAAATAAAATAAATTTGTAATTTAGGATTTATTTTGCAAAAAACTATTAAAAATAATGTAAAAATTGTTGGTAAAGGTGTTCATTTAGGAAAACCTGTTACATTAAACATTAAGCCAGCTCCAGCTAATTTTGGAATAGTATTTAAAAGATTAGATGTAGATAGTAATAATCCACTAGTTGAAGCTAATTTTAAAAACATACTTTCCGGAGAATTATGTACCTCATTGATAAATGGAGATGGCATTTCTGTAAAAACAGTTGAACATTTATTGGCTGCTTTTTCTGGCCTCGGTATTTCTAATGCATTAGTTGAAATTGATAATGAAGAAATTCCTATTCTTGATGGATCTTCTATAAAGTTTGTAGAGTCCTTGATCAAAGCAGGTATTTGCAAACAGGATGAACCATTAAATTTTTGCTCAGTCAAGAAAGCAGTCAAAGTAGTAAGTAAAAAAGGTTGGGTTAAGTTTGAACCTGCTGATAATTTTATTCTAACAGTTTTTATTGATTATCCCAATACCTGCATTGGTAAGCAAAACTTTTCTCTTATGATTTCAAAAGATTCTTTTCAAAGAGAACTTTGTGATAATAGAACTTTTTGCTTAAGAGATGATATACAAAATATGAGATCAAGAGGGTTTGCTTTAGGAGGAACATTAGATAATGCAGTTGTAGTCGATGGTTATAGTGTAATCAACCCAACAGGATTAAGAAGAAAAGATGAATTTGTTAGACACAAGATGTTGGATGCTTTAGGTGACTTGGCTTTATCTGGTTTACCTTTATTAGGTCATTATGTGTCGTATTGCGCTGGTCATCAGCTCAATAACCAGTTACTTATCAAGTTATTTTCTAATCATTCAAATTATGAAATATTGGTTCCAAATAATCTAAATTCAGACAAATTTGTTGATCGAAGTTTTTGCTTATCTAGTCAAAATTATAGGGCTGTTATCTAATTTGATTTCTGATATATTGATTAATTTCATAAAAAATAGTATTTTTATTTATAATATAAATATTTATCGTTATGAAAAAAATTATCACTATTAATCTATTTCTATTTATAATTTCATTTATTTTAGGTGCGTGTACAAAGTTAGCTAGTGATTTTGATAATAAATCAACTGTTGAAGAAATTATAAAAAATGCAAATGAGGCTTTTGAAAAAAGAGATTATAAAAGGGCAGCAGAAATTTACTTGAAAGTTGAAGAATTTTATCCTTATTCAGATTCATCGAGAGAAGCACTAATCAATTCTATTCGTTCATATCATGCAGGATCACAATTTAATGAACTAAGAAAAATATCAGAAAAATATTTAGATCTTTATCCAAAAGATAAAAATGCATCTTTTGCAAAATATATGATTGGGATGAGCTATTTCGAACAGATTATTGATGTTGAAAGAGATCAGGGTGCTACAAGGGACTCAATAAGAGAATTTAGTGAATTGATTAAGCTTTATCCAAAAAGTAAGTACGTTTTAAAAGCAAAAGAAAATATTTTAATTGCCAAAAGTCAATTAGCAGGACAAGAAGTTGCAGTTGGTAGATATTATTTAGAAAGAAATAATCCATTATCAGCAATTAATAGATTTAAAGCAGTTATAAATGATCACAAAAATACGCCTTATTATCCAGAAGCATTATTCAGATCAGTAGAAGCTTATGCTATACTAGGTATAAATAATAGAGTAATAAGCTATACCAAAATTTTAAAAAAAGAATTTCCAGATAGTGAATGGTATAATTTAGCACTAAATCTTATGAAAGATCACGGGATCAAGGTTGATTAAAATTGTTAAAATCACTTTCCATAACAAATATGTTATTGATAGAAAAAGCTGATGTAGTTTTTTCTAGTGGCCTAAATGTATTTACTGGAGAAACAGGTACAGGAAAATCAATTATCTTTGATTGTTTGGGTTTTGTTTTTGGAAATAAAACAAGAAAAAATTTTTTAAAGGCAAAAGAAAAAAGTGGTCAAGTTATTGTTGAGTTTGAGATTGATAGCTCAAGCGATATAATTAATTTACTTTTAGAATTATCCATTCCAATTTCAGAGACTTTAATTATAAGAAGAGTTGAATTTGATGATGGAAGAAGAAAATCTTATATCAATGATGTAAACTGTACTACCGATTTATTAAGAAAAATTGGAGAACAGCTTATTGAATTCGTGGATCAGAGAAATTATTCCAAAAGTCTAAAAAAACAAAACCATATCAATTTACTAGATAATTTTTGTTCAAATAAAGACAAATTAAATGAATTGAAAAAAATATGGTTCACAATAAAGGATGAGGAAAAGAAATTAGCTAATTTAATTTCAGAAAAAAATAAATTCTTTGCAGAATTAGATTTTAAAAAGAAATCATTATCAGAACTTAAAAGCTTAAACTTATTACCCGGAGAATTTGAGGAATTAGAGATAAAAAGAAAATCCTTAAAATCTTCATCCAGAATCAAAGAATATCTAAATGAGGCATACTTTCTAATTTCCAAGCATGAAATAAATAAAGCTGTCATAAATAGTATAAGTAAATTGGAAAAAACATCTGAACTACTTATAAACAACAAATTAATAGAAGAAAGTATTCTGAGTTTGGGTGTTATTCTTAATCATTTGGATGAAGTTGAAAAAAATATTCAAATAATCCTTGAAGATTTCTCTCCAAATGAAATTAGTTTAGAAGATATTGAAGAAAGGTTATATGAGGTAAAAAAACTTTCTAGAAAACATAATGTTTTGGCTGATGAGTTAATATTAGTCAAAGAGGAATTAGAAACGCAACTTTTAGAATATAATAATTTTGAAGAAGAAATAAAATTAATACAAGAAAGTATTTTATCAAATAAAACCAAATATGATGCAATATCCCGTTCAATTTCAATAGTAAGAAAAGCGAATGGGAAAAAATTAAGTGAAATAATGAATAATGAGTTATCACATTTAAAAATGGATGGAATAAAATTTATTGTAGATTTGGAAGAAAAAAAAGAAAAAACAGTTATTGGAGATGATAAGGTATTTTTCCTACTAAGTAATAATAATTTAGCTAAGCAAGATTTGGAAAAGGTAGCGTCTGGTGGAGAGTTATCCAGAATTCTTTTGGCTCTTAAAGTTTCTTTAGTAAAGCAAACTTCTGGACTAGCCTTAATATTTGACGAAATAGACAGAGGTATAGGTGGAGCTACAGCGGAAGCTGTTGGCGAAAGGTTATCAATACTATCAAAAAATGAACAAATTTTGCTAGTTACTCATTCTCCTCAAGTTGCTTCCAAAGCACATAAGCACTGGAAGGTGAGTAAGAAAATTACTAATGAAGGTTTACCATTAAGCTCTATCAAAGAATTAGATTCAGATCTTATCAAAAAAGAATTAGCTAGAATGATTTCTGGAAAGATAATAACGAAAGAGGCAATCGCAGCTGCAGAAAAATTGATGCCTTAACAAAGTAAAAAGCATTTATTGTTAAAATGATTTTAGCCTATGACTAATTAGGGCATTACTCCCTAGTTTTTTTTCTTCCTTTAAATATGTTTCAAGAAAAGATTTTGTAATTTTCTTAATATTATTATCATCATCAAATAATTTTAGCATATATTTGTAGTCTTTAATCGTATTTTTAATTGTGAAAAAATAACTGTCATAATTATTATTAATCAATTTAGGAGCAATTCTGTCAAAGGATTTTGAAGAACCTGATCCAAGAGAAGATAACTCATAAAAATCAATCAAATCAATTTTTATTTTTTGAGCAAATTTAAGACTTTCTATAACTAAGCTTGCAGTACCTAGTGCTAAAAAGTTTGACAATAACTTTGCTTTAGCACCCATGCCAATATTACCTATTCTAATAATTTTTTTGCAGCATGGACTTAATATTTTTTTCGTAATTTTGAAATTTTTCTTGGTCGAACCTATAAATGCACCAAGTTCACCATTTTTTGCTTGCATACTTCCACCTGAAATTGGAGCTTCTACATAATTGAAATTACGCATTTTAGATATCTTTTTAAAATAAATCACCGAGGTATGGTCATTAGTCGTACAATCAATTACAAGTCTTTTTTCTGAATTTGTAAAATTTAGTTTTTTTATGATTTGTTTTACAACTCTAGAATTAGGAAGGCATAGAATAAGGATTCCACTTTTTTTAATCAAATTTTTGATTGTTTTGAGTTCAATGGCACCCTTTAATTTCACTCTATCAATAGGTTCTGGATTTTTATTTTTTTTAACATATACCTTAAAACCTGAATCAATCAGCCGGCAAACCATTCCTTCACCCATAAAACCTACACCAATAAACCCTATAGTGAGATTTTTAAACTTTTTATTTTTACAAAGTTGCATTTTTAAAAATTAAAAACTTAAATTATAATGTTAATTTGATCTTACTACTTTCCCAGGATTCAGAATTAAATTTGGATCTAAAGTCTTTTTAATATCGGTCATTATATCCCAAGCATAACCATGTTCTTTTTCCATAAAATTTAGTTTACCCATACCAATACCGTGTTCCCCAGTTACAGTTCCGCCAAGAACTAATGATCGCTCACACATCCTATGAATTATGGCTTGAGCTATCTCTTTTTCTTTTTTATTTCCATCTTTAATAAATAAGGTAGCATGAAAATTACCATCTCCTACATGTCCCCATATAGGGCCAGGTATTCCACTTTTACTAATATCATTTGCAGTTTGATCAATCAGTTCAGCTAGTTCTGAAATTGGTACACATGCATCCGTCGCTATTGCTTTATGCCCTGGAAATTTTGCTTTAACTGCATAAAAAGCATTATGACGATTTTTCCAAAGCTTATTTCTTTCTTCTGGTTTAGATGACCATTCAAAGTTTGATCCAGAAAAACTTTCTGCAATTTCAGAAACACTCTCTGATTGTTCTTTTACAGAATTTTCAGAACCATGAAATTCTAAAAATAAATGGGGAGAAACAAGCATATTTTCATTAAAATAGTCATTACAGGCTTCAATAGTTTGAGAATCTACAAGTTCCATTCTAGCTATGGGAATCCCCATCTGGATAGTTTGAATTACAGTTTGTACAGCATCATTTACCGTTGGAAATGAACAAATTGCGGCTGAAATTGATTCTGGTATACCTTGTAGCTTGAGGGTAAGTTGAGTAATCAATCCCAAAGTACCTTCCGAACCAACTATCAATTTTGTTAAATCATAACCAGCAGCGGATTTCTTTGACCTTCCACCAGTTTTAAATATATTTCCATTCGCTAATACAACTTCTAATCCTAAAACATTTTCACGCATTGTTCCATATCTTACAGCAGTTGTGCCTGAAGCTCTAGTCGCTGCCATCCCTCCTAGAGAGGCATTTGCTCCTGGATCAACTGGAAAAAATAAACCTTTATCTTTTAAAAAAGAATTTAACTCTTCTCTAGTAACACCAGGTTGTACAATTACATCCATGTCTTCAGAATTAACATTGAGAATTTTGTTCATATTCATCATATTTATTGAAATTCCGCCTTGCTTAGCTAGAGCATTTCCTTCTAATGATGTACCAGTTCCCCATGCAACAATTGGGCATTCTTCTTCATTACAAATAGTAGCTATATTTGATACTTCTTCAGTACTATTCACAAAAGCTACTGCATCAGGTAAGATTTCTGGAAAATATGTTTCATTAGTCCCATGTTGTTTTCTAATAGAAATTCCGGTGCTAATACGATTGCCAATTATCTTTTCTATTTTATTTATTGCATTTTGAATTTTCATTTTAATACATTCGCTTTAGTTATAATTTGATACATATTGACTTTTTTTTTAAAAAAAGAGAAAAATTCTTTAATGGATAATGAAAAACATAATTTTGAGATCTTTCAAAGTAAAGTACAAAATGTAAAAAAGGATTGGATTGATTATAATGGGCATATGAATGTAGCTTATTATACTCTTGCCTTTGATAATTCATTAGATGATTTCCTAGAAATAGTTTTGGAAATAGGTCCGACTTTTGTAAAAAAAGAAAAAAAAGGACCATATTCACTTCAAGCTAATTACCATTACTTAGATGAATTAAGATTAGGTGATAAATTTTTTGTAAATATTTATTTAATTGATTCTGATAAGAAAAAAGTTCATCTTGTTCTTGAAATGATAGATTTTGATACGAAGAGACAAGTTTCTGTTTGCGAAACAATATTAATAAATGTAGATCTGAATATAAGAAAATCAGTTAATTATGGTTCTGATGTAATAAAAAGAATAGAACAATATCAAGCTATATGCTCTGATTTTCAATTGCCTTTACAAATTGGTAAGAATTTAAAAATTATTAAAAAATGAATTAAATTGGTGAACAGATTTTATTCAGCCATATTTTTTGTTCAGAATGTAATCTTCTTTCATATTTGTTTTTGATTTGGAGATGATAATTATTAAGCCAGTCAATTTCATCTTTGTTTAATAAATCCTTTATTATTAAATCTTTATCAAGTGGACAATAAGTTAAAGTCTCAAAAGAAAGGGTTGGAATTTTCTGAATTCTTGTAAATATTTTTGGTTCTTTTATTAAAAGTAAATTCTCAATTCTAATTCCATGGCTATTTTTCAAGTAATATCCAGGTTCATTTGAAATTATCATTCCTGGTTTAAGTTCAATTTCATTTCTTTTTGAAATAGCTTGGGGTCCTTCATGAACTGACAGAAAAGATCCTACACCATGTCCTGTACCGTGTTCATAATCTAAATTTTCTTGCCATAAATGGTATCTAGCAATACTGTCCAAATCTTTTCCACATAATCCAGGAGGCCACTTTAATTTTGAAAAAGCTATTAGGCCTTTAAGAACCAGTGTATATTGTTTTCTTTTCAAATAGTCTATTTTACCTAAACCAATAGTCCTTGTTATGTCAGTTGTCCCCTCAATATATTGGCCACCACTATCAATTAAAATCAAATCACCACGCCTAAGTGTCCTATTTGTTTCAAGATTTGCCTTATAATGGATTATTGCACCGTTTGGACCTGATCCACAAATTGTTTCAAAAGAGGGACCAAAATAGTTTTTGGTATTTTTTCTAAAGTTAGCAATAGATTCAATAATATCAATTTCAGATAATTTTTTTCTTTTATTTTTTTCAAACCAATAAAGAAAATTAATAATTGCAAGTCCATCTTTTCTGTGAGCTATCTTATTATTTTGTATCTCAACACTATTTTTTATAGATTTTTTCAATAAAACAGGATCTGGTCTATTTAAAATTTTTGTTTTTTTTGAGCATAATAAATTTTCAACAGCAGCTGGACAGCTATTCCTATCTATCCAAATTTTTCCTTTTAGTGTTTTTAGTTTTTTTGCAAAGCTTTTGATATTGAAAAATTTAACATTTGTAGAAAAACTTTTAATTAAATTTTCACTCAATTTTTCTTTTATAATAAATATTTCAAGACAACATTTTTTTCCTTGAATGGCATAAGACTTTACACTTGGTGTATTTGGAATATCAAAACCTCTTATGTTAGCTAACCAACTTATAGTTTCTGGTAAAGTATATATAATATAGTCGGCTTTGATTTTATTTTTTAAATTATCTAATTCTCTAAGCTTTAAAGAGTGAGATTTTCCAGTATATTTTTCAGTAAGTTTAAATATTTGATTAATTTTTTCTTTAGGCTTATCTATCCACAATTTATCAATAAAATTTTTAACTATTTTTAACTTATAAGTACCCTTGAATTTATTTTTAAAATAATTGACTTCTTCCATTGAGTGTAGCCAAGGATCAAAACCTATAGTATTAAATATTGAAATATTTTTTCTTAACCAAAAATCGATTGTCTTTCTCTCAAATTTTTTAATTATTATTTGAGAATTATTCTTTTCTATTTCTGCCTGAATTGTGTATCTACCATCTACAAAAAGAGCAATGTTTTTCATTGTTACAATGCACAAACCAGCTGATCCAGAAAAATTAGTAAGCCATTTTAAC
>CACESU010000024.1 GCA_902562285.1 uncultured Alphaproteobacteria bacterium | reverse complement strand
AAAACATGAAACAAAAAATTTTGATAATTTTGTTTTTAATATTTCCTATCAATACATTTGCTCTAGTACTTGGTGAAGACGGTCTTTATGAAGAGCCTTGGATAATAGAAACTTTTAAAGATCTTAGAGAAGATTTGGAAGAGGCAAATCAAGAACAAAAAAGGTTTATGATTTTATTTGAGCAAAAGGGGTGCGGATATTGCAAAAAAATGCATGAAAAGGTATACTCTATTCCTGAAATAGCGTCTACATTACAAGATGACTTTTTTGTTATAAGGATAAATATATTTGGAGATATAGAGGTAACTGACTTTGATGGAGAAACATTACCTGAGAAAGAAATAGTAAAAAAATGGGGAGTTATGTTCACCCCAACTGTAATGTTTTTTCCAGAAAAAATAAATCACAAAACTATTGCTTCAGAAGCTTCTGTAGTAACGATGCCTGGAGCTTTTGCTAAAGGTACAACAAGGCTTCTTTTAGAATGGGTATTGTTAAAAGGTTACGAAGGTGAAGAACATCTTCAAAAATTTATTGCAAGAAGTTTAAATAACGGCTAGCATTATTTTATATACGTTTACAAAAGCAACTATATTTAGTTAACTTAAAGGTAGCCGAGGTTTAAAGTATGAATAAATTAAAGTTTTTATTTTCATTTTTATTTATTATTTTCTATTCAGGAGCTTCTTTCTCAGAAGTAGCACCATCCGATGTTGTAGCTGATGAATATGGTGCCGTTACTGCGTCTCTAACTGGAGTTGCAGGTGATCCTACCAATGGAAGAAAAGTATTTATGAATAGAAAGCAGGGTAATTGTTTAGCCTGCCATGTTAATTCTGAAATGTCTGAACAAACCTTCCATGGTGCGGTTGGACCAGTTTTAGATGGAGTTGCAGATAGATGGACTGCTGCTGAATTACGTGGAATGCTTGTTAATTCAAAAAAAGTATTTGAAGGTACAATTATGCCAGCTTTTTATAAGGATAGTGGATATAATAGGACATTAAAAAAGTTTGTAGGAAAAACAATTTTAAAAGCTCAACAAGTAGAAGATGTTTTGGCATATCTGCAAACATTAAAAGAATAAGGAATTAAGGTGGAGAAACAAATGAAAATTAGTAGGAGAAAAGTAGTAGTTTTAGGTACAAGTGCTGTTTCAGCTTCACTTTTACCTTTAAATTTATTGGCTCAATCAGATGGGCAATCTGCTGAAGATATTATAAAGGAATTTACTGGTGGAGCTAATATTGGTTCAGGTGATATAATGTTAACGACACCTGAAATTGCAGAAAATGGTAATACTGTACCTATCAGTGTAGAATCAAAAAAAGCAACAGCAATCAAAATTCTAGCGCTTGGAAATCCTGGTCCTGATGTTGTTACTTTTAAATTTGGCCCACTATCAGCTACAAGATCAGCATCTACAAGAATAAGATTACGAAAAACTCAAGATGTATTGGCAATTGCAAAATTAGAAGATGGTAGCTTTATACAAGATATTCAAAAGGTTAAAGTAACCATTGGCGGATGTGGTGGATAACAGGTATTTAAGGAGATAAAAAAATGGCAAAAGGGGTAAAACCAAGAATTAAAGTTCCAAAACAAGCAAGTGCTGGTGAGGCTATAACTATAAAGACTTTAATAAGTCATAAAATGGAGACTGGGTTGAGAAAAGATGCAGATGGCAATAAAATACCACAGTCTATAATAAATAGATTTACTTGTGATTTTAATGGTTCCAATGTGGTTGATTTTGATATGAAAGCGGGAATATCTGTAAATCCATACTTTCAATTCGAAGCAGTAGTACCTGAAAGTGGGGAATTCAAATTCACATGGTATGATGATGATGGATCTGTATATGAAAAAACAAAAAAGATTACAGTAAGCTAATTAAGGGGAAGAAATGATTTTTGCAAAAAAAATATTTATAACATTATTGATGATTTTTGGTCTTAATTTGTCCACTGCATCAGCAGATGAATCAGCTGAGTTAGTAGTTGAGGGTCAACCTATTTTAACTAGGACAAAAGCTCCAAGTCATATGGAAAATATTGATGAGGTTAGATCAGGTTGGACCTTTAGGATTAAAGAAACTCAGGCTTTACAAATGGATGACTTTGAAAATCCAGGTATGATTTTTGTAGATAAAGGAATAGACCTTTGGAATAAAGTCGAAGGTTCTAAAAATAAATCTTGTGCTTCATGTCATGGTGATGCGTCAGAATTTAAAGGATTAAGAACTGTGATGCCAAAATGGAATGCTTCCGCAGGAGCATTATGGTCAATGGAAGACCATGTAAATAACTGTCGAACTGAACAAATGGGAGCAGAACCTTTGAAATGGGGGAAAGCGCCAATGGACTCAATAGTTGCTTTAATTGGTTTACAATCAAGAGGAATGACTATGAATGTAAAGATAGATGGTGATGTTGAACCAATGTGGGAATTAGGAAAAGAATTGTTTTATACTAGGGTTGGTCAGTTAGATATGTCATGCGCTAATTGTCATGAGGACAATTATGGTGTGATGATTCGTGCAGATCACCTTAGCCAAGGTCAGATTAATGGATTTCCAACATATAGACTTAAAAATGCTAAACTAAACTCTATTCATGCAAGATTCAAAGGTTGTATGAAAAACATAAGGGCTACTCCATATAAAGTTGGTGGTGATGAATTTAGGGCTCTTGAATTGTATGTTGCGTCTAGAGGTAATGGCTTGTCTGCCGAAACACCATCAGTAAGGAATTAATTTATTCCAAACAAACTATTGCATCTAAAAATAAATTACCCCAAAATCTTCTTATAGTCAGGTTTTGGGGTTTTTTATTTGGGGGTATACTAAGCTATGATTTCAAGAAGACATTTTTTACAAGCCTCAGTTGCTTCTTCATTTATTTTTAATACTTTGGGCATTAATAACTCTGCAAAAGTTATGGCTCAACAAAAGATTTCTGAAAAAAATCTTTTGGATTTTAAAAGTTTTGGAAATATCTCAATTATGCATATTACCGACATTCATGGCCAATTAAAACCATTGTATTTCAGAGAACCAGATATAAATCTTGGGGTTGGTAATGTTTTAGGTAAACCACCACACATTACTGGAAAAGAGTTTTTAAAATATTTCAATATTCCAGTAAAAAGTGCTGATGCTTATTCATTGTCGTCAGAAGGTTTTAGTAGCCTTGCCAAAACTTATGGAAAAATGGGTGGGCTTGATAGAATAGCAACAGTTGTAAAGTCAATCCGATCGGAAAGACCGAATGCATTATTATTAGACGGAGGTGATACTTGGCAAGGTAGTTACACAGCACTTAAAACAAATGGAATGGACATGGTTAAAGCTTTTAATCTTTTAGAAGTAAATGCTATGACAAGTCACTGGGAATTCACATTAGGTATTGAAAGGGTAATGGAATTAGTTGAGAATCATTTAAATTTTCCTTTTTTAGGAGCAAATATCTTTGATACTGAATGGGACGAAAGAGCTTTTGAGCCCTATACTTTTACTGAACAAAATGGAAAAAAAATTGCTATCATAGGCCAAGCTTTTCCTTATATGCCGATAGCAAACCCCTCTTGGATGTTTCCTGGTCTTTCATTTGGGATAAGAGAAAAAAATATTCAAGAAATTGTAAATGAAGTAAAGAGTAAAAATGCAGATCTAGTAGTTTTATTGTCTCATAATGGTTTTGACGTTGATAGACAATTAGCATCAAGAACGGAGGGTATAGATATTATATTCTGTGGTCACACTCATGATGCTCTACCAACCCCAATTATTGAGAAGAAAACACTCCTAATTGCATCTGGGAGTAATGGAAAGTTTTTGAGTAGAATTGATCTTAATGTAGATAAAGGAATTAAAGATTTTAAATATAGATTAATACCAATTTTTTCAGATGTTATATCGTCAGATAAAGAAATGGCCAATTTAATAAGTGAAGAAAGAAAACCTTTCCTTTCAATTTTAAAAGAAGAAATTGGAGAGACAGATTCTGTATTGTACAGACGAGGAAATTTCAACGGCACTTGGGATGATTTGATTTGTAATGCAATTATTGATGAAAGAGGTGCTGATATTGCATTATCACCTGGTTTTAGATGGGGTCCAAGTTTAATACCAGGTAGTAAAATTACTGTAGAAGATATTTATAATGCTACAGCCATGAGTTACCCAAAAGTATATTTAACTGAAATGACCGGTAACACGCTGAAAATAATACTTGAAGATGTAGCTGATAATCTATTCAATCCAGATCCTTATTATCAACAAGGTGGAGACATGGTTAGAGTCGGTGGTATGGGCTATAAAATTAATATTAATAAATCACAAGGTAATAGAATTTCAGAGATGACAATGTTAAAAACTGGAGATAGAATAGAACCTGAAAAAAATTATAAAGTGGGGGGCTGGGCTTCAGTAAATGAAAATACCGAAGGACCTCCTGTATGGGAATTAGTGGAAAAATACATTAGAAAGAAAAAAATAATACAACTTGAAAAAAATAATTCTGTAAAAGTAATAACGGGTTAATTATCCTAATTTTTAATATATTTAAATATGGGAAAGAAATGGTAAAAAAATTAAAAACCTCAAGAAGAAAATTTGTTGTTGGATCATTGGCTGCAGGAAGTACGTTAATTTCTAGTACAAAATCCATTGCCTCTAACATAGATGATAAGGCAATTACGGAAATGCAACCTTGGAATAGTGAATTAGGTGATGGAGTAGACGCTAGTCCTTATGGTTATCCTAGCGAATATGAAAAACACGTTATAAGACGCAATGTTCCTTGGTTAACAGCTGATTCAACAAGTTCAGTCAATTTCACACCTCTTCATGAATTAGACGGCACTATTACTCCCAATGGACTTTGCTTTGAAAGGCACCATGGTGGAGTAGCTGTAATCGATCCGAAAAAATATAGATTTATGATCAATGGTTTAGTTGACCAAAATACTGTTTTTGATTTAAGTGATCTTTCTAGATTCCCTAGAATAAATAAACTCTATTTTTTGGAATGTGCTGCAAATTCTGGAATGGAATGGCGTGGAGCTCAGTTAAATGGATGTCAATTCACTCATGGAATGATACATAATGTTTTATACACAGGAATACTTTTGAAAGATATTCTAAAAGAAGTCGGGTTGAAAAATAGTGCAAAATGGATTTTAGCAGAAGGTGCGGACTCCTCTGCTATGACGCGTTCAATTCCAATAGAAAAAGCTATGGATGATTGCTTAGTAGCCTTTAAAATGAACGGAGAGTCATTAAGACCTGAACAAGGTTATCCCGTTAGGCTTGTAGTTCCGGGCTGGGAAGGAAATATGTGGGTCAAATGGATTAGAAGAATTGAAGTAGGAGATAAACCTTGGCATCATAGAGAAGAAACTTCAAAATATACAGATTTATTTAGTAATGGGAAAGCAAGAAGATTTACGTGGGAAATGGATGCTAAGTCAGTTATTACAAATCCTAGTCCTCAAGCTCCACTTTCACATGGAAAAGGCCCTACAGTCATAACTGGTGTAGCGTGGTCCGGGCGTGGTAAAATTGACAAAGTTGACGTCAGTTTGGACGGAGGAATAAATTGGTTAGAAGCTAGATTGAGTGGACCAGCTGATAGTAAGTCTATGCATCGATTTTATTTGGAATTTAATTGGGATGGAAAACCTCTTCTTTTACAAAGTCGTGCTTTAGATGATACAGGCTATGTTCAACCCACTAAAGATCAGTTAAGATCAGTAAGGGGAGAAAACTCAATTTATCATAATAATGGAATACAAACGTGGGCTCTTGATAGCAATGGAATAGCAGAAAATGTTGAAGTGTCTTAGTTCATTTTTTATTGTACTCTTTTTATTTGTTTTTTATAGTTTTGCCTATTCTCAATCTCTTGGTTTAGGCAGACCTGCCACAGATAATGAAGTTGCGTCTTGGGATATTGATATCAGACCTGACGGGAAAGGCCTACCTGTAGGATCTGGATCTGTAGTTATTGGTGAAGAGCTTTATACAGATAATTGTGCGAGCTGTCATGGTGATTTTGGAGAAGGTATTGACCGATGGCCAGAGTTGGCAGGTGGTTTTGATACATTAGACAGTGAAGATCCTGTCAAAACTGTTGGTTCTTACTGGCCTTACTTATCGACAGTTTGGGATTATGTACATAGAGCTATGCCATTTGGAAATGCCCAATCCTTAAGTAATGACGAAGTTTATTCAATAACAGCGTATGTTATGTATTTGAACGATTTAGTAGACGAAGATTTTGAACTTTCAAATTCAAATTTTGAAGAAGTGCGTCTACCTAATGAGCAAAATTTTTATCAAGATAATCGTGTAGATTTAGAAAATTTAATTTATAATAAAAGATGTATGAAAGACTGTAAAAAAGAAGCCATTATTACTAAAAGAGCAGTTGTTTTGGATGTTACCCCAGAAGAAGAGGATGTTTCTGATAATGGTAATTCTAATGGAGATGATATTGTTAAAACTGTCAGTTTGGATCCTAAATTAATAAAAGATGGAGAAAAAGTTTTTAAAAAATGTAAGGCTTGTCATAGAATTGGATTAAATGCTAAAAATGGAACAGGACCCCATCTGAATAATATTTTTGGAAGAGTTGCTGGTCAATTAGAAGATTATAAAAAATATTCCAAAAACATCAAAAAAATGGGTCTAGAAGGGTTGATTTGGAATACGGAAACTCTTACTTCATTCATAATGAATCCAAAAAAATACATCGCAGGTACAAAAATGAATTTTAAAGGTATAAAAAAGAGTGATGAATTAGCAGCACTGGTAGAATATCTAGCAGCGACAACTAAAATCAATTAAATTTCGTTTTTTTACTAGGCTTTATAATGTCTTCACACTTTCTTTCATTATCTCGAAGAATTAGAAAGACCCATTTCACTGATAGGGTTATAGAAAATGGTGTAAAAGGATTTACTGTTTATAACCATATGCTTTTACCAACTTATTTTGAAAGTGTGGAGGATGATTATTACCATCTTAAAAGAGAAGTACAGATTTGGGATGTATCTTGTGAAAGACAAGTTGAAATTGATGGCAAAGATAGTTTGAAGCTTTTAAAAATAATTACCCCAAGAAATTTAGAAAAACTATCTGTAAATAAATGTCTCTATGTTCCACTAGTAAATTCAAAAGGTTTAATGGTAAATGATCCAGTAATTGTAAAGATTTCAGATTACAAATTTTGGATCTCTATTGCTGATAGTGATGTTCTACTTTGGATAGATGGAATAGTATCTGCACTAAATTTAGATGTGAAAGTGACAGAACCAGACATATCACCCTTAGCAATTCAAGGCCCAAAATCTGAACTATTAGCTTCTAGATTATTTGGTTCTAAAATTAATAATCTTAAGCTTTTTGATATTGAAAGTTTTAATTTTGCCGGTGAAAAATTATTAATTGCAAAATCAGGATATTCAAAACAGGGGGGATATGAGATTTATGTTAATGGACCAAAAATAGCGATTAAATTATGGGACGCCCTATTTGAAGAGGGAAAAGCATTCAATGTAAGGGCCGGCTGTCCAAATTTAATTGAACGAATTGAAGGTGGTTTATTATCCTATGGAAATGATATGACAATAGAAAATACACCTTTCGAGTGTGGTCTTGGGAAATTTTTACAAGAGAAAATTCCAAATGAGTGCATTAGTGCTAGAGCACTTAACTCTAATAAGATCAGAGATCCAAAAAAAATAATCAGATCAATAAGTATTAACTACAAAGGAAAAATATACTGTGAGAGCATTTGGAAAGTGGTAGATGAAAAAAATAATTTTGTGGGCCAAATTACATCAGGAGCATTCTCCCCTGATTTTAATAAAATAGTGGCATTAGGTATGATTAATAAAGATTGTGCAAATAATAAAAACCGTCTATTCACTTTAATTAATGGAAAAAAATATCTTATACATATTCATGAAAAACCTTTCATTTGAAGGTTTTCATAAATTTAAATTAGTTCGTTTCTAAGTTATGAAGAATATTAATCAATTACCTAGCATTAGCCCAAAGATAGGCCTGGTCAGTTTAGGGTGTCCAAAAGCTCTAGTTGATAGTGAAAAAATATTAACTTCACTAACGCACAATGGTTACAAAATTAATAAAGATCATAGGAATGCAGATCTGGTAATAGTAAATACTTGTGGGTTTATAGACTCAGCTAAAGAAGAAAGTATAAATACAATTACTTCTGCATTAAATAAGAATGGAAAAGTAATTATAACTGGATGTTTAGGTAATGATAAAGCCACTATAAAAAAATTTAATGATAAAGTTTTATCTATAAGTGGTCCAAGTGAGATAAATAAAGTTTTGCGAACTGTTCAAAAATCATTTCCTCAACAAAAGAAACCCATTAGAAATTTTCTTTCTCCTGTAGGAATAAAACTAACTCCAAAACATTACAGTTATCTTAAAATTTCTGAAGGATGTAATCATAAGTGTAAATTCTGTATAATTCCAAGTTTAAGAGGTAAATTAAAATCCTACAAAATGTATGATATTATAAATGAAGCAAAAGGATTAGTTGATAACGGTACTAAAGAATTACTTGTAATTTCTCAAGACACCTCGGCTTTCGGTATAGATTTTAAAAAATCAAATAAAACTGATATAGTTGAATTATGTAAGGTGCTAGGACAATTAGATGTTTGGATACGATTACATTATCTATACCCATATCCAAATGTAACTAGAATTATACCTCTAATGGCTGATAAAAAAATTTTACCATACTTAGATATACCCTTTCAACATAGTCATCCTGAAGTACTTAAAAGAATGCAAAGACCTGCTAAGAAAGATAATATTTCAAAATTAATTGAGAGGTGGAGACAAATTACCCCAGAACTTACAATAAGATCTACTTTCATAGTAGGCTATCCTGGGGAAACTGAAAATGAATTTCAGCATTTACTGGATTGGCTAGAAGAAGTCCAGTTAGATCGAGTGGGGTGTTTCAAATACGAAAATGTAAACGGAGCGAAAGCTAATACTTTACCAAATCATTTATCAGAAGAGGTTAAAGAAGAAAGATGGAATAGATTTATGATGAAAGCACAAGATATTTCAGAAAAGAAACTCAAAAAAAAGGTTGGTACAATACAAGATGTAATTATTGATGAGCTTGATGAAGAAGGAGCAATATGTAGGACTAAGGGAGATGCACCTCAAATAGACGGTAATCTTTTTATTGATAAAGATTTTGAAAACTTAAAACAAGGACAAATAGTTAGTGTTAAAGTAGATGAATCAAGCGAATATGATCTTTGGGGAAAAGTAATATAAAAAACAACAAAAATTTAATTTTGTGGCTGCGGCTTTAATCCTCCACCACCTTTCTTAGGTTTATTTTTTATACCAGATTTAGGAACTGCAATTAAACTAGGTGTATTGTCATTGTCATCAATGTCATCTATGTCTTCAGCTCTAACAAGACTTTCACCATTCATTACTTTAGTAATTTCATTACCAGTAAGAGTTTCATATTCTAATAAACCATTAGCTAAGTTATCTAATTTTTTCTTATTTTTTGTCAGTATTTTTTTTGCAGTCTCATATCCTTCATCTACAATCCGTCTAATTTCAGAGTCAATTTTTTCCTGAGTTTCTGGTCCTGCTTGAATATTTCCTGTAGAAGGACCAAGATAAGTTTGCTGCTCATTAATAAAATCTATATTGCCTAATTCATTAGACATCCCAAATTGAGTGACCATAGCTCTTGCAATTTTGGTGATTTGTTGAATATCTGAGGATGCTCCCGAAGTCACATTTTCTGGGCCAAAGATAATCTCTTCTGCAACCTTACCTCCCATTGCCATTGCTATTTTTGATTTGTACTTAAGTTTGGTAACTGAAAGTTGATCTCTTTCTGGCAAACTAAGCACCAAACCTAAAGCTCTTCCTCTTGGAATAATGGTCGCCTTATGAATTGGATCATGCTGTGGTAAGTGTAGACCAACTACTGCATGACCAGCTTCATGATATGCCGTTAATTTTTTTTCATCTTCGGTCATAACCATTGATCTTCGTTCAGCACCCATCATAACTTTATCTTTGGCATTTTCAAAATCTTCCATTGTAACAAATCTTTTACCGATTCTAGCTGCCATCAAGGCAGCCTCGTTTACTAAATTGGCAAGATCTGCACCTGAAAAACCTGGTGTACCTCTGGCTATTATTCTCAAATCTATATCAGGCCCTAAAACAGTTTTTTTAGCATGAACATTAAGAATTTTTTGTCTGCCAGTAATATCAGGATTGGGAACTTGAACTTGTCTATCAAACCTACCCGGTCTTAATAAAGCCGGATCTAATACATCAGGCCTATTTGTGGCAGCAATAAGAATTACTCCCTCATTAGCTTCAAAACCATCCATTTCGACGAGTAATTGATTTAAAGTTTGTTCTCTTTCATCATTTCCACCGCCATAACCAGCGCCTCTATGACGACCAACTGCATCAATTTCATCAATAAACACAATGCATGGAGCGTTTTTTTTGGCTTGATCAAACATATCCCTTACTCTGCTTGCTCCAACACCCACAAACATTTCAACAAAGTCAGAACCAGAAATAGTGAAAAATGGAACACCAGCTTCACCCGCAATTGCTCTTGCTAGGAGTGTTTTACCAGTACCAGGAGGTCCGACTAACAAAGCACCTTTTGGGATTTTACCCCCAAGTCTTCCAAATTTCTGGGGATCTTTTAAGAAATCAACAATCTCTTCTAATTCATCTTTAGCTTCATCAATTCCAGCTACGTCATTAAAAGTAACTTTTCCATGTTTTTCGGTAAGCAATTTTGCTTTAGACTTACCAAAACCCATAGCACCTCCTCTTCCCCCGCCTTGCATTCTATTCATTAAGAAAATCCATATACCGATAATTAGTAGAAAAGGTAACCATAAGCTTAAAGAAGACATAAAGCCTGATTTTTCTTGTTTTACAGCTTGTATCTCAACACCTGCATCTTCTAATTTTTGCACTGTAGATGCACCAGATGGTTGTATAACTTGGTAAGTATTTCCGCCGCTGTCTCTCACAATTATTCTTTCTCCATCAAGTCTTACTGCAGAAACATTTCCTTTTTCAACTTGAATAAGAAATTCAGAATAACTTACCTCTTTAGAAGAAGTTAAATTATTTCCTGAACTAAAAACATTAAATAGAGCAACAACTAACAAGAATAAAACAAGCCAAAATGCTACATTTCTAAGATTACCCACTATTATATCTCCGTATCATTTAATTAGATTAAGATAAGCGCAATTAAAATAAATTCAATGTGTAATAAAACAATTTATAAATTGTTTTTTACTATATTTCAATTTACAAGATAATACATCTCCATAGTTTAACATAGGAGCAGAGATTACAATATCCTTCTTGAATAAAGTAGGTGTACTCAAATAGCCCTCAATAGATTTATTTTTTTTGACATGATTTTTTATTTGTTGATACCCATTTTTACTAAGAGGGCCTATTTGCTCAAACTTCCTTAAGCCTCTAGATACAGAAACCTGCCAACGTCCATCCCAAATCAATTTTTTTGATTGTAAATCAGAAACAAAAAATGGAAAACTTGGTTCTCTCCTAAAAACTATTTTTTTTTCATTTATTGCCCTTACTAAAACGCCACAAAGTGTCCTTGCTTTAAAATTTTTATTAAGTATGGATTCAGTAAAATGTAATAAATCTTTATATCTTGGTCGATATACACTCCCTGAAATACCTTTAATAATTCCGGCCAAAATTCTCAAAAAAGTATCTTCTCGAAAAGAATTGAAAATCTCTTTATTAACTTCAACATCGCCCCATTTTTTTAAAGCTACATATTTATTAAAAGCTTCCTTAGCAACATCATTAAGTACCGTTCTAGCATTTTCCATTCTTATAGAAGTATTTATAACTAAATCGGTTTTAATACCAAATTTTTGCAACTGTGAAATGACATCTCTGGCTTTTACTCTCAAGTATTTTCTATCCTGATTTGTTGGATCTTCTACCCATTTTATTTTTTTTATTTTCAGAAAATTTCTCAAATCATTTCTACTTATATTCAGTAAAGGCCTAAACCAGCAAAGACCATTCAAACTTAAATTTTTTTTCATACCTACAAGACCATCAACTCCTGAACCTCTTGCAAATCGCATCAAAATAGTTTCCACTTGATCATCTAAAGTGTGTGCAAATAAAACTGTTTTGATATTATTCAATTTGGCCCAATTACTAATAAGTTTTTTTCTTGCAAAAGATGCTTCCGCTTGTAAATTTCCTTTATCTGAAAGTCTCTTCCATTTTAAAATTGTATGGCTGTATCCTAATTTTTTTACAAAATTTCTTGTAAAAATTGCTTCTTCTTTAGCTTCAGTTCTTAAATTATGATTGACCGTCACAACTTTAATTTCTTTTTTATTACCCTTTGCCCATTCTGCAGCTAAAGTCAACATTGCAATAGAGTCTCCCCCACCTGATACAGCTAGGCCAATAGTATGGCAATCCAACACTTCCATTTGTTTTTGAAATTCAAATTCTATTTTGTTTTGCAAAGACATATTTTTAATAAAATCATATTTATTAGTAACAACTAAGTAATTTTTTTGATTCTAGGATATTTTCAGCACTCACCATTTTTTGACCAGGAAATCGTAAATTCACTTCTTCTAATGTAAGACAAGCTTGATCAAATTCTTCCAAAGCACCTAAACTAATAGCAAGACCAAAGAGAGCTTGTGGTGCAAAATCACCTTTAGGATCAAGACTAAAAGATTCCAAATATGAATTTGCAGCTAATTTCCAATCAGTAGTATTATAATATGTTTCAGCTAAGTAAAAAAATACTTCTGGTAGTAAGGAGCTATTTGGAAAATTTTTTAAAAAGTCCTTAAAAATAGCTTTAGCATTATCAAATTCAGAATTCTCAATATAAACTTTTGCCCTTTTTAAGGAATGATAATCATCCAACTGGGTTAAATCAAATTTTTCATAAGTATTATTCCTTTTATTCGTGCTAGAAATAATTTTACCGTTTTCCAATTCAAAAGAATTATCATATTCTTTTAAATGTATTGAAATTATCTCTAGATTTTTGCGTATATGCCCTAATTGAGATGTAAGATTATATTCAATTTTCTCTATCTCACCCTCTAAATTTTTTAGCTTTACTCTCAACTTATCAAGCTCTACTAAGGCAATAGACGCATCTCCATTTTCTATAAAAAGATTTTTAGGTAATAGGAATATTTTCTCTAAACTTTCTATTTTTTCACTTATATCCAGTAAAATATCTTTTATATTCTTTTGTTCATAAGATAGACTTTCAGTTGCTCTAATTTCCAAAGCAAATAAGAAAAATAAAAAGATATAGATAATTTTATTCATACATTTTCTAAGAAGAACTTCCATCAATTATTGTTATGGTTCTTCTATTTTTAGACCAGCAACTCTCATCTGAACAAATCCTAAGTGGTCTTTCTTTTCCATAGGTAACAACGCTCAAATTAGATTCTGAAACACCTTTGCTCACAAGATAATTTCTTACTGCAGTAGCACGCCTAGCACCTAATGCTAAATTATATTCTCTAGTTCCTTGTTCATCTGCATGACCTTCAATAGTAACTGAACCAACAGAATTTTCCTTGATCCATTTAGCTTGAGAATTTAAAACTTCTCTATAATCAGGTTCGATTACACTTTGATTAACTTTAAATAATACGGTATCTCCCACTTCATTAGAAAAATATTCTAATGAACTTTGAGAAATATTTGCAAAAGGATCACTACCTGATCCTGTTTTACCAAATATACCATTGGTTTCAGAACAATTGGTAACAAGTAATAAAACAAAAACAGACATAATTATATTTTGATAATTCATATATACCTCCAAAATTTTCAATATTTATAAAAGTTTTAAAATCCTCTACTTTAATAATGGTGACCATGAAGGGTCAGAAGCAAAAGAACTTAATTCTATTTTTCTTAAATTTCTGCCAGTTACCTCTATTGTATGAAGTGAAGGAGCACCATTAACTCCAGAAGTTTCTCTAAAAAACATTAATATTCTTCCGTTGGGAGCCCAAGTGGGCCCTTCATCAATAAAAGCTTTTGTTAATAATCTTTCTTGTGAACCATCCTTTCTCATTACTCCAATATGAAAATTACCCTTATACATTTTCGTGAATGCTATCATATCTCCTCTAGGTGACCAAACAGGTGTTCCATATCTGCCTTTACCAAAGCTAATTCTTTTTGCATCTCCACCTTTAGATGACATAACATATATTTGTTGATTTCCTCCTCTGTCACTCTCAAATACGACAAATTTCCCATCTGGGGAAAAACTAGGAGCTGTATCTATTGCAACATTCTTTGTTAACCTTTTTTTTAGGTTATTTTCAAGATTTAATGTATAAATATCAGTATTACCATTTTCTGTTATTGATAAAATTATTTTCTTTCCATCTGGCGAAAACCTTGGAGCAAAAGTCATACCTGGTAGCTCAGGAAAAGAACGTAAATTACCATTCATCAAATTCATTAGATAAACTCTTGGTTTGCCAGTTTCATAGCTTGTATATAAAATCTTCTTTGAATCAGGAGAAAATCTTGGAGCTAAAACTATTGACTTTGAATCTGTTAAAAAAATTAGATTAGAACCATCTTGATCCATAATTGCTAATCTTTTAGTTCTTTTATTTTTTGGTCCCCTTTCTGAAATAAACGCAATTCTTGTATCAAAATATTTTCCTTCACCAGTTACCCCAGAATAAATCAAATCAGATACCTTATGTGCAATTCGCCTAATACTATTTGAAGGACCTTTGAATTGAACTCCTTTAAAAATTTCATTTTGTCCCACAACATCCCACAGCCTAAATTTAATAGTTATCGTCTCATTAAGAACAGTTACATCCCCAACTACCAATAAATCAGAATTTATGGCACGCCAATCTGTAAATCTTACTGGTGAGTCAATACTTGATATATCTGATATATATGAACCTTCTGGAATAATTCGAAACAAAGCCGTATTTAATAAATCATTTTTAACTACTTTAGAAATTTCATTAGCAATTATTGAGCTAGAAAAGTCTTTGGTTATAAAATTAGGAAAAGCAACTGGAATAGGCTCTACTACACCATCAGTAACATCAATATCTAATTCTGGAACATTTTCTTGTGAAAAAACAAAAGTATATTGAAAGAAAACTAAAAGTAAAACTACCCAATTATACACCCTTAATGGAGTTGAAAATCTCTTATTATATTTTTTTTTATGATTGATATCCATATTCCTAATCAAAACCAATTCCAAGTGCAGGATCAAATGTTAATTTCAATTTTAAGCCTTTTTTATATTTTTCTGAGGGTATAGGAATTTTACCCACAGCTTTTATAGCATTACTAGCCTCTCTAAATGCTATTGCATAGCGACCATAGGGAACAGAGGGACTAATGGGACGTATATTCCCTATAATATTACCTTTAGTATCTAATAAAATTTCAACCTTTACCACATAATTTTCAAAATCAGATCCACCAATTAATATTCCCTTATTCCAATATTTACCAATAAGTTGGTTAATACTTTTTCGCAGTTTAATTTTCTCCATAGTGGAAATTGAAGTTTCAGACTGGTTAACCTTCTTTACAAGTTGATCAATAATCTCATTATCATCATAAACATCATCATCAACTTTGATTTGAAAATTTTCTTTTTTATTTTCTTTAAACTGTGAAGTTGTTTTAGTCTCCGTAAAACTTCTTTTGAGTGGCATAAATGCAGTTTCTACTACTCCGCTTACTATATCTACATTTTTTTTAGCATCTGGAGAAATTTCAGTTGTTGACTCTTTACTTGCATCTTTCTTCTTGTCCTTTTCTTTAATCTCCAAATTTTTGGAATTTTCT
>CACESU010000023.1 GCA_902562285.1 uncultured Alphaproteobacteria bacterium | reverse complement strand
AAAAAATAAAATTGAAACTAAGGATCTATCTTTAGTAATTATTTCTGTAACACTTTTATCTACAATAGCCATGATAACCTATCCCATAATTTTTGAATTTATTGGTGCCAATGAAAATCAAAAAGGCTTCCTGATTGGTTCAACAATACACGATGTTGCTCAAGTAATTGGTGCTGGATATTCTGTAAGTGAAAAAACTGGAATTATAGCTACTTTTGTCAAAATGATTAGGGTAAGCATTCTACCTTTTTTAATTTTATTTTTGTTGTTTTTGTCAAAAAAAGATAATGAAAAGTCTTTTTCAATGCCTTGGTTTTTAATTCTTTTTTTTATTTTTTGTATATTAAATAACTTATTTAGTATTCCTGATAAAATCATCACTTTAATCAATAATTTATCTAATCTATGTATACTATTAGCAATATCAGCAATTGGTGTAAAAACAAATTTTTTACTATTTGTAAACATCAGCTACAAATACTTTACATTAATAATTCTTGAAACTTTTTTCCTTTTAATTGTTTCAATTTCAATCATAAATACTGGCTTTATTAACTAGTTAAAAATAGAAAGCTATAATTATAATTATTTGTGACTTGGTGCCACAATTTTTTCATATGTAAGCTATTGATTTATTCGTAAATTCTTCTAACATTCATTTACAGAGTTAGATATATAATTAAGTTTGGAGGGAGATTTTTATGAAATTTTATTATAAAATAGGATTAGCTTTGTCCTTATTCATCTCAAGTTTATGTTTCAGTTCAATTGCTTCTTTTGCTGAAGATTGTAATAGAGGTACTTTAGATAAAGCATATTGCGATAGAAATTTTGATCAAGTTGCTGATTTACCTTTAGATTCTAAAGATTGGGTAGATCCTAAAACAATTATTTTTGCATATACACCTGTAGAAGATCCTGCCGTGTATGCGAATATCTGGCAAAATTTTGTAAAGCATCTTGAGAAACATACTGATAGAAAAGTTGTATTTTTTCCTGTTGAATCAAATGCTGCTCAACTTGAGGCCATGAGATCAGGTCGTTTACATGTAGCCGGGTTTAATACTGGGTCCAATCCAATAGCTGTTAGCTGTGCTGGTTTTGTGCCTTGGGCAATGCATGCTAAAGACGACGGTTCTTATGGTTATGAAATGGAAATAATTGTTAAAGCAGATAGTCCCATTCAATCTCCAAGCGAGATTAAAGGAAGGACGCTGGCATTTACTTCACCAACTTCAAATTCTGGTTTTAAAGCACCATCAGCTATTTTAAAAGGTGAGTTTGATTTAATAGCAGATAGAGATTTTACACCTACATTTTCTGGTAAGCATGACAATTCCATACTTGGAGTTTATAATGGAGACTATGAAATTGCATCCGTAGCGAATTCTGTTCTACAGAGAATGATAAGAAGGGGTGTTATTGAAGGAGACAAGCTTAGAGCTATATATCGGTCCCCAACTTTTCCTACAACTGGATACGGTACTGCTCACAATTTACACCCAGAGTTAGTAGCAAAAATTAAATCAGCTTTTTTTACGTGGGATTTTGATGATGACCCACTTTATAAAAAAGAATTTGCTAAAGCAGATCGTTTTATTGGAATTCGTCATATGAATGACTGGGCTGTTATAAGACAGATTGATAAAGCAAATGGTATAAGCTACGACTGTAAGTAGCATTTTTATTTTGTTAAATTAAGCCAGGCTTTTACATGAGCCTGGCTTTTTAAAATTGAGTATTAAATGTTAAAATTAGAAAATTTAACGAAAAGATATAATACTGGTGATCTTGCCTTGCAAGGTATTGATTTAAGCATTCCTGGTGGACAAGTACTTGCACTAATTGGTCCATCAGGCGCTGGAAAATCGACCTTAATAAGATGTATTAATAGATTAGTTGAACCTACAAATGGTTCAGCCATTTTAAATGAAGTAAATTTAACTAAACTATCTTCTAGAGCCTTAAGAAAATCTCGTAGAAAAATGGGCATGATTTTTCAGGAATATGCCTTAGTCGAAAGGCTTACGGTAATGGAAAATGTTTTGTCAGGACGTTTGGGATATGTTGGATTTTGGAAGAGTTTTTTTAGAAAATTTCCTAAAAGAGATGTGAATGAAGCATTCAGACTTTTAGATAGGGTTGGTCTTTTAGAAATGGCTGACAAAAGAGCTGATGAACTTTCTGGGGGACAACGACAACGAGTAGGCATTTGTAGAGCTTTAATTCAGGACCCAGATCTTCTACTAGTTGATGAACCAACTGCAAGTTTAGATCCCAAAACCTCAAGACAAATCATGAGACTAATCAATGAGCTTTGCCAAGAAAGAGGTCTCACGGCAATCATTAATATACATGATGTTTTATTAGCCCAAATGTTTTCACAAAGAATAGTAGGTCTCGCTTTAGGAAATATAGTTTACGATGGAAGTCCTGAAGGTCTAACTCCAGAAGTTTTAACTAAAATTTATGGTGAAGAGGATTGGTCTGCTACTATTGAAAAAGTTGACGATGAATATGAGGAAGCTTAATACTTGATGAATAATGTAAGTGAAACATTATATCCAAAAAGCTGGAAAAAACCCCCTTTTATAAAGAGAAGTTGGTTAAGATGGTCGATAATTATTGGTTCTATCCTTTATTTGATTGCTGCTTTATTAAGTATGGATATTAATATACAAAGAGTTTTAGAGGGTTTACCTAGAGGACAGCGATTTATAGAATCATTTTTTCCACCTAACTTTTCGGATAATCGTGGTGTGGTCTGGGAAGGTATTCTTGAAAGCATATGGATGGCTATCATTTCTACAGTTGTCGGTGTAGCTTTATCAATACCAATAGGACTTGGTGCAGCAAGAAACCTAGCCCCTTTATGGGTTTACATGACCTGTAGATTTATTATTGCCGGATCTAGAACTTTTCCAGAAATCATATTAGCTATTTTTGCTGTTAAACTTTTTGGTTTTGGTCCATTTGCTGGTTTTATTGCTCTAAGTCTTGGAACAATCGGTTTTTTTGCGAAATTACTAGCGGAAGATATTGAAAATAGTAGTCCTGCGCAAGCTGAAGCCGTAAAAGCTACAGGAGCAAATTGGTTCCAATGGATTAATTATGCTATTCAACCACAAGTAATGCCAAGAATGATTGGTTTGTCAGTATACAGACTAGATATTAATTTCAGAGAGTCAGCAGTTGTGGGAATTGTTGGAGGAGGAGGTATAGGAGCTACTTTAAATACAGCTTTTTCTCGATATGAATTTGATACAGCAGCTGCAATTTTGTTGATAATCATAGCAATTGTTATGGTTCTAGAATATGCATCCAGCCATCTTCGAAAGTGGGTACAATAATGGTTGTATTAAAAAAACAAGATGAATTAGTTTGGAAAAAAAGAACTACACGCGAACAATGGATTAATTGGTTTTATTGGTTAATTGGTATTTCTATTGTTTTATTTGCGTGGAAAATAATTTCAGACAAAACAGTATGGTTCTTTGTACAAGATGCACCAAGACAAGCCGCAGATATCGGCTCTAGAATGATACCGCCTAAATGGTCTTATTCATTTGAATTGATTGAACCTGTGTGGGACACTATAAATATAGCTACTTTAGGTACCGTAATAGCTATGATTATAGCAGTACCAGTTGCATTTTGTGCAGCTAGAAATACAACTCCTCACAGTACTGTAAGAATAGTAGCTTTATTTATAATTGTTTCTTCAAGATCGGTAAACTCACTCATCTGGGCACTTATGTTAGTATATATACTAGGGCCTGGTGTCCTTGCTGGAACTGTTGCCATAGGGTTAAGATCAATCGGTTTTTGTGCAAAGTTAATTTATGAGTCAATTGAAGAAATAGATGCTAATCAAGTTGAGGCAGTAAAAGCAACTGGTGCAAGCAATTTACAGCAAATGATATATGGAATTATTCCTCAAGTATTACCAACTATTGCAGGAGTTGGAATCTATCGTTGGGATATAAATATAAGAGAATCTACAATTTTGGGTTTAGTTGGTGCCGGTGGAATAGGTTTGCAATTAAATGGATCTATTAACACCCTAGCATGGACACAAGTTTCTACTATTTTGCTCGTTATTTTAGCTACAGTATTTGTTTCTGAATGGGTGTCAGCCAAAGTACGTGGGGCTATCATATAAATATTAGTTTAATAAATTTAACTAATCATAAAATAATTATTCTGAATCTTCTTTAATTTCTTCTTGTGGAGCTTGAACGGGTACATATATACTCTTAGAAGAACTCACTATTCCTTTTGAAAAATTAAATTTTAATAAGATTTCTTCATCAGAATCTAATTTTTCAAAAATAGGTAAATAATCAATTTCTCTAATAGCTAACTTCATTGACTTACATGCTACTCGGTGTAACTGCTCATTCTTCATTTTTGCAAGTTTATTATATAGACGACGCTGGTCTAAATTATCAACCTCGACACATCTGCTTCTTCCAACAATTCTTCCATCTGTAGCAGTTTTTATAGCAAGCCTTGGTTTTATTTGATCTATTGATGGAATAGCCCAAAAAGCTTCATAAGGCCAATGTGGTTTAAAAATTTCAGTTAAAGATTTATTGGAATTTTCACCAAAGACAGTAAAAACAGAAAAAGTTGAAATAAGTATTCCAAGATAAATACTATATAAAAAATTTTTAAATATAAGAAAACTCATCTTTTATTTTTTATAACAAGTTGTAGATTTATTTATTTATTATTGTTATTCAATCAATAACTTTTTTATTTAAAGATTTCCACTTAAAAATTAAGGTTTAGTTTTTGAATTAAATTATGTCTTGAAAGTTTCTTAAAATGCAACAAGTTATAGAAATTACTGCTCCTTTTTTTGGTTTAATTTTTCTTGGAACTTTTTTAAAATCAATCAAATTCCTAAATGAAGAAAAAACAACTTTTTTATCCAGGTTTGCATTTTATGTACTAATGCCTGTAATGCTTTTTTCTAATATTTCAAAAACATCATTTAATGGAAATTTTGATTTCAAGTTTATTATCAAATATGAGTTTGCTACAATTTTAATTATTTTTTTATTTGTCTGTCTAGGCTTATCATTGAAAAAAAGTCTTCCGAGAAGTACAATTATTGGACTTAATGCTGCTTATCCTAATTATGGCTATATAGGAATTCCTATGTGCATTGTTGCCTTTGGTATCGAAGCTTCTTTGCCATTAGGTTTAATTTTACTTGCAGATACTATAGTTTTATTGTCATTTACTTCATTCTTTATTTCTTTTTCTGAAAGAACGAGTACATATAATGAAATTGTTAAAAATTTAATAAAAAGAATAGTATCTCAACCCCTTCTAATTGCCGTTTGCCTAGGAATGTTTTTTTCACTTCTAAATATAAAGCCCATTAATACCTTAGATAAGTTTATTGAGATGATTGCTTCAGCTGCTGCTCCTCTAGCATTAATTGCCCTAGGAGCATCAATAAAATTCAATTTCCAAAAAAATGAAAACCTTGAGTTAGTTATGATATCATTAGGGAAACTAATAATTCATCCTTTTTTATTAATTTTAATTTTTTTAATTTGGCCGTCTGAAAAAAATATTTGGATCCAAACAGCAATATTATGTTCATGCCTCCCAATTGCTGCAAATGTGTTTGTTCTTGCTCAATATTATGGTCATTTTCAAAAACAAAGTGCTAATGCCATTGTTTTATCAACAGTTATTTCAACATTTACTGTACCAATTACTCTTTATATAATATTTCATATAAAATTTTAGGAAAATAAAATGCAAGATTTAAAGATTTTTAAAAATCTATTCGATGTTGAAGATAAGGTTGCGTTAGTAACTGGTGGAGGAACAGGAATTGGTAAAATAATATCAGAGGTATTAGCTTTAGCTGGATCAAAAGTTTATATCACAAGTAGAAAACTAGATATAATTAAGAAAACTGCTGAAGAAATTAATCTTAAAAAACCAAAACATCAAATAAATTTTTTTTGTAGTGACATATCATCAGAGGAAGGAATAAATAAACTTGTAGATAATTTTATAAGTAATGAAAAATCGTTAAATATTTTAGTTAATAATTCGGGTGTTTCTTGGGGAGCTCCATTAGGAAAGTTTCCATATCATGCCTGGGATAGGGTTATGAAGCTTAATGTTGCTGGCTTATTTCATTTAACACAATGTTTATTACCTTATATATCTTCGAAAGCATCCTTAGAAAATCCATCAAGAATTATAAATATTGGTTCAGTTATGGGTACTGCACCATTAGGTGACGGACCATATTCTTACTCAGCATCTAAAGCAGCAGTACACCAAATTACAAAAATTCTTGCAAAAGAATTAGCCCAAAAAATGATAACTGTAAACGCTCTAGCGCCTGGACCCTTTTTATCAAAAATGACTGAATTTGCCGTTGGAACAGAAGAAAAAGAGAAAAAAATTGCTCAAAATGTTCCTATGGGGCGAATTGGAAAACCAAATGATATTCAGAGCTCTGTATTGTATCTATGTGGCCCTGGTGGCAGTTATATAACTGGTGCAATTTTGCCTTTAGATGGTGGAATACATATCGCAACTGGACCAGAGATCTTTGAATAAAATCAAATTTCGTTTTTTCGATTTTCTTCTTGTTTAGAAACTTGAACTAACTCTCCATCCTCAATTTTTCTTTCTAAAGTTTTTGTTTTATTATCTACTTCAAAAGGAAGTATAGCTTTATTTTCTGAAAAAACATTATTGATTTCTTGAGCACCCCAGGTCATTGAATCAAAACTCTTACACTTTTTACAAACTGGTGACCAATTTTCAGAATAATTACATTTTTCACAGAACCAAACAGGGGGTCTAGGTGCATAGAAAGCTTTAGTAATCCAACCTTGAATTGTTTCTTCTGAAGAACCTAACCCCTTCTCTATTGCAGCCATCATCATTAAAATGCTGCTATTTGGTTCTTCTTTTATTAATGGTTGAATTATTCTCTTTGCGGCAGGAAATTCCTCACTGGCAATAAGCAATTCTGTTTTTATTGATTTTACAATTGGATTATTATTAAAATTTTTAAAAAGAGGGGAAAATCGATTTAATCTGTTTTGTGGTGTCTCTTCAGGGTAAAGGTTAGCAAATTTTTTAGCTAGATCAGGGTGTGGATTTATTTTCCAACATGATCTAATGTACTTTTCAGCATTTTTAATTTTACCTATTGAACTCTCTAAATCACTAGCCAAACAGACAGCGGGTACCAAGTCTGGGCTCTTCTTGATAGACTCTTTTATAGTTTCCAAAGCATTATGCTCTTCACTTTCCATCTTTCTTTTTAATGCTTCAGCATAAAGAACTAATGCTTCTTGCCTTTGTTTGATACTTCTAGTTTTTTTATCTAGGTTTTGTTGAAGTACTAGTGTTTTTCTAGCTCCTATCCAGTCTTTCAATTCAACTTGAATTTTAAACAAGGTATTTAAGGACTGGTTATTTTTTGGTTTTAAAATAACTGATCTTTTAGCTAGTTCCAATGCTGTTACCAATTCACCCCTAGAAATTTTTGACCTGATCAGTCCATCTAATGCCGCTAACCTGGTTTCTTTTATTGGTAATAATCTCTTAAAGATTTTATCAGCATTTTCTTGATTTCCTAAATTTTCTTCTGCTTTTGCTTTTATTAAAGAAACTGCTTTTTCAAAATCTGGGTTTAATAAAGCTTTAGAAGTTTCAACCAAAACTTTTTGATTTTCCCCCTCTACTAAAGCTATTATAGCATTATTAAGAGCCTTTTGACTTCTACGATATTTTATCCTCTTAAAAAATCTCAAAAGAGCAGTTTCTTTACCCATAAAAAAATCCACTACTGCAATCAAAAGCTGAAAAGTTTTTATCGAAAAGAAAAACAAAAAACCAAAACTAAAGAGTAGTAAGAGAAAAATAATAATTGAAAATTTTATTTCTTGTTCTTGTATTTCAAAAACAACCGAACCTGGAGTTTTCTCAATAAATGAAAAAAAATAAGTGATCACTACTATTAGTAGTAATATAAAAAACCCTCTAATTAGAGTGAATATCATTTTAAAACTCTAACTATTATTTTCCAAGTAGCCTTCAAAAATTTTTCTCCATTCATCCATCACTTCAGAAGCTTCTTCTGGTAATTTGTTTAGTTCATCAAATAGTTTATCATAATTTTGAGTATTCAAAGCATATTCAGCCCTTGATAAAATAGAATCCACTGTATCACCTGTTTGAGGAGTCAAAGACCTTTTTACAAATATTAATTGAAAATTATTAACTATCGAATTAATTAACCCATCTTGTCTATTCACCTTTAAATCTTCTTTGATTGCTTTGTAAGCGAAGTCTGCAAATTTTTTAGTTATTAAGGATAAGTCTTCCTTTATTTGAATACTCTTAACATTATTATCTTCTGCATTTGCTAAAGAATTAGTTTGTAAAATTTGATTATTTTTTTGTGACTTTAATTGGACAATTTCTTGTGTTAAGGAGGTTTCAATTTCTTCATTTCCTATAATATTTGTAATGTCCTCTAAAGATAATTGGATTTTTTTAAATTCAGCGTTAATCTCGTCTATCATTTCTTCGTTAATTTTAGAAATTGTTGAAAGATTATTTTTAGATGAAAAATTTTGCTTTATTTTCTCGTCTAAATCACCACTAATTTTCTTTATTTTTTTATCCAAAATTAAACCAATTTTACCCTCACTTATAGGCTTTGGGAAAGAATTTATTAAATTTTCAATTTTTTGAATTTTCTCATTTAAAGATAAAATCTCTTTATTAATTTCTAACATTAGCCCGTCATTAGATTTTTTTATAATTAGACCCAATCTTCCTTGGCTTATAGGCGCTGGCATTGTTTCCAACTGATTAGAAAGTCTTGCCAATACTTGGTCTTGTTTTAAATTTGAATTATATATCCAAAAACTAAGAGTTATAATAACTAATGAAAATGAAACTATGATCGGAAAAGTGAATGTTAAAATTTTGTATTTATTTAAAACTGTTTTAATAAAATTTTTTGCACTAAAACCTTTTTGTGAAATTATAAAATTATCATCTGTAGTCTTATTTTTTTGGGTCACTTTTTGAGTGCTATTTCTATTATTCATTCAAATTTTCTCTTTTAAATTTTTAATATCAAAAAATTTCATTACAAACTAAATCAATTATACTGTCTATGTTAGGTTTAAGTGGCACCTTAATTATATATTCACCCATAATATTTGACTTAATTATATTATCAGCAACCCTATCACTAATACAAAAAAACAGAAACCCATCGGGAACCATTTTGATATCTTTGCAAAAAATTTTTGCAACAGATGCTGAGAAGAAAATAATGCCTCCAATTTCTCCACTCATGATTAAGCTTTTTTGTTTATCAGAAAGTTTGTTGTTTTTTTGTTTGTAAATTATTGTTTCTTTTATTTTATAACCTAAATCAGAAAGTTCTTTTTTCAAATCAAATGAAACTTTATTACCTCTTAAATAATGAAAAGTTTGAAGCATATCTTTATCTTTTGAGATAAGATTAATTAAACTTCTTGCATTACCTTCTTCTGAGTAGCAAATGTTTTTAAATCCTGATTGTGTAGCTACTTCTGCAGTTGACTTTCCAACACAATAAGTTTTTTTTAATTTTAGGTCTTCTAGTTCAGAAATTGCTTTAATTCCGTACCGAGAAGTAAAAATTAAATTAGTTTCCTCAATAGATAGTTCCTTTATGTTTACAAAAAATATATCTAAAAGGGGTACAGAGACAAAGACTTCATTATTATAATATTTGGGTTTCAATAAATTAAAACACTTCTGAAAATTTAAATTATCTTCCTCTGTCCTAGTGAGAAAAATTTTCTTGCTTAAAAAAGGAATCATCTATTTTTTCCTTTATTTCATTTCCTGCCATTTTACCTAAATCTTTTGGATTACCTACTAAACCTTCCCAACATCCTGATATAATTTCTGTACCGTCAGGTTTTAAAACTTGTCCAGAAAGGATTATTTTTTCTCCGTCTATTATTGAAATAGATCCTATAGGAGTCCTGCATGATCCATCCAAAACTTGTAAAAATGCACGTTCTACTAGAGCTTGAGTTTTGGTTTGTTCATGATTTAGAGGAAAAAGTAACTCAGTAATTTCATTATCATTTAATCTTTGCTCAATGCCTATAATACCCTGAGCTATTGCAGGCATCATAACTTCTGGAGAAATAGGGTTTAATAAGTCTTGCATACCCAACCGTATTAAGCCAGCGCAAGCTAAAAATGTCGCATCAGCTACGCCATCCTCAAGTTTTTTTAACCTAGTTTGAACATTTCCTCTAAATTCAACAACTTTCAAGTCTGGTCTAATACTAAGTAATTGAGCCTTACGCCTGATACTAGACGATCCAACAACTGCACCTACTGGTAATTCATTTATTGAATTATATTTCAAAGATACGAAAGAATCCCTGAAATCTTCTCTTTTTAAAAAAGTATTAATTCCCAATCCAGTTGGGAACTCTGTTGGCATATCTTTCATTGAATGAACTGCTATGTCTATTTCATTATTAAATAATTTGCTTTCAATTTCTTCAGTAAAAAGACCTTTTCCTCCAATTTCAGTAAGAGGTCTGTCTATGACCCTATCTCCCTTAGTACTTATACTTATTATCTCTACTGATTGGTCATTTAATTCATGATGTTTTATAATTTCTTTTTTTACTTCTGAGGCCTGAGCTAAAGCCAGTGGAGAACCTCTAGTCCCAATTTTAAGCTTATTTGCTTTAAAGTCTCTTTTATTTGATTTGATAACCATATATATATGGTTATCTTGAATGCATAAAAGATACAAGAACTCCCTTATGAAAAAACACTCAAAAGATAAATCATATCGAGTTTTAGGACTAGAAAGTAGTTGTGATGATACAGCAGCATCAGTTGTCCAAATAACAAATTTTTCAGATAATGAAAAAATAGAAATTTTATCTTCAATAGTTTTAAACCAAAATAGTCTACACGAAGAATTTAAAGGCGTAGTTCCAGAAATTGCTGCAAGAGCTCACAGTGAGCGAGTAGACATATGTACTAAAGAAGCACTTAAAAATGCAGCTACACCTTTAAAAAAAATTGATCTTATTTGCGTAACTTCAGGACCAGGTTTGATCGGAGGTCTCTTATCAGGAGTGATGTTCGCAAAGGGTTTGGCTAAAGGTCTAAATATACCAATAGTAGGAGTAAATCATTTAGCTGCTCATTGTTTTTCCGTTAAAATGATACATAAATTAGATTGCCCTTATTTAACTTTGTTAGCATCTGGTGGTCATTGCCAGTTTTTAATTGTCAAAGGCGTTGATAAATTTTATAGGTTGGGAGGTACGATAGATGATGCTCCAGGAGAGTGTTTTGACAAAATAGCTTCATTTCTAGGTATTGGTTATCCAGGCGGGCCGATAATTGAAAAAAGGTCAAAAATAGGAAACAAAGAACGTTTCAATTTTCCAAAACCAATGTACGATAATACTTTTAATATGTCTTTTTCAGGACTAAAAACTGCCGTAAAACGTGAAACAGAAAAATTAATAAACAAACAAGGTGGATTATACCAAAAAGATATAGATGACATATGTGCTTCATTTCAAAAGACTGTAATTGAAATATTTAAATTAAAAACAAAAAATGCTATCAAATTTTTTAATGAAAAATGTCAAGCTCCTAAAAATTTAGCAGTGGTTGGTGGAGTAGCTGCAAATAAAAAAATTAAAGCAGAACTTGAGCATATTGCAATTGAAAATAGTTTTAATTTTTTAACTGTACCAGCTAAATATTGTACAGACAATGCTGCAATGATTGCTTTCTTGGGCTATGAAAAATACATATCATCAAATTTTAACAGTATAGATTTAACTGTTAAACCTAGGTGGCCATTAGATAAAGTTTCTAAACCAATTATCGGATTTGGTAAAAGAGGAGCTAAAGCTTGAAAATAGGAATTATAGGATCTGGCCAATTCGGTACCTCATTAGCTTATAATTTTTCCATTAATTTAAAAGAAATAAATTTATGGAATAGAACTAAAATTAACAAAAATATAATTATTAAGACATTAAATTCTTTGAGTAATGAGAGTTTGATAGATTTTTTAAGTCCTAATTTTAAAATAAGAAAGTCCTTGCTTAATGTTGTAGAAAACTCAGATATAATTTTACTATGCATCAAAGCACAAAGTTTGAAAAATTTTTTAGAAGAAAATTATTCTTCTTTTGAAAATAAACCTCTTGTCTTTTGCTCCAAAGGAATAGATTCTGAGACCTGTTTATTGCAAACTCAAATTGGAGAAAAGTTTCTAAATAAAAATAATTTTTTAGCTTTATCAGGACCTGGATTTGCATCTGATATCATAAAACAAAAACCTATCGCCTTATCTCTAGCATGTGAAGATGAATTTTTAGGAAAAAAAGTACAAAAAATTATTTCTTCTCCAAGTATTAGAATTTATTTAAATAATGATTTAATAGGTACACAGTTGGGTGGTTCTCTTAAGAATGTTATTGCTATTGCATGTGGAATTGCAGATTCAATAGAATTAGGAGAAAGTGCAAAAAGCGCAATAATTACAAGGGGTTTTTTTGAAATGAGACAAATTGGTAAGGCTTTAGGATGTCAAGATGAAACTCTTTTTGGACTTTCAGGTTTGGGTGATCTTGCTCTAACTTGTAATTCCAAGCTTTCAAGAAATTATAATTTTGGTGTTAACTTTTATAAAAAAATTAAATCCAAAAAAAATAAAAATGAAACTGTAGAAGGAAAAAAAACTACAAATGCAGCTGTTTTAATTTCCAAAAAATATCAACTAGATTTACCTATAATTCAAACTGTAAATGATTTAATAAATGAAAAAATTGAAATAAGTAAAGCTATTCAACACATCCTAGAAAGACCTTTAAAAAATGAGGCTTAACTAATATCTATAATGATCAGGCTTAAAAGGTCCTTCCTTTTTAACTCCAATATAATCTGCCTGTTCTTTTTCTAATTTTGTTAAATTAGCACCAACCTTATTAAGATGAAGATAAGCTACTTTTTCATCTAAATGTTTAGGCAAGACATAAACTTTCTTCTCATAATTCCTATTATTTTTCCATAATTCAATTTGAGCTAAAACTTGGTTTGTGAAACTGGCAGACATTACAAAAGAAGGATGACCTGTAGCATTTCCCAAATTTAAGAGTCGACCTTCTGACAAAAGAATTATCTTCTTGCCGTCAGGCATTTCTATAAGATCAACTTGATCCTTTATATTATCCCATTTATGATTTTTAAGTGCCGAAACCTGGATTTCATTATCAAAGTGGCCAATATTTCCTACAATAGCCATATTCTTCATTTGTCGTATATCATCTATTTTAATTACATCTTTATTTCCAGTAGCAGTAATAAAGATATCAGCCTTTGAAACAACTTGTTCGAGAGTTACCACATCAAATCCATCCATCGATGCTTGTAATGCACAAATTGGATCAACTTCTGTTACTACTACTTTTGCACCAGCGCCTCTTAAAGAGGCAGCTGAGCCTTTGCCTACGTCACCATACCCACAAACAACAGCTGTTTTTCCACTTATCATAGTATCAGTTGCTCTTCGAATACCATCAACAAGAGATTCTCTACAACCATATTTGTTGTCAAACTTTGATTTTGTAACACTATCGTTCACATTTATGGCAGGAAAAGGAAGTTCATTTTTTTCCATCATTTGATATAATCTATGAACACCTGTTGTAGTTTCTTCTGAAACACCCATTATATTTAACTTTTGTTTAGAAAACCAACCTGGACTTTTTTCTAATCGCATTTTTATAGTTTCGAATAAAAACTCTTCTTCCTCGGAATTTGGTTTATTTAGAAAATCAGTGTCTCCAGACTCAGCCCTTGCACCTAGTATAATATACATTGTAGCATCACCACCATCATCTAAAATTAAATTAGCAAAATCCTCATCAAAATGAAAAATCTTATCTACATATTCCCAGTATTCTTTTAATGTTTCACCTTTTTTGGCAAACACAGGAATCCCTTGAGCTGCAATTGCAGCTGCCGCATGATCCTGTGTAGAAAAAATATTACAACTTGCCCATCTCACTTTTGCTCCTAATTTCACTAAGGTTTCTATTAAAACTGCAGTTTGAATCGTCATATGAAGACAGCCTGCTATCTTAGCACCTTTTAAAGGTTTTTGTTTCCCTAATTCATCAACAATAGAAACTAATCCAGGCATTTCTGTCTCAGCAATTAAAATCTCTTTTTTTCCAAAATCAGCTAAATCAATATCTTTAACAATATAAGGACTGCTCATTATAATCTCCTGTTAATAATATAGTTTTGAAATGATAAAACATAGTGGACAATCATTTTCAAGCATTTTAAGTTAAATCATTTAAATTATTTAATTTTGTAAAGTGATAAAAAGAGCTTGGCAAAAAATGTTATCTGGTAGAAGGCTTGATGTGATTGATCCGTCACCACTTGATATTGAAATTGGAGATATTGCTCACGGTCTTGCCTTTCAAGCTAGATGGAACGGTCAAACAAAAGGAGAATTTGTCTTTTCGGTTGCAAATCATTCCATTTTAGTTTGGAAAATCTTTTGTTTAGAAAATCCAAAAATAGAAAAAAATTGGCAATTAGTTTCCTTATTACATGATGCTCCAGAATACGTGATTGGGGACTTAATTTCTCCAGTAAAAAAGGAAGTAGGTGTTTCTTACACAACTTTAGAAAATAAACTTCAAGAAGCTATTCATATTCGTTTCGGATTACCAGCATCAATACCAAAAAAAATTAAATCAAAAGTTAAGATTGCAGATAGAAAAGCTGCTTGGATAGAAGCGACAGCTATTGCGGGATTTAATAAAAAGGAAGCAGATAAAATTTTTTTAGAACCTAATGATGAAATACTAAGAACATGTAAAATAGTTTTAAAGGATCCTTTAAAAACTCGAGAAGAGTTTTTAAATATATATAAAAAATTAGATCAGAGTAGTTTGTAATAAGCTAAAGGAAGAAAATTGAATAATGTAAAAAATATTATAAAAGATACAAGTGATAGTGAATTTATTAATGATGTTATAGAAGCTAGTAATGATTGTCCTATACTTGTTGACTTTTGGGCTCCTTGGTGTAAGCCATGTAAAAAACTCACCCCAGATCTTGAGAGAAATATAATATCATTCAAAGATAAAATAAAACTAGTTAAGATAAATATTGAAGAAAATAAGGGTGTTGCCTCACAACTACGTATTCAATCAATACCTGCTGTATATGCATTTTTTCAAGGAAAACCAATTGACGGGTTTATGGGTGTTCAAAATGAAAATCAGATAAAAGAATTTATTTCTGGTGTTATTACAAAAAGTGGCGGTGAAGTTGAAAGTGACCTTGATAAAATATTAGAAGATGCAAATATCAGCTTAAATAATGGTCTATTTGAAGAAGCAAGAGAGTTCTACATGCAAGCTTTAGAAGAAGATGATAAAAATATAAATGCAAATGCTGGAATTATAAAAAGTTACATAGTTGAAAAAAATTTTGGTGAAGCTTTCAACAAGTTGAGTGCTATTCCAAAAGAAATTGAAAAGGATCCCATATTTAAGGAATTGAATAATGAAATTGAGCTTCTAAAAAAGTTTCAGATATAAGATCTTTGGATAATATTCAAAATGATCTAGAAAAAAATCCTGACAGCTTAGATCTTAAATTTGAATTAGCATTATCTCAAATTGCAAATGAAGAATATGAGAAATCTATTAAAAATCTTTTAGACATTTTTAGAATTGATAAAAGTTGGGAGGATGGTAAAGCTAAAGACCAATTGATTCAATTATTTGATTCATTAGGAAATAAAAATGAATTAGTTTTAAAGGGTAGAAGAAAGTTATCTTCTATTATATTTTCCTAAAATGAAGATATTAAAATGAATGATTTTAAAAAAATTTCTGATTTTCCTAAAAACATACCAATATTTCCTCTAGAAGGTGTTTTACTATTACCAAAGTCAAGGCTCCCACTGAATATTTTTGAACCTAAGTATTTAAAAATGATCGAAGACGTTTTAGCAACAGAGCATAGATTTATTGGGATGATTCAACCTAAATTTAATAAAAATAAAAACCAAGGATCTACAAATAAATTTAATAATGTAGGATGTGCTGGTCGTTTGATTAGTTTCACAGAGACTGAAGACTCGAGATATTTGATAACTTTATCTGGCATTTCAAGGTTTAATTATATCAAAAACTTGGAAACTTTTAAACCCTATGTAAAAGCTGAAGTTGATTGGGGTAACTTTAGAAATGATGGGATGTTAGAAAAACTACCAAAATCTTTTAATAAAGATGAATTTCTTGGAATAATTTCAGAATATTTCAAACTTACTAATTTACAGACTGATTGGGAAAGTTTAAAAAAAGCTGACGACGAGCTTCTAATTAATTCTTTATCCATACTATGCCCTTTTGAAAACGATGAAAAGCAAGCCTTATTAGAAGCAAAAACAATTAAAGATAGAGTTAAAATTTTGACTACTTTGATGGAAATGTATATTAAGGCAGAAACTACTTTTGGTCCACTTCAGTGAAAAACAATATTTCAAATTTTGACGTAAATTTACTTAGAATAATAGTTTGTCCTAAAACACATACAAATCTTTCTTTTGATGAAATTAGGTTAGAGCTTGTATCTAAAGCTGCCGGATTAGCATACCCTATTAGAAATGGTATACCAATATTATTAATAAATGAAGCAAGAAAATTGGAAGAAGACCTATAAATTTAATGTTTAAACGATCTAGTACCTGTAAAAACCATACTCACCTTTTTTTGGTCTGCTAATTTAATAACCTGATCATCTCTTATAGAACCTCCTGGCTGAATTATAATATTAATTCCATTTTTTATTGCTTCTTCAATACCATCAGAAAATGGAAAAAAAGCATCAGATGCCATTACTGCATTTTTTAGCTTTTTTTTATTATTAGTATTAACTACTTTCAGTGCTTTACTAATTGCTAGTTTGGAACTACTAATTCTACTTGGTTGTCCTGAGCCAATACCAAGTGTTTTCATGTTTTGGGCTATAACTATTCCATTAGATTTAACTAACTTTACAACTGTCCATGCAAATATTAAATCTTTTATTTCTTTTTTAGTTGGTGAAAGTTTTGTTACCACTTTTAAATTATGTTTAGTAATTAATTTAGTATCAGGTTCTTGAAGTAATGTTCCCTGCATAACAGATCTTAGCTCTTTTTCTTTGAGTTTATTTGATCGCCAATTATTATTTAAAGAAATAAGCCGAAGATTCTTCTTTTTTGTAAAAATTTTTTTTGATTCATTGTCAAAACCTGGCGCAACTATCATTTCAAAGAAATAGTGACTTAATTTCTTTGCTACTTCTTTAGTGACCTTTTTGTTGAAAACAACAATTCCTCCAAATGCAGATATCGGATCACACGACATTGCATTAATAAATGCATCTAAAAGATTTTCTCCACATGCGACTCCACATGGACTTGTATGTTTTATTACACCAACAATATCTTCTTTAAAATTTTTAAAATTATTAAGTAAATTCAAACTTGCATCTAAATCTAGATGATTATTATAAGACAAACTTTTTCCTTGTAATTTTTTAAAATTACCCCAATTTTTTCTTGTTTCTTCATCTTGATAAAATTCTGCTTTTTGATGAGAGTTTTCACCGTATGAAAGAGCATGCTTAAATTTTTTGCCACTGATTGCTAGTTTAATAGGCCTTTTTTTATTTATTTTGGACAACCAGTTTGATATCTGCAAATCATAATTACTTGAATAGTTATATGCTATTTGTGCCTTATCTAAGCGAAAATCATAAGTTGAATGACCATCATTTTCTAAAAAGTGATTAATTACTTCATCATATTGGGAATAATCAGTAACTACAGTTACATATTTAAAGTTTTTGGCAGCACCTCTTAATAAAGTAATTCCACCGATATCTATATTATCAATACAATATTCATTGCTTTTATTCTTATGAACTGAATCTAAAAAAGGGTATAAATTACATACAACAAGATCAATTGTTTCTAATTCAAAATTCTTTAAGTCTTTAATATGACTTATATTTTCTCTATCAGCCAAAATAGATGAATGTATTTTTGGATGTAATGTTTTTACTCTACCATCGAGTAACTCAGGATATCCAGTTATTGCTTCAATATCAGTAACATTAAATCCAGTCTTTTTAATATAATTGGCTGTGCCCCCGCTAGCAATTATTTTAATACCTAATAAATCAAGATTTTCTACAAATTTTTCTAGACCTGTTTTATTGGAAACAGAGACTAAAGCTTTTTTTATTTTTACCATATTTTTTTTCATTTTAAATTCCTATAAAAAAGATCTTCTTTTTGTGTCTATAATTAAAAATTTTTATAAATATAATTTCCAATTAATTACATGTTCATCTCGATCAAAATTATTAAATAAAATAATCCTCTTTCCATATTTAATTTCTAAATCTAGCGGATCTAAAAATTTATAGTTTTCTAATAAAACATTTTTTATATCTGTTTCAAATCTCCAAATTTCATTATTTTTAATTTTTAATAAAAAATTGCTAGATTGTTCTGACTGCCATAATTCTACATCTGGATGGAAGTAAAATGGTAGATAAAAAAAATAGTCTTTTTTAGATGTTTGATTTAAAGATACTATTTCATTACCTAATATTTGTTTTCCTGTAAAAGAGATTTCCAATTTGCGTTTATAGGATACTAAAATCCCATTAAAAGAGATTACTTTTTCACCCTCTAGATAATTATTTCTTATATCCCTATATTGATTTATCTTTATAATTTTGCTTTTAAAAAAAGTTTTTTTAGTATCTTCACCTTTTACGTTTATGCCTAATGTATTCAAATGGTTCCTTAACAATAAAATTTCATCACTGTTTCCAAAATAACAAGAAAATGAAGTATTATTTTGCAGTAATGGAACATTACCTGATGTCATTTCAAATGAAAAAGCAGAACACATAAAATCTTTAGAGTTTTGAAATCGAAAGTCTGTTTTCTCATCAAATAAAAATGTTAATTTTTTTGTTTTTATTCTAATAAAACCAATTGGATTTTTAATTATTGAAAAATCAGTTATATCTGCATCTGATAACTCTTTTTCTAATTCACAATAAATGGAAAAACCACTGCTTTCTTGAGATCTAGCTAACAATCCATTACCCAAGGTTAAGCCTTTAAGTAAGGAGCAAATTAAATTTTGAAAATTTTTAAATTTTATGTCAATTCGTCCATTTGAAAAATCGGATGTAGACGAAAATTTCATTATTCTATTTACAAAAAAAAGTATTTCTAAAAGATCACTAGAGTTTCTAATTTTATCTCTATTTTTAAAAATAAAATTTAAGTCTTTTAAAATTTCTTTAAGAATTCTATTTCTTACTAGGGGTAGTTCACTTAATATAAAAGAACAAAAAAAGATGCCCATATTTATCCTCAGCCTTAGCAATCCTTTTGAGATAAAAAACTTACAAATATTTAAAAATAAAACATGAATAGTTAAGAATTCAGTAATTAATCCTGTATTATTCAAAATATTAGTTAATTTCAAAAAATTAATATTTAAACAAAATGCTAAAAGCCTCATTCCAGAAATATCTATTCTCCACTCAAGGGAACTAAAGTTTTTATCTAGAATTTTTGATTTTTTAAATAAATATTCAGTATTTTTTCTTGAGTTGTGAGTATTTATGGCAGAAAGAAAAAACAACCATGTTAAAGAATTGAGTGAAATAATTAAATTTTTGTTACCTCTTATTTTTAGTTGATTAATTTTTTGATTAAATTCACTATTTCTAAAAATACCATTTTCAATGTGTTTTTTTAAATTAATCTGGTCACAAGGAAAAGTATTAAAATCTAAATATTTAATTTTAGAAATTTTTTTTGATCTGATAAAGAATTTAAAAAAATAGAACGTTATAAAAAAAAGTAATTTGAAAAACAAACTTTTGTGAACTCCCAACCAAAATTAAATAATTGATAATAGACTAATTAACTTTTTTCTTTAATACAGCTGCAAAAAAACCGTCCATTCCTCCTAATTCAAACAAATGATCCGGCCTTAATCTTAAAAAACCAAATTTATCTAACCAGTCCTTATCTATTGTCTTACTTTCATTTGAAATTTTTTCAAAATACCAATCCCTATTATTTTTTACAAAATCAAATATTTGATATTCACCTTCTGAAAGAAACAATGAACAATTACAATATAAAATCAAACCGTTATCTTTTACAAATTTTTTTGATATATTTAAAGAATCTTTTTGAATTTGTAATAGACCATCTAATCTCTTTTTTGGAAAAAGGTATTGTATTTCTTTATTCTTTCTAATTGTACCAGTTGAGGTACAAGGAACATCTAAAATAACTAAATCAAATTTTTTTTTGGTGTTAAATCTATAAAAATCTGTCTTCACAATCTCACATTCCATTTTCATTCTGGCTAAGTTTTCTTTTAGCATTTTTATTCTAATTGAAGATTTATCTACACATGTTACATTTGCCCCTAGTGATATCAATTGCATTGCTTTTCCACCTGGTGCAGAAAATAAATCTAATACTTCCATTTCCTTCACACTACCAAGAAGCTTTATTGGAATTGATGAAGAAATATCTTGAACCCACCATTTGCCTTCTTTAAAACCAACAAGATTTTTTAATTTATTAACTTTTTTGATTCTTAAAGAACCTGTGGGTAGCAATTTGGCCTCAAGCTTTTTTTTCCAAAAATCAAGCTCTTCTAAATTTTTGATAGTTATATCTATAGTATTATTGAGAGTATATATCTTTTCAATATTATCAGCTATTGATTCAGAGTAGTTTTTTGCTATATAACTTTTGAATTTACTTTCTAAATTACTTTTAACTACAAATTGTTGTTCTTGGTAATTTGCTACCAATACTCTTGATACTGCATTTATTAGACCTAAAAAATATTTTGTCTTAAAGTTTATTTTTGCTAAATCTACTGCAGAGTTAACCAAAGCATAATTTGGTGATTCATTAAGCGCAATTTCTGAAATCACTATACGAAGTATATTCAGAACACTGATGTTAGTTTTTTTTTTTAAATATTTAAATATTTGACTGTCAATGCTATGCAAATGCCCGAATATAAAGTTTGTTATTCTTTCTGCTTGCGCAATATCTTTTTCTTCAAAAAAAATTTGTTTTTTTTGAAGAAACCCAAAAGTTTGGATTTTTGTTCTTCTATTTATGAATACTCCATCTAGAATTTGATGTACCAAGTAACGTGAAGAAATATTTTTTGA
>CACESU010000022.1 GCA_902562285.1 uncultured Alphaproteobacteria bacterium | reverse complement strand
GTTCGTGAGAGTTTTATAAGAACATAACAAACATAACAATCATAACACCCACCCCTAAGACATATCCTTGAGGGTACCCCAAAAACCATAGCCTATTATTAGCAAGTACTACTGATCACATATTTTGATTGGGTAGGGTAAAAAGGGTTTAACTTTTCTATTGTATATGTTTTTTCCTAGATTTATATATTACATTTGATTACAAGTTGATATATAGCATAGCTTAAGAATTTAATAGAGAATAGATTATGACACTTTGGGAATTACACGGTCGTAGTTTTGGAAATTGTAATTGTGCATACGGATGCCCATGCCAATTTAACGCATTACCAACAGATGGTACTTGTGAAGCTGCAGTAGGATACATAATTGATAAAGGCTTCTATGGTAACATTCGCCTTGATGGATTAATGGCTGGTTTCACTGTTAAATTTCCTGGACCTGTTCATGAGGGTAATGGAGAGCAACAATTAGTTATTGATGAGAGAGCTACTGAAGAACAACGGACAGCTCTTCAGACTATTATGACTGGTGGTGATACTGAAGAAATGGCAACCATGTTTTGGATATACTCAGCAATGGCTCCAAAGAAATATGACACACTTTTCAAAAGGCTTGATTTTGACATTGATATTGAAGCCCGCAGGGGTAAGATTTTAGTTGATGGTGTTTACGAGGTTATTGGCGAACCTATTAAAAATCCTGTGACAGGTCTAGAACATCGCGTTCGGATTGATATTCCTCATGGATTTGAGTATCGTATTGCAGAGATGGGTAGTGGTACTACCACAACAATGGGTGGTGACATAAAACTAGAAAAAAATAAAAATTCATACGGTCAATTTGCTGAGATGCATTTAAGCAATTCTGGAATTATTGATGCCACATAGTATCTTTTATTAATTTAATGAAAACCTTAATAAATTTTATTTAGTTTTTTGGACATTTTAAGATTAGTTTGGCCTATAATTTCGTTACCAAAAACCGTTTCTTTACGACTTGGCCACACCCCATCCGTAGCCTTTTGTCATTAGCTTTCATTTTCCTCTATACGTGGAAAAGTATGTTTAGTACTCCAAACTTTTTAATTTTTATATAAAGATGTCACACATGTCACTTATGTCATCCACCCCTGAGATATATCTTTAAGGTGCCTCAAAAAACATAGCCTATTGTTAGCAAGTATTACTTCTCACACATTTTGGTTGGAAATAGTTGGATTACTAACACTACAAATTTTATATTTTTAAATTCTCGTCTAACTTAAGCATTTTCACAAATTTAAAAAAAGACATAATACCTTAGTAAATATATTTAAATAAATTTAAAATTTATTATTCTATTGCAATAAAGTATTGTATTAAATTTTGATTATTTTTAATAAATAAGTGACAAAATATTTTCAAAATGCGTTGAATTTTATTTGATTACGTTAGGTAAAATTAATTTAATTTTGCAAATTACTGATCTTTAATGTAATTATATCTAAGACTTTTTTTTATTATTATTTGGAGGTAATAAGATGACACCCTGGCAATTAGACATAACTCAGATGCAAAATTGTAATTGTGATTTTGGTTGTCCTTGTCAATACACTGTTAAACCAACACATGGAACCTGTGAAGCTTCTATTGTTTATGAAATTCATACAGGGTTTTATGGAGAAATAGATTTATCAGGTACTAAAGCTGGATTTATTGCAAAATGGCCCGGAGCTATTTACGAAGGAAATGGAGAAATTCAATTAGTCATTGATGAAAATACAACAGAAGAACAAAGAAATGGTATTGAGGCAATATTAAGTGGTAAAGATACTGATGAAATGGCAACAGGTTGGTATATTTTTAATGCAATGTGTCCAACTAAGCATGAAACTATATTCAGAAAAATAGATGCTACAATTGACCAAGAAGAAAGAATTGGTAGTGCCAAAGTAGAGGGAATGTTTGATCTGAATGTTAAACCACTTGCAAATCCAGTATCTGGAATGCCACATAGAGCAGCAATGGCTTTACCAAATGGACAAGATTTTCTTTATGCAGAAGTAGCTAATGGTACCACGATAACAAAGGAAGGTTCAATACTGCAACTACCTAATAATACTAATACGCATTCCCAACTTTCTAGAAATAAAATGAATAATCATGGGATGATTAAAGATTGAGGTATTCTGAAATTGGAAAATAAACCCAATCTATCTACCGTACTAGAAAAAGATAATTTAATTGTTTATCTTTCAATAATTTTAATAATTATCATTACTGGAGTTTATACTATTTTTGGCATTGGAATGCCTATGAGTGCTATAGAAATGACAAAAATGTCAGGCATTTTTAGTATACCATCATCAATGGATATGAACATGGGATCAAATAACATGAACATGGACATGAACATGAACATGGGATGGTCATTTAGCATGGCAATAAGTATGTTTCTTATGTGGTGGCTTATGATGATTGCTATGATGACTCCAAGCGCAGCACCTACTTTATTATTATTCCATAATTTAAAAAGGATTGGTAGTGAAAGAAAAAGGGCATTGTCTTATACTTATTTCTTTTTATCGGGCTATTTAATAGTTTGGGCTATATTTAGCTTAATTGCTTGTATACTCCATAAATTTTTTGATAACTCAAGCATTACTGACATAGGCATGATGCAAATAAGATCTATTCAATTTTCAGGCACACTTTTGATAGCTGCTGGGATTTATCAATTTACACCATTAAAAAATGCTTGTCTTGAAAAATGTCGTACACCAATTGATTTTTTATCCTCTAACAATAGAAAGGGAGCAAAAGGCTCGTTTATAATGGGAGCTCATCATGGTTTATTTTGTCTTGGCTGTTGTTGGGCACTAATGGCATTATTATTCGTTGGAGGTGTAATGAACCTTTTTTGGATAACAGGATTAGCATTATATGTACTTATTGAGAAAATTATTATCAAAGCTAGGTGGTTAGATAAAATTATGGGCTTGATTTTAATTGTTTTCGGAATCTTTCTGTTTTTATGAAAATAAATATTCAAGCTCAATAAATTACTAAATAAAGGAGTATAGGATGGGAATAATTGTTAAAGGAGAAATTACAATTACAAAAGGATTTCAAATTTGGAAAGATATAGTTTACGCACAAGACGTCAAATTAAAAGAACATGGAATAAAATTTCTCTTTGCAGGCAAAAAAAAAATCCAACCAAACTTCACGTAGTGAAATAATTCCCAAATTGAAGAAGCAGAAAGATTAGCAAGAGAGTGTGTAAAAAAGAACTATAAAGGATGTCAATTCTACATCTGGTTATTCCCCAACACTGAATATTTTGTTCAAATATTAGGTTTTGTAACATACCAATACTTACGACTTTTACCAACAAGGGTATATTGATTAAAGTAGTGAGAGTAGTTCAAGTATTTACTTATCATAATTAATTATTATTAAAAAAAAGTTTAGCCTATTTTCACTCTAAATCGAATTTTGAGAACTTTAAGATTAAATAATTTATGCTATCATTATTTTAAAGATATTTTAAAGATGTAGTCCTATAAAATAAGTATGAAAAAAATACTTAATAAAATTTTGTCAAAAATGGGAATAAAGCCTTTATTTTTAATTATATCTTTCCTAATGATTTCAACAAATGGTTTTACCGATACAAAGCCATTGAGAATAGTCTCGATTTCACCTTCTTTAACTGAAATACTATTTGCAATTGGTGCTGGTACACAAGTAGTTGCGGTTGATAGTTATTCAACTTATCCCAAAGAGGCTCCAATTACTCTATTATCTTCACTTCAACCTAGCATTGAGGCAATTGCCACTTTTGAACCTGATTTAGTTCTTCTCTCTTACGATATTGGTGACCTCGTTAAAGGTTTAAATACAGTTGGAATTGAGACAATGCTAATGCCTGCACCAGTGGAGTTTGATGAAATTCTCCTTCAAATTAAAAATATAGGTCGAAGAACAGGTAACTTTGAGGAATCAAATAAACTTGTAAACAAAATGAAAATCGAAATGAAAAATTTAATAGAGTTGATGAAAACCAAAAGCCAAATAAAAATTTATCATGAAATAGACGAAAATTATTATACTGCCTCATCAAATAGTTTTATCGGAAGTATATATGAACTTCTTGGCATTATAAATATAGCTGATCAAGTTGATAGAGATGGTAATGGGTACCCAAAGTTATCTCCAGAGTATATTTTGTTATCAAATCCTGATGTTATAATTTTACCAGGTAAAGATTCTAATTACATTGATAAGCTAAAAAAAAGACCTGGCTGGTTATCTATTAACGCAGTTAAAAAAGATCGTTTATTAATTATAGATCCAGATATAGGATCACGATGGGGGCCTAGAATAATTGATTTTGCCAAAGTAATTGTGAGACAATTAGTTTTAAATTAAAACTTATCACTTTTAAAGGTGTTCTAGAAAGTATAAAAACTTGTGATGCTATGTTTTTAAAAAGTGTAAAGGTACAGTAATGTTAGAAGTAAATAGCGTTGAAGCATTTTTTAATGGTGATATTAAAATACCACAATTTGATGAATATGTCGCAAATCAAGCTAGAGCTCACCAAAATCAACTAACAAAGCCACATGAAAGCCTTGGAAGACTAGAAGAGTTTGCAATATGGATGGCTGGTTGGCAAAGAAAAATTAACCCTACTATGGACAATACAAATTGTTTAATTTTTGCTGGCAATCATGGAGTAGCAACCAATGGAGTATCTGCGTATCCCTCAAATGTAACCGCCCAAATGGTAGAAAATTTTAAAAATGGTGGAGCGGCTATTAATCAATTATGTGAGCTCGCAGATATAAAGCTTTCAGTTATACCTATAGATCTAGAAAAGCCTACTCGTGATTTTTCCAGAGAAGCCGCTATGGGGTTAGAAGAAACAATGGCAGCAATGCAATTGGGCTTTAACACTGTCACTGAAGATTGTGATTTATTAGTTTTAGGTGAAATGGGAATTTCTAATACTACGGCCGCAACAGCAATTGCATGTGCTCTTTTCAATCAACCTGTTGAATTGTGGACAGGTATTGGTACTGGCCTAGATACAAATGGACTTTCAACTAAGATTTCAGTAATTGAATCTGCACTGAAATTACATGGAAAAAAATTTCGAAGTACTAAAAGTATTCTTGCAACCCTAGGAGGAAGAGAGTTAGCAGCAATTGTTGGATCCATTATTGCAGCTAGGCTTTTGAGAATACCAGTTCTATTGGATGGTTTTATATGTACTTCAGCTGCAGCCACCCTGACTATTTTTGACAAAAAGATTTTAGATCACTGTTTGATCTCTCATTTATCCACAGAACCAGGTCATAATGGAGTACTCAAATTTTTAAATAAAAAACCAATTCTGGATCTTAATATGAGACTGGGAGAAGGTAGTGGAGCAGCTATAGCTTCATTAATAATAAAGTCTTCTCTTGCAATTCATAATGGTATGGCAACTTTCTCTGAGGCAGGAGTGAGTAAAAAAAAATAGATATGCAAGTATTATTTAAAAACCGTTATATTATAGATTTTGTTGCAACCGTTATGTTTTTTACAAGGATACCAGTTAATTGGGCCTTCTTTTCAGATGAAGCTCCAAACCTAACAAGAGCTGCCTGGGCATTTCCTTTGATTGGTTACTTTATTGGGTTTTGCTCTGGAATTATTGGAGATATAGGTCTTTTTTTTGGCCTATCAACTTTTGTATCATGTATAATTGCAATTATCTTTAGTGTAATGCTCTCAGGAGCTTTCCATGAAGATGGACTGGCTGATATGGCAGACGGATTTGGTGCTGGAGGTTCACCTGAGCGAGTAAATGAAATTATGCACGACAGTCGTCTGGGAACCTATGGAGTGACTGCTTTAACACTGGGACTGTTAATTCGTGTTGGTTTAGTAGTTAGTTTAGTTGACTTAGGATATTCGTTTGCCTTAATTATGGGAATAGGATTTGCTTCGGGAAAATTGGCAATCATAATTACACGGAAATTCTATAGTCCTTCTAACTTTGCAAAAACTGGTAGTATTATAGGTTTTATTTCTGCTAAGAATATTCTATTTGCAACTTTTATATGGTTGGTACCAGTTGTTTTCTTTTTATCACTTTTTAGTATCTTAATTGGCGCAATTTTTGTTGCTATTGCTATTTGTGTAATAGGATTTAGATCAAATTATCACCTCGGTGGAATTACAGGCGATGTTTTGGGTGCAATAGCTTTTTCAAGTGAGTTACTATTTTTACTAGGAATTCTTTGTGTATTTAATGGTGTCTCTTGGTAAAACCGTCTAAATTAATTTTCATTCGCCACGCTCCAGTAGATACAGAGGTAGGTTATTTACCTGATAATGATCCAGATGCGATAATCAATGAATTTAAAATTAAGAACCTAGCAAGTTATCTTCCACAAGATTGTATTTGGTATGTGAGTCCCTTAAAGAGAACAATTCAAACAGCTAAAGCATTATCAAAATACGTTGCCGTAAAGGATATGATTCTTGAAAAAAAATTAAAGGAACAAAATTTTGGTGATTGGGCAGGGAGAAAAATTTCTGAAGTATGGCAAGAGTTGAAGAATAATATAAGCCAGCACAATTTTTCTTTTATTTGTCCTGAAATTTCTCCTCCAAATGGAGAAAGCTTTTTAACACAATTAGAGCGCGTTTCAATTTGGCTTGAAGGATTACAATTTTTTGAGCCACAAACAGCAGTCATAATTGCACATTCAGGAACAATAAAGGGAATGCTAGCATACATTTTGGGAATTGATCCTGACAAAGTAATAGGAATTGAAATATCGCACTTAAGCTTAACTAGTGTGGAATTTTTAGCAAAAACAGATGATAAAAATAGAGGTGGAAGATTTCGTGTTTTAGGAATTAATAACAAAGTAGAGTAAATTTCTATTTCTCTGGAAAAGGGTCTAGAGGTGGACTTTTTTAACTTTTCTTTTTCAATATGACAGTTATGATACTTATTACATACTCCCCTAAGCCATATCCTTGAGGGTAGGAATCTTAGTTTATAAATTTAATTCCTTTAATTTTATTTAATCTTTTGTTTAATTCCTTATTTATATTTTTTATTTCATAAGGTTTCATTTTTTTCCACCTTTGGCATTCATTACGTGTACGACCACAACCAAGACACCAGCCATTAGGTCCAGAAAAATTACAAACATCTATACAAGGACTTTTAGGTTTTTTCATTCTGATTTTATCGGAGCATTTACCAATTTGAAAATAATCATTCCTTTTATTTTTAGTCTTTTAAATTTTCAATGTCTTTTTGCTTTATTTCATTAATTGGCTTTCCTATTCTCCAATTTTTAATTGATCCATCTTCATGCCGAGCAGTGATTACAGTCTCTTCGGGTGGACATCCAGGCTCATGACACCTTAATTCAGCCACCGCTAATGTTGTATTTTCTGATAATTTAAATTGGTTAGTTATTAACTCTTTTATATTACGAATAGCACTTCCATCTATCTTCTTTCGTTCAAATAGATTTGACATTTGTTTCTCCAGCCCAAAGTGTTGTCCACAATATATTACCTTTAGAGTCTCCAATTAGTATATGTGATAACCCAGAAGTTAAAGCAATTGCAGTTATCTCATTTCCACTTGAGCCTTTCAAAACAATCGGCTCTTTATTTTCTACAATCTCTGCCAAAAGAACGGCACCATCTCTAAATCCAGCTATAACTGCTTTTTCTTTTGGTAAAGCATGAACATAAGTTGCAATTTGTTTTCCTCCATTTGCAACACAAACTGGGGGTCGTCCCATTGGTCCGTCTTTCCCGTCAAAGGGCCAGCAAATTACTTCATCTGCTCCTGACGTAACTAAATGAGGTGTATTTCCAACCCAGGAAAAGCTCTTCACTTTTGCAGGATACCCGGTCATAGCTAAATCTGCTTTATCTCTTATTCGCCAACCATGAAGCGCATTTTCTTGCATTGCTGTAATTACATATTTACCATCAGGACTGAATGTTACAGCTCCATGGAAACCTTTCCAAATTAGTTTTTTGGATTTCCATCTCCTATCACTCTTTTCCCAAATTGTAGTTCCTCCATAATGTGCAACTGCGAGACGTTTTCCTTTTTTGTCAAGAGTAAGCCCACCTACAGTACTTGAATGTTTAAGTATTGTTGGTTCAACATGATCTTTGGACCAAATATACACAGATGAACCAGAAGAGCAGACGCTTGTACCGTCCTTTGCCGTAACACAATCAACCCATTTAGAATTGAAATTAGCTATTTCTTTAACCTTACCATCAAATGAAATTTGTAAAAATCGTCCATCATCTCCCCCTGTTATTATATGATCTTCGTGAGCAGCAACACACAGAACAACACCTAAATGCGCTTTTACAGTAGTATAAGCATGCTGTGGACGAAAAAAACGGACATTGCCATCTCCAAAACAAACTGCAATACCATCACTAACTGATACTGCCCCCGTTACAGGTGCTCCAAATGCACGCTGTATTCCTCTTTTCTCTAACTCTGTTTCATTAAAACCGTGCCGTCCAGGACGTCTACGAGGTAAATTTTCAACTACGCTATTTTGCAAGATTCAAAACCTTCTTTTAATCCCATATTGTTAATATCACGACCTATGAATACAATACGAGAATTACGAGGTTGGTTTTCTGGCCATTTACCCATTGGTGATCCATCCATCAACATATGAACTCCTTGAAATACAAAACGTTCGTTCTGACCTTCAAAATCAAGAATACCCTTGGACCTTAAAATATCTTGTCCCTTTGTTTGTAAAAGTTTTCCAAACCAATCTTGGAATTTTTCAAAATCCAGAGGAGTGTCTGAAACAAAAGAGACACTTGTTATATCATCATCATGATCATGATCATGATCAGATTCAAGAAAATCTGGCTCTACTTCCAGAACTCGATCCAAACTAAAAGCATTTAAACCAACAATTTCATCAAGTGGGGTTACACATCTTGAAGTTCTAATAATTCTAGCATAAGGATTAATTTTACGAATACGTGCTTCAACTTTCTCAAGTCCATCACTTTTTATAATATCTGTCTTGTTAAGTAAAACCACGTCAGCAAAAGCTATTTGTTCTTCCGCTTCGTGGTGTTCTCCTAATTGATTTTCGAGATGTACAGCATCTGCTACAGTGACAATAGCGTCAAGCTTAGTACGATCTGCAACATCTTGGTCTACAAAAAATGTTTGAGCAACAGGGGCTGGATCGGCAAGACCAGTAGTTTCTACAATAATAGCATCGAGTTGATCAGCTCGTTTCATTAAACCACTTAAAATACGAATTAAGTCTCCTCTAACTGTACAGCATATACATCCGTTGTTCATTTCAAAAACTTCTTCATCAGCATCTACTACTAAATCGTTATCTATTCCTTCCTCCCCAAATTCATTAACAATTACAGCATATTTTTTACCATGCCGTTCAGTAAGTATACGATTAAGAAGAGTAGTTTTTCCAGCACCAAGGAAACCTGTGAGAACAGTTACTGGTACTTTAGAAGTATTATTCATGTTTTTATCCTTTAATATTAATTTATATGCTTGAAGTACAATTTGCGCACTGACCGTGGATTTCAAAAATAGGTTTATTAGGTAAGAAACCAGTGCGTCTAGAGAGCTTTTTTATACTTTGGGAAAAATTAGAATCAAGATGCTCAGTTACGTTTCCGCACTCATCGCATATTTCAAAAATTGCTGTTTTTTTATTGTGTTTTTCACAACAGACTGTCCAGGCGTTCAAAGACTCTATTTTATGAATTCGGCCTGCCTCAATCAATTTATCCAGTGCCCTATAGATAGTAGTTGGGGCAACCATTCCTTTAGATCGTAAACCATTAAGCAATTCATAGGCAGTAAGTGGTGTAGCTTTATCCTTTAAATATTCAAATAATATTTCAGAATTGTTTAAATTTTTAAGAGTTTTTTCCATTAAATTTCCAAACTCAAAGAAAGATGCTATGATTATATGTTATAACATAACATTAATTCCTTGACAAGATATTTGATATTAAAGTACTAAGTTATGTTATAATATAACATGTAATATATTTATGAAACTTGACATTCCAACTTTATCAATCTGTCTATCCTGCCGTGACGGTCGTGAGGAATTTTATATGACTAGAGGAGGCAGGAGATTTGCTAAAAAATTATTAAATAAGATCTCATTCAAAAAGCATGTCAATTTAAGGGGTGTTAACTGCATGAGTAATTGTAAGCGAGCATGTACTATATCTTTAACTGCTAAGAAAAGCTTTACTTATGTTTTTGGAGATATTGACCCAGAAAATTCAGAATATTCAGAATCCTTAATAGAGTTAGTATCAAGATATTCTTCAAGTTCTGAAGGATTTTTAAGGCGTCGTGACAGACCACTACTTTTTCAATCAAGCATTCTTGGAAGACTTCCTCCAATTCAATGTAATTCTGAAATAGTTACTAACTTAAATAATGGGTTTCCTGATGACTAAAGCTGTATCTGTTTCTGTTAAAGATGTTACTTGGTCATTACCATTAAACAGGAAAAAAATATTATATCCAATTAGCTTTGATTTAGATCCAGGAAAAATTCTTGGTGTTGTTGGTCCTAATGGTTCAGGAAAGTCAACTCTTTTAAGGCTATTGTATCGTTTCTATAAACCAACTTCAGGATGGATAAAAATAGATGAAACAAATATCTGGGCAGTCTCAAACAAAGATGTAGCACGAAAAGTTGCAGTAGTTTTACAAGAACAACCTTCAGATTTTGCCTTAAATGTATTTGATATTGTATCACTTGGACGAACACCACATCGTAGTTGGGGTAATAGTAACAATGGAAATCATGATAATAAAATCGTAAAAAACGCATTAGAATATTTATCACTTCTAGATTTTGCAGATCGAAAATTTAACACTTTATCTGGTGGTGAACGTCAGCGTGTAATGTTAGCAAGGGCTATCGCTCAGGAACCAAGTCTTTTAGTACTTGATGAGCCTACAAATCACCTTGATATTAAGCAACAGCTTGAAGTACTTAATTTAATTCGAGATTTACCTCTTACTATTATAACTTCATTACACGACTTAAATATGGCTTCTTCAGTTTGTGATGAAGTTTTACTTTTGAACCGTGGTTATTCTCTAGGATTTGGAGCTCCTAAGGCTATTTTTTCAGAAAAAACGATTTCAGATGCTTTCAACGTTAGGACACGTATAGAAGTCTTGATGCCAAGTAATTTAGAACATTTAACTTTTCATTTATAAAGGAGACACTAGTGAATATTTCAATTTTAATAAAGAGCCTTATTGTTATTGTTTGTTTTTTTAATTTAGCAGTGGTAGCTAAAGGTAAAACTAAAGTCAAAAGCTGTAATAGAATTGTAACATTTGAAGAATCACCCAAAAAAGCAATTTCAAATGATGTAAATTTGACTGAGATGATGCTTGTATTGGGTCTCTCAGAAAGGATGGTAGGATATACAGGTATTTCAGGATGGAAAACTCTTGATGAAGAAATGAGAGCAGGAGTTAAAGAATTACCAGAACTTTCACAAAAATATCCTTCAAAGGAGGTATTAGTTGGTGCAGATGCGGATTTCTTTTTTGCTGGTTGGAATTATGGAATGAAAGTTGGTGGTGAAGTTACCCCTGAAACTTTAGAACCATTCGGTATAAAAGTATATGAGTTAACTGAAAGCTGTATTCATATAATGAATAAAAGCAAAGCAACCATGGAAGATATGTACAATGACCTCTTAAATCTTGGCCGTATTTTTAGTGTAGAGGATAAAGCAAATAAGCTAATTAATAAGTATCGTATGGAAATTCAGGAATTAATTAAGAACATAAATACTGAGGATCCCTTACGAGTATTTGTTTATGATAGTGGTGAAGATACTCCATTTACTGCCGGGTTCTATGCAATGCCGACAGCTCTGATTGAGGCATCAGGTGGTATAAATATAATGAATGATTTTAAAAAGAGTTGGGGTACTGTGACATGGGAAGAAGTCATAGATAGAAATCCAGAGGTCATAGTAATTGTAAATTATGGAAATGTAACTGCTGAACAAAAAAAGGAATTCATGATGTCAAACCCAGCATTTGCAGGAATAGATGCAGTAAAAAATGACCGTTTTGTCACTTTAGAATATGTAGAGGCTACACCAGGACCCAGAAATATTAAAGCAATAAAAAAACTCTCAGAAGCATTTTGGAATAATTAGGTAGTTGAGAAAATAAATATTCATTTAATGTCACCAAATTTGAAGGTTGGTAAGGTTTCATTTACATTTGGAGCAATTATTACTATCTTAATTTCTTTATCGGTCGCAATTTCTGTTGGCTCGGTTCCAGTTCATTTAAGTACGGTTTGGAGTGTTATATTAAATAAGATATCTCCAGAATTAGTTCAACAAACTTGGAGTAAAGGTAGAGAAGCTATTATATGGGATATTCGTTTCCCAAGAGCACTTTTAAGCATGATGGTAGGTTCAGGCTTAGCTATAGTAGGAGCAAGTCTTCAAGCTGTTACCCGTAATCCTCTTGCAGACCCACATCTACTTGGTATTTCTTCAGGTGCTGCATTTGGAGCTATTCTTGCTCTTTTACATACTGGACTATTTATCGGTTTGCTGACAGTTCCACTTTTCGCATTTATGGGAGCTTTGGTTGCAACAATAATTATACTAGGAGTGTCAAGATTTACTGGTGCAACTAGTGCAGACCGCTTAATTTTGACAGGGGTTGCTGTTTCTTTTGTAATAATGGCTGGAGCGAATATTCTTATCTTTCTTGGTGATGTTAGAGCAACACATACTGTAGTATTCTGGATGCTTGGTGGGCTAGGTTTTGCACAATGGAGTCAGCTTATATATCCGTTTATTATTTTACTTTTTTGTGGTTCATGGATTTTCAGTCAGGTAAGTATATTAAATGCAATGACAGTTGGAGACGAAACAGCCTACACATTAGGTATTCAAGTAGCTCGTTTTCGTTTAATTGTTTTTTTTGTTTGTGCTCTAATTACAGGGGTTATGGTTGCATTCTCAGGAATTATAGGTTTTGTTGGCCTTATGGTACCTCACATGGTAAGAATGCTATTTGGTGGAGATTATATTCGAGTTATACCATTATCTGCTATGCTTGGGGCAATTCTTTTATTATGGGCAGATATTGCTGCTCGAACTATAATGGCTCCTGAAGATATTCCCATTGGTATAGTAACTGGGTTAGTAGGTGGAGCCTTTTTCATTTGGTTGTTAGGAAAGAAATAGCCATTAATATGATTTTAGAAATTTTTAAAAAGAATATTATCAGCCAAAAATTTAGAAAAGATTAGGTCACGCATCTTTGAAGATTACAATGGATACCTATGCTCACTTCTTTGATAAGCACGATAAGAAGATGGTAGATGCTCTAGACGATATACAAGGGGCACAAAAGGGGCACTTTTTTTAGTGGAGCAGAGTTAATTGCTGAGAGCAATGAAACTGTAGTTAACACTTAATCCCTTGTTTTATTGAGTTTATGAAAATACTGAGACTGTAGCTAACTAGTACAAAGAATAATCGATACCCTATCCAATGAGGAAAATACCTAATTTAAGCTATATAAATTTATGATTTGTTTTTCTATTTTTCTGAAAAAGGTGTAAAAGGGGGACTTTGAGGGGGAGAATTTTGAGTTTTCATTCTAAAAATCCTCTACTGGACTTATCCTTGATGGCACCCTCAAAACCATAGCCTATTGTTAGCAAGTACTACTGCTCAAACATTTTGGTTGGAAATTATCAATCTTTGTATATTATTTTACTAGTTTAAAGTAATTTTCAATAAAACAATAAAATATGATTATAAAGTTATTGTAGAATATATATGGTAGAATATATAAGTGCAAAATTAATAAGTTACGTAAAAATAGACTTTTCAACAGAAGCTGAAATGGATTCATTTTTTGATATGATTGAAAAGGAAGGTAAAAATTTTTATAATCAGTTAAAACAAGTAGGTTTAATACGTTGGAGATTTAACAGGGTGTGGAATAAGAAGGGTGTATACGAAATTTCAATAATTTTTGAATATAAAGATGAAAAAGCCTACACTAAAGGACAAAAATTAATAAATAAAATAATGTCTGATAATAAGTCTTTGTTTGAAAAAATAAATCTAAACAGAACTCCAAGCAGAGCAATAAACATTTTTGATTTTTATGATTAATGAAAAATAACCCAATCCTTCTGATCTTAAAGATTGCCATACGGCAGAGGTCACTTTATTCAGTTTTTATATTGAAGATGTCATATATTACATCCACCCCTAAGACATATCCTTGAGGGCACCTCAAAAACTATAGCCTATTGTTAGCAAGTACTGCTGCTTAAATATTTTGGTTTGAGATAGATATAAAGGATTACGTTCGGTAATTCATATTTTGTGTTAAACTTTTTTTAAAATAATATTAAAATGAGGATAAATTCTTAAAACAATTATCTATGGAGGATTTTCAATATGCCTACTTTAGTAATCAAGGGGAAAATAACAAAAGGATATAAACATTGGGTTAATGTATACGACCAAGCTGAAGAACTTAGAGATAAAAAATATGGAATTAAAACAATTTACAGAGGACATGAATTAGAAGATTCTAATACGATACACGTAGTTATGTATACCCCTAGCATGGATGTATTAAAACAACATATGGAAAATGAAGCTGAATTAATTGCTGAAGCTGGTGGTGATCCTAGCCCAGAAGCTAATGTAATTACTCTTTGCAGTGATTAAAAAACTTTACTTTTAAGAAGAGATAATCTTTTAAGATATTAAATTTCATCAAAAGATGTCACACATGTAATCAACCCCTGAGATAAATCCTTTAGGGCACCCAAATCCATAGCCTATTATGAGCAAGTACTACTGTTCACACATTTTGATTGGGAAAGGTAAGAAAGTCATATCTTTTCAGATAAGAAAATTCATGTAAGATAATTAGCATGAAAAGTTTAACCATAACTCTTTGCCTTTCTTTGAGTCTTTCCATTGTAAGTACTGGTATGAGTTGGAGTGGTGATTATCAAAAGGGGCTAGATGCTGCTCAAAGTGGTAACTACATAGCTGCTTTGAAAGAGTGGAGACCTTTAGCTGAACAAGGTCATAGTGAATCTCAATTTGTTCTGGGACTTCTTTATCGTAATGGAAAGGGGGTTGAAAAAGATTTCAGTACAGCAATCAAATGGTATTTACTTGCTGCTGAGAATGGTCATGCAAAAGCGCAAGCAAAACTTGGCTATATGTATGTAAACGGAGAAGGAGTTAATAAGAATTATGTTCGTGCCTATATGTGGGGAAGAATTAGTGAGATAAACGAAAATCGTGAAGGTTCCGAATTGAAACGTATTATGACTATTGAACTTACTCCTGCCAAGATTGAAGAAGCAGAAAGACTAGTTAGAGAATGTGTGAAGAAGGACTATAAAGGGTGTTGAACATAACAATCATAAAATCCTACCAAAGACGTATCCTTGAGGGTTTGAAAGTGCTTCTGCTCACACATTTTGGGTGGGGGAGGTTAAACATCTATTATTTTCACACATAAGATACTTCTTTTATTATTGGATGGTAATATCTTATCTCTTTTACTTTTCATTATACTATGTATATATAATTCCCTTTTCTTTAAGTTTCTTTAGATTTGATGATACCTGCGGCTGAGCAGTCTTGGTAATATCTTCAATGTTCTTAATTATAACAATTAATATTCACATCTTTATGACAAAACTAGGTTCCTTTTTTACATGTTTTATTTTTTTTAATAAAGAGTATAGTTTAATTCTGATTATTGGAGGAAAGATCAGAAAGAAGTCCTAATAGGAGAGAGATTAATATTAGGACTTCTCTTTAAGTAAATATAATTATTTATAGGAGGAAATAATTATAATTATTTAATAACACTGTAAATTATTTTGGTTTATTTAAACGTAAGGTAAGATAAAAAAAAACCTTAGGTAACTTTTGAATATTGATTAAAAAATATTAAATTTTAAGGGATTTGACAAAATTTTAATCATTTCTTATTGAAATGTTAAACATGTCACCCACCCCTAAGACATCTCCTTGAGGGTTAGAAAGTGCTACTGCTCACACATTTTGTTATTAAAGGTAGGTAAAATTCCTAATATTTATTTGATTTACAACTTATAAAAATTGACCTTGGTTTCTATTGAAGAGACCCTTCATCTCTGATGGAAGTAAGAGCTAAGTTTATTTTACGCAAGGTAATGGTTGAATAATAAAGAAATTAATTTTTAAATTTTAAATGATTTAAATAGCGAGGATTTCTGATGAAAACTAAAACATTTTTGCTATCATTATTTTTTAGCCTTTTTTAAGCTATAAATATTGTACATTCTGAACAATCTGGTAATACAGAAACAAATATTGATAAGTCTGACATAAAAACTGACCATCTTGTTCATACTAAAATCTTATATGATGAGATATATGATATTGACATATCTGAAGGACATTACTGAGCCTCAGTTGAAGTTTTATTGGCCTGGGAGGACAAAAAAACTGCAGATTTCCTAGCTAAATTCGGAGATGAAATTATTCATGGTGAGCAACTTGATGAGTATCTTCATGAAATTTGGTATCCTGAATTTTTTGTTTCTAATGCTGAAACGCCTAGAACCACCTATTATAAAACCTTAGATGTTCTTGATGGTAAATTTGAACTTTTTGAGAGATTTGATGCAGAATTAAGTATTGATGCGGAAATGCCTAGATACCCTTTTGGTGATCTTGATTTTTTTTTAGATATTGCTTCTTTCTCTGGGAATAAATCAAAAATGGTTTTTTATCCAGAATCTGTTGAAATAGGGCACCATGATGCCCATCACAAAGTTGTAAAAGGTAATTGGACTGTAAATAAAACTATTTTAGAGGAAGAGGGTAGAACAAGTTTAAATCATGGTGGTCATGAAAAGTTTTCCTACATAATTTCACATGTAAATGTTAAACACGGTTTTATAGATGCTGCTCAAAAAATTCTTTTTCCCATTTTTTCAATTGTATTTCTTTCTTTATTAATTAATCATTTCTATCCTTCAGGCAATTATGATATATTCAATTGGAGAGTTGGTGGACAGCTGACATTATTCCTTACTGTACCTGCATTAAAATTTTCATTAGCAGGTGAATTACCAACTACGCATTATTTAAATTTCACTGATGCATTATTTATTTGGGCTACTTTAGTAGTTACTTTTAATATGATGGTAGGTATTGTTAGTCATTATAAAATGGCTGAAGAAGGCGAAAACTCAAATAGGCGGTTAGAAAGATTTGCTAGAGCGATTAGCCCTTTGTTTGCAATTGCTGTTTTAGTCATTCTATTGTCACTTATCTTTGAATGATTTTCCTGAGCAAGTAGAAAAGTGTTTTTAGGTACCCAAACTATGTAATTTTCCTATGAAGATATCACACATATCAGAGATGTCATCCACTCCTAAGATAATCCTTGAGGGTAACCCAAAAACCATAACCTATTATTAGAAATTATTCGTACTCATATATTTTGGTTTTGAATTTAAGTAATCTTGTATTTAAAATAAGGCTCTATTTTGAAATCATATCTTTATATTTGATTTTTTATTTTTTTCTAGTTGATACAGAACACATTTTATTAGTCATCATTCAATTGGAAAATTAGGCATTGAATTAAATGCTGCTTTAAGAGCCTTACTCCATCCATTTGAAATTTTTGAGTAGTATTTGTTATCTGCTTCAATTCTTTTTATTTTACCCTCTCTAAAAGTATCAGCTTTATAAATATGAAGGTCTAAAGGAAAACCAACTGATAAATTAGCTTTGACAGTTGAGTCAAAGGATAATAGCATCAATTTAACGGCATCTGAAAAACCCATTTCATAATCATATCCTCTTACTAGTATGGGCTTACCATACTTAGTTTCTCCAATTTGGAAAAAGGGATTATCTTGTGAAACTTCTATAAAATTACCCTGAGGATAAATCAAAAATATTCGAGGTTCTCCCCCTTTAATTTGACCGCCTAATATAATAGTTGCATTGAAAGATGAATCTGCCCTTAGCCCGTCACTAGAGTTACCGTCTATTATTTTCTTTAATTTTTTACCCACAAACTTAGAGGCTTGAAACATTGTAGGTTGGCTAAATAATTCTAAAGCTCTAGAATTATCGCTAATATTTCTACCATTAAGTTCACTTACAAGCGCTTGAGTCGTGGCTAGATTTCCTGCAGTTAAAATTGTAATTGAAGCTTTATTATTTTTGGTCCAAGTAAACATTTTTTTATAAGAAGAAACGTTATCCACACCAGAATTTGTTCTAGTATCTGACATGAATATTAATCCATCCTTGATTTTCATTCCTAGACAATATGTCATCTCAATATTATTCCTTTATTGTTGCACACAAACAGAAACATCTAAACTTGTATTTTGGCTGTCTAAATGTAACCCATGTATTGGACTAGCGTCAAAGAAATCAAAACCATTTGCCAGTACTACATATCTTTCATCCGGAGAAATTCCATTAGCGACATCAAATCCAACCCATCCCAAGTCCTCAATAAAAACGTCTGCCCATGCGTGAGTTGCATCTTGTTCATTTATTCCTTCAATTTTAAGATAACCGCTCACATATCTTACTGAAAAACCTAATAACCTTAAACAGGAGATAAAGATATGAGCAAAATCTTGGCAAACACCTTTTTTCCTCTTGAATGATTCTTCCGCCGAAGTATAGGCTGAAGTGGATCCTTTTTTAAATTTAATTAATTTATTTATTTCTTCAGCGACTAAATGGCAAATATCTAATTCCGAATAAGATGAATCTCCCCATTTTTTACAAAATGTTTTCAAATAGTAACCAGGTTCAGTTATTGGAGTATACATATTATACATCCAAGGTTTAGTTTTAGGCTTATCATTACCGAGTATTCCACTATTTTCACTTGTATTGATTTGACCATCAACTGAAATTACAATCTCCCTTGAATCATTATTTAGTGTTACAAAAGTACATATGTTCTGGTGATGATCCAAATATTCAAATTGTTTTATACCTCCTTCGACATTAATATCCCATTTACTGACGTTTTGGATTTTATTATTTTGGGGTTTTAAACGAAGTCGTTGAACTCCATAAGTTAAATTATTGGAAAATTTGTATTTTGAAACATGTTTAATGTTAAGTTTCATTATCTATAAAATCTAAAGTCAGTTTCAATAATAGTGGCAAGTGTAAATAAATTCTTTAAATATCGTACCAAAAATTCGTGTAGTCCTTCTTCAAATACTTTCTCTATAGTTAAATTTAACATTTCTTCATAAAACTTTTCAGATCTACTTAAACTTTTAAAATTTTTATTATAATATTTAGAAATAGTTATTAAATTTTCATAAATATTTAGATTACAAAAAATAAGTGACCTAGGTAGTCGTTCATCTAAAATTAAATATTTACAAATACCACTAGGATTAAACTCATATTCATTTAACCAATTATAGGATCTATAAGCAGATACGGATCTTAGTATATTTTCCCATTGAGCGTTATCAACAGTTGACCCAACTAAACCAACTGATGGTAGCAAAACATAATATTTCATATCTAGTATTCTCGAAGTATTATCAGCCCTTTCTATAAAAGAACCCATTCTTGCAAAGATATATGTATCATCTCTAAGCATTGTACCATGAAGAGTACCTCTGGTTAACTGACATTTAGTCCTTATAATTGAAAGAGTGTTTAATAAGTTTTTCTCATTTATAGGACGCCTAAAAATTTCTGATAATTTCAGATATGTTTCATTTATGGTTTCAAATAACTCTTTTGTTAAGTTATTTCTTACTATGCGTGCATTTTGCCTGGCTTTTCCAATTGATGATATAATAGAAGAAGGATTTGTTTTATCTCTTAAGGTAAAATTAATTACAGCTGACTTATTAATTACTCCATATTTTAAAAGAAAAGAATTCTTATTACCTGCAACATTCAAAATTGAGTCCCAATGATTGGCAATATTTTGTTTTTGAGTAAGAGAAATAAAATGGCTAGCATTTATGAGTCTTGCAGTATTCTCACAACGTTCTAAATACCTAAAGATCCAAAAAATATGTGCGGCAGTTTTTCCAAGCATTAAAACTCCTCTAGTACCCATGTATCTTTTGTTCCTCCACCCTGTGAGGAATTTACCACTAATGAACCATCCTTTAGTGCAACTCTGGTTAAGCCTCCAGGAGTTATATTAATACTTTTAGGTGAAACTAGAACAAAAGGCCTTAAATCTATGTGCCTAGAACATAAACCTTTATTAGTTAAAACAGGAACAGTAGAAAGTTCTAAAGTTGGTTGTGCAATATATTTATTTGGATTTTGTAATATTTTCTTCTTAAAAGATGAAATTTTTTTCTTTGAGGATTTTGGACCAATAAGCATACCATACCCCCCAGAACCATGAACTTCCTTAACAACAAGACTTTCCAAATTATCTATGACGTATTTCAGATGAGTTTTTTCTGAACATCGCCAAGTTTTTACATTTTTTAATAATGGCTTTTCTCCAGTGTAAAAATTAATTATATCTGGTATATAAGAATATATAGCCTTATCATCTGCTATTCCCGACCCAGGTGCATTAGCTATTATAAGGTTTCCAGACTTATATACGTCCATCAATCCTGGTACTCCTAAGATTGATGTGGGATTAAAAGTAAGTGGGTCCAAAAATTGATCATCGACTCTTCTGTAAATTATATCAATTGGTTTATATCCTTGAGTAGTTCTCATGCAAACTTTTTTATCTTCAATTTTTAAGTCATTTCCTTCTATAAGCTCTACTCCCATTTCGTCAGCTAAAAAAGCATGTTCAAAATATGCTGAGTTATGTGGTCCTGGGGTGAGAACTGCAATTACTATTTTTGTATCATTATTTATTGAACAACATTCTTTTAGTGATTTAAGTAAAGAAAGTGGATAATTGCTGACATTTTTAATTTTTATTTTATCAAAAAGTTCTGGTAAGATTTGTAACATTGTTTGTCTATTCTCTATCATATAAGATACTCCAGATGGTGTTCTTGCATTGTCTTCTAGAACAACAAAATCTTCGTTAGGAGTTCTGACTAAATCTATTCCTACAATTTGAGTATAAATGCCACCAGGAGGAGTAAAACCAACCATTTCATTTAAAAAAGAAGCGTTATTTTTGATTAAATCTAAAGGTAATATTCCAGCTTTAATAATTTCTTGTTGATTATAAATATCATTAAGAAAAAAATTTAAAGCCTTTACTCTTTGTTCTATTCCTTTTGATATTTCCAACCATTTTTGCTCAGAAATTATCCTTGGAATTATATCAAACGGTATTATCCTCTCTTGTGCTTCTAAATCACCATACACACTAAATGTGATTCCTATTTTTCTGAATAATTCATTTGCCTCTATTTGTTTTCTTTTTAAATCTCTTGGTTCTTCACATTCAAGCCATTTGTTGTAATCCTTGTAACAACTATAAGGTTTAAAAGTGTTATCAAACATCTCATCAAAATGATACAATTTGTTAATTTTAATATTATTCATACAATCAATTTTATTTAATAGTTCAAAACTACAACATTTTTTTAAATATTTAGGTAATTTAAGATTGAAAATACATATAATTTAATCAATGAAATTTTAAATGAGTAAAATTTATACAAACATTCTTTATTAATTATTAATTAATTGAAAATTACTATTGAAACCTATTCTCATTTCTTTGATAAGCATGAGAAAGGTGATAAGAGATTATACAATGTTTTACT
>CACESU010000021.1 GCA_902562285.1 uncultured Alphaproteobacteria bacterium | reverse complement strand
TTGGGCAGGAGTTGATTCTAGTGCTTCTATTTTTCCCAAAACCACAGAAATTGGAGTTCTAACACCTAGACAAATGCAAGTTCTAATGGAATCATATGATAGTGCAAGAAAATCCTATTCAAAAGCAAATTGTTTTTATTTCCAAACTTTAATGTAGTGTGGCAAACCGTTGACTAGCAGTGTTATACTTGTGCGTTGTAATTTGAGCTAACACTTTCCCGCAAAAACTGTCTAAGTGGTCCCAAAAAATGGCTCAAACCATATCATTGAATATATTGAGAAAAAGTTAGGAAAATGGCGCACCGGGGAGGATTCGAACCCCCGACCCCCTGATTCGTAGTCAGGTACTCTATCCAGCTGAGCTACCGGTGCACGATATTTTTATATTATACGGCTTTACTCATATGCAATACTTAAAAAAATAAATTAAGTTACTATGTTAAAAAAAACTATATGATTAAAAGGTTAGGGTAGTTTCTTGAGGAAATTTATAAAAACAGAGTGTGGTTTAAATAAATATGAAGAATTGAGAATTAAAAAAGGTTTTTATAATCTTTTAAGATTTTACTGGTTTATTTTTTTTGCATCAATAAGAGATAGTTTCAGCAACAAAAAATGCTAAATTTAATGGTTGTGGTTATTATTCATTTTCATTTCTTGAGTAACCTTTTCAACTTGAAAATCTACTACTATATCGCCTAAATTTTTAAAAACTAAAGTTACCTTTTGGTCCATATACTCTTCTAGAGGTTCTCTTAGTTGCGTAAACATAATGTGCAGGCTGCCTTGCTCAAAAACTACAGAGCTATTCCCAGGAATTATTACTTTATTTACATGCTCCATGCTAGCAATTCCATTTTCATCAATCTTACTTAGATGCATCATTGCTTTTGCAAAATCTGTCTTCACCATAATTAATTCATCAGTCTTATTTCTCTTATTGACTATTGTGAAATAGCCAGTAGCTGTTTTCATTTTTGAATTAAAAATTGGAATCATGGGGTGTTTAATAGAAATTTCCTTAAGATCTATCTCATGAGCATATGAGGTACTAAACATTTGCAATGAAATGCAAACAAGAACCGAAATGAGATTACATTTTAATTTTCTTTTCATTATCTTTACTTAAGCATCTTATAAAATATTTGAAGTAAAAAATTTCTTAAAATAAATTAAAAATAACTTTGTTACTTTTCAAACTTTGCTATCATCATTATTAATATCTAAATCTATGAGATTGTGGATGACTATTCCAAGATTATTAAAAGAAATCGAAAATAGAAAATCTGAAATAATTCAGCTAACCTCTGAACTTATAAAAATACCTACAGTAAATCCACCTGGAGAAAATTATAGGGAAATTTGTGAGTATTTGTCTAATAGGCTTAAAAGGTCAGGGTTTCATGTAAATATTCTCAGAGCTGAAGGAGCATTGGCAGATTCAGATAAATATCCTAGATATAACCTTATAGCTCGGCATGAAGGTACTTATTCAGGTCAATGTATTCATTTTAATTCCCACATAGATATTGTTAATGCAGGTAATGGATGGACCAGAGATCCTTTTGGCGGAACAATAGAGGGTGATAAGATTTTTGGTCGAGGTTCATGTGATATGAAAGGAGGATTAGCTTCTAGTATTGTTGCAGCTGAAACCTTTATTGCAATCTTTCCGAATTATTATGGAGCAATAGAAATATCAGCAACAGCTGATGAAGAAACCGGGGGTTATGGAGGGGTTGCCTGGCTTGCAGAAAAAGGCTTTTTTAGTCCTAAGAAAGTCCAGCACGTCATTATTCCAGAGCCATTAAATAAGGATAGAATTTGTTTAGGACATAGAGGAGTGTGGTGGACAGAAATTGAAACTAAAGGAAGAGTCGCACATGGATCTATGCCTTTCTTAGGGGATTGTGCTATCAGGCATATGGGTGCAGTATTGGAAGAAATTGAAAACAATTTACTACCTAAACTTAATACAAAAAAAACAAAGATGCCGGTAGTTCCAGAAAAAGCAAAAAAATCTACTCTTAATATTAATTCTATTCATGGAGGGTTAGAAGAGGTGAATGATTCTTACAATGGTTTACCATCACCCTTAGTCGCAGATAGTTGTCGAATGATTCTTGATAGAAGATATCTAGTTGAAGAGACATTAAATGAGGTAAAGTTAGAGATTTATGAAATCCTTGAAAAAGTCAAAAAAAATAGACCAAGCTTAGAGTATTCAGTTAAAGATCTTTTTGAGGTTAAACCATCCTACACTGATCCTAAATCTAACATAGTACAAACAGTCGAAGATTCAATTTCTGATGTATTAGGTGTAAAACCAGAGTATGTTGTTTCTCCAGGATCATATGATCAAAAACATATTGATCGTATTGGTAAGCTAAAGAATTGTATTGCTTATGGTCCTGGAATACTTGAGCTTGCGCATCAGCCTGATGAATTTATATTAATTTCTGATATGCTGGATTCTACAAAAATAATGGCAATGACTATAAGTAAATTATTAAATAAGGATATTACTGATTAATCATAAATATGGAGGATTTTATGAAAATATTGAAACCGTTATTAACAATATTACTCACGGGAATGTTGTTGAGTCCACTTTATGCTGAGAAAAATTCTGTTGTTATTGGTATGCAATTAGAGCCACCTAATTTAGATCCAACTGGTGGAGCTGCAGCTGCAATAGATGAAGTTGTTTACTCAAATGTATATGAAGGTTTAACTAGATTTAGGGCAGACGGATCTGTAACACCAGGTCTTGCTAAGTCATGGACTGTATCAGAAGATGGGTTAGTTTATACATTTAAACTTCAAGAAAATGTTAAATTTCATAATGGAAACGATTTTGATGCCTCTGACGTTAAATTTTCAATTGATAGGGCTCGTGATGAAAATTCAACCAATGCTCAAAAAGGTCTTTTTAAGAGTATAAGCTCAGTTGATGTAGTAAATTCAAGTGTTGTGAAAATTACGCTTTCAAATCCTAATGGGGGATTCATAAGAAACTTGGCTTGGGGTGATGCAATTATTTTAGATCCTGAAACTGTAGATAGTGCTGCCTCAGAACCAAATGGTACTGGTCCGTTCAAGTTTTCAAAATGGATTAAAGGAGATAGAGTTGAATTAGTAAAAAATAATGACTACTGGGGTGAAGCTATTTATTTAGAGAAAGCCTCTTTTAAATTTATTTCTGATCCAACTGCTGCCTTTGCAGCATTAATGGCAGGTGATGTAGATGCATTTCCAGTATATCCTGCTCCTGAAACTTTGGCGCAATTTGAAGCAGATCCAAATTTTAATGTTATAGTTGGTTCTACTGAAGGAGAGACAATTCTTTCTACAAATAATAAATCTGAAAAGCTAAAAGATGTGAGAATAAGAAAGGCAATTGCCCATGCTATCAATAGACAAGCGATTGTAGATGGGGCTATGTTTGGTTTTGGAACACCAATTGGAACTCATTTTGCTCCCCATCATCCTGATTATGTAGATTTAACTTCTCAGTCAAATTATGATCCAGAAAAATCAAAAGCTCTTCTTTCAGAGGCAGGTGCAAGTGCTGGTCTTACGCTTTCCTTAAAACTTCCCCCGCCATCTTATGCTAGAAGAGGAGGTGAGATTATTGCTTCTCAATTAAGAGAAGTTGGAATTGAAACTAAAATTGAAAATTTAGAATGGGCACAATGGTTAGAGCAAGTTTTTAAAGGAAAAGATTATGACTTAACAATTGTCAGCCATACCGAGCCAATGGATATAGGTATTTATGGAAATCCTAATTATTATTTTCAGTATGATAGTCAAGAGTTTAGAAATCTTATGGACGCTCTAAATTTAGAAACTAACAATCAAGAAAGAAGTAAAATATTACAAAATGCTCAGAAATTAATTGCTGATGATTATGTGAATGGATACTTATTTCAACTTGCCAAAACAGGTGTTGCCAATTCAAAATTAATTGGCCTATGGGAAAATTCTCCTACCCAAGCAAATGATTTGACAGGTGTTAGTTGGAGCAATTAACTCAAATAAATTGCTTATTTGAGTAATACTTAAGCTTATTATTTTTAATAGTTAGCTTAAGTATTTGCTAAACCATAAACTTATTATACAGTTCAAAATGTCTTCATACTTCTTTTCAAGATTAAAAGTTTTAATTTTCAGTATGTTTTTTTCATCTTTAATTATCTTTTTTATGATTGAAATCATACCTGGTGACCCAGCATCATTTATGCTTGGTATAAATGCAGAACCTGATACCGTTCATGCTTTAAAAAAAGAACTTGGTTTAGATGTTTCAAAATTTGAAAGATATTATAATTGGATTACAGGTATGTTTATTGGAGATTTTGGGGTTTCTTACACTTATAGGGTTCCTGTATCAGAATTAGTTATGGCCAGAATTGGTGTTTCGGTACCACTTGCATTGTATGCAATTTTCTTATCGACCCTTATAGCTATTCCAATTGGTATTTTTTCAGCTTCTAATCATGGTAGTTTTAAAGATTGGTCTTTTATGGGATTTACTCAACTAGGTATTGCTATTCCTAATTTTTGGTTTGCAATGGTTTTAGTCCTTATTTTTTCTATTTATCTTAAATGGTTTTCAGCTGGAGGGATTCCAGGGTGGGATAAAGGTTTTTTAATTAATTTAAAAGCTTTAACACTACCAGCTTTTGCTCTTGCTTTACCTCAAGCTTCTATACTGGCTAGAATAATGAGATCTGCTTTAATTGAAACTTTAAGCCAGGATTACTTTAGAACAGCAAGAGCAAGTGGTTTAACTTTTTTTCAAGCTGTAGAAAAACATGCTTTTCGAAATGCTTTAATTCCAGTTTTAACCATAATCGGGTTGCAGTTCTCTTTTCTTATTGCAGGGGCCATTATAATAGAGAATGTTTTTTTTCTACCTGGGATTGGTAGATTAATTTTCCAAGGTATTATTCAGAGAGATCTAATAGTAGTTGAAAGTGTAGTTATGCTCTTGGTTTTTTCAGTTATAATTGTTAATTTTTTAGTTGATATGGCGTACTTATATGTAGATCCTAGATTGAGGGTCAAAAAATGAAATTTCCAATTTCTTTCATTTTGGGTTTTTTTTTATCATTAATTTTTTTTGTTATAACAATGATTTCTTTCTTCTGGGTACCCTATGACGTTGAGACTTTAAATATAGCTAATAGGCTCAAGGAACCAAGTTTTGAAAATCTTTTGGGGACTGATCATTTTGGGAGAGATATCTTTTCTATGATAATGATTGGAGGACAGACTTCTTTATCAGTTGCTTTAATTGCAGTTGGTCTAGGATTAATTTTTGGTGTTCCTTTAGGGTTGATTTCTGCTTCATTAAGAGGTTCATTGATAGATGATATTATTATGAGGGGAAATGACCTTATTTTTGCTTTTCCATCATTAGTTATTGCGATTTTAATTACTGCAGTATTTGGGCCTTCTGCTTTAAATGCAATTATTGCCATAGGTATTTTTAACATTCCAGTTTTCGCAAGAGTAACAAGGGGAGCTGCAATATCAATTTGGACACTTGATTTTATTTCCTCAGCGAGAATTGCTGGGAAAGGATCTTTTAGGATTTCTTTAGAACATATTTTACCTAACATATTGAATTTGCTTATTGTACAAGGAAGCATACAATTTAGTTTAGGAATTCTAGCAGAGGCTGGCTTATCATATGTTGGTTTGGGAGTACAACCACCAACTCCTTCATGGGGAAGAATGTTAGCTGATAGTCAAACTATGATTTCATTTGCACCTAACTTAGCTTTATTTCCGGGCATCACAATTATACTAGCAGTTTTGGGGTTAAATTTATTAGGCGATGGTACTAGGGATTTGATTGATCCTAGATCACAGGACAAAATAAAATGAGTATTTTGTCCATAAAGGATTTCAATTTATATATAAGAGAAAAACAAATACTTCATGATATTTCATTTGACTTAAATCAGGGAGAAGTATTAGGGATAGCTGGGGAATCTGGCTCTGGAAAAAGCCTTACTGCGCTTTCAATTTTGAATTTACTTCCAAATTATTCTAGAAAAGCTGGTTACATATATTTTGATGATAAATGTATAAGTAATTTAAATGATAAAGAAATGTGCAAGATTAGAGGAAAAGACATTTCTCTCATTTTTCAAGAACCAATGACAGCATTGAACCCTTTAAAAACTATAAAAGAGCAAGTTGCTGAACCGCTATTGATTCATGGAAATTGTTCAATGAAAAAATCTTTAGATATAGCCACTTATTATCTTGAAAAAGTAGAATTACCAAAAACTATAACATCTAATAATTCTTATCCTCATGAATTATCTGGCGGTCAACAGCAAAGAGTTTTGATAGCTAAAAGTCTTGTTTTAAACCCAAGGATTATTATTGCAGATGAGCCTACAACTTCTCTAGACGTTACTACGCAAAAAGGTATCTTAGATTTATTAAAAAACCTTGTTTATCAAAAAGGTATATCTCTATTACTAATAACTCACGATTTAGCTGTATTAGCCCAATGTGCAGATAGAGTAGCTATTATGCAATCTGGAGAAATTCTAGAAATTGGAAATTTAGAGAAAGTTTTCAAAACAAAGAAACATCCTTATACAAGAAAATTATTAAATTCTGTTAATTACTCTCCCATAAAAAAAGATACTAAATCAAAAAAAGTTTTACTTTCTGTTAAATCTTTAACTACAAGTTATTACAATAGTAAAAGTCTTTTTTTAAAGAAGGAAAATAAATCTAAAATTCTAAATGATATTAGTTTCAAAATTTATGAGGGTGAAATTCTTGGAGTGGTTGGAGAATCTGGATCAGGCAAATCAACTCTAGTAAAAACAATATTAGGCTTGCAAAATATAGAAAAAGGCGAAATCTTAATAAAAAATAGAAAAATAGAAGCAAATAAATTTAACGATCTAAAAATTCGTTCTATGATGCAAGTAGTTTTTCAAGACCCTTATGGTTCTTTTAACCCTAGACATCGAATAAGAAGATTGATTGCAGAGCCTTTTTTTCTTCTAAATACTGTTCTTACAAAAAAAGATATTGATGAAAAAGTTTATCTCGCCTTAGAAGAAGTGGGTTTAAGTCCAAGCGACTCTAATAAGTTTATTCATGAATTTTCTGGGGGACAAAGACAAAGAATAGCTATAGCTAGGGCTCTTATTACCAAACCTAAGCTTATAATTCTAGATGAAGCTGTTTCATCATTAGATGTCTCAATTAAAGCACAAATTTTAGATCTTCTTGTTGAATTAGCTAATAAGCATACTTTAACTTATTTATTTGTGAGTCATGATCTATCAGTTGTACAAAATATTGCTAACAGAGTAATTGTAATCAGAAAAGGTGAGATTGTTGAGGAGGGAAAAGCTAAGCATGTATTATCAAATCCAGAGGATAGCTATACTAAAACTTTAGTGGAAGCAATACCAACAATATCAAAAAAATTACTTAATGGAGGCCAAATTGCTAACTGAAAATTTATGGTACCCAACTGACAAAATCTTTGTAAATGGTAAGTGGAAAGATTGTCATTCTGAAAAAAAACTTTCTTTAGAGAATCCTTCTAATGGTGAAATCATTGCTAAAATTACAGATGCTGATGAAAGAGATATCGATGAAGCAGTAAACTCTGCTTCTAAAGCTTTAAGAAGTTCTTGGGGTAATTTGAGCGCCACTGAGAGGGGAAGACTTCTCCTTAAATTATCTGAACTTGTCAAAAATCGATTGGATAAGCTTGCATTTATTGAATCAATTGATGTTGGTAAACCACTTAAGCAAGCAAAGAACGATGCTATTGCGTTAGCTCGTTATTTTGAATTTTATGGAGGTGCTTGTGACAAAATAATGGGTGAAACTATACCTTATTTAAAAGATTACACAGTCTACACATTAAGAGAACCTCATGGTGTAACTGGACACATTATACCTTGGAATTATCCTATGCAAATCATTGGACGTACTTTAGGAGCTTCTCTTGCAATGGGGAACGCATGTGTTTTAAAACCTTCTGAAGAAGCATGCCTAACTGCACTTGCAATTGGAGAGCTAGCAACTGAAGCGGGTTTCCCAGAAGGGTCTATAAATATAGTGCCAGGATTAGGGAAGAAAGCTGGAAAAAGTCTGATTAGTCATCCAAACATTGATCATATATCATTTACTGGCTCTGTTGAAATTGGAAAAATTATACAATCAGAAGCGGCAAAAAATTTAGTTCCTGTTACACTGGAGCTTGGAGGTAAATCTCCTCAGATCGTATTTGAGGATGCAAATATAGATAAAGCTTTACCTTTTTTAATAAACGCAGGTATTCAGAATGCCGGACAAACATGTTCGGCTTCTTCAAGAATTTTGGTGTCAAAGAAAATTTATTCGGAAGTAATAGAAAAAATGTCTTCATCTTATTCCAAATTAAAAGTAGATCAGGCTTTAGAGGATAAAGACTTAGGTCCTGTAATTTCAAATAGGCAGAAAAAAGTAATTCAAAATTACTTAAATTTTTCTAAAGATTTAGAATGTATTGCAGAAGGTCATTTTAATAGCAACTTACCTAAAAAAGGTCACTATGTGTTACCTAAATTGTATGGAAATGTTAAATATTCACATAAACTTGCTCAAGAGGAAATTTTTGGCCCAATCCAGGTAATCATCCCTTTTGAAGATGAAGAAGATGCTATAAAAATTGCTAATAGTACAAAGTATGGATTAGTTGCTTCAATATGGACTTTAGATGGTGCAAGGCAAATGCGGGTTGCAAAAGCTATAAAATCTGGTCAAGTTTTTATAAATAATTATGGAGCGGGTGGTGGTGTTGAACTACCATTTGGCGGGTCAGGCTATTCTGGTCATGGTCGTGAGAAAGGATTTGAGGCTTTATATGGATTTTCAACTTTAAAAACAATTGCAGCAATGCATGAATAGTGAGGCGATATATTATTATGAGATTAGGTGATAAAATAGCTATTGTAACAGGGGGAGGATCTGGTTTTGGATCAGGTATTGTAAGAAAATTCGCTGAAGAGGGTGCTAAAGTAATTGTTGCAGATATTAACATGGAAAATGCAAAGAAAGTAGCAAATACAGCTGGAGGTGTTGCTGTAAAAGTAGATGTATCCAATTCATTGAGTTTCAAAAATTTGGTAAGTACCACTTTGGAAAAATTTGGTAAAATAGATATAATGGTTAACAATGCTGGTATTACTCATACCCCAAAAAAAATGGAAGATATCAGTGAAGAAGAATTTGATAGAATATTTTCAGTAAATTCGAAGTCAGTTTTTTTAAGTGCCAAGTATCTTGTTCCATTAATGACTTCTAATGGAGGAGGAAATATTCTAAACATAGCTTCAACTGCTGGTATTTCACCACGTCCTAACCTTAGTTGGTATAATGCTACTAAAGGCTGGATGATAAGTGCAACAAAAGCAATGGCTATAGAGTTAGCTCCAAAAAAAATAAGAGTAAATGCTTTGGCCCCTGTAGCAGGTGAAACCCCATTATTAAAAAGCTTTATGGGTGGAGATACGCCTGAAAAAAGAGAAAAATTTTTGTCAACAATTCCAATTGGTAGGTTCTCAACACCAGATGATATGGGTAATGCAGCATGCTTTTTATGCTCTGATGAAGCATCAATGATTACCGGGGTTATTCTGGAAGTAGACGGAGGACGTTGTATCTAATGAATTTTTTTAAACCTGGATCAAAAAACTTAATAACGGATGTAGAAGGTCTATTTATCGGTAATTCTGAAAATGAATTGATTAATACTGGTTCTACAATTTTATCTTGTAAGGATAGATTTATTGCTAGTTATAGAGTTTTAGGTGGAGCTCCAGGAACAAGAGAAACTGATTTACTAGAACCAGATAAGTTAGTAGAAAAAATTGATGCTTTAGTTTTATCTGGTGGATCTGCTTTTGGATTAGAGGCTGCATCTGAAACAGTGAATCTTCTTCGAAAAGACAATAAAGGATATGAAGTAGGTAATAATAAAATACCTATCGTTCCAGGGGCAATTATTTTTGATCTTATGAATGGAGGAGAAAAAACTTGGAACAAGAATCCTTACATTGATTTAGCAAACAAAGCATATAATAATTTATGTTCCAGTTTTAAATTAGGTTCCTATGGGGCCGGAAAGGGCGCTACAGCTGGCAATATAAAAGGTGGTTTAGGATCAGCTTCTCTTATGATAGGCAATAAATATACTGTTGGAGCATTGATGGTTGTTAACTCATTTGGAAGTGTTGTTGTGAATGATACACCACATTTTTGGGCTGCTCCTTTTGAATATGAAAATGAGTTTGGTGGATTTGGCAATTCAAATAAATTTGAACCATTTAAAGAAGTAGAGAGAGCTTCACCAGATGATTTTAAGAAAAATACAGTCATAGGAGTTGTTGCCACGGACGCCAAATTGTCGAAAGCTCAATGTAAAGCATTAGCTACCGTTGCACATGATGGCATTACAAGAGCAGTTTTCCCATCACACACAACCTTTGACGGTGATTTGATTTTTTCTGTTTCAACCGGAGAAAAAGAATTAGAAGAGAATTTTAATGATCTACTTTATATCAACCAAGCTGCAGCTCTATGTGTGTCAAGATCTATTGCACGTGGTGTGTACTTTGCTTCAAATTCTCCTATTGACACATTTCCTTCTTATAAAAATAAATTCAAATTAAAGGTATAATGATTTGTTTAAAAATTTTTCACAAGATTCTCATTATTCCTGGTTTAGACTTTTAATAACATTCCTTATTGGAACATCCTTAAACATAGGTATGTGGGCTATTGTTATAGTTCTCCCTGACATTCAAAAAGAATTTGATTTTAATCGTGGTGAGGTTTCAGTTTTATTTTCATTTACTATGGTGGGATTTGCATTAGGAAATTTTATTTTAGGTAAATTGGTAGATAAATATGGCATTATAATGACACTGCTTTTTGCTTCTTTTACAGTAGTTTTAGGTTTTTTTATTTCGGCTTTCAGTTACTCATTAATTCTACTTAGTTTTTGCCATGTTATGATTGGTTTTGGAACAGCAGCTGGTTTTGGTCCACTTATGTCAGATATATCCTTTTGGTTTTCTAAAAGACGCGGAATTGCTGTATCAGTAGCAGCATCAGGAAATTATTTTTCAGGAATTATTTGGCCAACTTTAATTTCTACAGTTTTTACTAATTCATTTGATTGGAGATTTTTATATGTTTTATTTGGAATAATAGCCGTAATTTTAACCATACCACTTTCCTTTTTTTTAACAAAAAAAATAGATAAGAGTTATATAGATAAAGAAACTATTAAGGCTAACCAAAAACTTTCAGAGAAATTTATATCTCCCCATCTATTATTATTAATTTTAATATTAGCTAGTATTGCTTGTTGTGTTGCCATGTCGATGCCACAAATACATATAGTTGCTTTGTGTGTTGACCTTGGTTTTAGCCCTATTGTTGGAACGAATATGCTTTCTCTAATGTTAGCAGGAGGAGTTATTTCAAGAATTATTTCAGGAGTAGCCGTTGACTATTTTGGTGGGTTCAAGGTTTTATTAGTAGGATCCAGTTTGCAGTGCCTAGCTTTATTTTTATATTTACCTTTTGATGGTCTTACATCTCTATATTTAGTAAGTCTGATTTTTGGTTTAGCACAAGGTGGAATTGTACCTAGCTATGCTGTCATATTAAGAGAGTATTTGCCTCCTCAAAATATCGCTTCAAAGATTGGCATGGTACTTATGGCAACTATTTTTGGAATGGCATTTGGTGGTTGGGTCTCAGGGTTTATTTTTGATTTAACTGGTTCTTATAGTTTAGCTTTTCTAAATGGTATTATTTGGAATGTTATTAATATTCTTTTAATAATTTATTTAATGTTTAAGGGAAAGATTAGTAAAAAGTTGGTTGCAATACAAAATTAACAATATTTTTCAGGTCCAATCCATTGGATGTCTGAATATCTATCACCGTGTGCCCATCCAACAGGAAGAGTTTTTTCAATCTCATTTATATCAGTTTGAGTTAAGCTCTTTTCAGTACCTTTTATCATTTCTTTTAAATGATTAGTAGATCTAGTGCCAGGAATAGGGATGATATGGTCATCTTTTGCAATTAACCAAGCAATCGCCAATCCGGCAGTGCTAAGTCCGTAGTCATTAGCTAGATTTTGAAAGCCTTTAACTGCTTTAATATTTTCACTTAGATTTGGTTCCAGAAATCTCGGATTAACTTTTAAGAAGGGACTATCTTTAACTCGTTCAGGTGTAGGTGGTTTATCTGTTAATAATCCTCTACCAACTGGGGAAAAAGCTATAAATGCTGTTTTCAATTCTTTAGTTTTTTGTAAAAGGCCAAGTTCTGGAAACCTGGTAGATAAAGAATACTCAGATTGTACTGCTCCCACATGGTGTATACTATTTGCTTTTGCCAGTGAAACTGGTGAAATTTCAGAAAAACCAAACTGATTAATTTTACCTGCTTTTTTAAATTTAAGTAATGTTTCAACAACATCCTCTATTGGAGTTTTCCCATCCCTTCTATGGATATAGTATAGCCCTATATTATCAACTCCAAGCCTTTGTAGAGATTTATCAAGTTCTGAAGTGAGGTAGTCTTCCGTATTATCAAATTCTGGCGGACCACCAGGTTTTGTTTTTATACCTCCTTTTGTAGCAATATGAAAAAAGTTACGGTCTTTTTTTTCTATTAAAGAAAGAAATTTACCAATTCTAGTTTCAGAAATACCCATTCCATACATATTAGCAGTATCTATATGATTTACTCCGAAATCCATTGCAGTTTTTAGTATTTCAAATGATTGCTCAGTATCTGTTTGACCGTAAAAGTCACTAAATGACATGGCACCAATACCTAACGCAGAGATTTTTGGCCAATATTTTCCAGGGTAGCGAGTTAACATGTTTTACCTTTAAAAAAAAAATTAAAAACTATATGTCATCTGTATAACAAATTTTTTTTTCTAATAACAAGATAAATTTAAAGGAGTTAAATATGCATTGGCAAATCTATCTATCTGGTGAAATTCATACTGATTGGCGTGAAGAAATTATTGAATCTGCTGAAAAGGAAAAATTACCAATAAAGTTTTTTTCTCCTGTGACTGATCATTCTGCATCAGATGATTGCGGAGTACAAATTCTAGGTCATGAAGAGAATAAGTTTTGGTATGATAATAAAGGAGCTAAAATAAATGCTATTAGAACTAGAAAAGGTATAGAAGAATCTGATATTGTTGTTGTAAAATTTGGAGAAAAATATAAACAATGGAATGCTGCATTTGATGCTGGCTATGCTTCTGCGCTTGGGAAATCATTAATAATTATGCATCAGGATGATTGCCAACATGCTCTCAAAGAAGTAGATGCATCTGCTTTAGCAGTAATAAAAAACAACAGAGAACTATTGGATATTTTCAGATATGTTATAATGGGTAAATTATCAGAATAAATTTTTATTGAATACAAATATAGAATCATATTAAGATTTAAATATGTTTAGAATTTTATTTATATTTTCAATATTTTTTGTTCTTTCTTCCTGTAATACTATCCCCACAAACACGTCTGTCTATGGAACTACTACAAATGAAACTATTCCACTTAGAGGATTTACTAAAGTTTCAGTACATCCTGACAAGCTATTAAAAATTAATACAAATTGTGATTTAGCTATGCGCATAGAAATTGCACAATCAAAAAATTATGCTGAAACTATTATGGAACTAAAAAATCGGGCACTAATAATAGGTGGGAACGCTATATCACTTTCAAAAATGAAGGAATACAATAGTTCTACATATCTAATTGGAAAAATTTACCTATGCAGTAAAAAACCTTTCCATTTGCATCCACATCCCTTAGGTATTTAAATCATTAAATCTAATTGTTAATTTTTAAAGCATTTACAAATGCTTCTTGTGGAATTTCAACTTTTCCAAATTGCCGCATTCTTTTTTTCCCAGCTTTCTGTTTTTCTAGTAGTTTTCTCTTTCTGGTAATATCTCCACCGTAACATTTTGCTGTTACATCTTTTCTTAAAGCTGATATTGTCTCTCGAGCAATTATTCGTCCGCCTAAAGAAGCTTGAATTGGTATTTTAAATAAATGCTGAGGTATTAAGTCCTTTAACTTTTCGCACATACTTCTGCCCCTCATTTCAGCTCTATCTCTGTGAACAATAATTGAAAGTGCATCAACAGCTTCATCATTAACTAGAATTTGCATTTTTACAAGATTGTCCTCAACATACTTAGTAATTTCATAGTCAAAGCTTGCATACCCCTTAGTCACAGATTTTAGACGATCATAAAAATCAAAAACTACTTCATTTAGAGGTAAATCATACACGGCCATCGCTCTTGAGCCTACATATGTTAAATCTAATTGTATACCTCTACGATCTTGACATAATTTTAATACTTCCCCAAGGTAATTGTCAGGTACTAAAATAGTAGCTTTAATTCTTGGTTCTTCAATATGTTGAATCTTTACCGCATCAGGTAAATCAGAAGGGTTATGAATTTCTAATTTTTCATTATCTGTTTTCAAAACATGGTAAATAACGGATGGAGCAGTTGTTATAAGATTAATATTATACTCTCTTTCTATTCTGTCGCGAACAACTTCTAAATGAAGTAATCCTAAAAACCCACACCTAAAACCAAAACCTAATGCAGCTGAACTTTCCATTTCATAGCTAAATGACGAGTCATTAAGAGCTAATTTATCAATTGCTTCTCTTAATGATTCAAATTCAGAACTATCTACTGGAAACAGACCACAAAATACTACTGGCTGTGCAGGTTTATATCCTTCAAGAGGTTCTGTACAACTTTTATTTTGATGGGTTATTGTATCACCAACGCGTGTATCCCTGACTAGTTTGATTGATGCAGTAAAAACTCCTATCTCACCAGGTCCTAAATGATCGATATCTTCCATTTTTGGTTTTAATACAGCAAGCCTATCTACAGTATAATTTGCTCCAGTCTGCATTAATTTTATTTTATCTCCTTTTTTAATAATGCCATCATGAACTCTTATTAAAACAACTACACCTAAGTAGGCATCATACCAGCTATCAACTAATATTGCTTTCAAAGGTAAATTTTCAAATCCTTTGGGTGGTGGCAGTTTTTGAACAATTTCTTCAAAAACGTCTGAAATTCCTTCACCAGTTTTTGCTGAAATTTTAATAGAGTCTTTAGCATCAATTCCTATAACATCTTCAATTTGTTCTTTGACTCTACCAACATCAGCAGCAGGTAAATCAATCTTATTGAGAATTGGGATAATCTCGTGGTCAGCATCAATTGCTGAGTAAACATTTGCCAAAGTTTGTGCTTCAACTCCTTGTGAAGCATCTACAACTAAAAGTGAACCTTCCACAGCATGCATTGATCTGGAAACTTCATATGAAAAATCTACATGACCTGGTGTGTCAATTAAATTCAGAATGTAGTTTTCATTATTTCTTGATTTATAATTAATCCTTACAGTATTAGCTTTAATCGTAATTCCTCTTTCTCGTTCTATATCCATAGAGTCTAGAATTTGCTCTTTCATGTCTCTTTCAGCTACTGTATTTGTAAATTGGATCAGTCTATCTGCCAGCGTAGATTTTCCATGATCAATATGTGCTATAATTGAAAAGTTTCTAATTTTTTTAATATCTGTCATTAAATAAATGTTTTAAATAGGGGTTGATATTAAAAATCTTTTGTTGAAATCATTTTTAATAAAAAGATCAATAAAAGAAAAAAATTATTTTTCTTTTATTGAATCCAAACTTTCAATATCTTTTTTTATTTTTAGGGCATTACGAGAAAGAACTGAGTCGTCTGTATTAAGTAAAAAGATATCTAAGCCACCTTTTTTATCTACTGTTCTAAGTGCTGATGCTGAGACTTTAAGTTTAAAAGATTTCTCAAGTTTTTCAGATGATAGCGAAACCATGTTAAGATTTGGTAAAAACCGTCTTTTAGTTTTATTGTTAGCATGACTAACATTATTACCTGTAAGAGCCATTTTTCCAGTTAATTCACATTTTCTAGTCATTTCGCACCTAATAAGAATTTTAATTAGATTCTAATATATCCTAAAAATTATTGCGTCAAGTGCTCTAATTTTTTTATAATTTACTCAAGAAAAATATTGTCTTATAATTTTCTTATTCCAACTTATAAAAATTCATTGATCTATTCACTATTAGATATTTTTTCTAGAATATTAGAAAAGTAACTTATTGCCTCTGGTACAGATATTTCTTTATTTTCAATTTTATTTTCTAATTCATTTTTTATATCAATAAAATTATTTCTTTTCGAAATGAAATCATAAATTTCTAAATCAATTTTTTCTTTAAACCATTGTACTTTTTGCTGATTTCTTTTTTTTTCAAAAAAACCCAGTTTTTTTTGTAAATTTATAAAATTTAAAATTTCATCTTTAATTTCAATGATACCGTTCCCATCAATTGAAGAAACCATCGTAGCTTTTGGATAATTTTCAGGAACATTGTTTTTCTTACCTAATAGTCGTAATGCAGAAGTATATTCTGCGACTGCTAAACTTGCAGTCTTTTTTAATTTGCCATCAGCTTTATTTACAATAATTAAATCTGCGCTCTCTGTTATCCCTTTTTTTAAACCTTGTAATTCATCCCCAGAATCAGGTGTTATTAGTAAACAAAAAATATCTGTCATATCAAAAGCTGCAATTTCGGACTGACCAACTCCAACTGTTTCAACTATTATTATGTTATAACCCGATGCTTCACATAAATGTATAACCTCTCTAGTTTTAGCTGTCACACCCCCAAGATTTAAGCTACTAGGCGAAGGTCTTATAAAAGCATTTGGGTGACGACTTAAATTTTCCATCCTAGTTTTATCACCTAGTATTGAGCCACCTGTTTTATTAGACGTAGGGTCTATTGCTAACACGGCAACTTTATTTCCTTCTTCAATTAATTTTGAACCAAAAGCTTCAATAAAAGTTGATTTTCCTGCACCAGGTGTTCCAGATAGAGCAATTCTGATAGATGCATTATTATTTTTTTTTAATAAATCTTGAATAAGATTATTAGCCTCTTTTTTATGTTTAGGAAGTGTGGATTCTACTAATGTTATAGCTTTGGCAAGAGCCTTACGATCACTTTCAAAAATTTTTTGTAATAATTCTGTCATAATTTTTTTATGATAACTCTCAAAATTAATATTTAATACTTCTTTTTTGAATGTAATTTAAAGTTTAATTTATTTTTTTTTCTGATACTAATCAACATAACTGTTGGAGATTTTTTATGTGTGGAATTGTTGGTATTTTAAGTAATAAAGAAGTGACACCTACAATTCTCGATGTTTTGAAAAAACTTGAGTATCGAGGTTATGATAGTGCTGGAATAGCCACAATTTATAATAATAATATTAAAAGGCAACGAGCTAAAGGTAAGATTGAAAACTTGATAAAATTGATAAACCAGAACGATTTACCAGGAAAAATTGGCATAGGTCATACGCGTTGGGCTACACATGGTATTCCAAGTGAAGATAATGCGCATCCACACCATGTAGGGTCTGTTGTAGGTGTACATAATGGTATCATTGAAAATTTTAGGGAAATTAAAGAAGAATTATCTCAAAAAGGTTATAAGTTTTATTCCGAAACAGACACTGAGGTTATTATTCAACTTTGTTCATATTTCAATAAACAAGGTCTCAATAATAAAGATGCTTTTTTGAAAACGATTAAACGTTTAGAAGGAGCTTTTGCTATCTGTTTAATGTTTAAAGACGATGAAAAGAAGTTATATGTTACCAAGCGAAGCGCTCCTCTGGTAATTGGATATGGTGAAAGCGATATATATGTTGGATCAGATGCAGTTAGTTTAACTAATTTGATAAATAAGGTGATATTTCTAGATGAAGATGATGTGGCTATAATAAGTCAAAAAGAAACAGAGATTTATAATAGAATTGGTCAAAAAATTAAAAGGAAGAAAAAGTCTGTAGAATTTAATAACGAAGTTATAAATAAAGGTAACTTCCAGCATTTTATGTTGAAAGAAATTTATGAACAACCAGAAGTATTTACATATGCTACGTCAAGTTTTATTAACTTTAAGCAACAAAAAATTGATATGATTCATAAATTTAATGAATTTGATCATATCAACAGAATAATTTTAGTCGCATGTGGGACTGCATTTTATGCATGTTCAGTAGCTAAATACTGGTTTGAAAAATATGTTAAAGTTCCTGTTGAAATTGATGTTGCATCTGAATTTAGATATAGAGATAATTCATTTGGTAAAAATGAATATGCTATTTTTGTTAGTCAATCAGGTGAGACAGCGGATACATTAGCAGCATTGAGAAAAGTGAAAGGTAAAGTTAAAAAAATTATTTCTATAGTTAATGTAATTGAGAGTTCTATAGCTAGAGAATCTGATTTTATTTTACCTATAAAAGCTGGTCCTGAAATAGGTGTAGCTTCTACAAAGGCATTTACTGCACAATTAGCTGTATTAGCGTGTTTAACTATATATTTTTCAAATAGAAGGGGCTTACTTTCTAAAAAAGAGAATTCAGAATTAATTGATTCATTAGTTTCTACACCTAGAATAATGTCTAAAATTTTGTCCAAAACTGAAAGTTATAAAGGTTTTGCAAAAAAGCTTATGAAATCTAAAAATGCACTATTTTTAGGTAGGGGTATTCTTTATCCATTAGCACTTGAAGCAGCACTAAAGCTTAAGGAAATAAGTTATATCCATGCTGAAGGATATCCCAGCGGAGAATTAAAGCATGGTCCAATTGCATTAGTTGATGAAAATATGCCTGTTATCTGTTTTGCTCCTTATAATGATTTATTTGAAAAAACAATTTCAAATGTTGAAGAAGTTTTGGCTAGGAATGGTAATGTCCTATTAATAACAGATGAAAAAGGATATTGTTCTTTGTCATCACATGAATTTCCTATAATCAAATTACCAAAATTCTCAAATTTTATTGAACCAATAATCTACGCAATCCCATCACAGCTAATTGCTTATTACACTGCATTATTTAAAGGTACAGACATTGACCAACCTAGAAATTTAGCAAAATCAGTTACTGTAGAGTAGTTTGGGTATAGGGTACTTTTCTTGCCTCTTGATCTTTTCTAGTATCCCAAGGTGATTTTACTGAGTATGACAGTAAAAGTGTCGGATAATTATTTGATGTATGGGTAAACTCTAAAACGTCAGTTATTTACTTTTAAACTTTTCAATGATTTCCATTCTGAACAAGACCTGCCTAGTTAGAAAAAACATTGTGAAAAACATAATTGCATCTACTAAAATCCAAATTAATAGATTTATGTTACCACTATCTGTAATTCCAAATACAAAAGGAAGTATAATTGGGTCACCAACAAACCATAGGAATAGAAATGCAATGAATGTTGGTATTCCCCTTCTATAAAATTTTGTTTTACTAAACATATCTAATGTTTCCAGACTTTCTTAACTTTATCTATAATCAGTTCCTGTCTTGCAACTTTACTAATCATATCTTCTGGAGATTCTACAAAACTTTCTGGATTTGTTTTAAAATAACTTTGCACTAAATCTTGAAGTTGTTTCTCATTTTCTGCTTCAATAACTATCCCCTCGTATTTGGTAATCATAGTCGCATCTTCCATTAGGAAATTGACGTGATAGTTAATCTGAAACTCTGATTTCCAGTTCTTCATTCGTTATTCTCTTTAGATGTTTTTTTAGATCCTATGTCTGCTCAAGACTCACATTAAACAGAAACCAAATGTGAATCACATAGGACATATTAAACATAACACCCCCCTCAAAACTGAAAGACTAATCTCAATCTATAAAAAGTCTCTTTACCTTCCACATATATTTTGATTATATTTTTATTATGAGAACTTTAATCATCATTCCAGTTCTACTTTTTTCTCTTTTATTAGGAGTACCTTCTTATTCAGCAGATTTTAATAAAGGATTAACTGCTGCTCAAAGTGGAGACTGGGCAACAGCATTGAAAGAATGGAAACCTCTTGCTGAAGAAGGAAATGCTGCTGCACAAAATAATCTAGGATTGATGTACGATAATGGATGGGGAGTTCCCCAAGATTATAAAGAATCAGTCTATTGGTATAGACTTGCTGTTGAACAGGGGTATGAAGTAGCACAGTATAATCTAGGACTGATGTACGAAAAAGGAAAAGGTGTTCCCCAAGATGATAAAGAAGCAGTTCGATTATACCGACTTGCTGCTGAACAGGGATATGCAGATGCACAAGGTAATCTTGGAGTTATGTATGTATTCGGAAAAGGTGTTACAAAAGATTTTGTCTATGCACATATGTGGGGCAACATTGCATTAATGAATGGAAATGAAAGAGGAGAATTAGTGAGAGGTCATGTTGCAGAAAAAATGACCTCATCTCAAATAGAGGAAGCACAACTACTTGCTAGAGAATGCATAAAGAAGAACTATAAGGGTTGTTGAACTTAAAACACCCCCTCTAAAACTGACAAAAGTTTTCTAATCTATAAATGCAATAAAGATACAGATATGTTTATCGGTTAGATGTATTAAATTAATACTTGTTGGTTGAATTTAAATTTTGATATTGTGAATTTACCTTAAACATCTTTGTCGTAAGACTTAGTGTGGATACTTAATGGAGTAAAAGTATCCACACATTTGGTTGATCATTAAATTTTGAAAGGGAAATTAAAATAATCAATTAAATTAACGGATGCTTACTGATTTTTTTTAATTACAAAATGTCTCATTTACTTATCTAAGAATAATTTCAAAATTAGTATTACCAATCCTTCGGAATTGTGTGGTGTGAAGTTGTGTGAGGAATTGTTTATCAATAACCAATATGATTTCACACCTCAAAACTGACGAGGGGTTGATTGCACTTCCCTAATATAAAAAATAGTTTTTGTTATTTTTTTATTACCAGATGCATTAGATAATCTTTTATATATTTTTCAATTTGTTTTACTGGTTTGTTAAAAAATCCTGTAAGTTGAATCCTTACATTAAATTTATCTTCTTTATCTATTAGTTGAATATATCTGAGTGGGGGAATTATACCAAATTTAATTTCTAATTGTTCATAACTTATTCTTTTCCACACCTTTTCATCAAAATTTTGCGTTTTAATTGTCGTTGTATTAGATGCAAAAAATTTTACTTCAGGGTTTAGTTTTCTCAGAATTAAAAAGTAGAACGCTTTATTAGTTAAAGTGCAGTAATAAAACGCAAGTTTTTGATTCCAAGTTGTATGACCCTCATCAAGTGCATTAATCTTGTAGTTTGAAAATATAATTTCTTCATTATCTTGAAGTTTAATTTCAGGTAACGAATTTACATCTTTCCAAGGTGAAATTAACCAACTAAACATATTGAAATTATCGGTTTGGTCTATTCTTTGATTTAACCTTAACTGGTTTTAGGTAAAGTTCATTAACTGTATTCCACCCTAAAAACATACAGGAAAGTTGAATAAAAGAGTTCATTATAAAATAGATTGTTTTCATTACATTTATATAAGATTGATTAAAAATATTTAAATAATAACCATACTTTTTCTATCCATTTTTTTTATATCTAAAATTAATGTTAGAGATTGATAGAGTAGGTTTCCTATCTAGAATTTCTAATCTTCTTTTTCTTTTCTTTGCAATTGAATGAACATGAGCATTTTTAAATTTGTTTCCTCTTGGAGTTGGGTGTCCATTATCATTTAACCAATTTGCGGTCTGAACATCATTCATTCCTTTTTCTCTCATTTCTGTTATGGTCTTAAAAAGGAAATGTTGGTAATCTGAATATCTTGGAACTCTAAGATTTTGAGAGGATAAAATTAGGTCGAAACATAGAAGGGATTTGTAAGTCCCGACTACCCACTCACCCAAACATTCAGTCACCGTGGAATAGATTTATAATAACATATGGACATTTTTTATTGTCCATAAATTATATTGTTATTGTAGAAAGTAAAAGATTAACTCATTTCAAAATTGGACAAAATAGATCATACAGATTGGAATTAATGAAGTCTTTATCTGATGATGGATACAGTAATAAAGAAATTAGTGAAATCTTAAATAAAAACAAAATTTATAAAGTAAGGACTAAAGGTGAATATTCTCATAATGATGTTTGTATGGGACTTAAAAAATATAGAAGAAGATTAGAAAGAATTAAGTCAGATACTATTATAGAATTTAGTGAAGATTTAATTCTTACACCTATAAAAATTTCAAAAAATTAAAGATAAAATTGAAAAATGATTAGATCATCTTAAATAAAAAAAAGTCCGATTACTTTGGAGGGAAATCGGACTTAAAAGAATGTCGAGATAATGAAAGGGAGGAATTATCTCGACTGTTATATTGGAGAAAGATTTTTTATTTTTTCGTCAAAACTACTTAACGATTACTCTGTTTTATACACTAATAAGAAGATTGGAATTTCTTAGAAAAAACTACCTTACGTAAGTTGTAAGTTTTGATTAATATTGAGTCAAAAATAATTATTAATGATTAAAAAATAATATTTCGATACAAGGACTCTAATAGTTATTATGTTATGTAATAGATATGACTAATTACATTTTAGATGATTGTGATCTATCAGATCTTTTTGATACTAATAAAAAATCAATAAGTTTTTCTGAAGATCCAAAAAAACATATCCCTGAATTCGGATCAATGATTTACACAGTATGGGATAATAATGAAAAATTTATATACGTCGGAATAAGTGGTATTGGTCAATCACCTAACACACCACTTCTAAAAAGAAATCCTAGAAGTAGAATTTTTCAACATCAATCTGGGAGAAGAAGTGGTGATCAGTTTTGTGTTTATGTTCACGATTATTTTGTAATTCCAGAATTATTAAAAAGTAATTCTTATCAACCTTCACGAGGTTATCTTGATAGATTAACAAAAGAATATATTCAAAAAAAATTAAGATATATATTTCTGTGTTTTCAAACTGAAGATAGTGTCCGAACTGTTAGAAATTTGGAAAATAAAATAAAAAGTGGTATTTTCGATTTGAAACCTTTTTTTTCTAACTGCCCATTTTCATAATACCATTCGATAAGACCTTTTGGTTCTCCATCTTTGTAATTTACTTTGTTACGTAAGTTACCATTTTCATAATAGGATTCAACTATTCCTGTAAATCGATATAAAAAATCTAGGGGAGAAAAAATATTAAACTTTTTATAGTAAAAACCATTCTTCTCCTTCAAATCATCAATAGTGACAGTTTCACTCCAAGAAGGAGAGGAAATAAAAAATATAGAAATAATTAAAAATAGAACTTTCATATCTAAAACATAACATAGGAAGTCAAATTTGTGAAATCGACATGAACCACAGGGAATGAATTTGATATAAACTATCAAAATAAAAAATAAAGGGGGGTACTAAAACTGAGAAAGGTT
>CACESU010000020.1 GCA_902562285.1 uncultured Alphaproteobacteria bacterium | reverse complement strand
TTTATTCTTAATACTTATATTGTTTTTTTTGTATTTAATATATGGACCGAACCTTCCATCCATTAATTGAATTTCTCCTCCTTCTGGGTGATCACCTATTATTCTTATTAATGAAGCAGCCTTTTTACTACTACTATTTTTCTTTGAATTTTCAGATAACAACTCAACCGCTCTATTCATACCAATTGAAAGGAATTCCTCCAAATCTTTTATATTGGCATAGATATTATTATGTTTTATGTATGGTCCATATGGTCCAATGGCAGAATGTATAGGGTTTTTATCATCTGGATGTTCCCCCAAAACTCTTGGTAAATCTAAAAGTTTTTTTGCAATTTCAATTGTTATTTTGCTTGATTCAAAATTTTTGGGGATGGACGTTCTCTTTGGTTTGGGATTTTTTTCTGAGCTATTTCCTAATTGAACGTAAGGTCCAAATCGCCCAGACTTCAAATAAATTTCTTCTCCATTATCACTAGTTCCAATCGAGTCATCGCTTGTTTTCTCATTTAGGCTATCAGCACTGATAACACCAAAAGGTTTTACAAACTTACATGTAGGATAATTTGAGCATCCAATAAAAGCGCTTCCAGATCTCGACGTTCTTATAGAAAGTTTACCATTTTTACAGTTTTGACATAATCTTGGATCTTCTTTACCTTCAGTATCTGGAAAAATATGAGGGGTTAGTATATCATTTATTCTCTCAAGAACTTCAGATATACGTAAATCATTTGCAGCCTCTATGGTAGGAAAAAATTCTTTCCAAAATTTTGTTAAAATTCCAACCCACTCAGATTTACCAGAAGAAATATTATCTAACTCAACTTCTAATTCAGCAGTATAGTCATATCCTACATATTTTTTGAAATATTCAGTAAGAAAGATAGATATTAATTTTCCTTTATCCTCTGGGATTAAACGATTTTTTTCTTTTCTTACATATTGTCTTGATTGTATGGTGTAAACTATTGAAGCATAGGTAGACGGTCTACCAATTCCTAAATCAACCATTTTTTTTATTAGAGAAGCTTCTGAATATCTTGGCTTTGCTTGTGTGAAATGCTGTAAAGGAGTTACTTTTTCGATAAAAACTTCCTTTCCTTTTTCAAGGATGGGTAGTTCTTTATTTTCGGTATTATTTGGATCTTCACTTTCATCATAAGAAAATGCTTTTCTAAATCCTTCAAAAATTATTACACGGCCTAGTGCTTTCAAGGAGTTGCTTTTGTTCTCATTTTTTAAAATAACTGTAGTTGTTTCCGAAATCTCGTCTCCCATTTGGGATGCAAGGGTTCTGTTCCTTATTAGTTCGTATAATTTCCGTTGATTTATATCTTGTAAATTTAAACTTTCTGCATTTTTGCTAATATCAGTTGGTCTTATACATTCATGAGCTTCTTGTGCATTAGCAACTTTATTCTTATAAAATCTTGGTTTTTCAGGTAGGTATTTATTCCCATATATTTCCTTAATAGTGTTTCTGGTTGCAGCAACAGCTTCAGGAGCCATATCAATACCATCAGTCCTCATATATGTGATATAGCCAGATTCATATAATTTTTGGGCGACGGACATAGTTTGCTGGGTACTCATGTAAAATCTATTATTAGCTTCTTGTTGAAGTGTTGAAGTCAAGAAAGGGGGTAATGGTTTTCTTTTTTTTGGAATAGAAGATACGTCATGTATATAAAAATAAGAGCTTTGGAACTCTTCTACAATTTCGTTAGCCATTTTTTCTGTATTAATTGTCAATTTTTCAATTTTTTTGTTTTTATACTCTATACCTTTTGCTTGAAAATTCTTTGTATTATCATACTTCAAATTAACATTGATTGACCAATATTCTTGTGGTTTGAAAGATTCTATCTCCATTTCTCTTTCAACAATCAGTCTAAGAGTAGGTGACTGGACCCTACCAGCAGATTGAAAACCAAATCCTACTTTTGTAAGAGAAGGTGACATATTATACCCTAGTAAATAATCTAAAGCTCTTCTTGCTAAATATGCTTCTATTAACGGAACATCTAAATTTCTAGGATTATCTATCGCTTCTAAAACTGCAGATTTTGTAATTGCATTAAATACTATCCTTTGTATTTTAGTATCACAATTAACACTTTTTTGTTTCTTTAAAATTTCAACTATATGCCACGAGATAGCCTCACCTTCTCTATCAGGATCAGTTGCTAATATAAGATGATTATCTTTTGACAGTGCTATTTTTATATCTGATATATATTTGGTACTCTTAGGATTTATTTGCCATTTCATAGAGAATTTATTGTCTGGATCGACAGATCCTCTCTTGTCATTCAAGTCTCGCACGTGTCCATAAGAAGCTAAAACTGTATATGAACTTCCCAAGTATTTATTAATTGTTTTTGCTTTTGCAGGTGACTCTACTATTACTACTGCCATTTATAAATCCATATCTTTTAAAAACTTCTTCCACCAACCGTAAGTCCACTAATGAAAACGGTTGGTTGACCTACTCCAACAGGAACCCACTGGCCAGCTTTTCCACAGTTCCCAATTCCGGGATCAAGTGATAAGTCATTACCTATACCCTGAATTTTTTTCATAGCACTTGGCCCATCACCAATTAGTGTAGCACCCTTTACAGGATACAATATATCTCCATTTTTTACTTTGTAGGCTTCTGTGCAGGAGAATACAAACTTACCATTTGTAATATCAACTTGGCCACCAGAAAAACCAACGGCATATATTCCATCTTTCAAATCTTTTAATAAGTTTTTAGGATCTTCTTTACCTGAAGACATAAACGTATTTGTCATTCTAGGCATAGGGGGATGAGCAAAACTTTGTCTTCTTCCATTTCCAGTAGATAAAGTATTCATTAATCGAGCATTTTGTCTATCTTGCATGTAACTTATCAAAATTCCATTTTCAATAAGTGTATTTCTTTTGCTAGGTGAGCCTTCATCATCATATGTAATCGAACCTCTTCTATCTGGTATTGTTCCGTCATCTATTAAAGTCACATTTTCAGATGCAACTTTTTCCCCAATTAAATTTGAAAAGGCCGAAGTTTTTTTTCTATTAAAATCTCCTTCTAATCCGTGTCCAACTGCTTCATGTAACATTACGCCTGGCCAGCCAGATCCTAACACAATATCCATAACACCTGCAGGAGCAGGTTTAGCTCTAAGGTTAACTTTTGCTATTCTCAAAGCTTCATCAACATGATTTTTCCAAATTTTTTCATTCATTATTTTTGATAAATTAAATCTTCCCCCACCGCCGGAAGAGCCACTTTCTCTTTTACCATTTTCTTCAATTGTGACGGAAATATAAATTCTAACCATTGGTCTTATATCATTAAAATATTCTTCTTCTGCTCTTAATATGAACACTTCTTGTAAAGAAGCATTTAAACTTACAGAAACTTGTTGAATATTTTTTTCAGTTTGTCTTGCATATTCATCTATTTTTTTAAGTAATTCTAGTTTATCTGATAGGTCTATGTTATGAAAAGGATTTTCGTTTGAATAAACTTTTTTTACATTATTGTTTAAATTTGTGTAATTTGTTTTTATAAGATCAGATTCTTTATTTGTAAGAGATATACTCTCAGCAGCATTTTTTATTTTATTATTATTAATTTCTGATGAATGAGAGTAAGCAGTTCTTTCTCCTTTTACAGCCCTAATTCCAAACCCCTCTCTAGAACTAAAAGAAGACTGTTTTAATTTTCTATCATCAAATAAAAAACTTTCATTTTGAGATTTCTCTAAGAAGAGTTCACCATCATCAACTTTATTTGTTGCAGTCTTTAAAAAGTTTAGTGTTTTTTTTAGATCTAAATTTTTTTCAAAGGGTTTAAAAGTTGCGTCTATTTCACTCATTATATTCTTTTCAATAATTTGTTATTTTAAATTTAATTTTTTTTTGATTTAAACTAGTTTTTTCTACACTACAAACATATATTTATAAATGTGATTCATAAATATCTTTTTAAGGGGGGGGGCAATGCATTTTTTTTATAGAGTTTTTTTTAAACATTTACTTTCAATTTTTTTATTTTTTACACCTTTAGTTGCTTTCTCATTAGATAATTTTAATGACTTAGAGGTTATTGGAAAACCTGAACATGGTGGTATTAATTTTCAACCAGCTGTAACTGAACTTGCAAGGGACATACTTTGGCTGGATAATTTTTTATTAATTATTATAACCTTAATTTCTTTATTCATCATAGTTTTATTAGCTATAGTAATTTTAAAATTTAATAAAAAAACAAATCCTGAACCGTCAAACTTTACTCACCACTCAACATTAGAAATTACATGGACTTTAGTTCCTACGGCAATTCTAGTTGTCATAGGTGCTTTTTCTCTACCTATGCTTTTTAAACAATTAAACATCCCCGAATATGATTTAACTATAAAAGCCACCGGCAACCAGTGGTATTGGTCATATGAATATCCAGATCAGGAGATTTCTTTTGATTCTTTTATGCTTACAAAAGAAGAATTATCACAACATGGTTATTCTGATGATGAATACTTATTAGCTACTGATAACCCTGTTATTGTACCAGTAGACTCTGTTGTAAGAATGCAAGTAACAGGAGCTGATGTTTTACATGCTTGGAAAATACCAGCATTTGGTGTTCATATGGATGCTGTACCAGGTAGATTAAATGAAACGTGGTACAAAGTTGATAAAGAAGGTATTTATTTTGGTCAATGTTCTGAACTTTGTGGATTAAACCACGCATATATGCCAATAGTAGTGAAGGCAGTCTCAAAAGAAAAATATCAAAAGTGGATAGAAAAAGCAGCTATTGAATTTTCTTCTGCTCCAGATATTAAAAGAATAAATCTAGCAAAAAAATAATCTAAATTAAATTCATATTAATCAAATGATCAGATCTACAAATACCATTTATATTAATTCAATTGAACCCTCAGCTTTTGATTATCTTGAGCTTTTAAAATTAAAAGTTATGCGGTTAGTAATTTTTACTGCTGGGGTTGCTATGATTATTGCACCTATACCTCTAAATCCAATTATTGCCCTAGGATCTATTGTATGCATCGCTTTGGGAGCAGGTGCGTCTGGTGCATTAAATATGTGGTGGGACTCAGATATTGATTCAGTAATGGAAAGAACTTCAAAAAGGCCAATCCCAAGTGGTAAAATCACTTCTGATCAAGCACTAAGTTTTGGTATTTTCCTATCGATATTTTCCGTAATATTTCTGGCATTATTCGCAAATTTCTTATCAGCTTTACTTTTAGCAATTACAATTAGCTTCTATATTTTTATCTATACAATGTTTTTGAAAAGAACAACACCTTATAATATTGTTATAGGTGGTGCTGCTGGAGCTTTTCCTCCAATGATAGGCTGGGCTGTGTCTACTAACACAATTGGTATTGAAAGCATTTTATTATTTTTGTTGATTTTTTTATGGACTCCACCACATTTTTGGTCTCTTTGTTTAATTACCAAAAATGATTATTCAGTGACCAAAGTACCTATGCTGACTGTAACTCATGGAGTTGAAGCAACTAAATTACAAATACTCATATACTCTATAATTCTGTCAATTCCTTCAATATTGATATCATTCTCAAGTATTGGAGGACTAATTTATCTAATAGCTTCAATATTTTTGAATGTTATCTTTATTTATAATGCTTATATTCTTATGAATAATCCTAAAAATTTAAAAGAATCTTCCTTTGTATTGGAAAAAAGACTCTTCTTATATTCTATATTCTATTTGTTTGTGACTTTTTTGCTTTTGCTGATAGAACATTTTTCAAAATTTTTCTTGCCTTCTTATCTATTCATGATTGAGGATTTATTATGGATTTAAATAAAGTAGAGGATGACTTGAATATAAAAAGAAAAAGTAGAAATCTATGGTTGGCTTTAAGTTTAGGTCTATTTATAATTATCGTTTTTCTTGTAACTATCGCAAAACTTTCTAATGGAAATTTAATAGAAGGTTTTGATCATACTTTGAGACCTAGTTTGCTGAAGGAGTAAAACAATTGGATAAAAAGAAAAAAACTATTTTTTACCTAGTGTTTTTAGTCTTTTTTATGGGATCAGCATCATTTTTGTCAGTACCCTTTTATAATTGGTTTTGTAAGGTTACTGGATATGGTGGCACCACTAATTATGCAAAAGAAGAGTCTGAAACTATTTTGGATAGAGTAATTTCAATTAGGTTTGATGCATCATTAGAAAAAGGACTAGCATGGGAAGTAAAACCAGTACAAAGAGAAATGATAGTTAATCTAGGACAAACGGGTTTGGCTTTCTATGAAGCATATAATCCAACGGATAAACCAATTGCTGCACAGGCTAGTTTTAACGTAGTTCCTTTTTCAGTTGGTAGTTTCTTTAATAAGATTGAATGCTTTTGTTTTACTGAGCAAGTTTTACAACCCGGAGAAAAAATAAAAATGCCTGTTTCATTTTATGTTGATCCCGACTTGGTTAAAAATATTGAATCTAAAAAAGTTACTTCAGTTACTCTTTCTTACACATTTTATGAGATTGACCTACCTGAAACAGCGAGTTATTTTGAAAGTACTGATTTCAAATTGGTAAAGCAAAAGTTATAAATTAGGGAAGAATACTATGGCACACGAAAAAAATCACGATTACCACATACTAAATCCAAGTATATGGCCGTTTTTAAGTGCTGTTGGAGCATTTATTTTATTACTTGGGAGCGTTTTATTTTTTCATGACTATACATCAATTGTTTTTTTCGTTGGATTGGTTCTCGTAATTTATTGTATGTATGGATGGTGGTCAGACGTGGTTACAGAAAGCCATATTGGTGATCATACGCCTGTAGTAAAAATTGCACTTAAATACGGTGTAATAATGTTCATTGTTTCGGAAGTTATGTTTTTTAGTGCCTGGTTTTGGAGCTTTTTTAAGCATGCTTTATATCCTATGGAAGCAATTGGTTCTACCTGGCCTCCTGCAGGTATTGAAACTTTTGATCCCTGGCATTTGCCATTAATAAATACCTTAATTCTATTATGTTCGGGTGCCGCAGCTACATGGGCTCATCACGCAATTGCGCACGAAAATAACAGAAAAGATTTAATTAATGGTTTAATTATAGCAATACTTTTAGGCGTACTATTTACTATTTTTCAAGCTTATGAATATAGTCATGCTGCTTTTAGTTTTTCAGGCAACATATATGGTGCAAACTTTTTTATGGCAACTGGTTTTCACGGATTTCATGTAATAGTTGGTACTATATTTTTAGCAGTTTGTCTTTTTAGAGCACTAAAAGGACATTTTACGCCAGAAAGCCATATCGGTTTTGAAGCGGCAGCATGGTATTGGCACTTTGTTGATGTAGTATGGTTGTTTTTGTTTGCGGCTATATACATCTGGGGATCATAGATTAGTGTATCCTTTTAATGTGAACAATTAGCAACTTAAAATTTAAATTCAATTTTTTGGTGTAAGATTTTGTTGGTTAAACGATTAATATTTCCAGTAAGTTTAGGGCTTTTTGGGGCGTGTATCCTATGTATGCTTGGAATATGGCAAATAAATAGACTTAACTGGAAAAATAATCTTATTGATGAAGTATCCAACAGTATTGCTATGGAACCACAAGCATTAAACCCAACAAATATTGATATTAATTCCCAGTACTTACCAGTAACCTTTGAAGGTAAATTTTATGAAAAAGAAATTCACGTTTTATTTTCTTTAAAGCCCTATGGACCTGGTTTTAAAGTTGTTAAACCATTTAAATTAAGAAGTGGTGAGATTATTTTAGTTGACTTGGGGTTTGTTCGTGAAAGTAAAAAAAATGTTCTAAGAGAAATAGAAGATGGTAAAATTTCCGGCAATATTTTTTTTCCAAATGAGACAGATTCTTTTACTCCTGAGCCAAATTTAATTAAAAATATATGGTTTTCTAGAGATTTAGAAAAAATGTCTAATTATTTAAATACCAAACCTATTATGGTTATATTGTCTTCTAAAGTTAATGATGAAAGTATAGTGACTACTCCATTAAGTCCAAATTTTATAAATAATCATCTCCAATATGCTATAACTTGGTTTAGTATGGCAATTGCTTGGCTTTTTATGTCTATTTATTTAATATTCAAATTAGTTAATAATCACAAAAAAGTGAATTTAAAAAATGTTATATAAATCAACAAGGGGAAAAATTAGAAATATACCCTTTAAAGATGTGCTTTTTTCAGGATTGGCACCAGATGGAGGATTATATATTCCTGAAAAGTTACCTGATCCTCAATTTTTTGATATAAGAACATTTAGTGAAAAAAAATATGAAGAAATTGCTCAAATAATATTAAAACCTTTTGTTGGTGGTTTTTTCGATAATTATCAGCTCAATAATATAACAGTAAATGCTTATAGCAAATTTAAGACTCCAAATAAATGTGAATTAATAAGTTTATCAAAAGATCATATGCTATTAGAATTATTCCATGGTCCTACATATGCATTTAAAGATTTTGCAATGCAGATGATTGCTCAAATGTTTCAAGAAGCACTAAAAAAGATTAAAAAATCAATTAATATTATTGTGGCAACTTCTGGAGATACTGGAGCAGCTGCAGTTAATGCTTTTGCAAATCTAGAAAATATAAATTTATTTGTTTTATATCCCAACAATCGTATTTCGGAAATTCAAAGACGTCAAATGACTACAGTAGATTCTTCAAATATTAAAATTTTTTCTGTTGATGGTACTTTTGATGACTGTCAAACTATAGTAAAAACCATTTTCAATGATGTAAAGTTATCAAAAAAAATTTCGTTAACTGGCGTTAATTCAATAAATTGGGCAAGAATTATATCTCAAGTGGTTTACTATTGTTTTGCAGCAAGTAGGATTGATTTTCAAAAAAAAATAGATTTTTGTATCCCAACAGGAAATTTTGGAAATATTTATGCAGGTTATATTGCAAAAAGAATTGGAACTAATATTGATAAGTTAATAGTTGCAACTAATCTAAATGATATATTACATAGAACAATTACAACTGGTCGTTATTTCAAAGATAAAGTTTACAAAACTCATTCGCCTTCAATGGATATACAAGTTTCTTCAAATTTTGAGAGACTACTTTATCATATTTATAAAAATCCAAATATTGTAGAAAAACAAATGGAAGAACTTAAATTAAATGGTTTTTATCAAATTGAAGATGCTAGTTTGACTAAATTAAACGAGGATTTTTCCAGTGGAGTAGCTACAGAGGAAGAAACTTTATCAGAAATATTAAATGTTTATAAAAAATCTAATATAACTATTTGCCCTCATACTGCGGTTGGTACTTTTGTTTCAAGGAAATTTCTAAACAAAAATAAAGTAATGATTACTCTAGCAACTGCTCATCCATCAAAATTTATTAATTCAGTTCAAACAGCTTTGGATATGCCTATAGTACAACCAAACGAAATGAAAGAGTTGTATTCTAAAAAGGAAAGCGTTATTTTTGCACCAAATGAAGTAAATTTTTTCAAAAATTTTTTTAAAAAAAGAGAGTTAAAGTGACAATTTTTATTGATAAACTTAGTAACGGAATAAGAGTTATAACTGAGGAAATACCTTCCATTGAAAGCGTATCTGTTGGTATTTGGATAAATGCTGGAAGTCGAAATGAAAAGAAAAAAGAAAATGGTATTGCTCATTTTTTAGAACATATGGCTTTTAAGGGAACAGAAAAGAGAAGCGCTCTACAAATAGCTGAAGAAATTGAAAATGTTGGTGGTTTTATTAATGCTTATACTAGTAGAGAAATTACCTGCTACTATGCAAAAGTTTTAAAAGATCATTTACCATTAGCCGTAGATATACTTTCAGATATTATAAGCAACTCAATATTCAATGAGAAAGAGATCGAAATTGAAAAAGGAGTTATAATTCAAGAAATTGGTCAAATGAAAGATACACCCGATGATGTAATTTTTGAATTACTTCAAAAAGAGGCATTCGCTGATACCCAATTAGGAAGATCCATTTTAGGTACTGTAGAAAATATTCAATCTTTTGAAAGAAAAAACTTTATTGATTTTATCGAAAATAATTACTTTTCTGAAAAAATAGTTATATGTGCTGCTGGAAATTTGAATCATAAAGATTTATGTGGATTAGCCAAATCTTTAAAAAAAATAAAAGCATCAAAAAAGAAAAACATGGTGAGAAAGGTAGAATTCAAAGGAGGCGAAAATAGAGTAATTAAAGATCTAGAACAAGCACATTTTGCAGTAGGATTTGAAGCACCCAGTTTAAAAAGTCCTAAACTTTTTGCTGGCAAAGTTTTCTCTGTTATAATGGGTGGCGGGATGTCTTCTAGACTTTTCCAGGAAATAAGAGAAAAAAGAGGTCTTTGCTACTCAATTGGAACTTCTTTTGATTGTTATTCAGATAATGGAATATTTTTATCTTATGCAGGTACTTCTGGAGATAAAGTAAAAGAGCTTTCTGAAGTTATAGCGTCAGAATTCAAGAAGTCCATTTCAAGTATTACTGAAACAGAAGTGGAGAGAGCTAAGACACAATTAAGGTCGAGTTTGTTAATGGGGCTTGAAAATTCTTCTAGTAGAAGTGAGAGATTAGCTAGAGGTTTAATTATTTGGGATAAAATTGTTGAAGTTAGAGAAACTATATCAAAAATAGACTCTGTTAAACTTCAAGATGTTAAAAACTTTGGTGCAGAAATGTTTCATAACTCTAATCCAGCTATGGCTTTATATGGTAAGGTTAAAGATGCTTTAGATGTTAAACAATTTTCACAAAAGCTTTTGAATTGATAACAATTTTGATTAACTTATTTTCAAAGACAAAACCAATATTATTATCAGAAAGGTTAATTTTAAGGTTACCAGTAATTTCAGATTATGAAAAGTGGGTTGTCTTAAGAAAGAAATCCGAAGATTTTTTAAACAAATGGGAACCGGAAAAAGATTATAACTATTACTCTAAAAACTTATTTAATAAAAGAGTAAAATGGGCAAAAAAAAATTTTGATTCAAAAATAGTTCTACATTTTTTTATATTCTTGAGATCAAATCATCAATTAGTTGGAGGCATAACTTTGGATAACATTCGTTATGGTCCCTTTCAATCAGCAACGCTAGGATATTGGCTTGGTGAAGAATTTTCTAAAAAAGGAATAATGACTGAGGGTTTAAATTCTATAATTATATACGCTAATAAGAGTATGGGAATTTCTAGAATTGAAGCAGCTACTTTACCAAATAATATTGCCTCAAGAAGATTACTGGAAAAGTGTAATTTTAAATATGAAGGGGTTGGTCAATACTATCTACAAATAAAAGGAAAGTGGCAACACCATATTTTATATGCGAATATCTCTGAATCTAGAAAAAGTATATCTAAAAAATCAATTGGATTTTAAATATGAGCTCTAATATCGGTAATTTTATTAATGCATTGAAGAAAGATCTAAAAGAATCTCAATTTATAAGGTTAAGATCATTTGAGGTAAAGGATCCTCGTGACAGACTTTTGAATAAATCAGAAATTTGCATTAAACCAGAAAATACTAAAGAAGTTAGTAAAATATTAAAAATAGCGCATAAATTTTTGATCCCAATAATTCCACTTGGTGGAAGTACTGGTTTAGTTGGTGGTCAAATAGCTCATGAAAAAGATCAAGTAATTTTATCTCTGGAGAAACTTGATCAAATTAAATTTTTTAAAAAAAGTAACTTGTTAGAAGTCCAATCAGGAGCCATTTTATCAAGTATAAAGAATTTAGCCTTAAATAATGGAAGGCTGTTTCCTTTATCCCTAGCATCTGAGGGATCTTGCCAAATAGGAGGAAATTTGGCTACTAATGCAGGAGGATTAAATGTCATCAAGTACGGTAATGTAAGAGATTTATGCTTAGGCTTGGAGGCAGTTTTACCTAATGGAAAAATATTATCAACCATGAAGTCACTCAAAAAAAACAATATGGGATTTGATTTAAAAAATCTTTTAATTGGATCAGAAGGTACTTTAGGAGTTATTACTTCAGCAATATTGAAAACATTTCCTATTCCAAAAAATCCTGTTTCAATATTTTTTTCAGTGAAAGACCTTGAAGATATTGTATTTGTTTTCAAAAAAATTTCTGATTTATTTCAAGACAGAATTTTAGCTTTTGAATTAATTAAAAATACAGGAATTGATTTTATCAAAGAAGCAGGTTTCTCAATAAATAATCCTTTTACAAATAATACAGATTGGATGGTTTTGATGGAAATAGAACTCAACATAGGTACTATAAGTTTAAAAGAAATTTTAGAACAAACCTTATATGACTGCATCTTGAAGAATAAAATAGTAGAAGTTTTTTTTGCTAATACTTTAAATCAAAGAAATGAATTTTGGAAGATAAGGGAATTAATACCAGCTGCTAACAGAAGAAAAGGTTCTATTTGCTCAAATGATATATCAGTACCTTTAGAAATAATTCCTGAATTTATTACAAAATTAGATAGAACTATTTTATCATTTTCAAAAGAAATTTTAGTAAACTGTTTTGGTCATGTGGGAGACGGCAATCTACATTACAACATTTTTCCATCAACTGAAAATAGTAGAATGGATTTAGAAACAAATAGACTGCAATTATTTGATATTGTAAATGATTTAGTCAATAAATACTCCGGTTCAATAAGTGCTGAACATGGAATTGGTAGATTAAAAGTCAATGAATTAAATAAGTTTGAAGACCCAGGAAAACTTTATATGATGAAATTAATAAAATCTGTTGTTGATCCTAAAAATTTATTAAATCCTGGAGTTATTTTTAAATTTTAATTATAGTTATTTTGGTCTCTCTAATTCAAATTTAGAACTTACATACGTATAATCTTTATAACCCATTCGAGCAATTGGGTCGTAGGCTAGTAAATCGAAGATACCATCTTTTAAAAATTTTTCATTTATATGAACTCCAACAACCTTTCCTATAACCATATTATTGTTTAAACCTGGCAGTTTTAAAATTTTATAAAGTATACACTCTAATGATGCAGGGGATTTTTTCACTCTGGGTGCATCTATATTTATACAATTTGATTTCTCTAATTTAGCCAATATAAACTCGTCAGTATTTTTAGGATAATTTCCGGAAGTTTGATTCATTTGGTATAATAAGTCTTTACTTACTACATTTACTACAAAGCATTTAGTTTCAGTAATGTTTTGAAGAGTATCTTTTAACGAAATATTATTTTTTTTTTGACCAGTAATTGAAAACATTACCATAGGTGGATTATCTGCTATAGCATTGAAAAAGCTATAAGGTGCTAGATTGACATTTTTTTCGTTATCTATTGAGGAAATCCAACCTATTGGTCTAGGAGAAACAATTGCTTTAAAAGGATCATGTGGTAAATTATGTCCTATGTCTGGGTTATAAAACATTTAATTACTTTCATTGAAATCAGTTATTGATAATAAGTATGTACTTTATAATTTATAAATCAGATTATGATGTTATAGAACTACATAGTAATATTTTTAACAAGTTAATTTATATTTTATGAAATGATTGAATTTACAAATGAATTAAGCACTGATGAAGATGGAATTGAAAATTTACTAGATTTAGTTTTTTCTGCATCAAGAATGAATCTAAGTTCTTACTCTTTAAGAAAAAAAGTTCCTAAAGTAAAAACACTCTGTTATGTTGCTAAGAATACTGATGGTTCAATTATAGGTGTAATTAGATGCTGGCCTATTTTTATAGGAAAAAAAAAAAAAATATCACTTTTAATAGGTCCCATAGCAATTCATCCTACCTTTCAAGGAGAGGGTTTGGGTGCTTATTTGATAAATCATTTAAAAAAAGTATCAAAAAAATATGGTTGGAAAAGGGCAATATTAATTGGTGATATTGATTATTATAAATCTTTTGGGTTCTTTCAACAAAATGAAAATAAAATAGATTTTCCTCCACCTACAGACTCGAAAAGAATATTATTGCTTGAATTAGAAAATAATTCATTTAAGGATGTAGAAGGAAAAGTAGTGAAATTTTATTAATAAATATCTTTTTAAGCAGTTTGAATATAGTTAATATCTTCTAAATATTGAATAACTTGTTTTCTGACTGTTGAATAGTTTGAATCTAGAGCATAGTCTACAATTTTTTTAATTTGTGACAATTTTATGCATCTTAAAAGTGATTTAACTGGAGCAATACAATTTGGTTGCATAGATAAGGTTTTAAATCCCAAAGAACATAAGACTAATGCTTCAATAGGTCTTCCAGCGTCTTCGCCACAATAACTTAATGGTAATTTATATTCTTCACTTTTTTTTACGATTAATTTAAGAAATGATAGGAAACTTGAACTTAAAATATCATATCTTTTCCTTACCTTTTCATTCTCACGATCTGCAGCAAAGAAAAATTGTTTTAGGTCATTACCGCCTACCATTAAAAAATCAACACACTTAAAAAATGAATTTGGTGCAAATGCAAGACTAGGAACTTCTAGCATCGCTCCTATTTGGATTAGGTTAGGGACAATTCGGTTTCTGTTTCTTTCTCTAGTAATTTCATCTAATATCATATCTTTCGCTTGAAAAAATTCCTTTGGTTCTGTTACTAATGGAATAACAATATTCAGATTTCTCCCTTTAGCACCCCTTATTAAGGCTTGAACCTGCATCTTAAATACTCCTGATCTTTCTAAGGTGAGGCGTATTGCTCTCCAGCCTAAAGTTGGGTTAGGCTCAATTTCTGGAGTAATTGTTGGCAGTATTTTGTCACTTCCAATATCTAATGTTCTAAAAAAGACAGGATTTTTATCTGCAGCATCTAGTACTTTACTATAAATTTCTGCTTGTTCGGCTCTCTTAGGAACTTTGTTATTAATAAGAAATTGTAGCTCTGTTCTATATAAACCCACTCCATCTGCTCCAGAATCATCTAACGAAGGCAGGTCAGCCATTAAACCTGCATTCATCATTAAAAATATTTTTTTATTATCAAGTGTTTTTGCTTCAAGGTTTTTTGATGCCAAAAATGATTTTTTAGCTTTCTTTCTTAAATTTAATTTACTTTCATATATTTGTGAGATAGCCATTTCAGGCCTTAAATATACTACTCCTTGATCAGCATCTAATATTATCTTATCACCATTTGATATATTATAAATTATATCTTTTGTTTGTATCAATAGTGGAATGTTTAATGCTCGAGCGACTATAGTTGTATGGCTTCCTACAGAACCATCTTCTAGTATTACACCTTTTAATTCATGCCTTAAAGAAACTAATTCTAAAGGGGTAATGTTTCTAGCAACTAAAATCGGTTCTCTAATGCCTGCTAAATTAATACTAGTTTTTTGATTTGTGAGAATTTTGAGTAGAATATTTGATATTTCATAAAATTCATTAAGTCTTTCTTTAAAATAAAAATTTTGAACTTTTGTAATTCTTGACTTTGTAATAGTTTGTTCTTTTTCTACTGCTACAATAGCTGATAAGCCACTATCAATATATGTCTCCATTCTTTTAATCCAACCTTTGTCCTCAATTAAAAGTTTATGAGTTTCCAATATTTCTAAAAAATCACCTTTCTTTTTAAAATGTTTTTTGCTTATTATTTCAGACAACTGATTTTTAAGTTTACTGATACTTTTCTTAAGCTTTTGCTTTTCAAGCTTTGGGTTATCAGCTATTGGATTCTTAACCTTAATTTTTGGTTCCAACAAACAAGTATTTCCAATAACTATACCTTCTTTTCCTATTAATCCATTTATTGATAATGGATTTTTTTTATCATGGCTAAGTTCATCGCTACCATCTGAACTTGTAAAAGCACCTAATTCAGCCATTTCAGCAATCACCATTGCTACTATTTCTAAACCATAGACGTCATCTTCAGTGTATTCACGATTTTTGAGATTTTGTATTACTAATACACCTAGCATTTTTCCTAAACGTTGAATCGGGACACCAAGGAAAGAATTATAAATTTCTTCCCCAGTCTCAGGAAGATATCTAAATCCCTTAGTTTTAGATACTTGAGATGTTTTTATTGGTTCCGCAGAGGCAGCAATTTTTCCAACAAGTCCTTGCCCCAGATTTAGTTGTGTATAATGCACTGCCTTCGATCGAAGTCCTTCAGTAGCAAAAAGCTCAAGGATATTGTGTCTATTTATTAAATAAATAGAACAAACTTCTGAGTTCATAGAATCTGCTATTATTTCTACTATTTTATTCAGTCTAGCTTGAGCTTCTCCAAGTTCAGACATAGTTTTTTTAAGTCTTTTAAGTAAAATCCTTGAATTATTATTTGATAGTGTCATCAAGTTAGACCTTGCTGAGCTTAAATGCTTCATGAAGTGCATGAACAGCTAACTCAAGATATTTTCTATCTATCAATACAGAAATTTTTATTTCAGACGTAGAAATGACTTTTATATTAATATTTTCATCTCCTAATGTTTTGAACATGGTTTGTGCAATACCTGAATGACTACGCATTCCTATACCAACTATTGATATTTTTGATACTTCTGTATCCACATCTAATTTTTTATATTTAAGAATATTCTTATTTTTATCATTTTCTAATGAAGTTTTAGCCATATTTACTTGATCAGTAGGGCAAGAAAAAGTCACATCAGTTAAATTATTGTCAGATATATTTTGAATAATCATATCTACATTTATATTAGCTTTTGATAAACTATCAAATACGATCCCAGCAACACCTGGTTTGTCTTTAACGCTAAGAAGAGTTAACTTTGCTTCATTCTTTGAGAATGTAATTCCTGAAACCACTCTTTTTTCCATTATATCCTCCTCATCACATAATATAGTACCTGATCCCTCATTAAAACTATTTAGAACACGTAGTTTTACTTTATATTGCATTGCTAATTCTACGGATCGAGTTTGCAAAACCTTTGCCCCAAGTGACGCAAGTTCTAACATTTCCTCATAGGAAATTTTATCCAATTTTTTTGCATTTGATGTAATTCTAGGATCTGTGGTATAAATTCCATCAACATCGGTATAAATATCGCATCTTTCAGCATTTATTGCTGCTGCTAAAGCAACTGCGCTAGTATCCGACCCACCTCTTCCAAGCGTAGTTACACGGTTATTATTGCTAATTCCTTGAAATCCCGCGATAATTGCTACTTGCATTCCTGATGAAAACTTTTCTATCAGATTTTTAGTGCCTATATTGAGTATTCTTGCATTTGAGTGGTTATCTGTAGTATTAATAGGAATTTGCCAACCTTGCCAGCTTCTTGCATTAATTCCTTCCTTCTGTAGTAATAATGCCATTAAACTAGCAGAAATGTTTTCTCCAGTAGATAAAATTGCATCATACTCTCTTGCATCATATATTGTTGAAACTTCTTTAATTTTTTTTACTAAAACATCAGTAGTATTTCCCATTGCAGAAACCACAACAATAACTTTATACCCATTATTAATTTCTGTACAAATTTTTGAAACTGCATTTTTCATAATTTTAATGTCAGCTACAGATGAACCACCAAATTTCATTACAATCGTAGTCAAATTTTATTCCTCATAAATAATTATGATTTTTAAAACTTACTTAATTTGGTTAATTAGTTTTTCGGTCATCCCAAGGAAGGGGTGTAACAGGAATACCATCCTCGTATAAAGATTTTGCTTCTTTAACTGTTGTTTTACCATAAATTGATCTTTCAGGAGAATCTCCAAAATAAATTGCTCTTGCTTCTTTTTCAAAATTATCTCCTACATACTCGCAGTTTTTTTCTACTTCCTTCCTTAATTCCTTTATTAGTTTCTGCGCTTTGGTGGGAGTGGTTTCTAGTGGTTTTTTAATTCGCTTTTTTTCTTTAGAACTAACGCTTGGAGACATCAAAGATTTGGAAATTGATTTGGATCCACAAATTTCACAAGATAACATTTTTTCTCTATTTAATTTCTCATAATCGTCAGAGGTTCTAAACCAACTTTCAAAATGATGCAAATTTTTACATTGTAATTTATACTTAATCATAATTTAAATTTAGTTATTGATTTTATTTTATTTTTTTATCTCTTCTAGAGGCTATCGGTTGAAAAGCAATTGAAATGTGGGTTTCACAATAAGGTTTTCCTTGTTCTGATGGATGACCACAAAACCAAAATTCAGAAGTAGCAGGATCTCCAATTGGCCATTTACAAGTTTTCTCTGTAAGTTCTAGTAAATTTAGTTTTCTTGCTTTTTTTTCAATCTCTATCATATTTGCTAATGCAATTTTATCAATTTCATTATCTATCTCTCCAATTTCAGGAGAAGAGTTTTCATTCATATCTGAATTTAAATTAGATTTATAATCTTTAGTAGCAAGATTTTTGATAGAAGGTTTTCTTCCTCTCTTTTTTCCTCTTTTTGGTATATTTACTTCTGAGTTATTATCGAATTCTGAAACTTTTAAATTGTGATCATTAATTGAATTTTCATCTTTTAATTTGTTTTTTATTTTTTTTTGTCCGCCTAAATTTGATCCAGAACCTCGCTCTGACAAACCTAATCGATGAATTTTACCTATTACAGCATTCCTAGAAACACCTTCCCCCAATTCGATAGCAATCTTACTAGCGCTATTACCACTTTTCCATAAAAGGGTTAATTTTTTTACTCTTGTTTCAGTCCAGGCCATAAAGTTTAATTCCTATCGTATAAATTTTATATATTAATATATAATAATAAATAATAAATAAACTAAAAATTTGTCTTTAATAATAATAACTTTTATTTTAAAATTTCTTTAATCTTTTCTTATTTTATAACTTTTATAATGTTTTTTATCAGAATTACGGTTAATAACTTTTTTTTGCAATTTTTATAAAACGAATGCAATATCAATCTAGACCTTCGAGATATTAAATTTAGATGATTATAAATAACATACTTTTATCAAAACAGGAATATTTATGGAAGAAAATATATTAGAGACATATAGCCGAAAAAATGTTTCTTTTAAAAAGGGGGATGGTATATGGTTATATACAGATGACGGCACTAAATTTTTAGATTGTGCTTCTGGAATTGCAGTTAATATTTTAGGTCATTGTAATGAAAAATTAGTTAATGTTTTAATAGAACAAGCCAAAAATTTATGGCATACCTCTAATCTTTTTAGAGTAAAAAATCAGGAAATGTTAGCTAAATCACTAGTTGATAATACTTTTGCTGATAAGGTTTTTTTTACTAATTCTGGGACTGAAGCGATTGAATGTGCTATTAAAATGGCAAGAATATATTTTTCAAAGTTGAACCAAAAAAGATATGAAATATTATCTTTTGATGGGTGCTTTCACGGTAGATCAATGGCTGCAATTTCAACCTCAAATTCAAGAAAAATGAGAGATGGGTTTGGCCCCTTAATTCCAGGCTTTAAAACTATAGGATTTAATGATAAAAGTGCTCTAAATAAAAATATAAATAATAAAACTGCAGCTATTATTGTTGAACCAATTCAGGGAGAAGGTGGAATAAGAGTTTTTCCAGAAGAAACTCTCAAATTAATAAGACATTTATGTAATAAAACTGGTACACTTCTAATTATTGACGAGGTTCAATGTGGTGTTGGCAGGACAGGTAAATTATTTGCTCATGAATGGTATAATATAGAGCCTGATATAATGGCTATTGCAAAAGGAATAGGGGGAGGTTTTCCTTTAGGTGCTTGCCTTTCTAGTAAAAATGTATCTATTGGTATGGTGTATGGAAAGCATGGTTCAACTTATGGAGGAAATCCACTGGCTTGTGCTGTTGGATGTGAAGTTATGAAAAGTGTTTTAGAAGAGGGATTTTTAGAAAATGTAAGAAATATATCAGGATATTTTTCCCAAAAGATTTTAGGTTTAGTTTCTGAGTTTCCTGCTGTCTTTGAAGAGGTAAGGGGGTCTGGTTTAATGCTGGGGTTAAAAACAAAAATAGAGAACATAACTTTCACAAACGAAGCATTCAATCAAAATTTGTTGTTAGCACCAGCTTCAGATAATGTGGTAAGAATTTTGCCTCCTCTTAATATTTCAAAACATGAAGTTGACATAGTTATAAAATTGCTACGTAAGACATCCAAAAGGATTTAAGTTTGAACAATTTTGTAGATATTAAAGATATAGATTCAAATCAACTTAAAAAGATATTGACTTTTTCTGCGGAACTAAAAGCAGAGCGTAATTGTATTAGTAAAGGGACTAAAGATTTTAATAAGCATTTGGTAAATAAAATTGTGGCTTTACTTTTTAAAAAGCCTTCAACAAGGACTAGATTTTCTTTTGAGGTAGGTATTTTTCAGATGGGTGGACAAACTATTACCGTTTCAAGTAATGAAATGCAGCTATCAAATTTTGAAAGTATGACAGATACTGCTAGAGTTCTATCACAGTATTTAGATATGGTTGTAATCAGAACAGATAACCACGCTGATTTAATTGATTTAACCAAATACTCAAATATCCCAATAATTAATGGGTTATCCAACAAATCTCATCCATGTCAGGTGCTTTCTGATATTTTTACATTTGAGGAAATAAAAGGCTCAATCAAGGGTAAAAGGGTAGTTTGGCTAGGAGATTTAAATAACGTTTGTAATAGTTACATCCAGGCTTCTGAAAAATTTAACTTTGATTTGATAATTTCTGCACCGTCAGAATTTTTATCTAATGAGATAAAAGCAATCCTAAATTGCCAATATGAAATGCATCCTGAGAAAGCTTTAAAGAACGCTGATCTTATTGTTACAGATTCATGGTATTCTATGCATCATACAAGAAAAGAAAGAAAATTAAGGCAAGATATTTTACAAAATTATAAATTAACAAATGATTTAGTTAAAATATCTAATTACAACTGTTTGGTATTCCATTGCATGCCTATTCATAGAAATAATGAAATTATGTCAGATGTAGCAGATAATTTTTTTGAAATATTCCTTAAACAAGCCGAGAACAGATTACATGTTCAAAAAGGAATTATGAAATGGTGTTTTAGTTAATAGTTTACTTTAAACCCGTCCCTAGTAAGTATAAACTTTTTATCTATTATACTCTGGGCCCATTCAGAACTTTTACGTATTCCACCTAATGGATAAATATGTATACCATCAATTCCATTCTTTTTTAAAACTTCTGCAGAAACAGCTAGTTTTCTTACTAATTTGTCTGGCTCTTGAGTTTTTACTAAATTTAATACATTTGAACCTTGTTTTTTTAAAAAATTCATAGAGTTGCCAATCCCACAAGATAAGGAGTACTTTATTAAGGTAGAAAGCTTAGCTACTCCTGGTAGTCCGATAATAATAGGAATTTTATTTCCTTCAGAATTTATTTTTATTGACCAATTTAAAATAGACTCAGCATCAAAACAAAATTGACTAACTATAAAAAAATTAGCATCTGAAGTTTCAGAAAATTTATTTTTTAAAATTAGTGATTTTTTAATTTCTTTATCTGTTATATCTGGACTTCCTTCAGGATGACCTGCTACTCCAATATCAGTTATACCATATTTATCAAAAATTCCCGTTTCTAAAAGACTTACAGTATCTGCATATGGTCCAATTTGATGCTTTCCAGCTCCACCAACTATTAAAATTTTTTTAACATTAGCTTCGCCTACAATTCTAGAGACATAATCCTCTAACATTTCTTTTGATTTTATTGATCTAGCAGCAAAATGTGGAGCAGGATTAAGTCTCTCTTGTTGTATTTTTTTGGCTGTATTTACAGTATCTTTATAATCTGATCCAGGGAGAAAAGTGATAAATATTGTTGTAGATGGTTTAATAAATTGAGATAAATTCTCAATTTTATTAGCTACAAAAGGTGTGATTTCTAAAGAAAAACCCTTTAATATTTTTACAATTTTATCATGTTCTTCTCTCATAAACTGAGAAGCTTTATTATTTTTCATATAACAACCTTTTATAAATAAACTATTTAAAAAATTTCTCATCTTATATAAAAGATAGTAAATAACACAATCAATAGGCAATTTATTATTTTTTTGTTTATTGCTTTTAATCCGCTTTTTAAATTAAATAATTATCAAAGAGTTGGTACTTAATATTATGACAAAAATTTTTGTATTATTTTGGCAGGACATTCCTACTGTGATAGAGGCTAGGGACACTTTTGGTGTTGAAAAAGTTGAGCTCTCAAAAAGATTTAGTGAATTAGTTGATTTAATAGCTATGAAAAAAGGTTTAATAGGAACAGATGACTATTTGCAAAATTGGAAAAAGAAGAAATTCCCTAGTACAGAAAAAACAGCAAAGCAAGTAGTTTTAGAAATGTCCAAACATTTCGAAAGTAAATATGAAGCTATAAAATTGAAAGCCTTAAATTCATTAGATTAAACCAGAGATTCATAATGTTTAAAAACTCAAATTTTGAGAAAATTTTATTTTCTTCACCAAATATTTCTCCATCAAAAATATTAAGGACTCATGGTTACCGAAATAAAGATCAAATTAGGAAAAGAATTTTTGATGCTACAAATAAAGCAATTGAAAGACTTTCTGTGAGTTCTTCACCAGTTGGATATTTTTGTATTAAAGAAATAAGCAAGCACTTAGCGAATAAAATTGAACTCAAGTGTGGAACGTTGTTCAATTGTGATTTATTTAGTGAGCGCATTGCCAGAAGTAAATTTTTGGTTGCGTTTATTTTAACTCTAGGAAAAGAAGTAGATGAAATAATAAAAATAGTTTCCAAAAACTCTAATGAACCTCTAGCTGCATTATTTCTTGAAAACGCATCTTGGTTAGCCCTCGAACTAATTCTGAGGGATGCAAGATCTAAAGTACTAAAATTTGCCAAAAATCATGACATGCAAATTGAAAACAGAATGGCTCCAGGTTATACTTATCCATCTAAAATTAGCAGAAAAAAAATAATGTGGGAACTTGAAGAACAAAAAATCTTATTTAGCTTATTTGATAAAGAAAGCATATCAGTTCAATTAACTGATAGCTGTACTATGCTCCCAAGAATGTCAAGATCAGGAATCTTTGGTTTAAAAAAGATTATCTAAATTAAAATAAAAATACAAAAATATCTGGTGCCCGCTTCCGGACTCGAACCGGAACGACTGTTAGGTCGAGGGATTTTAAGTCCCTTGTGTCTACCAAATTCCACCAAGCGGGCATGTATGTAACTCATTGAAAATAAACACTTTTTTCGTGTTTTTACTCAATTTACTTTTTACAAAATTGTCACAATTTTTGTCACAATTTAGGGTTTTTGTCACATTGATTGTCACAAGTTGTACACTTTGTGTTCCTAGAAGATTTATGTCCTTTGTATCTACCAATGTGTGATCCTTTACTTCTATAATACTCTTATCGCATCTACGAGGTTAGCAGGTTGTAGATGGTCATATCGCATCGTTGTCTGAATTGATTTATGTCCCATAATTTCTTTTACTACTACCAACTGAACAACTTTTTGAACGAGGCGACTTGCTGTTGTATGTCTTAGCGTATGCCAAGGTGTATCGTCAAGTTTTAAGATGTGTCTTAGTCTATCCCAACGATCACGATACCAATAAGTCTTAAAAGGAATTACTTTATTTTCACCCGAAC
>CACESU010000019.1 GCA_902562285.1 uncultured Alphaproteobacteria bacterium | reverse complement strand
GCCTGTAGTAGATTTTTTTAATCAAGCTAAATTGCATCAGGCATTGGAGCAAGCCAACATATTGCTGCAAAAATTTCCTAATTCAGCCACTTTGTATAATATTATTGGTGCTGCAAATAAAGGGTTAAGCAAGCTAGACGAAGCCATAAAATCTTACAACAAAGCACTATCAATCAAACCTGATTATGCTGAAATCTATAGCAACATGGGTAATGCTCTCAAAGATCAAGGTAATCTAGACAAAGCCATTAAAGCTTACAATAAAGCTCTTTCACTCAAACCTGATTATGCTGAAGCCTATAGAAAAATGGGAAATGCACTCCAAGATCAAGGAAAGCTTGACGAAGCAATAAAAGCATCCAAAAAAGCTCTCTCACTCAACCCTGATTTTGCTGAAGCCTATAGCAACATGGGTAATGCCCTCCAAGATCAAGGAAAGCTGGAAGAAGCCATAGAGGCTTACCAAAAAGCTCTCTCAATCAAACCTGATTATGCTGAGGCTTATAACAACATGGCCAATGCTCTGTATGAGCAAGGCAAACTTGACGAAGCGATAGAGGCATACAAGAAAGCACTATTAATCAAGCCTGATTATGCTGAAGCCTATTGCAACATGAGCAATGCTCTCAAAGATGAAGGAAAGCTGGAGAAGACAATAGAGGCTTGCAACATGGCTATCTCACTCAAGCCTGATTTTGCTGAAGCCTATTGCAACATGAGCAATGCTCTCAAAGATCAAGGAAATTTAGATGAGGCAATCAAAACTTATAACAAAGCTATCTCACTCAAGCCTGATTATGCTGAAGCCTACAACAATATGGGCAATGCTTTCAAAGATCAAGGCAAGCTAAATGAAGCAGTACAAGCTTACAAAAAAGCTCTTTCACTCAAGCCTGAGTTTGCTGAAGCCTATAATAACTTGGGTAATGCTCTCAAATATCAAGGCAAACTTGACGAAGCAGTAGAGGCTTTTAAAGGAGCTCTTTTAATAGAGCCTGATAATGCAAGCGCTAAGCATATAATAGCTTCCCTAACTGGCAATACAACTGAAACAGCACCCAGAAAATATGTTGAAAACTTATTTGACGTATATTCTAAAAAATTTGAATCCTCACTCGTCAATAAATTAGATTATAAAATTCCAAAATTAGTAAGAGATATTCTAATTGAACAAAATAATAATAAGATGTTAGGGTCTGTTTTAGATTTAGGGTGCGGTACTGGTCTATTTGGAACAGAAATAAAAAATCATTGTTCAAAACTTGAGGGCATTGATCTTTCCAAGAAAATGCTGGCAATTGCTAAGAAAAAAAATGTTTACGAAAAATTAATTCAATCTGATATTTTAGAATATTTATCCAGTGAGTCACTAGATTTTGATTATTATGTAGCATTAGATGTCTTTATTTATGTTGGCAGTCTATCTGAAATATTTAAATTGATTAATTCTAGAAATAAAAAACCTGGGTACTTAGTTTTTTCTACAGAACATACAGAAAAGGATGGCTATCATCTTCTTCAAACTGGACGATACTCACATTCAAAAAGTTATATTGAAAGTCTCTGCAAAAAATTTGAATACAGTATATCTCATTTTTCAACTAGTGAACTTAGGAAAGAAAAAGAATCGTTTTTAACAGCTGGTATTTATGTTTTGGACTTTGCAGGAAGAATCTAGTCCTCTGAAGACCATACTAGAACTGCAAGGTAAGTATTGTTTACAATCGATAACTTAGGTACTATTGGAATTACTAGGATCATAAGTCACTTCCATAGTAGTTTTTTTGTAGTTCTTTTCGTCTATATTGTTTTTATATATTATATAAAGTGCGAAATATGTTCATAATCTTGCATTTGTTTTATTTTATAATGGAGTATGATAATCAAAAACATCAAGTAATCTTAGGTAAAACAAAAAACCACTTTTCATTTATCAAAGGTAGCTAGATCAATTCTAGAAAGTCCTAAAGTTTACTAAATTAAAAATAGTTGCAAGCACTCATAAATATAAATAAGAAAGCAAAAAAAGTATTTTTTTTTGTAAAAAATCTAAACGAAAAATGAAATTTTTTTCATTTTTTTCTATAAATCATTGAAATAATGTTTTTTAAAACTCTTTTTTAGATCTTTATTATTACCAAAACAAAAATCGTTAGGCACTAGAATTTAAATTGATTTGCATTATATAAGGTCAAAATGTATTTAAAATTTTTTAGCAATTCATTTATGTGAGGATAAAAGTGTCAATTTTTGTAAGTTATATTACTATGTTAATATTTTTCATAATTGCAGAAATAATAGTATTAAGCAATGTGATGCAACCTTTATTTAAAAAACATATTGGTTTTTTAATGAACGAAGAAACAAACTTTTCAATCGCCGCAATCTTCTATTTGGTTTATGTTGCCGGTGTTTTTTGGTTTGCTACAAGAGCTGGTATTAAAGCAGAATCTTACTTAGTAGCCATTTTTTCAGGCGCATTTCTTGGTTTGTTAGCTTTTGGTACTTATGAAATTACAAATCTAGTAATTCTAAAAGATTGGAAGATTAGTTTAGTTTTAGTTGATACTTTGTGGGGAATTATTGTTACAAGCTCCATGGCTTATGTAGGATATAAAGCACATAGTTTTTTTTCGTAGATTTTTTTTATGAAATATAAAAAAATTATGATCCAGAATATTTATCTTGAAAAATTTCTTTTTCTGAATCAGTTATTTTTGGGAATAAAATATCAGGGAGACTAATGTCATTTTTATTAGTAAGGTTATCAAAACTATTTTTTAGTCCTTCTGGCCATTCTGATTTTTTTGGTAATCCAAAATGATTTCTAATTTTCTGACATGTATCTGGGATAAATGGTTCAGATATTAAAGAATAAAGGTTAATTAAGTGAAAAGAAAATCTTGTTATTATTTTTGCCTTGTCTTCATCTTTTTTCAAAATTGACCATGGTTGAGCCTTTTGAAGATATTCGTTTCCAACCACCCACATATTTCTCAATTCTTGACTAGCTTTTCTAATTTCAATTTTTGATAAAAAATTATTATATCTTTCATACAATTTGTCTAATTCATTAATTGTTTTAGTCTCTAAATCACCATACACGTTGTTTGAAGGAATCTTACTACCAAATTTAGCAAAAGAAAATTTTGTTACTCTTGTAATAAAATTTCCTAATACATCTGCCAAATCTTTATTGATAGTATTTTGAAAACTATCCCAAGTAAAATTTGTATCAGAATTTTCAGGAGCATTTGATAATAACCACCAACGCCAATAGTCTGCTGGAAATATTTTTAAGGCAACATCCATAAAAATACCACGTTTCTCACTTGTTGAAAATTTACCTCCTTCATAGAGTAACCAATTAAATCCTTTAATATAATCAACTAGCTTCCAATTTTCTCTTGATCCAAAAATCGTTGCAGGAAAAGAAAGGGTATGAAAAGGTATATTATCTTTCGCCATGAATTGAACATAATATACTTTATCGGCTCCTTGATCAGTAATCCACCAATTCTTCCATTCCTTATTGAAATTTTTTTCTGACCATTCTTTTGTAGCTGCAATATAAGCAATAGGTGCATCAAACCATACATAGAATACTTTGTTTTCAAAACCCTTCCAAGGTTTCCCACTATTTGCTACTTTAACTCCCCAAGATAAATCTCTGGTTATCCCCCTATCTTTTAAACCTTCTTCATCATGAAGCCACTTTTTTGCTATAGATTTTGTAAGAATTGGCCAGTTATCTTTTTTTGAGATCCAATCATTTAATTTCTTTTTTAATTTACTTTGTTTAAGATATAGATGTTTTGTTTGCCTAATTTCTAATTTCTTAGAGCCTGATATTGTAGATGAAGGATCAATAAGGTCTGTAGGTTGAAGCTGCTTTGTACAATTTTCACATTGATCCCCTCTAGCTTTTTCATACCCACATGATGGGCAAGTTCCTGTAATATATCGATCTGGTAGGTATCTGTTATCCTCAATGGAAAAAAACTGTTTTTCATTTACTTCTTCTAGATAACCATTTTCCCATAATTTCGATGCAAAGTGTTGGGTGAGTTCATGATTTTGTTTACTTGATGAACGGCCGAAGTAATCAAAAGAAATAAAAAAACCATCAGCAATTTTTTTCTGAGTATTCCACATATTTTCACAAAAATTTTCAACTGTTTCTTTTTTATCAATCGCTGCAAGCTCGGCTGGAGTGCCATGTTCGTCTGTTGCACAAATAAAAAGTACCTTATTACCTTTTGCTCGCATATATCTTGCATAAACATCTGCAGGTAACTGACTTCCAATTAGATTACCTAAGTGTTTTATCCCGTTTATATACGGCAGAGCTGATGTAATAAGAATTTTTTTCATTAAATCTAAAGCAATTTAGTAAATTTACATTTCTGTGACTTTTAATATTTCTAAATTATTAATATTGTTAATTTATTATTATTATTTGATATTTTATATTTACATTTTCTAAAACTTGCAAATTTAAATTAAAATCTTTATTAATCTTGTTTAATAGGGGTTTAGCTCAGCTGGTAGAGCATCGGTCTCCAAAACCGAGGGTCGTGGGTTCGAGTCCCTCAGCCCCTGCCAACAAAACAAATAGAGTTTCAATACTAAATTTTAGAGGAAATAATGATAAATCCATTCAAGTATGTTCAACAAGTAAGGAATGAAGTTTCAAAGATTGTCTGGCCCACAAGGAAAGAGACAATGACTACTACTATTATGGTTTTTATAATGTCAGCACTAGTTGCACTGTTTTTCTTTATAATTGATACTATTACAAGTAATATATTAGATATTATTTTGAAGTTATCCTCTTGATTTAATAAACCAGCAGTTGTATAGCCTTCCTTATAAATCGATTCGAACATGCCAAACTGTAATTTAGCTTGTAGTTAATAATTAGACTATGTGTGATTTGATTTTTTTTGTGAGGGAACTTTTATGTCTATGAGATGGTATTCAGTTAGTGTACTTTCTAATTTTGAAAAGCGTGTTGCAGAAACAATCAAAGAAGCTGTTGTTCAAAATTCTCTACAAGACGAAATTGAAGAAGTGCTAGTTCCTACTGAAGAAGTTCTTGAAGTTAGAAGAGGTAAGAAAGTTCAATCGGAAAGACGCTTTATGCCTGGATATGTTCTTATTAGAATGAAAATGACTGATAAAAGTTACCACCTAATAAAAGAAACTAATAGAGTCACTGGTTTTCTAGGACAAAAGGGTAAACCAATGCCTTTACCTGATTCTGATGTTGCTAGAATAATTAATCAAGTAGAAGAAGGTGCAGATAAACCAAGAGCTCTTGTCTCTTATGAGGTTGGTGAACAAGTGAATGTCATAGATGGTCCATTTGAAGGATTCTCTGGACTTGTAGAAGAAGTTGATGAAATTAATAATAGGCTAAAAGTTTCAGTTTCAATATTTGGTAGGGCAACTCCAGTAGAATTAGAATATGGTCAAGTACAAAAACAAACTTGAATTTTAATAAAAAATATCAGTAGTTACATCAACTAATGTTATGAAAGGTAAGAATTAAATGGCAAAGAAAGTAGCAGGTGAACTTAAACTACAGATTCCCGCCGGAAAAGCAAATCCTTCACCACCAGTTGGGCCTGCTCTTGGACAGCGCGGTCTCAATATTATGGAGTTTTGCAAAGCTTTTAATGCTAAAACTCAGGATTTAGAAGCTGGTGCTCCTTGTCCGACCATTATAACTTATTATGTTGACAAATCTTTTTCTATGGAGATAAAAACTCCGCCAGCTTCTTTCTTTTTAAAGAAAGCAACTAATATCAAATCAGGTTCGCAAACTGCTGGTAAGGAAACAGTAGCTCAAATTACTTCCAAAAAAATAGAAGAAATTGCTCAAGCTAAAATGAAAGATCTAAATGCTAATAATGTAGAAGGGGCAATGAAAATAATAATGGGTTCAGCTCGATCAATGGGAATAGAAGTAAAGGATTGAAAATTGCCAAAGATTACAAAAAAAAGACAAGCTCAAGATAAACTTTTTCTAAACAAAAGAAACCTCAATGCAGAAGATGCAATTGAACTTATAAAGTCAGGAGCTTCAGCCAAATTTGATGAAACCATTGATGTTGCTATTAATTTGGGTATTGACCCAAGACATGCTGATCAAATAGTTAGGGGTGTTTGTGCTTTACCTCATGGTACTGGTAAATCTATAAGAGTTGCAGTTTTTGCAAAGGGTGATAAAGCATCAGAAGCGACAAAAGCAGGGGCGGATATAGTAGGAGCCGAAGAACTAATGGAAACTGTTTTAAAAGGTAATATCGAATTTGATAGATGTATAGCTACTCCTGATATGATGCCTATTGTAGGTCGTTTAGGAAAGGTTTTAGGACCCAGAAATTTAATGCCAAATCCAAAGGTTGGTACAGTCACCCCTGACGTGACTGCTGCAGTTTCTGCAGCAAAAAATGGTGAAGTTCAATTTAAGGCTGAGAAAGCAGGTGTAGTTCAAGTTGGTATTGGAAAAGCATCTTTTGACAAAAAAAAGTTAGTTGAAAATTATAATGCTTTTATGTCTGAACTTAAAAAATCTAAGCCAACCGGTGCTAAAGGTGTTTTTATAAAGAAAATTTCTATGTCATCAACTATGGGTAAATCTATGACAATTGATAATTCTACATAAATAAAGTTTCCTTAGGGAATAGCTTAGTAGATACTAAGCGAAACCGTCCGAGATAGTGGGCTCTTTTAATAAGATTAAGTCCTACTTTAGATTGGTAACTAAGATATAGGTTATTTGAATTAAATAATCTTAATTAAAGGGAACCCGGACAATTAACTGAGTTAATCATATATTAACTTTAATAAAACCAAGGCTTTGCCTTTAATTTGGAGTAGGAGTTTGAATAGAAAACAAAAAGAAAAAGTAGTCGAAGAATTAAGTCATATTTTTTCAAATTCTGGTGTTGTTTTAGTCGCGCACTATAGTGGTTTAACAGTTGCTGAAATTTCCGAATTAAGAAATTTGATGAGAGAGTCTAATTGTGGTGTAAGAGTAGCTAAAAATAGGTTATCAAAGATTGCACTTGAAGGTAAAGCAAATGCAAAACTTTCTGAATTTTTGAATGGTCAAACAATTTTACTCTTTTCTGAAGATCCGGTTGGAGCAGCAAAAATTTCAGTTAAATTCTCAGAAACTAACGAAAATTTAAAACTAATTGGTGGTTCATTAGGAGAAGAAATCTTAGATTTAAAAGGTATTATTAATTTATCTAAGCTTCCATCTAGAGAAGAACTTATATCGGAAATTACTGGAATGGTTGTTTCTTCAGGATCTATATTATCTCAATTAGTTAGTACTCCAGGCAATAATATTGCCGGAATAACTGTTGCATTAGAAGAACACAAGGCAGCATAACTTTTGAATAAAAAATTTTGACTTTGTAAACTTAAAATAACTTAATTAAATCGAATGGATGGTAAATTATGGCAGATGTAAAAAAATTAGCTGAAGAAATTGTTGGTCTAACACTATTGGAAGCTGTAGAATTAAAAAATATCTTGAAAGATGAATATGGAATTGAAGCTGCATCAGGAGGTGCAGTTATGGTTGCTGGTCCTGCAGGAGGTGCTGGAGATTCTGGAGGCGCCGCAGAAGAAAAATCTGAGTTTGATATTATCCTTAAGGCAGCTGGTGATAAAAAAATTAATGTAATTAAAGAAGTTCGAACTATCACAGGCTTAGGTTTAAAAGAGGCAAAGGATTTAGTTGAGGCTGGTGGGAAGACTGTTAAAGAGGGTGTTTCTAAAGATGAGGCAGAAAAAATCAAGGCTCAATTAGAAGAAGCTGGTGCTGAGGTAGAATTGAAATAATTTCCATACTCATAATCTTAATTGGTGCCTTCTTGAAGGTACCAATACTTTGTAAATTTAATTATTTTTAAATTTATAGATTAAGATTTTTAAGTTAAAAATTAGGTTTTTAAATAAATAAATAATAACTACGGCATTTTAAATTAGAGGTGAAAATGACCAACGCTCATAACAATCAAAAGCGAGTAAGAAAATCTTATGGTAAAATACGCGAAGTTGCAGAAATGCCTAATCTTATTGAAGTGCAAAGGTCATCATACGACATTTTTCTTAAATCAGGTGACTCTGATGTTCCATTAGATAGCGAAGGAATACAAGGTGTATTTCAATCCGTTTTTCCCATCAAAGATTTTAATGACACAGCAGTATTAGAGTATGTAAGTTATGAATTAGAAAAACCTAAGTATGATGTCGAGGAATGTCAGCAAAGAGACATGACTTTTAGTGCTCCATTAAAAGTTAAACTAAGGCTTGTTGTTTTTGATATTGATGAAGTAACTGGATCTAAGTCAGTAAAAGGAATAAAGGAACAAGATGTATATATGGGAGACATTCCATTGATGACACCAAATGGAACTTTTGTTTTTAATGGTACTGAAAGGGTTGTTGTTTCTCAAATGCATAGATCTCCCGGTGTGTTTTTTGATAACGATCGAGGAAAAACACATTCTTCAGGTAAAATTTTATTTACTTGTAGAATAATTCCCTATAGAGGATCTTGGCTCGATTTTGAATTTGATGCAAAAGATTTAGTCTATGTTAGAATTGATAGAAGAAGAAAATTGCCAGTATCTACTATTTTGTATTCATTGGGCATGACCCAAGAAGACATATGTAAAGCATATTATAACACTGTCACATATATAAAATCTAAGGATAATAATTGGAGTTGTCCTTTTTTTCCTGAGCGTCTAAGGGGAATAAAACCAAGCTTTGATATTATTGACGCTGATTCTGGTGAAATAATTGCTCCCGCGGATAAAAAAGTCACACCAAGATTGGTAAAGAAACTTTTAGACCAAAAAAGCTCGATTAATATATTGGTTCCATTTGAAAATTTAATTGGTAGGTATGTTTCTGTTGATATAATCAATGAAGAAACTGGTGAAATCTGGATTGAAGCAGGTGACGAACTTACATGGGAAGTTGATGAAAAAACTGGTAATGTCACTGGTGGATCACTCTTTAATCTTGTCAATAATGGTGTAGTTTCTATACCAACACTTGATATAGATAATGTAAATATTGGCCCATATATTAGAAATACTATGGCGGCTGATAAGAATTTTAATTATGAAATGGCACTTGTTGATATTTACCGTGTGATGAGACCAGGTGAACCTCCAACCTTAGATGCAGCCATAAATTTATGTGATACCTTATTTTTTGACCCTGAAAGGTATGATTTGTCAGCTGTTGGCCGAGTAAAATTAAACATGCGCTTAGACGTTAATACAGAGGATACTCAAAGGACATTAAGAAAAGAAGATATTGTAGGTGTTATTAAAGCGCTGGTTGATTTGAGAGATGGCAGAGGTGAAATTGATGATATCGATCACTTAGGAAATAGAAGAGTTAGGTCAGTTGGTGAGTTGATGGAGAATCAGTATAGACTGGGATTGCTTCGAATGGAAAGAGCTATTAGAGAAAGGATGACTTCTGTTGAAATTGATACAGTAATGCCTCAAGATTTAATAAATGCTAAGCCTGTAGCAGCTGCAGTAAGAGAATTCTATGGTTCCAGCCAGCTTTCACAATTTATGGATCAAACTAATCCTCTTTCTGAGGTAACTCACAAGAGAAGATTATCAGCTCTTGGACCCGGGGGATTAACTCGTGATAGAGCAGGTTTTGAAGTAAGAGACGTTCATCCAACTCATTATGGTAGGGTATGCCCTATTGAAACACCAGAAGGTCCAAATATTGGATTGATTAATTCTTTGGCATCATTTGCTAGAGTAAATAAGTATGGTTTTATTGAAACACCATATAGACGAGTGAAAGATGCAAAAGTTACAGATGAAGTCATTTACATGTCGGCAACTGAAGAAATGAAATATACTATTGCACAAGCTAACGCAAAACTTGATGAAAAAGGTAAATTTATTAATGACTTAGTTTCTACAAGAAAATCAGGTGAGTATATGCTGAATCCTGCCGAATCTGTTGAGTTGATAGACGTAAGTCCTAAACAACTTGTGTCTGTTGCTGCTTCATTGATCCCTTTTTTGGAAAACGATGATGCCAATAGAGCTTTAATGGGATCAAACATGCAAAGACAAGCAGTCCCTTTGCTTAAGGCTGAAGCGCCTTTTGTTGGCACTGGAATGGAAAGTATTGTAGCTAGAGATTCTGGAGCATCGATAATGGCTAAGAGAGCAGGTATTATTGATCAAATAGACGCTATGCGAATAGTTATTCGGGTAACCGATAAACTAGTAGATGGTGACCCTGGTGTTGATATTTACAGGTTGAGAAAATTTCAGCGATCAAATCAGAATACCTGTATTAATCAAAAACCTCTTGTAAAGGTTGGTGATATAGTAGCCAGAGGAGAAGTGATAGCTGATGGGCCTTGTACAGATATGGGAGAGCTAGCACTCGGTAAAAATGTTCTTGTAGCTTTCATGCCTTGGAATGGTTACAATTATGAGGATAGTATTTTAATTTCTGAAAGAATTGTTAGGGATGATGTTTTTACGTCAATTCATATTGAAGAGTACGAGATCTCAGCAAGAGATACCAAACTCGGTCCAGAAGAAATAACTAGAGATATCCCAAATGTTGGGGAGGAAGCACTTAGAAATCTTGACGAAGCTGGTATAGTATATATTGGAGCTGAAGTGGGACCTAATGATATTTTAGTTGGTAAAATAACTCCTAAGGGAGAAAGTCCGATGACACCGGAGGAAAAATTGTTACGGGCAATCTTTGGTGAAAAAGCTTCTGACGTAAGGGATACTTCCCTTAGAATGAGCCCAGGTGATAGTGGGACAGTAGTAGAAGTGAGAGTTTTTAATAGACATGGTATTGAAAAAGATGAAAGAGCTATTCAAATTGAGAGAGAAGAAATAGAGAGATTAAGTAGAGATAGAGATGATGAGCTAGCTATTCTTGAAAGAAATATTTATGCAAGACTAGAGAATCTTTTACTAGATCAAGAAGTTATCAAAGCACCAAGCGAATTTGGTAAAATTAAAACAGCTGATAAGTCATTATTAAACAGATTATCAAAGGGACAATGGTGGCAACTAATAATTGATGATGATAAAAGAATTACCCAAATAGAGGCTTTAAAAAATCAATTCGATGTACAGAAGAAAACACTTGAAAGTAGGTTTAATGACAAAGTGGAAAAGGTAAGAAGAGGCGATGACTTACTTCCTGGTGTTATGAAAATGGTCAAAGTTTTTGTAGCTGTGAAACGTAAATTACAGCCAGGTGATAAAATGGCAGGTCGTCATGGAAATAAAGGTGTTATTTCACGAGTTGTTCCAATTGAAGATATGCCATTTTTAAAAGACGGGACTACTGTTGATGTAGTTTTAAATCCTCTAGGTGTTCCAAGTAGAATGAATGTTGGTCAAATTTTAGAAACTCATATGGGTTGGGCTTCTCATAATTTGGGTAAAACTATAGGAAAAGCTCTTGATGAGTATAAAAGATCTAAAAACTCAGAAGAAGTTATTAAATCGGTAAAACAAGCATATGGTGATGAATTTTTTGAGAATAATTTTACAAAAATGAGTGAAGAAAAAATTATTGAAGCAGCTCAAAATGTTGTAAACGGTATTCCTATTGCTACACCCGTATTTGATGGTGCAAAAGAAGTTAATGTAAATGATGCATTAATTAGGGCAGGATTAGATGATTCTGGTCAATCAATAGTTTATGATGGAAGAACTGGGGAACAATTTGCAAGACCTGTTACTATAGGTATGAAGTATATTTTAAAACTACATCACTTAGTTGATGAAAAAATACACGCAAGATCCACAGGCCCTTATAGTTTAGTAACTCAGCAACCTCTCGGTGGGAAAGCTCAATTTGGTGGTCAGAGATTTGGCGAAATGGAAGTTTGGGCACTTGAAGCATATGGAGCGGCATATACTCTTCAAGAAATGCTTACTGTAAAATCTGATGATGTTGCAGGACGAACAAAAGTTTATGAGAGCATTGTTAAAGGAGATGACGATTTTGAAGCAGGTGTTCCGGAATCTTTCAATGTTCTTGTAAAGGAAATACGTTCACTTGGTCTAAGTGTAGACCTTCTAGATAGGGATTTAGACTAACAAATTTTTATTTTTAATATCTTGGATTAATTTTTTATTAGGATTATTTTATGAACAAAGAAATAACAAACCCTTTTAATTCAAATACACGTGCAAGGTCATTTGAAGAAATTAAGATTTCTCTTGCATCACCTGAAAAAATTGTAAGTTGGTCATTTGGAGAAATCCGGAAACCAGAAACAATTAATTATAGAACATTTAAACCTGAAAGGGATGGTTTGTTTTGTGCCAGAATTTTTGGACCTATAAAAGATTATGAGTGTTTATGTGGTAAATACAAAAGAATGAAATATAGAGGAGTGACTTGTGAGAAATGTGGGGTTGAAGTTACTCTTCAAAAAGTAAGAAGAGAGAGAATGGGTCATATAGACTTAGCTTCTCCTGTTGCACATATATGGTTTCTGAAGTCCTTGCCATCAAGAATAGGTCTTATGCTAGATATGACTTTAAGAGACTTAGAAAGGGTGCTTTATTTTGAACAATATATTGTTATTGAACCTGGACTTACAGAACTTAAAAACGGTCAACTTCTTACAGAAGAAGAATTTCTTGATTTCCAGGATCAGTATGGAAGTGACTCTTTTACCGCAGGAATAGGAGCTGAAGCAATAAGAGAGATGTTGTCTTCAGTTGATTTGGAGTCTGAAGCAGAAAAACTTAGAGAAGAATTAGCAGAAGCTACTGGAGAACTGAAGCCAAAAAAAATAATTAAGAGACTTAAATTAGTTGAAAATTTTATTGAAGGTGGAAATCGACCAGAATGGATGATACTTACAGTTGTACCTGTAATACCACCAGAGCTACGTCCGTTAGTTCCACTAGATGGTGGTCGTTTTGCTACTTCTGATTTAAACGATTTATATAGAAGAGTAATAAATAGGAACAATCGTCTTAAAAGATTAATTGAGCTAAGGGCTCCTGATATTATAATACGTAACGAAAAAAGAATGTTGCAAGAATCAGTTGACGCTCTATTCGATAATGGTAGGAGGGGAAGAGTAATAACCGGAGGTAATAAGCGTCCACTTAAATCTCTTTCTGATATGTTAAAAGGCAAACAGGGAAGATTTAGACAAAATTTGCTAGGTAAGAGAGTAGATTTTTCTGGAAGATCAGTTATCGTTACCGGTCCAGAATTAAAACTTCATCAATGTGGTCTACCAAAAAAAATGGCATTAGAATTATTTAAGCCTTTTATTTATTCTAGATTAGAAGCAAAAGGGCTTTCATCTACCGTAAAACAAGCAAAAAAATTAGTTGAGAAGGAAAGACCAGAAGTTTGGGATATACTGGAAGAGGTTATAAGAGAACATCCTGTGCTTTTAAATAGAGCACCAACTCTTCATAGATTAGGTATACAAGCATTTGAACCTATATTAGTGGAGGGTAAGGCCATACAACTTCATCCACTTGTGTGTTCTGCATTTAATGCAGATTTTGACGGCGATCAAATGGCAGTTCATATCCCTTTAAGTCTTGAGGCTCAACTAGAAGCTCGAGTGCTAATGATGTCGACAAATAATGTGCTGTCTCCAGCCAATGGAAAGCCAATAATTGTTCCTTCACAAGATATGGTACTAGGCCTTTACTACTTGTCACTTGAAAGAAAAGGATTAGTAGGAGAGGGTAAATCCTTTGCGAGTATTGAAGAAGTAGAACATGCATTAGAACAGGGTATTGTAGAACTACACACAAAAATAATAGCTAGAATGCCTCAAATTGATGAGCAAGGTTTAACTGTTTATAAAAGATTCAACACTACTCCTGGCAGGTTAAGAATTGGGAGTTTGCTTCCAAAAAATCATAAAGCTCCCTTTGAAATTGTTAATAGATTACTTAGAAAAAAAGAAGTAGGAGAAGTAATAGATACAGTTTACAGACACTGCGGTCAAAAAGAATCTGTTATATTTTGTGATCAAATTATGCAGTTGGGATTTAAGGAAGCATTTAAGGCAGGAATCTCTTTTGGTAAAGATGATATAGTTATTCCAGAGAAAAAATGGTCCTTAGTCGAGGATACAAGAGATCAAGTTAAAGAATTTGAGCGACAGTATATGGACGGACTTATTACTCAAGGTGAAAAATATAATAAAGTAGTAGATGCATGGTCTATATGTTCTGATTCTGTAGCAGATGCAATGATGAAAGAAATATCTGCAGTTCAACCAGACCAATTAAGCGAAGATAAAGAGTTAAATTCTGTTTATATGATGTCTCATTCAGGAGCTAGAGGTTCCCCTGCTCAAATGAAACAATTAGGTGGTATGCGTGGTCTTATGGCAAAGCCTTCAGGCGAGATTATTGAAACACCCATAATATCGAATTTTAAAGAGGGTTTGACAGTTTTAGAGTACTTCAACTCTACTCATGGCGCCAGAAAAGGATTAGCTGATACCGCATTAAAGACAGCAAATTCTGGTTACTTGACTAGAAGGTTAGTTGATGTTGCTCAAGATTGTATAATAAGAGAAGAGGATTGTGGTACTGAAAATTTTATTAAGGTTTCAGCTGTAATTAATGATGGTGAAGTAGTTGCATCATTGTCAGAAAGAATTTTGGGTAGAGTTGCTGCTGAAGATATATTATCACCAATAGATCAATCAGTAGTACTTAAAAAAGGAGTAATGATAGACGAAAGGATGTCAGATTTTGTTGATAGCTTAAACATTCAGACTGTAAAAATTAGATCTGCTTTAACGTGTGAAGCTGAAGATGGTATTTGTGCTCAATGTTATGGAAGAGATTTGGCGAGGGGAACAAGAGTAAACCCTGGTGAAGCAGTAGGAATTATTGCAGCTCAATCAATTGGAGAGCCCGGAACTCAATTGACAATGAGAACTTTTCACATTGGAGGTATTGCCCAAGGAGGATCACAATCATTCATTGAATCTAGTCATTCAGGAAAAATAAAATTATTGAATGCTAATCTTATACAAAATTCTTCGAAGGAAAATATTGTAATGGGTAGAAATATGGAAATATTGATTGAAGATGACAAAGGTAACCAAATTTCTTCTCATAAAGTTTCATTTGGTTCGAAAATATATGTAAATGAAGGTGATAAAATTAAATCTGGTCAAAAATTATTTGAATGGGATCCCTATACATTACCTATCATAGCAGAGAATAACGGTGTAGCTAAATTTATTGATTTAACAGCAGGTTTATCACTTAGGGAAGAAACTGATGATGCTACTGGTATAGCGCAAAGAATAGTGTCAGATTGGAGATCAGCTCCAAAGGGAAATGAATTGAAGCCAGAAATAATTGTTGCTGACCAAAATAGCGGAGAACCAGTTAAAAGAGAAAATGGGAACCCTGAAAGACATGCTATGTCTGTTGAAGCAATTTTATCTGTAGAAGATGGTGACATAGTAAGTGCGGGTGACGTCATTGCTAGAATACCTAGAGAAGGAGCAAAAACAAAAGACATAACTGGTGGATTACCAAGAGTAGCAGAGCTTTTTGAAGCAAGACGTCCTAAAGACCACGCAATTATAGCTCAAATAGATGGATATGTAAGATTTGGGAAAGATTACAAAAATAAACTAAGGCTCACTATTGAACCACCAGAAGGTGAGGGTGAGCCAATTGAGTATCTTGTTCCAAAAGGTAAGCACATACCTGTAAATGAGGGAGATTTTATTAGAAAGGGAGAGAATTTAGTAGATGGAAATCCAGCACCACATGACATTTTATCAATTCTTGGGGTGGAAGCTCTCGCGAATTATATGATCTCAGAAGTTCAAGATGTATATAGATTACAAGGTGTGAAAATTAATGATAAGCACATAGAGGTTATAGTTCGTCAAATGTTGCAGAAATGGGAAATTTCTGACAGTGGCCAGACTATTTTGTTGAAAGGTGAACAAGTTGATCGTGTAGAGTTTGAAGAAATTAACAAAAAAGCAATTGAAAAAGGGTATGAACCAGCTAAAGGAGCTCCTGTCCTTTTAGGAATAACCAAGGCTAGTCTTCAAACTAGAAGTTTCATTTCTGCAGCTTCATTTCAAGAAACCACAAGAGTTTTAACAGAGGCTTCTACACAAGGTAAAAGAGATAAACTTATTGGACTCAAAGAAAATGTTATAGTTGGCAGATTAATTCCAGCTGGTACAGGAGGAGCAGCCAGGGATATTAAAAAAATTGCAACACAAAGAGATGCAGCTATCTTAGAACAGAAAAAGAAAGATGAAAATGTACTTGTTTCAAGTGAAACGAAAGAAGAAAAAAATGGTGTTGAAGGAATAAGAGAAAACTAACTTTTTTAAATTCATTATTTGTGGGGATAAAGTAATACATCAAAGTATAATTTGTTTAAATTATTAAATTTTTTAACAGTTAGAGTGGTTAATTCCCCTTTTTTTAAAAAAAAATTAATTTTTTAAAGAATATTTGTTTCATTACTGTTGACATTTTATAAAACCCAGAATATTTAACGCCATCACCTTCTTTTAGGTTTTATTATTTTAACTATTGGCATACGATCCGGCATGTTCAGATCCTCTGTATTTTCCAGTTTAATAATTACTGGGTTGTGGTCATTTAATAATTGGAATAAGTCCTTTTTTTTGGAGTAGGAATAAATGCCGACTATTCAACAATTAATTAGAAAGCCTAGGAAGCCTAGAGTTGTAAGACAAAAATCTATGCATATGCAGTCTTGTCCTCAAAAAAGAGGTGTTTGTACAAGAGTATATACTACTACTCCAAAGAAGCCAAATTCAGCTATGCGAAAAGTTGCAAAAGTACGACTAACAAACGGTTATGAGGTTATTTCTTATATTCCAGGTGAATCACATAATCTACAAGAGCACTCTGTTGTTTTAATTCGTGGTGGTAGAGTTAAAGATCTTCCTGGAGTTCGTTATCATATACTAAGAGGTGTTTTAGACACACAAGGCGTTAAAGACAGAAGACAGCGTCGTTCAAAGTATGGTTCCAAAAGGCCAAAGTAGAAGGAAATTAAATGTCAAGACGTCATAGTGCAGAGAAAAGATTAGTTTTACCAGACGCTAAATTTGGTGACGTGGTACTAACCAAATTTATGAATAGCCTAATGTTTCATGGTAAGAAGTCAATTGCTGAAAGCATTGTTTATGGAGCTCTTGAAAGAGTTGAAAATAAACTAAAAAAATCTTCTGTGGAATTATTTCATGAAGCTCTTGAAAATATTAAGCCTTCAATCGAAGTTAGATCTAGAAGAGTAGGAGGTGCTACTTACCAAGTTCCTGTTGAAGTGAGACCGGAACGAAGACAAGCGTTAGCAATAAGGTGGTTAATTAAGGCTTCTAGGGATAGAAATGAAAATACTATGGAAGAAAGATTAGCATCTGAAATAATTGATGCCGTATCTTCAAGAGGTACTGCAGTAAAAAAGCGTGAAGATACTCACAAAATGGCAGAAGCTAATAAAGCTTTTAGTCATTATCGATGGTGATTAGTTTAGTTGGGTAGTAATTAAGGATTTAAAATATGGCCAGAGATTATACACTTGATTTATATAGAAACTTTGGAATTATGGCTCATATTGATGCCGGAAAAACAACGTGTACTGAAAGAATTCTTTACTATACAGGTAAATCCCACAAGATAGGGGAAGTCCATGATGGTGCTGCAACTATGGATTGGATGGAGCAAGAACAAGAGCGAGGGATCACCATAACTTCCGCTGCAACCACAACATTTTGGGAGCGAACTGAAAACGGACAGGTTGCAGAGAGCCCTAAGCATAGATTTAATATTATTGACACCCCAGGTCACGTTGACTTTACTATTGAAGTTGAACGTTCTTTAGCAGTGTTAGACGGTGCAGTATGTGTTCTTGATGCTAATGCAGGAGTAGAACCTCAAACGGAAACAGTATGGCGACAAGCTGATAGGTATAAAGTCCCGAGAATAGTTTTTGTAAACAAGATGGATAAAATTGGTGCCAGTTTTAGCAATTGTGTTGAGATGATTATGGATAGGACTGGTGCAAAACCGTGTCCTATCCAATTGCCTATAGGTTCTGAAAATGCTTTCGAAGGCATGATTGATCTAATTACTATGGAGGAGTGGATTTGGCAAGGTGAAGACCTAGGGGCAACCTGGAAAAAGAAAGATATAAGAAATGATCTTTTAGAGACTGCTCAAAAAATGCGATCAGAAATGATTGAGATTGCTGTTGAAATGGATGATGAGATTATGGAGTCCTATCTTGATGGAAAAGAACCAACAGTAGAAGAAATAAGAAAACTTATAAGGCAAGGAACTCTCAATATGACATTTGTTCCAGTTTTGTGTGGTTCAGCATTCAAAAATAAAGGTGTACAACCTCTTTTAAATGCTGTTATTGATTATTTACCGTCACCTCTTGATGTTCCTGCGTATCTAGGTTTTAAACCTGGTGATGTTAATGAAGAACGAAATATTGAAAGATCAGCAGATGATGCACAACCATTCTCGGGTTTGGCATTTAAAATTATGAATGATCCATTTGTAGGTTCACTTACTTTTCTTAGAATTTATTCTGGTGTTGTAAAAAAGGGAGACAGTTTTCTTAATTCTACAAAGGGAAAAAAAGAGAGAATTGGTAGGATGATGATGATGCATTCTATAAATAGAGAAGAAATTGAAGAAGCTTTTGCTGGTGATATAATTGCTCTTGCAGGTCTGAAAGATACAACCACTGGTGATACTATTTGTGATACAGGATCGCCAGTAGTATTGGAAACTATGACTTTTCCTGATCCTGTAATTGAGATAGCAATTGAACCAAAGACAAAAAATGACCAGGAAAAGATGTCTGCTGGTCTTCAGAGACTTGCGGCTGAAGATCCATCATTTAGAATTGAAACTGACATAGAATCTGGACAAACTATTATGAAGGGTATGGGAGAATTACATCTTGATATTTTAGTTGATAGGTTAAAAAGAGAATTTAAAGTTGAAGCAAATATAGGAGCACCACAGGTTGCATATAGAGAGACAATTTCGGTAGAAGCAGAAGTTGACTATACGCACAAAAAACAGTCGGGGGGTGCAGGACAATTTGCCAGAGTGAAAATGGTTATAACACCTACTGAACCAGGTGAGGGTTACAACTTTGAAAGTAAAATAGTTGGTGGTGTTATACCTAAAGAATATATACCAGGTGTGGAAAAAGGTATCCAATCTGTAATGGATAGCGGGCCCCTTGCAGGATTTCCAGTAATTGATTTTAAAGTTTCTCTCATAGATGGAGCTTATCATGACGTAGATTCAAGTGTTTTAGCTTTTGAGATAGCAGGAAGAGCAGCTTTAAGAGATGGTTTGAAAAAAGCTGGTGCAAAATTATTAGAGCCAGTTATGAAAGTTGAAGTTGTTACTCCAGAAGATTATACGGGAAGTATTATTGGAGATCTCACTTCAAGAAGGGGAATGGTTACTGGCCAAGAGACAAGAGGTAATGCTATCGTTGTAAATGCTTTTGTTCCTCTTGCTAACATGTTTGGTTACATAAATAATCTTAGATCAATGTCTTCTGGCCGAGCTCAATTTACAATGATTTTTGATCACTATGAGACTGTTCCTTCAAACATTTCAGAGGAAATTCAAGCAAAGTATGCATAAAAAACTTTTCAATTTTTAACTTTTTTTTAATGGAGACCTAAAATGGCAAAAGAAAAATTTGAGCGTAATAAACCACACGTAAATGTTGGAACTATTGGTCACGTAGATCATGGTAAAACAACCCTTACTGCCGCTATAACTAAGCATTATGGAGACTTTAAAGCTTATGATGAGATAGATGGTGCACCTGAAGAAAAAGCAAGAGGTATTACTATTTCTACCGCACACGTAGAGTACGAAACTGAAAAAAGGCATTATGCACATGTAGATTGCCCAGGTCATGCCGATTACGTAAAAAATATGATTACTGGAGCTGCACAAATGGATGGTGCAATTCTTGTGGTTAACGCAGCTGATGGTCCTATGCCACAAACACGTGAACATATTTTGTTAGCACGTCAAGTAGGCGTACCCGCTCTAGTCGTTTTTTTGAATAAGGTGGATCAGGTAGATGATTCTGAATTATTAGAATTAGTTGAAATGGAAGTTAGGGAGTTACTTTCAAAATATGAATTTCCTGGGGACGATATACCTATTGTATCTGGATCAGCATTGGCCGCTCTTGAAGATAGGGACGCAGAGATTGGTGCAAACAAGATAACTGAATTGATGGCTGCTGTTGATGATGCAATACCTACACCTGATAGGCCTATTGATCAACCATTCCTAATGCCAATTGAAGATGTTTTTTCAATTTCTGGAAGAGGAACTGTGGTTACTGGTAGAGTTGAGCGTGGCGTGATAAATGTAGGTGATGAAATTGAGATAATTGGAATAAGAGATACATCCAAATCGACATGTACTGGTGTTGAAATGTTTAGAAAGCTTCTTGATAGAGGAGAAGCCGGTGATAATATTGGAGCCTTATTGAGAGGTGTAGAGAGAGATGGGGTTGAAAGGGGGCAATGTTTAGTCAAGCCTGGTTCAGTCAAACCACACACAAAATTTGAAGCAGAAGCGTATATTTTAACGAAAGAAGAAGGTGGTAGGCACACACCTTTTTTTGGTAATTATAGACCGCAATTTTACTTTAGGACAACTGACGTTACTGGTACAGTGCAGCTTCCTTCGGGTACAGAAATGGTTATGCCTGGGGATAATCTAAAATTTACTGTTGATTTAATTGCTCCTATTGCAATGGAAGAGAAATTACGTTTTGCAATAAGAGAAGGTGGAAGAACAGTTGGCGCTGGAGTTGTTTCGAAGATTTTGGAATAATTTTATAGCAAATAAAATTTAATGTACTATTAGGTGATTGGTAAATGCAAAGTCAAAATATAAGAATTAGATTACAGGCTTTTGACTATAGAGTCTTAGATGTAAGCACTGCTGAAATTGTGTCTACTGCAAAAAGAACTGGAGCACAAGTTAGGGGGCCAATTCCTTTACCTAATAAAATAGAAAAATTTACAGTTCTCAGAGGGCCACACGTTGATAAAAAAAGCAGAGAGCAATTTGAAATTAGAACTCACAAGCGATTATTGGATATAGTGGATCCGACTCCTCAAACAGTTGATGCTCTAATGAAATTAGATCTTGCAGCTGGAGTAGACGTTGAGATTAAACTTTAGGATATAAAAATGCGGTCTGGTATAATTGCAAAAAAAATGGGTATGACTAGGATATTTAGTGACGATGGTCAGCAAATACCTGTTACAGTTTTAAGATTAGAGAAAGTTCAAGTAGTTGCTCAAAAGACTAAAGATAAGGATGGATACTTTGCTTTAAAACTGGGTTCAGGTTCAGTAAAAGCAAAAAATTGTAGTAAATCTTTAAGAGGACAATTTTCGGTAGCTAAAGTTGAACCAAAGAGAAAACTTAAAGAGTTTCGAGTTTCTTCTGACAACCTAATAGATGTAGGAAAAGAAATTAGTGTTTCTCACTATGTTGAAGGTCAATATGTTGACGTTTCTGGCTTATCCATTGGAAAAGGCTTTGCGGGTGCAATGAAAAGGCATAATTTTTCTGGATTAAGAGCATCTCACGGTGTTTCTATTTCTCACAGATCACACGGATCAACTGGGCAATGCCAAGACCCTGGACGTGTTTTCAAGGGAAAAAAAATGGCCGGCCATATGGGGGATTGTAATGTAACAATTCAAAATTTAAGAGTTGTAAAAACAGACCCTGAAAGAGGTCTAATAATGATCAAGGGTGCAGTTCCTGGTGCTAAGGGAGGCTGGGTAACTCTAAAGGATGCAGTAAAGAAAAAACTCCCTGATAATATTACATATCCTACCTCATCAGAACATAAAGCTATTAGTAAACCATCTGATGAAGATGTTTCAGATAAATCTGATAACGCCAATGATGATATTGTTGAGTCGTCAATTAAAGACGTTTCTACTGACAAACAAAAGGACCCGGAGTCTAAATAATGAAAATTGATGTTGTAGATATTGATAACAAGAAATCTGGCACAATCGAATTGAGTAATTCGCTTTTTGGCCTTGAACCTCGTCCAGATATACTAAATAAAATTGTAAGATGGCAGTTGGCCAAGCGTCAGCAAGGGACACATTCTGTTTTAACTAGATCTGAAGTATCGTATTCTACAAGAAAAATTGTTCGTCAAAAAGGTTCAGGCAGCGGTAGACACGGTTCAAGAAGAGCTCCAATTTTTAGAAAAGGTGGTGTTTATAAAGGACCTACCCCAAGAAGTCATGCCTTTTCTCTTACAAAAAAACTAAGAAGGCTTGGTCTTAAACATGCTATTTCATCCAAGTTTGCTAATGGTAGCTTAGTAATATTAAACAAAGCTGAACTTGAAAACCAAAAAACAAGTGATTTCTCCAAAAAACTAAAAAAATTGAAGTGGGGTAGAGTTCTTATAATTGGTAGAGAAGACAACCCGAAGAGCTTAAATTTCTTTAATGCCAGTAAAAATATACCGATGTTAGATTTTTTGTCTGTAAATGGTATAAATGTTTATGATGTATTAAGAAGAGATACATTGGTATTAACAAAATCTGCAGTTGAAGCTTTGGAGGAAAGATTATCATGAAAGATATAGCCGCAACTGAATCCTACGATATTATAAGGAGACCAATTATTACTGAAAAAGCAACAATGGCATCAGAAAACGGAATAATAGCTTTTGAAGTTGCAATTAGTAGTACAAAAAAACAAATAAAAAATGCTATTGAAAACCTGTTTAACGTTAAAGTAGAAGCAATAAATACATTAATAGTTAAAGGAAAAGTAAAGCGTTTTCGTGGGAAAATAGGTAAGAGACGTGATCTAAAAAAAGCATATGTTACTCTTGCAGAAGGTAATACTATTGATGTTACTACAGGATTATAATGAAAGTTGGTGATAAATTATGCCCTTAAAATCATATAAACCTACTACTCCTGGTCAAAGAGATCTTGTTTTAGTTGACAGATCAGAACTATGGAGCGGTCGTCCTGAAAAAGCTCTCTCTTTTGGACTTAATAAAAATGGAGGCAGAAACAATTCAGGTAGAATTACTATGCGTCGTAAAGGTGGAGGTGCGAAGCGTCTTTATAGGTTAATAGATTTCAAAAGGAACAAAGTTGATGTAAAAGGAACTGTTGAGAGAATTGAGTATGATCCTAACAGAACCGCCTTCATTGCACTAATAAAATATGAGGATGGTGAAAAATCATATATTCTTGCGCCGCAAAGAATTAAAGTTGCAGATACTATAATTTCGTCATCAAGTTCGGATATTAAACCAGGTAATGCAATGCCTTTCACTGGAATGCCAATTGGTACAATTGTACATAATGTTGAATTAAAAAGAGGAAAAGGTGGTCAAATTGCTAGAGCTGCAGGGTCATATGCTCAATTTGTAGGTAGAGACGGTAACTATGCACAACTAAGACTTTCATCAGGTGAAATGCGATTGGTTCGCCAGGAATGTATGGCTACTGTTGGAGCAGTATCAAACCCAGACAATTCAAATCAAAACTTTGGTAAAGCTGGTAGGAACCGAAACAAAGGTATTAGACCATCTGTTCGAGGAGTTGTAATGAATCCAATAGATCATCCACATGGTGGTGGTGAAGGTAGAACATCAGGTGGTAGGCACCCAGTAACCCCGTGGGGAAAACCAACTAAGGGGGCTAGAACAAGAACTAATAAGTCAACTGACAAATTTATATTGAGGTCTAGACATTATAAGAAAGGGCGAAAATAAATGGCACGATCTATTTGGAAAGGACCTTTCGTTGAAGGTTATGTTTTGAAGAAAGCAGAAAAAGTAAGAGAATCTGGTAAAAATGAAGTAATAAAAATATGGTCTCGAAAGTCTACAATACTTCCACAATTTGTTGGGTTAACATTTGGTGTTTATAATGGAAAAAAACATATACCAGTTTTAGTAAGTGAAGAAATGATTGGCCAGAAGTTTGGGGAATACAGTCCTACAAGAATATACTACGGCCATGCTGCAGATAAAAAAGCTAAGAGAAGTTAATTAAATGTCAGATAAACCAACAAATTCAAACGAAGAAAAATTGGAAGCTACAGCTAAGGTTAGAATGTTAAAAACGAGCCCTCAAAAGTTAAATTTAGTGTCAAAAATGATAAGAAACAAGCCTGTAAATATTGCATTATCACAGCTTAAATTTTCAAAAAAAAGAATAGCTTCTGATGTTAGAAAATGTCTAGAATCTGCTATTGCTAATGCAGAAAATAATCATGATTTAGATATTGATGAATTAGTGGTGAGCGAGGCATATGTTGGTAAAAATCTAGTTTTAAAAAGGGGAAGGCCAAGAGCCAGAGGACGTTATGGAAAAATTCTGAAACCCTTCAGTCAACTTACAATAAAAGTCAAGCAGATCTTGGTAAATAAAAGTGAAGAGGAGAAAATTTAATGGGACAAAAAATAAACCCTGTTGGTCTTCGACTTCAGGTAAATAGAACTTGGGAAAGTAGATGGTTTTCAAATACAAAAGAATATGGTGATTTACTTCATGAAGATCTAGAAATAAGGAAATTTATTAAGAAAACTTGTGCGCAATCGGGTATTAGTAGAGTTATAATAGAAAGGCCACATAAAAAATGTAGAGTTACGATATACGCTGCAAGACCTGGTGTTATAATTGGAAAAAAAGGAGCGGACATAGAAACTCTAAAAAATAAAGTTGCAAAATTAACAAAAAGTGATTTACACCTTAACATTGTTGAAGTTAGAAAACCTGAAATTGACGCAGCACTTGTAGCTGAAAGTATAGCACAACAAATGGAGAGAAGAGTATCTTTCAGAAGAGCTATGAAAAGAGCTGTTCAAAATGCAATGAGAATGGGAGCCCTTGGCATTCGTGTCGACATTGCTGGAAGACTAGGTGGTGCAGAAATTGCCAGGACTGAATGGTATTCTGAAGGAAGAGTACCAAGGCATACATTAAGAGCTGATATAGATTACGCTTTGGCTGAAGGTTTAACGGCTTATGGTATTATTGGGGTAAAAGTCTGGATATTTAAGGGTGAAATTATGGAACATGATCCTTCAGGAAGAGATAAAAGGATTAACGAAGCTCAAGACAATTCTGTAGGTATTAGATAGATAGTTGAGCATGTAGTTATAGGAGAAAAAAATGCTTCAACCAAAACGAACAAAGTTTCGAAAACAACACAAAGGCCGCATACATGGGAATGCAAAAGGTGGATATGAGATAAATTTTGGTAATTATGCCCTTAAAGCTATTGAGCCTGACAGAGTTAATGCAAGACAGATAGAAGCTGCCAGAAGAGCTTTAACAAGGCATATGAAGAGACAGGGGCGTGTGTGGATTCGTATTTTTCCAGATGTCCCTGTAACTGCTAAGCCTATTGAGGTTAGAATGGGTAAAGGCAAAGGATCTGTAGATAGGTGGGTGGCAAAAATAAAACCTGGAAGAATAATGTTTGAGGTTGACGGTGTATCAGAAGATGTGGCAATGGAAGCACTAAGATTAGCTGCAATGAAATTATCAGTTAAATCTAGATTTGTAAAACGCGAAGATTGGTAATTTTAGGATAGCTTATGAAAATTGAAGAATTAAAAAATAAAACTTTGGATCAGTTAAACAGTATTTTGGTAGATTTGAAAAAAGAAGCTTTCAATTTGAGATTTCAAAAAGCTAATGGTCAATTAGAAAATACTGCTAGGGTTAGATTAGTTAAAAGAAGTGTTGCTAGAGTACTAACTCTTATAAATAATAAAACTACAAATGAGTCGGAGAACTAATTAGATGCCAAAACGTATTTTAAAAGGACAAGTTACAAGTGACATTAACGATAAGACAATAACTGTACTAGTAGAGCGTCGTTTCACACATCCGGTTTTAAAAAAAACAATTCGAAAATCAAAAAAATATAGAGCTCATGATGAATCTAATAAATTTAGAAATGGGGATATTGTTAGAATACAAGAATGTTCACCTTTTTCTAAATCGAAGAGATGGGAAGTATTGACAAATTAAAAATACTTTATATTAAGTTAAAATCGAAACCGTGAGGAGTAACCTCGAAGGTCGGGAGAAAAAAAATGATCCAGATGCAAACTAATTTGGATGTCGCAGATAATTCTGGCGCAAAAAAAGTCCAGTGTATTAAAGTCCTAGGTGGTGCAAAGAGAAAATATGCTTCAGTTGGTGATGTTATAGTAGTATCGGTTAAAGATGCAATTCCAAGGGGAAGAGTAAAAAAGGGGGATGTTAGAAGAGCTGTTATAGTAAGAACAGCTAAAGAAATTAAGCGTTCAGATGGAAGTACAATTAAGTTTGATAAAAATGCTGCAGTTATATTAAATAACGCCGGCGAACTTATTGGCACTAGAATTTTTGGTCCAGTAGTTCGAGAATTAAGGTCAAAAAATTTTATGAAAATTGTCTCTTTAGCACCGGAGGTTCTTTGATGCCATCAAAAATTATAAAAGGTGATAAGGTAGTGGTCTTAGCTGGTAAGGATAAGGGGAAAACTGGCGAAGTTATTCAAATTTTTACAAAGTCAAAAAAGGCTCTAGTTTCTGGAATTAATATGTCAATTAGGCATACTAAGCAGTCAGAGAAAAATGCTGGTGGTAGAATCCCCAAAGAGTCACAAATACATATATCAAATTTGGCTTTGATTGATCCTAAAAGTAATGTTGCTACCAAAGTTGGGTTCAAGTTGGTTGATGGAAAAAAAGTGCGTTTTGCAAAAAAATCTGGAGAATTAATTAATGGCTAATTATGTTCCAAGACTTAAGGAAAAGTATTTAAAAGAAATTCGTTCTGGATTGAAAGAAAAGTTTTCATATAAAAATGATATGATGATTCCCAAATTGCAGAAAATTGTATTAAATATGGGTGTAGGTGAAGCAGTTGGAGATAGTAAAAAAATCAAAAGTGCCCATGAGGATCTTAGAATTATATCTGGGCAACAACCACTTATAACAAAAGCAAAAAAATCTATAGCAGGTTTTAAAGTCAGAGAGGAAATGCCTCTTGGTGTTAAAGTCACACTTAGAAGAGATAAAATGTATGAATTTTTAGACAGACTGATTACTATTGCAATGCCAAGAATAAGAGATTTTAGAGGTGTTTCGCCAAAGAGTTTTGATGGAAGAGGTAATTATGCTTTAGGGATTAAAGAGCACATTGTTTTTCCAGAAATTGACTTTGATAAAGTTGATTCCATTTGGGGATTAGACATAGTTTTATGTACTAGTGCTTATAGTGATGATGAGGCAAGAGAATTATTAAGAGAATTCAATATGCCCTTTTATAATTAATAAGGTTTTGGAGATTGTAATGGCAAAAGTGTCAATGATAAATCGTGAATTGAAAAGACAGAAGCTAGTAAAAAGGTTTTCTAATAAAAGAATTGAGCTCAAGAAAATTATAAAGGACAGAGATTTACCAATGGAAGAAAGATTTAAAGCTCAAATAAAGTTGGCCAAATTACCACCAAATTCATCGCCTTCAAGACTGCATAATAGGTGTAAGGTTACAGGTAGACCAAAAGCTTTTTATAGGAAATTGCAAATGTCTAGGATTGCTCTAAGAGATTTAGCTTCTAGAGGTGAAATTCCTGGTATGATTAAATCTAGTTGGTAAATGAGGAGAATCGTATGGTTATGAATGATCCAATTGGTGATTTACTTGCAAGGATTAGGAATGCTCAAATGAGAAAAAAAAGTGATGTAATAACACCTGCATCTAAATTAAGAGCTTGGGTGTTAGATGTTCTTCATTCAGAAGGTTTTATTCGGGGTTATAAAGCAGTAGAAAGCGAAGATGGTAAAAACAATATTATTATTGATTTAAAATATTTTGATGGAGAACCGGTAATAAAGGAATTACGAAGAGTTTCTACACCTGGTCGTCGTGTTTACACTAATGTAAAAAACATCCCGAAAGTAAGACAAGGTTTAGGAATAGCTATTATCTCTACTCCAAGAGGAGTGATGTCTGATAGTAAGGCTAGAGCTACTAATGTGGGTGGCGAAATACTTTGCACGGTTTTTTAAAGGATTAAAATATGTCAAGAATTGGGAAAAAACCTATAATTATTCCTCAAAATGTAACGGCAAACATAGATGGTAATAAAATTGAAATTAAAGGACCTAATGGTTCAAGAGATTTTCTTACATCAAGAGAAGTCGACATAAAACTTGACGATAACCAAATAATTGTTACGCCAAAAAATTTATCAAAGAAATCTAGGCAACATTGGGGAATGAATAGGACACAAATTTCAAATTTAATTGAAGGTGTAACAATTGGGTTTACTAAAAATTTAGAGTTGAACGGAGTAGGTTACCGAGCAGCTTTACAAGGTAACAAATTAAAGCTTTCATTGGGTTATTCTCATGAAATTGATTTTGAGATACCAAAAGAGGTTAAAATTACTGTTCCTAAGCCTACTGAGATAAGTATTAATGGAATCGATCAACAAATAGTTGGTCAGGTGGCTGCAAATATTAGA
>CACESU010000018.1 GCA_902562285.1 uncultured Alphaproteobacteria bacterium | reverse complement strand
AAAACTGTAACGGCAGTTAGTACAGGACATGCAGCTTTACATTTATCACTAATGATAATGCAAATTAAGCCTGGAGATGAGGTGATTACCCCATCCTTTAATAATACGGCTGATTTTCAAGCTATAAGAGCTTGTGGTGCTAATCCTGTATTTGTTGATATTGATGAAAAAAATTTATGTATTGATCCAAATAAAATTGAAGAGATGATTAATCATAACACTAAATGTATTATTGCTATGGATTATGGCTCATGGATTTGTGATCATGATAGAATTAGATCTATAGCGCTTAAACATAATATTCCTATTATTCACGATGCTTCACATTCTTTTGGCTCAAAATACAATGGTGTACCAATTGGAAACCAGCATGAATTTACAACTTTTAGTTTTGATCCAGTAAAAAGCATAACTAGTATAGATGGCGGTGCGATAGTATTAGACAAAAAAAAGTATCTAAAAAAAGCCCAAGCAATGCGTCTTATAGGCATGACTCAATCTGCTGAACAAATGTATAAAAATAGCCGTGCTTGGACTTATGATGTTGAAGGTTTAGGTTATAGATATCATTTATCTAATCTACATGCTGCTATAGGAGTAGAACAGATAAAAAAAATAAATAAAATAATAAAAACTAGAGTAACTAGTTGTAAAAGATATGACCTTGGATTAAAAGATTTATCATGGATAGTCGTTCCTGACCTTACATATAAGGATATTTGTCCTTTTTTATATACTATAAGGGTAAAAGGAGGGAAAAGAGATAGATTAAGAGAATATTTAAAAAATCTAAATGTTGATACTGGTATACATTGGCAACCAGGACATAAGTTTAAATTTTTTAACAAATCCCGCAGAGGAAATTTAAAAGTTACAGAAAAAATTTCTGAACAAATTGTTTCTCTTCCATTACATTCTTCAATGAACAAAAAAGACTTGGACTATGTGATAAGTGCAATCAGAGAATTTTGCTAGAAAATTTTTTTAAATTATTTTGTTTATTTTAAAAACATCAAAAATTTAAATTCTTATAATTTGAAAGAATTTTATTTTTTGAATAAGAGGTTTTGTACTTAAAAAAACACAGAAATTATAAATATTAAATCCTATAATTTAGTTTCATATATAGAGACTTGGGTTATATAGTTAGCAGAAAGTATTCATATGAAATTAAGTGCAAGTTCTTTCTTAATTAATGGCGAATCTTTTAATTATGGTTCTTCATTTCGAGGGTTTTCAAGAATTTAAAACACTACATTTTTTATTTATTTTTATAAATTAAAAAAGGAACAAAAAATGTTAAAAAAATAATTCTTATTACATGGTGTATTGCTATGTAAGTTTGATCTGCATCAACTATACTTCCCATTGCAATCATTGTTTCTAATCCACCAGGAGCAAAAGCTATAATTGCATCAACTAATTCAATTTTTGTAATTTTTGACGTAAGGAATGCAAAAAATAAAGATAATATTGCTCCTGCAAATGTTAGTAAAAAACCACTAAAAAATGAAGTCTTTAATAATTTTATATCAACTGAAACAAATCTTGTGCCTATTACAATTCCAAGAATAATAAAAGCAAAAATGGAAAAAAATGGAAGCATTAATCCTTCCGTAAGTCCACTGCCATGACTAACAGTAGTACAAATCATACCTCCAATTAAAAATGGAGCTGGAACTTTTGTATTCATTATCAAAAGTCCAATTATTAAAGAAAAAAAAACAATTAAAACTAATTGTGCTAAAGAGATGTTTTTTTCATTTATATTAAAATTATTAGAGATTTCAGTATCAGAGATAATGATAACTAATATAGGAGTAAGCAAAGTTAGACTAAGAACTCTGATGGACTGAATTATCGCAATTTTAGGTGTATCTGTTTTGATATCATTGCTAATGCTTAATACAAAACTTAGATGACCAGGAGTGGATGCTAAAATGGAAGTTTTTCTGTCTAATGAAAAATGGGATAAAAAAAGCATTCCAAATAAAGTGATCAGAACAATCGTTAAAACCATCATTAACAAACTTATTGGCCAGGTAGAAATTTGAGCTAATGAATTTGGAGTAATGTTTGTACCGATTGTAATACCAATAATTGTAAAACATAAATTTTTAAGGAAAATAGGAATTGAGAATTTTAATCCTAAAATTGCACCTATGGAGCATACTATAGTTGGACCCAGAAGAAATGGAGCTGGTAAATTCATTTGCCATGCTAAGAAAGCTCCTAAAGATCCTAGTAGAATTGATAAAATTAATTCGATTGTATATTTTTTATTTATTGATGAGAGCATTTTTTATTTTTAATTCCTCTAAAATAATACCAAAGGATGCCCCATGAAGGTCCCTATCTTTAGAAGATCCTTGGATATTAGGTCTAGGAATGGTTATTTTAATTATATTTAGTTGTTTCATTGGGAAAATATTTATCTGGTTTTTTGGTGTTTTATAAAGTTTAGAAATCGCAATTTTTGTTATATTTTGAATTATCGTTTCAAAATTTTTTTTATCTGAACAAAAAATATCAATTGTTAATAAAAATGGCCCTGCATTTTTACTTCTAATTTTTTTTACTAACTCTTTTAATCTCATATTGAATATTTTTCTAATTTAAAAATATCCATTGGATTTTGAAGACTCATAACATGATTTAAACAAAATTCGTATTTTTTCCCAATTTTGAATGAAGGTGGTGACAAAGGAAAAGAAAAGGTTGGTAACTCTTTATTTTTATAAATTGAATGGTGCAATAGTAAAGGATTGAGAATTTTACTTATCTCCTCACATTCATATTGTTTTTTTGCTGTCACAATGACTAAAACCCCTATTTCAGTTGGTTCCAATTTTTTTCTTTCTAACGAACCTAAAGTTGCATTTTTTCCAATAAATCTAAATTGTATTTCGTAACTTCTCTTCTTCCATGATAAGGAATTTTCAATAATTTCTTTTACTTTATTCTTTATCTGTTTTGACCATTTGTTAATATTCTTGACGTAAGATTCATCTCTTATCAAAACCATTGAAATAGATTGATATCCAACAACGTGTGTTCCTTCTAGTTTGATCTTATAATTATAGTCCTGTACCCAATTCGCTCCAGTGACATATACTGAACCGTCTTTTTGTTTTTTATAAATTGCTTTTTTAACATCTAAACGCCCTCCTGGTTCGATCAAAGTAAAAGGGTCTGAATTTTCATAAACCATATGAGCGGATACTGTATAAGGTGTTACCTTGGTATTGTTGCTAACTGGCTTAATAAAGAAGCAATTTTTTTTAAAGGAAATCAAGATAACGCCTGATTTAGGATTTGTAGTACAGAAAGCTCCGCATTCTCCTATTTTACCAGCATGCCAGGCGACTGCTTTATCAACACCATTCATTATAGGAAGGCTTGCAATTAAGGATGCATCTGTAGATCTTCCACAAATTATGATGTCTGCCTTGGTATTTATTGCTTCTGTAATTTGTTCAACACCAGCAAGGCCAACAATATTTGTACAATTTAAAATTTTTTTTGAAGAAATCTTAGGTGCATTGCTTAAGGGGTAAAGATTTTCTCTTAAAAAAGCTTTATTAACATCTTTTTTTGATTGAGAGCATTTTAATAATGTGATTTTAACATTTTGATTTAATTCTTTAGCTAATTCTTTTGTTATTTTAAAAAACCAATCAACTGATTTATCAGTTCCACAAGTTCCGGCACTTCCAATTAATAAGGGAATTTTTAATTTTTCCCTTGCAACCATTAATGTTCTCCATTCAGATTTAGTAGAAGATCTAGAATATTTAGATTTTCCTTTTCCAAGATAAGCAGGACCAGAATCAGTTGATCCACCATCTACTACTATGATATCTGGTTTTTCTTTTAAGCCGTTATTTAATGCTTTCTTACAATAAGTAATTCCTAAAGCACCAGTAGGAACCAAAACTTTTATATCCATTCTACTATCCAATTGGTGTTGGTTTTTTTAGATAAGATCTTAAAAAAATTGGTGCAACGAAACCTATGAAGGCTGCAATCCACAACCCTACCGAAATATAAGAATTAAATAGGTAGGTCCAGTCACCATTAGATAATACCATTGCTCTTCTTAAACTTACTTCCATATGTCCTCCAAGTAAAATTCCAAGTATTACAGGCACTGCAGGAATTTTTAATTTTCGTAAGGTAAAACCTAAAACACCAAATCCTATCATCAACAAGAGATCAAAATAGCTTCCAGATAAGGAATAAATCCCAACGAAAGAAACCATAGCTACACCAGGAAGTAAAAATGATGCAGGAACTTGAAGAATTTTTGTAAATATTTTTACTAAAGGAACATTCAAAATCAATAACACAAAGTTAGCTATTAATAGTGTAGCTATTAAACCCCAAACCACCTCAGGTCTTTCATTAAAAAGAAGAGGCCCTGGTGTTATGTTCAGTGTCATTAATAAAGCAAGTAAAACAGCAGTAGTTCCAGAACCAGGAACTCCTAAAGTTAACATTGGAACTAGTGCACCTCCAGCAGCGGCATTGTTTCCAGCTTCTGGAGCAGCTACTCCTCTGATATCGCCTGTTCCAAAAAATTTCTTTTCTTTTGCTAGAGATTTTTCACTCATATAAGCGAGAAAGCTACCTAATGAAGCACCTGCTCCAGGAAGAACTCCCGCTATAAAACCTACAATTGTTGCCCTTAGCATCGTCCATCTTGTAGCAATTATATCTTTAAAGGGAATAGAAATTTTTCCTAGTTTTACTCCAATAGCAGAATCCTTTCCTCTACTCTCAATAAAAACAAATATTTCAGTAACTGCAAAAAGACCAACAATTGCTACTAAAAAATCTACACCATCATATAAATGTAGATTTCCTCCAGTGAATCTTGTCATTCCAGTTGAATTATCTACGCCTATCATTGAAATACCTAATCCTAAGCATACAGCAATTGCTGATTTTGCTTGATTCTCTGAACCTATACCACCAAGTGTACAAAATGCTAGAAGATATAAAGCAAAGTATTCAGCTGGGCCAAAATAAAATGCTACTCTTGCTAAAATTGGTGCTAAAAGCATTAATCCTATTGTAGCAAGAAAAGCCCCCACAAAAGACGATACACCCGAAAGTACAAGAGCATCACCTGCCCTCCCTTTTTTTGCCATTGGATATCCATCAAGAGTAGTCATCATAGCTGGTTCATCACCAGGAATATTTAAGAGTATCGATGAAATTCTTCCTCCATACATGGCACCATAATAAACACTAGTCATAAGAACGAGAGCTTGTGTTGCATCTAACTCTAATGTAAAGGCAAGAGGTATAAGTATTGCGACTCCATTGGAAGGTCCAAGTCCTGGTAAAGCCCCAATTATTGTTCCAAGAATGCATCCTACAATAGCTAAACTTAGGGTAGTTAATGTAAGTGCAATTCCAAAACCAAGAGCTAAATTTTGAATAAGTTCCATGTGTGATCAACCTATTAGAAATCTTGGAAAAGGAAAGAGACTTAATCCTAATCCAAATCTAAATATTACAAATAATGATAAAGATAAAATTATCCCAGTTGCTGACGATTTAAATATATTAGGTTGTATTAAGTAGGACAAAGCAGCTGATGCCAATGCTGTGGGTAAAAGAAAACCAAATGTTTTTAATGAAAAAGCATATAAAATTAATACAATTAATGCTGTAAATAATTTTATTAAAGTTTTAATATCTGGCCACGATGGATCTTTATCTGGTTTTATTATCATTGTTAAAGCACATATCAAAGCTGCACCAGAAACTATAAAAGGAAAGTTTTTTGGTCCCAATGGATCAGCAAAAAAAGGGGATTCTAACTGGGTAGCACTGACAAAAAATGTCAGTGCTAATAAACTAAGTATAGAGCCGAATATTCGGTCTGACACTATTTCATTACACCAAGTTCTTTAGATAAAGCTTGGACTTCTGCCATAACTCCAACTACATAATCTTGGAAATTTGGACCAACTTTATTAAATGGCGCCAAACCATTAGCTTCCATTGCTTTTTTCCACTCTGGTGAATCACCAACTTTTCTAAGGGCCTCAGTCCATTTTTTATATGAAGCATCAGATGCACCTTTCGGAGTATACAAACCTCTCCAATTAACAGCAACTACATCAATTCCCTGTTCTTTGGCAGTAGGAATATCTTCAAAACCAGGAATTCTTTCGTCTGTAAATGAAGCAAGTACTCTTACATCACCAGATTTGATAAACCCAACAACCCCGGAAATATCACCAGTCATAGCAGCGGTAAAACCACCTACTGTTTGAGTAATAGCGTCAGCATCTCCATCAACACCAATATATTTAACCTTAGCAATATCGGTAAACCCTTTTTTTCCTAAAGCCATTAATACTTTTAAGTGATCAAAACCACCTGCAGCAGATCCCCCAGCAAAAGCATGATTTGCAGGATCTGCAATAACAGCATCAAGTAAGTCATTTAAATTTTTATAAGGTGAGTCTGCAGCTACTACTATAACTCCAGGGTCTGCACCAATAGCGCCAAGAAAACGTACTTGATCATAGGTCATTCCAGAATAGGCATTCTGCGCTAACCTTGTGGCTGTTGCAGAAGAAGCAGCTACTATTAAGTTGTCATCTGTATTTCTTTCATTTACTACATGACCGTAAGCTAAGCCTCCGCCTCCGCCTGCCATATTAGTTACCTGAATAGGTGAATCATAAGCACCAATATCATACATAATTTTTGTAATAGTTCTGCAAGTAAAGTCCCAGCCACCACCAGGATTTGCTGGTGCTATACATTCGGCCGAGAACAAACTTGTAGCTGCAAAGAATGTAACTAACAATCCAGCAGCAAAAGATTTAATTTTTTTGATCATATTTTCCTCCTAAATATGATTAGTTTAATTTATTGAGAAACAAGCAATCTCAGCTGTGAGGATAGGCATCCTGAAAAAAAAATACAAGTATTCAATTAATGAAAAATCTCTTAATATTACGATTTTAAATACCTTCTGAATTCTTCCCACGATAATTTTGGTACTCTCGTTAAATTATCAAAATCAACATAGACGATACCAAATCTTTTACTATATCCATATGCCCATTCGAAATTATCTAACAATGACCAAGCGAAATATCCTTTTAAAGGAATTCCATTTTCTAAAAGCTTAAAGCACTCAATTAGGTGATCATTATAGAATTTTATTCTTTTAGAATCATTAATTTTTCCGTCTATAATAACATCTTTGTTGGCCATACCATTTTCTGTGACATAAATTGGAATTTTTTTTGAATATTCTTTATGTAACCTTTCAATGAGTGTTCTAAGCCCTTTAGGAAAAATTTCCCAACCCATATCGGTAATGTCTAAATTACCATTAACGGATTTGTAACCCAAAAAAGATTCACTTGGATCGATTTTAATCAATGATCTTGTATAATAGTTTATTCCTACCCAATCTAAAGGTTGCGAAATTTTCACTAGATCTTTTTCATAATTGTTTGGCATATATTGAGAAAAAAGATCAAGTGTTTGAGATGGGTAAACACCATTAAAAATTGCTTCATCAAACCAGAGGTTATGAATTTCATCTGCTAAATTTGTGACTTTTAAAGTTTCAGGTATGTCGTCAAATGGTTGCACAAACTGTTTATTTAGTACAATTCCAGCATTATTGTAATTATGACTTCTTATTACTTGCATAGCTTCAGCATGAGCGACCAATATCATGTGCATTGTTTTGACGCCTGATTCTATACTTCTTTCTCCAGGAGCATGTTCACCAAGGTAATGGCTAAGCCAAGAAACACACCAGGGTTCGTTTATTGTGGCAATTGAGTCTAACCTGTCTGAAAACCTTCTCATGATGATGTCTGTAAAATCGGCAAACCACTTAGTTGTATCGCGATTTTTCCATCCACCTTTTGACATAAAAATTTCTGGTAAATCCCAATGATAAAGTGTTGAATATGTTTTTAAATTATTTTCTAGAAGCTCATCAATTAATTTATCATAAAATGAAATCCCCTCTTTATTAATAGCACCTTTCCCTTCAGGAAGAATTCTAGGCCAAGAAAAAGAAAATCGATATGCAGAAAATCCAGCGTCTGCAATTAATTTAACATCCTCTTTGTAATTGATAACATGAGCACAAGCAATGTTACCTGATTCATTATTAAAAACTCTCCCATCTTGTTTTGAAAAATTATCCCAATGACTTAGCCCTGATTTTCCAAAACTATTTCCTTCAATTTGATAACTTGAAGTTGCTACACCAAAGGTAAAATCATCAGGGAATTTATTTATTATTTTTAAGTCTACCATTATAATAAAGCCTATAGTTTTAAAACCATCTAAAAATATTATATCTTTTCAAGCTATTTCTTAAAACTTAAAAATTGCCTTTTTTTCAGGCATATTTGTTTTTTTTTAATTTATTAGTAGATAAACGTTGTATCTCTGTAATGATTTATGTACTAATTCTATGCTTACGTTAAGTAAAATATATAAAATGGGGGAAATATGAACATTTTAAAAATTAAAAAACTCCTATTAGCTTCTGTACTATTGGTTTTTCCAACAAGTATATTTGCTGGGAGTGGACATTATCATTATGATGGTCCAGATATTTCTGGAGCCAAAATTAAAATTTTTGGACCTTGGTTAGCACCTGAAGATGAAAGCTTCAGAGATGTTTTATCTATTTTTGAAAAAGAAACAGGTGCATCAGTTGAATATGGTGGATCAGACGAATTTGAGCAGATCATTAATATTGACTGTAAAGCAGGTAATCCAGCTGATATAGCAGTCTTTCCACAACCTGGTTTAGCTGCAAATATTGCCGCAACTGGATGTTTAGCACCACAAGGTAATGATTTAAAGCAAATGGTTTTGGATGATTATGCGGCTGGTCAATCATGGGTTGATTTGACAACTTACTCAGACGCTAATGGAAAAGACCAATTTTACGGTATTTTCTTCAGAGTTAATGTGAAAAGTCTAGTTTGGTATTCACCTGATAACTTTGAAGATAATGGATATGAAGTTCCTAAAACAATGGAGGAATTATTATCACTAACAGAAAAAATGGCTTCTGACGGTAACACACCTTGGTGTATTGGTCTCGAGTCTGGCGGAGCAACAGGATGGCCAGCAACTGACTGGATGGAAGAAATAATGTTGAGGACTCATCCGCCATCAGTATATGACCAATGGGTGTCCAATGAAATGCCATTTAATGATCAAAAAGTTATAGATGCAATGAAATTTTTTGGTACATTTGCATTGAATGACGATTATGTAGCAGGTGGTTCAAAAGCAGTTGCAACAACTGGTTTTAGAGATTCTCCAAAAGGTTTGTTTACATCACCACCACAGTGTATGATGCATAGACAAGCTAGTTTTATTCCTGCCTTCTTTCCAGAAGGTGTTGAAGCAGGTGTAGATTATGATTTTTTCTATTTTCCAGCTTATTCTTCAAAGGATCTCGGACGTCCAGTTCTAGGAGCAGGTACTGTTGTTACAGCTACTAACAATGATCCGGCAACTACAGAACTAATGAAGTTTTTAATGCATCCAGAAGCTCATGAAAGATTTATGGGTAAGGGAGGTTTCTTAACACCACATAAGGGTGTAGATAAAAGCAAATATGCGAGTGATACATTCAGAGGATTACACGATATTTTAGTTGGTGCGACTACATTTAGATTTGATGGATCAGATTTAATGCCAGGCGCTGTTGGTGCTGGTTCATTCTGGACTGGTATGGTTGATTATACCAATGGTAAATCAGCAAAAGATGTTGCAGATGCTATTCAATCTAGCTGGGATGCAATTAAATAAATAAATTTTGCTTAGAAGGCGAACAATAAACTTGTTCGCCTTTTCTTTTTATAATAAAAATCATCATGAGTTTTTTTTCATTAATATCAACTGTTATAGTTGGCGTTCTGTTTTTTATCATTTACTTTGGTTTTTCAAATTTTATTTTAGATTTAGTTTGTAAATTTAAAAGCAATTCTGTAGCTCTTGAAAATTCGGTAAGAGCTATAATTTTCATAGCTCCTGCTTTTTTAGTTTTGTTTATGTTTATTTTATATCCTGTTTTTGAAACAGTGAGATTAAGTTTTTATGACAAATTTGGTCGTGAATTTGTTGGTTGGAACAATTATTTATGGGCATTAAATGATCCAAACTTTAGAAGAAGCATTTTAAATAACTTGGGTTGGCTTTTGATAGTTCCGACACTTAGTACTTTTTTTGGTTTAGTAATTGCCAATTTAACTGACAAGATATGGTGGGGAACTATCGCAAAGTCTATTATTTTTATGCCTATGGCCATATCATTCGTAGGAGCTGGAGTAATATGGAAATTTATTTACGATTATAGAGGAACAGGTGATCAGCAAATAGGTTTGTTAAATGCAATTGTTGTTTCTCTGGGGATGGAACCGCAAGCATGGCTCACAATTTCAATTTGGAACAATCTTTTTTTAATGGCTATTATGATTTGGATACAAACTGGTTTAGCCCTGGTGATTTTTAGTGCTGCTCTTCGAGGTATTCCAAATGAAACACTTGAAGCAGCACGTATAGATGGGGCAAGCGAATTTAGAATTTTTTGGTCTATAATTATACCATTTTTAGAAAGAACTATTTTAGTTATTTGGACTATAATCACAATTTTAGTCTTAAAAGTATTCGATATTATCTATGCAATGACCAATGGGGAGTGGCAAACAGAAGTTCTGGCTAACCTCATGTATGATTGGATGTTTAGAGGAGGAGGGGATTCTGGAAGGGGTAGTGTATTAGCTTTTTGTATAATGATAGGAGTTATTCCTATACTGGTTTGGAATTTATATAGGCATAGGCAAGAGCAAAAAAATGAAATTTAAATTGAATTTATCGTCTATTTTTTCGCAATTATTGTTATTATTTTTTGTTATTTTATGGATTACCCCAACCTTCGGACTTTTGATCAGTTCATTCAGAGATAAAGATCAACTGGCTATTAGTGGTTGGTGGACTTCATTAATTTATACTGAGGTAAGTGAAATTCACAGGACTAAGGGTAAAAATGAACAGTCAAAAGAAAATGAAGTTTATTTCATAAGAGGTAATTTATTTAAAGAAGACAAAGGGAAGAAAATACTAAGTTTTGGTGTAACTTCAAAAAATATAAATGCTTACATGGTTGGTGAAAAAGCTGTATTAAAAGATAAATCTGAAATAGTTGTTTTTGAAAATGGCGATTACGAATGGAGATCAGAAAATGAATTTAAAAAGAAAAAAGGCAGAAGAATATTTATCACTGCAAAAAGCCCACCTAGTTTTACTTTAGACAATTATAAAGAAGTATTATTTGAAGCAGGTTTAGGTCAAGCATTTTTGAATACAATTGCAGTTGCATTACCTGCTACATTGATTCCTTTAATAATCTGCTCTTTTTTCGCATATTCTCTTACATGGATGAATTTTTTTGGGAGAGACATACTATTAGCTACTATCATAGCATCTCTTGTAGTGCCACTTCAGATGTCTTTAATCCCAATTTTAACTATTTATAATGACTTGGGAGCACTTTTCAATATAGAGGCAAAATCATTTCCTGGTATCTGGATGGCACATACTGGTTTTGGTCTAGCGTCTACTACTTTTCTATTATGGAATTTCATGAAATCTCTACCTAACGAAATGCTAGAGGCAGCTAAGGTAGATGGTGCCTCTCATTATGATACTTTTGTTAGAATAGTTATACCATTATCTATTCCTGCATTTGCATCTATTTTTATTTTACAATTTCTTTGGGTATGGAATGATCTATTAGTTGGGTTAGTATTTTTGGATAAGCACCCAAGTGAAATAATCTTAACTGCAAAACTAAAAGAGTTATTAGGTTCTTATGGTGAAAATTGGGAAATTTTAACAACTGGTGCATTTATATCCATGACAGTGCCTTTATTTATTTTCTTTTCTTTACAGAGATTTTTTATAAGAGGTCTTGTAGCAGGTTCTGTAAAAGGATAAATCCTTTAAAATTTTAATTTTTGTTAATTTTTTGCTAAAATTTAGGCAGTTTTATTAAAGTTTTTTTTTACAATTGATACTGGCTTGATTTATAGTTATTTTATTTAGATGATGTTTTATATAAAACTCATTTATGATTTCATTAAAAGGTAAAAGACATGCACAGAATTGTATTAATTGGAGCTGGAAGCACCATTTTTGGATTGGGAGTTGTTGGGGATATTTTTAAATCTAAAACTTTAGAAGGATCAACAATTGTTTTGCATGATATAAATCCAGAGGCATTAAATAATACCTTAAAAATTGCAAATGATTATAAAGAAAAATTAGGAAAAAATATTTCTATAGAAGCTACTACTTCAAGAAAAAAAGCTCTTCAAGGTGCTTCATTCTGTTTAATTTCTATTGAAGTTGGTAATAGATTTGATCTATGGGATCAAGATTGGAAAATGCCACTTCAATATGGGATCAAGCAAGTTTATGGTGAAAATGGTGGTCCTGGCGGATTATTTCACTCCCTAAGAATTATACCTCCAATTTTAGAAATTTGTGAAGACATTCAAGCAATTTGTCCTGATGTATATATATTTAATTATTCAAACCCAATGCAGCGAATATGTCATGCTGTTACTTCAAAATTCCCTAATCTTAATTTTATTGGTTTGTGCCATGAGATTGAATCCATGCGTCGTCAACTTCCAACTTTAATGGAAACTGAATTATCAAACATTGAGTTCAGGGCAGGTGGTTTGAATCATTTTAGCATATTAGTAGATGCTAAATATAAAAATAATGGGAAAGACGGTTATCCGTCAATTAGAAGAAATTTTAGGGATTATTTTAAAGATTTAGTTAATGATCATGAAGGTTTTAAATCTGATCCTGGAGCAGAAAGAGGAGTATTTTTTAAAATATATGAGGATTTTAATTATCTTCCTATAACCACTGATAGTCATTTAGGTGAATATGTACAATGGGCATATAGTGTAGCTGATCATGGAGGAATTTTACATTTCTATGATAGTTACAAAGAAAAATGCTTAACATTTTTTGAGAGTGATAAGCTATATTCTTCCTTTTTTGATATGGACAGTCAAACTTTTCATGAAAGATTTGTTCCTATTGCAGAAGCTATTATTGAAGATCAAGGATTAGAAGAGGCTTCGGTTAATATACCTAATAATGGTTTTATAGATTGTTTACCAAAAGATATTGTGGTTGAAGTGCCTGCTATCGTAGATAAAAATGGTATAAAAGGTATTACTCTTGAGAATTATCCTAAAACTTTTGGAAGCTTATTAAACTTACAGTCAGGCGTTATTCAGTTAACTACTCAGGCAGTTTTAGAAAAATCAAAACATAAAGCTTATTTAGCTTTATTAGCTGATCCTGTAGTTACAAGTGTTAATGATGCTGAAAAATTATTAAATAATATGATTACAGTACAAAATAAGTATCTTTCATATTTGAATTAATATATCTTATATTTAGATCAATGGCTGAAATACAAATAAATTCATTAAGTAAATCTTTTGGTAAATCAAAGGTTATTAAGGATATATCACTTTCTATTCAAAGTCGTTCTTTTACGGTTATTGTAGGACCAAGTGGATGTGGCAAATCAACCTTATTAAGGATGATAGCTGGTCTAGAAAAAATAGATACTGGTGAAATAAAAATAGCTGGTAAGGCAGTAAATGATTTACCACCTAAAGACCGAGAAATTGCAATGGTTTTTCAGTCTTATGCTCTATATCCGCACATGACTGTTTTTAACAATATGGCTTTTGGTTTGAAATTAGAAAAAAAATCTAAATCAGAGATAGAAAATAGAGTAAAGGAAGCTGCTAGAATTTTACAGATAGAAAATTTACTAGATAGAAAGCCTAAACAACTATCAGGAGGCCAAAGACAGCGGGTAGCCATAGGTCGTGCAATCACTAGAAATCCAAAAGTATTTCTTTTTGATGAACCTTTATCGAATTTAGATGCTGCTTTAAGAGTTGCAACTAGAATAGAGATAGCAAATCTTCATGATTCAATGCCTGATGCAACAATGGTCTATGTAACTCATGATCAAGTTGAAGCTATGACTTTAGCCAATCAAATAGTTGTACTTTCTGAAGGTCAAATTGAACAAATTGGTTCACCTCTAGAATTATACGAAGAGCCAGAGAATTTATTCGTAGCAAAATTTATTGGCTCTCCAGCTATGAATATTATTCCAATTGAAATACTTACAACAGGTATAAATCCAGTAGGAAAAATCAATGAAAAAATAAAAATAAACTTGGAAACAAAATTCAGTTCTTCTGATAAAGGAAGAGAACTTCATTTAGGTTTTCGGCCTGAAAATTTAATGCTTGCCAAAACAGATAAAAATTCATTTACTGCTAGTGTATCCTTAGTGGAGTCATTGGGAGAGTATGCATTAGTTTATGCTAATATTAAAGGATCTTCGACGGATCATAATATTATTGCAAAACTTTTAGGTACTCCAAAGATTAATAAAGGAGATCAAGTCTCTTTTCAAATTCAAAAAAGCAAAATGCATTTATTTGATGAGGAAGGTAGGCGTTATATAAATGGAAAAAAACAAGTTTAAAGTAAGTAGTTGGAATGAATGGGACCCACTTAAACATGTTATAGTCGGTAAAGCAGATAATTGCCATATTCCTCCTCCAGAACCAGCTCTTGATGCAAAGGTTCCAGAAAATAGTGATATGAAAGGTCAATGGGGTAAGAGACCCCAAGATACCATTGATAAAGGGAATGAATTATTAGACAATTTTGCAGAGATGCTAGAGGGTCGAGGAATAAAAGTAGATAGACCAACTCCAGTTGATTTTTCATTACCAGTAAGCACCCCTGATTTTACTACAGATAGTCAATTTGGATGTATGCCTCCTAGAGACGTACTATTGACTGTAGGCTCTGAAATTTTAGAAGCTACAATGTCGTATAGATGCAGGTGGTTTGAATATTTGTGTTATAGACCATTACTAAAAAAATATTGGGAAGATGATCCTAATTTTAGACATGAGTCTGCACCTAAACCAAGATTAACTGATGATGATTATAGAGATGATTATCTTTCAGAAAAAATTGGTGAAGAAAAAAGATTAGAATGGGCCGCCGAAAAATTTTTTGTAACTACAGAAGAAGAACCTTTATTTGATGCTGCTGATGTTTTGCGTTTCGGAAAGGATTTAGTAGTACAGCATGGTTTTACAACAAACAAAAAGGGTATTGAATGGTTAAGAAGGCATTTTTCTAATCATAGAGTGCATACAGTTAATTTTCCTGGTGATCCTTATCCAATTCATATAGACGCTACTTTTACTCCCATAAGACCAGGTTTAATTCTTAATAACCCCAAAAGACGTTTGCCAGAAGATCAAAAAAAATTGTTTGAAAAAAATGATTGGAAAATTGTTGATGCTGCACCCCCAGCTCATAACTCTCCACCAGCTCTATGCTATTCATCTGTTTGGCTAAGTATGAATGTTTTAGTTCTAAATCCTAAAACAGTTTGTGTTGAAAAGTCTGAAGTTTATCAAGCTGAACAGTTAGATAGATTGGGAATGGAAGTAGTTGAAGTGGATTTAAGAGATGCATATGCTTTTGGAGGAGGGCTTCATTGTTGTACTGCAGATGTATATAGAGAGGGAAAATGTGAGGATTACTTTCCCAATCAAAATTAAAAAATTATTAATCTCCATAAAACTCTTTAATAGTCTTTATAAAGCTATTTAAAACCTCGTCAGTAATGTTTAAATGCATCACTAATCGAGTCTCAGGGCAAGGCTTAGAAATTATAATCCCTTTGTTTTTCAAAAAAGAAAATAGATCAGACCCTTTTTTTTCAATTGGTTCAAAAAAAACCATATTTGTAAAACTGTGTAAATCTTTACCATTTTTTTTACAGTGATATGGATTTAAAGCTTTTGCTAAAAAAGAAGCTCTTTCATGATCTTCTTTTAATCTTTTAATATTATTTTTGACTGCATATAAACAAGCTGCTCCCAATACGCCAACTTGTCTTAAAGCACCTCCTAAAATCTTCCTTTGACGACGAACTTTATGTTCCAAGTTTTCAGGAAAACAAAGTATAGATCCTGCAGGTGCTCCTAAACCTTTTGAAAAACAAATTGATACACTGTCTGCATATTTTGCAATATCTTTTGGTTCACATTTTAGGTCTTCAATAGCATTAAATAATCTTGCTCCGTCTAAGTGTATACTTAAATCCATTTCTTTGGCTTCAGCGTGATTTCTTTTTAAATTTTCGATAGGTATTGCTCTACCTTGAGATGTATTTTCTAAACAAAGTAACTTGGAAATTGGATAGTGGGGGTCATCGGGTTTAACAGCATTCTTAATTGAACCATCTTTAATCGATAGACTTTCTTCTACTTCTATTGTGCTAATAGCTATACCCCCAAGTACTGAAGCACCCGCAGCCTCATCTAGTGCAGTATGGTAGACATTTCCAACAATCATTTCTTCACCTCTACCGCAATGAGATAAAATTGCTGATAAATTACTCTGAGTCCCACTTGTCATAAAAACGGCTCGATCCTTACCCAAAAGTTCTGAGAATTCTTTTTCCAATTTATTGATGGTAGGGTCTTCTCCATAAACATCATCTCCAACTTCTGCTTCATACATAGCTTGGAGCATTTCTTTAGAAGGTTTAGTTACTGTATCGCTTCTTAAATCAATCATTCGAAATTAAAAAATTTGATAGTTTAATGTCTAATAAAGATTATAATTAGATTAGATGGTTTGCAACCTAAGAAAATGGAGGTTTTAATGTCAGATGAAAAACCAGCTTACATATTGGTAGATGTAAAAATTAAGAATAATGAAAATTATGATAAATATAAAAGCTTAGCTAAACCCCTTGTAGAAAAATTTGGAGGAAAGTATTTAACCAGAGGCGGACATATGGAAGTTATTTTAGATGAATTATGGTCTCCAACAAGAATGGTATTAGTAAAATTTCCTAATTTAGAAAAAGCAAAGGAATGGCTTAATAGTCCAGAATATGCAGAAGTTGCAAAAATAAGACTTGAAAATTCTGTTGGCACTTTTGTGTTATTAGAAGGCGTTTAATTTCAAAACTAGTTTTTTTTATTATTAGCTAAAAATCCAATGATTGGGCATTCAGGTCTTTGATCCCCACTGCAACTTTTAGCGACTCTTGAAAGTTCTTTCTTCAAGGAATTTAATTCTGACATTTTTTGATCAATTTCATCTATTTTTTTTAGTGTTAATTTTTTAACTTCATTACTCGATCTAGTTCTATTTTCGTAAAGGCTTAAAAGCTCTCTACATTCTTCAATTGAAAAATTGAACTTTCTGGCTTTTCCTACAAATAATAGTTTTTCAATATCTTGGTTTGTAAAAATCCGGTAATTTGAATTCTCATTGGTTTTAGGATTAATTAAACCAATATCAGAATAAAATCTGACTGTTTTTATTGGCAAATTTGATTTTTTTGCAGCTTCTCCAATATTCATTTTAAACTCCACTTGACTCTCCACCTTATGGAGACCTTATGTCATTAATATGGGAATTTAACTAATGACTACAACTACATTCAAACCTAAAATTTCGTGGACTTGTAAAAACACTTGGAAGAAAGCTTCTTACAATACTTCCTGGTGTTTGCTAGGTTGTGCTATTGGTGACTTAGGAACAATTGCTTTTTTTCAATATACTGGAATTCCATGGCCTCCTTTATTGATTTTCTCACTAGCGATTATAAATGGTTTAATCACATCTATTATTCTAGAAACTATTATATTATGCCGACAAATGTCTTTTGCTGATGCCTTGAAGACTAGTTTGGGTATGTCCCTTATTTCAATGATTAGTATGGAAATTAGTATGAATCTTGTAGATTATATTTTAGTAGGAGAAGCTAAGCTAGTATTTTGGGTTGTTCCTTTAATGCTTCTTGCTGGATTTATAACTCCACTTCCTTATAATTATTGGAGACTTAAAGCTTTAGGAAAGTCTTGTCATTAATATTTTGTTCTATCAAAAAATAGATCTTTAATTTCATCACAATTTTTTTTTAAAATAACCTAGTCGAAATATTACATCTAATTATACTTTTTGATTATGCTCTCTATATCTTGGATACCAATAGAAAAAAAAAACTTACTAGGAATAAGTCAATTTCCAGGTAAAAATTCAAACAATTTTTTTGACTTAAGTTTATTTACTAAAGATCTTGAAATCATCAATAAACAAAAGATTAAACTTATTGTTTCTTTGTTACCAGATATGGAAATAAATAAATTAGGATTTGATGATTTTATCTGGTCTAAGAAAGAAATAGAGTATATCAAATTTCCCATAGATGATTTTGGTGTGCCACCAAATAATAAGTATGATCAATTAAAAAAATTAATTTCAAATATTAAAAAAAATCTAATACTTTCAAATCCAGTACTTATTCATTGTAATGGTGGAAAAGGACGCTCTGGAATGATTGCTGCTTTAGTTTTAAAAGCCATGAAAGAAAAAGATACTGTAAAAAAAGTAAGGGAAAATGTAATAGGGGCGATTGAGACTGAAGAACAAGAAATCTTCGTAGAAAATTGGATTTAAAAGCTATACATGAAATAACCAATTGGACCCATAATTAGTACACTTAGCCATGATGGAAATTTTAAAAATGCAATCAGTAAAGTACTAATGATAATGAGTAAAATACCATTTATATTTCCTAAATAATTACTCAACAATATATCAAAAAAAGTTAAACATAATAATCCAACAACTGAAGCGTTTACTCCGTTTATTCCATTATAAACCCAATTAAATTTCATAAATCTATCCCAATAGTTGATTGCTAAAGTAGCTATAATTAAACCAGGAAAAAAAATAAAAATAAGTGAAGCTATTCCCAAAAACAAAGCATGGTATATACCATTAGATGCTCCAATCACCGTTCCTATATATGACGCAAAAGTAAATAAAGGTCCTGGCAACGCCTGAGCTAATCCGTAACCACCGTTAAATAATTCTTTACTGATTAGATTATTAAAAACAAATTCTTTTTCTAAGTAAGGTAAAACAACGTGAGCACCTCCAAAAACAAGTGATCCACTTTTATATAGTCCACTAAAGATTTGGAGATATAAAATTTTGTTATATAAATTTATTATAGGAAATAAAATTAAAAAGATAATTGAAACTGAAATAAATATTAAAAGTAAAAAATTTAAATTTTTTTTTGAAATTATAATTTTCTCAATATGAGGTTGAGTATCTCTACTTATTTTATCTCTTAAGTTAAAAAAAATGCCTAAAGCAAAACCAGTAGTTATTACAATTAATTGTTCAAAAGGAAATTCCCAAATTAAAAGTGTTAAGAATGAAATAAAAAATATTGATAATCTTTTTATTTCATAACAAAAATTTTTACCCATATTAATTAAGGCTAATGCAATTATCGGTATTGCCACGCTTGCAAAACCATTAAGGACCTTTTCAGTTTCATTCATACCGTTCATACTGGTAAAACTTACTAGTATTAAAGCACTTAAAATCATTAAAAAAGCTGATGGAATAGTAAAACCAAGCCAAGCTGCTAAACCACCTAAATAGCTACCTTTCTGAAGACCAATCAGGAAACCAACCTGACTAGAACTTGGGCCTGGCAGAAATTGACTTAAAGAAACCAAATCCATGAATTTTTTTTCAGACAACCATTTTTTTCTTTTAACAAAGTTCTCTTGAAAAAAACCAATATGTGCAGTTGGTCCTCCAAAGGAATAAAGACCAAGGATAAAAAACTCAAAAAATATTTTAGAAAATAAAAAATCTTTTTGCATTTTTTTAAATCTAAACTCTACCACATATAAAAAAAGTTATTGTAACATCTTATTGTAATTATAATTTAAATCTTTTAATCAGATCTTATTAAAGTTTTTAATCATTAAAATATTTATCGGATTTATACTATGAGGCCTAATCTTTTTTCTTTAAGTGGAAATTTTTACAAAGGAAACTTACACACCCATTCTAACAAATCTGATGGAATATTGGATCCCCAAGAAGTTTGTTTTAGATATAAAAATGCAGGATATGATTTTATTTCACTTACAGATCATTTGATAGGTAAGTATGATTATCCAATAGTTGACACCTCAAATTATCGGGACGAAAGTTTTACCACCTTAATAGGTGCAGAAGTACATACTGGAGCTATGTCAAATGGAGAGTTATGGCATATGGTAGCCGTAGGTCTTCCGTTAGATTTCTCACCTCCAAATGTTTGGGATTTTAATTTTGTAGAAGGTATGGAAACTGCTAATGAAGCTGCTCAGCGATGTATTGATGCTGGTGCTTTTGTTACTATAGCTCATCCCCAATGGTCCGGAATTACTTTAGAAGATGCTTTATCTATTAAAAATGCTCATGCTGTAGAATGCTATAACCATGGTTCAGCTTTTCAAGAAAGAGGTGATGGCTTTGCTATTTTGGATTCTCTATTAAATAATGGAAGAAAAGTAAACATAATGGCGACTGATGATGCTCACTTTAAAGTTCGAGATTATTTTGGTGCATGGGTGATGGTAAAATGTGACGAAAATTCACCAACTAAAATCTTAGAAAGTTTAAAGCTTGGAAATTATTATTGTTCACAAGGTCCCACAATTGAAGACATTGTAGTGGAAAAAGGTTTAGTAAAAGTAGTTTCTTCTCCTATTGAAAGATTGGTTATATGTGGAGATGGTACAGCTTCAAAATATATAACTTGTGATAAAAGCGAAAAAAACGAAATTCCATTTGGAAGATGTGAGGGAAGTCCTTGGATTAGGGTCACCATCATAGATAAAAAAGGCAATCGTGCATGGACCAATCCGATTTGGTTATAAATCCTTAAACTTATTTTTTCTTGTATGTCTCATCGAAAGAGTATCCAGTACCATGTACTGTTCTAATAGGATCTATATCCTTTGATCTATTTAAAGCTTTTCTCAATCGTCCGATATGAACGTCAACTGTTCTTTCCTCAACATAAATATCTTTTCCCCAAATAATATCTAGTAATTGAGACCTCTCGTAAACTCTTCCTGGTCGAGAAATAAATAATTCAAGTAATTTATATTCTATTGGACCAAGTTTGACAGTACGTTTACCCCTATTAACTCTCCTTGTTTCTATATTTATAAATATATCTTGAAAACTTAATATCTCTGTTTCTTGTTGACTTTTCAATCTGTTAAGTATGGCTTTTGTTCTCGCCAGAAGTTCAGCAATAGAAAATGGTTTAGTAATATAGTCATCTGCACCAATTTCGAAAGCTCTTAGCTTATCTGGTTCCTCACTTTTTGCTGTAAGCATTATAATTGGAATGGACATGCTCTTCTTATTTAATCTTAGTTGTCTTGCTATTTCAATTCCTGACATATTTGGCAACATCCAATCAAGTAGAATTAAATCTGGATAATTCTCTTTAATAAAGTAAAGTGCTTCTTCCCCATCACTTACTGTTTCAATATTAAAACCCTCTTTTTGAAAATTATAAACAATAAGTTTTTGTAGTGCTTTATCATCTTCTACTAGAAGAATTTTTTTCATTTCCTAATCCAAAACTATATTATGAAGCACCCTTGGGTCTTTCTTTGATAATATGGTCACCCGTAATAACGTAATAAATCATTTCAGAAATATCTGCAGTGTAATCTCCTGCACGCTCAAGGTTTTTGGCAACAAAAAGTAGGTGAGAACCAACTTCTATATGTTTTTTCTTTCTTAGAGATACTACTAAGTCCTTTGTTATTTCTGCGTACATTTTATCAATATGAACATCTTCTGACCATACTTGCTTAGCTAGTTTTTTATCCTGATCTGTATAAGAATTTACTGCTTTAGTAAGCTGGGAGTGCACTCTTTTTCCTAATTCAGCTATGGGTTGTCTTAGTTTGATTGGTTGTTCTTCTGATATTAAAAGAGTTCTTTTTCCAATATTTTTAATAAGGTCTCCAATTCTTTCAAAGGCAGAGGAAATTTTTATTGCTGCAAAAAGAAGACGTAGATCATCTGCAACAGGTTGGCGCAAAGCAATAGTTTTAATAACAAGATCATCAATTTCACTTTCGAGTGCATTCAATTCTTCATCCTTTTTTATAATATACTCAGCCAGCTCTGAATCATTTTTTGTAATTGCTTTAATTGCTTTTTTTAAATTATCTTCACAGATGCCACCCATCTTTGTTAAATTGACATTTATTTGAAGAATATCATTTTCGAATTGAGATGATATATGTTCTGACATTTTATCCAAATCTCCCTGTTATGTAATCTTGTGTTCTCTGTTCATCAGGTTGTGTAAATATTTTGGCTGTTTCACCCGTTTCAACAAGATCCCCCATATGAAAGAAAGCTGTATTTTGTGAAACACGACCCGCCTGTTGCATAGAGTGAGTAACTATAATTATTGTATAAGAGCTTGCTAGATTATTCATTAACTCTTCTATTTTAGCTGTAGCTATTGGGTCTAAGGCAGAACAAGGTTCGTCCATAAGGATTACTTCTGGATTAACTGCTATTGCACGAGCGATACAAATTCTTTGCTGTTGACCGCCAGATAATCCTGTTGCGATATCGTCTAGTCTATCTTTTACTTCATCAATTAAACCAGCTCTTTCTAAACTATGAAGTACTAAGTCATTTAATTCTGCCTTTGAGTCTCCAATTCCGTGAATCTTTGGTCCATAAGCTATATTTTCAAATATGGATTTAGGAAATGGATTTGGCTTTTGAAAAACCATCCCTACCTTTGCTCTCAGCTGAACAGGGTCAACTTTTTCGCTATAGATATCTTGGCCATCTAATAATACTTTTCCTTTTATAGAACAGTTCGAAATAACATCATTCATCCTATTAAGACATCTAAGGTAGGTAGATTTCCCACAACCTGAAGGACCAATTAACGCGGTAATTTTCTTTTCTTCTATATTTAAAGATATATCTTTTATGGCTTGCTTAGATCCATAAAAAACATTTAGGTTTTTTGTTTTAAATTTGAAATTATTTGATTTTACCATTTTTTTTCAAACTTTCTTCTTAAGATAACAGCAAGAGAGTTCATAGCAATTAAAAAACCAACTAAAAATAATATAGCTAAAGAACTCCTTTCATAAAAAGCTCTTTCAGCACTATCAGACCACATAAAAATTTGAACAGGCATTGCAGTTGCTGCTGAAGTAAAACTATTAGGTGTTTCAATTATAAAAGCAACCATTCCAATCATAAGCAATGGTGCAGTTTCTCCAAGAGCTTGTGCCATTCCGATAATTGTACCTGTTAGAATACCAGGTGCTGCTAAAGGAATAACATGATGCAGAGCCGCTTGCATTTTGGATGCTCCCAAACCTAATGCTGCATCTTTTATCGATGGTGGAACTGCTCTTATGGATGCTCTTGTAGCTATAATTATAGTTGGTATCGTCATTAAACCTAAACATAGCCCCCCTACTAATGGGGCAGATCTTGGAAAACCGAACAGACTTAAAAAAATTGATAACCCTAAAAGGCCAAAGACAATTGAAGGAATTGCCGCAAGGTTATTTATATTTACCTCTATAAAATCTGTTAAACGTCCAGGTTTTGCAAAGTATTCAAGATATATTGATGCCATTACAGCAAGAGGTAATGCAAATAGTACAGTAATAATTAAAGTCAAAGAAGATCCTACTACCGCCCCTAATATACCAGCACTTTCTGGTTCTCTTGAATCTGCGTTGGTGAAGAAACCAGTATTAAATTTTAAATCTGCAATTCTATTTTCTGATAAAAAATCAATCCATTGCAGTTGGTTGTCATTAAGTCTCCTATCTTTTTCTAAAACTTCAACATTAAATCGGCCTTTTAGATATTGATCAAAATCATCTGATGCTGTTAACCAAAGTGTTATTTTTTTATCAAAATCCTGAGGATTTTGTTTGAAGTATTCTCTTAATTCAAAACCTGAATTGGATGACATTAAAGACCTTAATGATTTTTTATCAGATCGTTTTTTTACACTAGGAAATTTTTTCAATAAGGCATTACTTACAGCTCCATCCCAATTAAATAAAAGTGCTTTTTTATTAGAAAACATTCCATTTTCATCTGTTATTTTTTCACCTTCTATAATTATATCAAGTTTTACATAAGCTTGTTGTAAAGCTGAATAGCCACTTAGTCCTATTGAAATTATTAAAGTAGAAAGCATAATTAATGCTATTGAAATTGACACTATACCATAAATTTTAAGACGTATTTCTGCTCGTTTTCTAGCTATTAATTTTCTATCAATTTGTAATGAATTTTTTTTCATATGGATAATAACCTATTAATCATATTGTTCTGATAATTTTCTAGAAACTATTAAGGCAATAATGTTAAGTATTAATGTGAATACAAAAAGAGCTAAACCAAGACCAAATGCAGAAAGAGTTTTGATATCGTCGAATTCTGTATCACCAGTCAATAGAGAAACAATTTGAACTGTAACAGTTGTTACTGTGTCCAAAGGATTTATCGTTAAATTTGCACTTAACCCAGCCGCCATAACAACAATCATTGTTTCTCCTATAGCTCTACTAATAGCTAATAAAAAAGCTCCAACTAGACCAGGAAAAGCAGCTGGTAATACAACTTTTAAAGTAGTTTCAGCTCTTGTTGCCCCAAGCCCTAAAGAGCCGTCTCTTAAAGATTGCGGAACTGAATTAATTATATCGTCAGATAATGATGATATAAACGGGATAATCATTATACCCATCACTGCTCCTGCAGCTAAAGCAGACTCTGAGCTAACATCCAGTCCTAGTGACATACCTACTTTTCTAAAGAATGGTGCAGCTGTTAAAGCTGCAAAATAACCGTAAACAACCGTTGGAATACCAGCAAGTACTTCAAGAGTCGGCTTAATGATATTCCTTACATTTTTTGATGCAAATTCTGCAAGATATATTGCTGAAAATAATCCTATGGGTAGTGCAACAAGCATTGCTATAAATGCAATTATTACTGTCCCTAATAATACAGGTAACATTCCAAAAGAACCTTGAGCTGCCACTTGGTCTGATCTTATAGCTATGTTGGGAGCCCAATGTAATCCAAATAAAAAATCAAAAAATGGATATAGTGAAAAAAACCTTATAGCTTCAAATAGAAGCGATGCAATTATTGCAATAGTTGTCAAAATGGCTATTAGAGCTGATACAAAAAATAAAACTCTAAAAAATTTTTCTACCTTAATACGTGCATTTGATAAGATATTTATATTAGAAGATACAATAACTCCAAGAATAGAGGAAACTAATAAAACTGATAAAGCTCTAATGGAATATAGTTTTGAAAGAGAGTTATTATATTGTTCAGAAAGTTTCAAAACAAAGGCTTCATTGCTAGAAATAGCTCCGAGTGCTATATTTTTTATCTTTGCCAAAATTAATTGGATTTCTGCTTCAGTTAGATTCTCATTTGATGAAGATATTTTTTGGATATAAATGTTATCAACAAATTTAGGACCAATAATTGTTATAACAATTAGTAGTAAAAAAGCTGGAAATAAAGTCCAAACTATGGAGTTTTGACCATAATGTTTTGGAAGTGCAGAAGGTTTTACTGTAGCAACTTTTATTTTTTTTAAAGCAGAATTAGATGAAAAAAAGAAGCTAAATAAGGAGAATGATATAATTAAAAAAAGCAGAGTACTAAATGACATTATATCTAAACCTTTTGCCTTATTTTAAAATTTGAATAGCACCAGTCTTATTAACTGGTGCTTTAGAAAGTTCAATAGTAATTATAAATAAAATTATTAAATCTCTATTTAATTAGGAATTAATCCAGCATCTTCTAATGGACCACCTTCGATAGCAAGGCTCATAAAGTAATCAGTATAATCTTCAATTCCAGGTACTACACCAATGTGTTCTTTCTTAACATAAAAATATAAGGGTCTGCTCACTTTATAACTTCCATCTGCAATATTATCAAAAGATGGCTCTATTCCATCTACAAAAGATCCTTGTACACGATCTCTATTTTGATCAAGAAAAGAAAAACCAAAAATTCCAAACCTTTCAGAATTATCAGTAAGTTTTTCTATAATTAAATTATCATTTTCACCCACTTCAGTTACAAATCCATCTTCTCTAAGTGCAGAGCAATTTTCCTTATAAGTTTTTTTATCCATTTTATATTCAGACTTACATACATCATGTAAAACTAATTCAACAAAAGCATCTCTTGTCCCAGATGATGGTGGTGGAGCTAATACATCGATATCAATTTCTGGAAGAGACGAATTTATATCACTCCACTTTTTAAATGGGTTTTCTATCATTTTACCGTTCTCATATACTACTGCAGATACTGCTTTAAAAATATCTTCTTTAGTAAAAGAAAGTTGCTTATTGTCATTACTGTTTGAGAATGTGATCCCATCGTAACCAATTAAATATTCAACTGGAGTAACACCATTTTTTGCACAAATTTCTTTCTCACTAGATTTGATCGCTCTACTTGAGTTAGTGATGTCTGGAAATCCTAAACCAATTCCTGAGCAAAATAATTTTAATCCACCACCAGATCCAGTTGATTCAATGACTGGGGCTTTAAAATTTGTACTTTTGGCAAATCTTTCGGCTACAATCGTTGCAAAAGGAAAAACAGTTGAAGATCCCACTATAGAAATTTGATTACCTTCTCGAGCAATTGTATAATTTACTGAAAATAATAAGCATAAAAAAATGAATAGTTTTGGTTTAAAAAAAATTTTCATAATTTATATCCTTTCAACAATTTCAGAAACGTTTCTGAACGTTAATATCCCCAACAATATAAAAAACATTTAAATAATTTTTGAGTTACAAAAATATTTCAAAAAGATGACAAAAATTTATTTTTTAACTAATTGAAAATACTTAATTTTAAGCTGCTTTAGCATTTTTGATAGCTTGTGCTTTATCTTTTTCTTTAGGTAGCCAAACAGTAAATTTACTGCCCTCATTAATTTTAGATTCAATAATCAATTCACCCTGGTGTCTATTAAGTATGTGTTTAACAATAGATAAACCGAGGCCAGTACCTTGTCTTTGTCTGCTCAAATCTTCATTTACTCTATAAAATCTTTCAGTAAGTCGATAGATATGTTCGGCAGGAATCCCCTTTCCATTATCAACTATTTGAATGCCAATCATATTATTTTTTATCTTTATATGTTTTTGTTTTTTTATAAGTTCAACTTTTACAGTTGATTTTTCACCAGAGTATTTAAGAGAATTTTCAATAAGATTCGAAAATAATTGATGGATTTGTGTTTCGTCACCAATAATATTTGTAATATTAGAAGGTAAATTATTTACTAACTTAACTTTATATTTTTTTGAAAGTGGCAGGAAACTTTCAGTAATTTTATTTATAATTTTATTAACATTACAGGTTTTTAAAGGAGGGGATTTTTCTTGTAATTCTAATTTGGAAAGAGAAAGTAAATCATCTACTAACCTTTGCATGCGTATGGCTTGATCATGCATTAAGGATAGAAATAATTCTCTGTTTTCCTTATCACTTTTTGCATGGCCTTTTATAGTCTCAATAAAGCCAATAATTGAAGCTAATGGTGTTCTTAATTCGTGACTAGCATTAGAGACAAAATCACTTCTCATCTGATCCACCATTTTACTCTCTGATTGATCTACTAAGCTCATAAGAATTGTGCCCCCAGTTCTTGAATAACTGTCAAGAGGAAGTTGAACAAAATGTACTTCAATATGTTTTAAAATTGGTGTGTTTGCATCAAAGTTTAATTTTATATTTTCATTTTGTGTTAGTACCTTTTCTAAGGTCTCTAAAAAAATTGGAGATCTAAATGTAGAAGAAATATGATTACCAACTTTTAGTATTTTAGGTAAAAGTACTTCTGAATTTGCATTTGCAAAGGTGATTTTCCCTTGCTTATCAACAAGTATCAAAGGTGAGGGAATGGCTTCTAAAATTTTTTCTATATTCAAATTCGCTCTTAGTTCTTCATTTAAAATGAAATTACCACTACCTGTAAGATTTTCATCTTTATCACTAAAAGATCTTAGTGAATTTATATACAACCAGAATAAAGTACATGAAAATAAAATAAAAACTGGAATTAAATAACTGGGTCTTTCAAAAAAGGTAAAAATGGAAATTGATACAACTAAAAAAGCTGTAAAAAATAGATATGGTTTAGTTAGTTCTATTCTATTCATAAGCCTGTACCTTTAAGCTTCTATATTTTTATTTAATTTATTAAGAAGCTATATTTTCTTACATTATCATAATCTAATTTTAAAGTATTTAAAATTATAAAAATTAAAAAAGTTTGATATGAATATAACAATTATTCAAATCAAGGCATATTTGAATAAATATTTAGTAAAAATTATATATTATAAATTTAAGTAATTATCATTTCTAAAAATCTAATCTTAGGATAATAACCCCAATAAGAGTTAATCCAGTTCCAAATAATTTTGGTTTAGTGATTTTTTCTTTTAGAAATAAAACTCCTAATAATATCGCAAAGATAATAGAAGTTTCCCTTAATGCCATTACTACTGCAATTGGTGCTTTTGAAAATGCATACATAATTAAGGAATAAGCTAAATATGAAGCGGATCCACCAATTATTAAGGATCCTTTTGCTGGCCCAATTAATTTAGGTAATGAAGACGGAGAAGTAATAAATATATATATCAACCAAACAAATCCATTAATTATTGTAAGCCAAGCATAAAATGCGATAGGACTATTTCCAATTCTTCCACCGTATCCGTCAGAAAGAGAATAAGCAGATATGAATAGTCCAGTAATTAGTGCACTTCCCACGGCTCCAGTTGGGATTTTTAATTTATAAATCCCACTACTTACTATAAGCCCTAAAGCTATAATTATTATTCCTAAATAGTCAGAAAAATTTAAGTTAACATTTAAAAATATAGCACTTATGAGTGTAACCAATAATGGTGCTGAAGCTCTTGCTATAGGATAAACCTGAGATAGATCACCTTTTTTATATGACTCAACTAGATAATATTGATATCCAAGATGGAAAATTGCCCCTAAAGCTAGATTAGGCCAGCAGGCTAAATCTAAAGGTGGAGCAAAATAAATTGCAATTGGAGCAAATGGCAAATGTCCAACTACAATGGCCGTCATTTGAAGTCTTTTATCATCTCCGCCTTTAAGAATAGCATTCCAGCTTGCATGCAAAACTGCAGCGAACATGATGATAAAAAATATTGAGGTTGTCATAATTAAATTATTAGTATCTTAAAAAAAACATTAGTTTTAGAGTTAATCTCAATTTAGTTTCAAGTTGAGATTAACTAAATAAATTATCACATAAATATTAAAAAGTTTAGTTAACAAATTTCTTGACTTATTTTAGAGATCAATTAGCTGATTACTATATTTTAAATGAATAGAACTCATCTTGAAAAATTATATTTATAAATCAAATCTAGCACTTTTTTTCTCAATGTTTTTCTTTGCGTCTGGTTTTGTTGCAGTTGAATTTCTATTGAACGAGGGATGGCATCCAGTACAGTTAAATTTCTTAAGACATATTTTGGTAGTATTAATATTAGTACCTATTTGGATTTATTTCGATAGTTTAGATGCTTTATTAAAAGCAAATTGGAAGTGGGGAATATTTGTTGGAGGATTAGGTTTTGGCTGTGGAAGTATTCTTTTATTGTATGGTCAAATTTTTTCAGATCCTGTTACAATAACTATTATTATTGCAGTATTTCCAGCAGTCTCAGTTGTTTTTGAGGTTATTTTAGATAAAAGAATCCTAAATAAGGAATTAGTAATAGGTATTTTAATTTCTATAATAGGAGGTTGTATCGCAGTATTAGGTTCTCAAGATTTAATTAAAGTTTCTTGGGGTGCTATTCTTGCTGTTACTGCTGTTTTTTTATTTGCTTGGGCATCTAGGGCCAATGTAGTTGATTTTCCTAATCTATCAACTCTTGGTCAAACAGCTATTTGTATGATTGGTTCATTAACATTTATTTCAGCGATTTTCTTAATATTAATAATTTCTGATAAAATGATGGATAGTTTTATTATAAAAGCATCCATGAAAGAGTATTTACAATTGACAGTATATGCATTTCTAGGAATGGCATTTTCACAATTTCTTTGGCTTCTAGGAATAAAGAAAATAGGTCTAGGTTTGGCATCTATTCATATGAATGCTACAGCTTTCTATGTAATGATTATTCTTTCTCTTTTTGGAGGTAGCTGGAATAATTATCAGTTAGTTGGTGCCTTAATAGTTGGAATTGGGGTTTTTATATCTCAAAGTTCTAAAAAAAGTTTTATTACCTAAAGGGGTATCTCTTCTTCAAAATGGGGAATATGATATCCTTTTTGAACTGCAGGACGATCATAAATTTCCTTGTACCATCTTAATACTCCTGGATAATCGTTTAAATTAATTTGATGCCGCTTGTGTCTTGCAATCCATGGCCAAATTGCAATATCAGCAATTGTATATTCTCCATTATTTGCACCTGAAACGTATTGAAATTTTTCGAGGCGATTATTTAGAATTTTGTATAAATTTTCAGTAGTTTGTTTAAACCGATTTTCAGAATACTTAGATTTTCCAGGATTATAGTATAGAAAGTGATGAGCTTGTCCGCAAATAGGACCTAATGTACTCATCTGCCACATAAGCCATTGTAGGGTATCAAATCTATTTTCATCAGAAGGCATAAATCTCTTATACTTCTCAGCTAGATAAATTAAGATGATACCACTTTCTCTAATATAAACTTTTTTCTCATAATCAAAAATAATTGGTATTTTATTATCAATAGAAATAGTTTTAAACTTTCCTAAAAATTGATCTCCTTTAGCAATATTAATTGGGATGGCACTATATTTCACTTCTAATTCTTCAAAAAGAATAGAGACTTTTCTTCCATTTGGTGTGGGCCATGTATATAGATCAAACATAATAAACCCAGTTTTTTTATAAAATTTATATTAAATCTTTTATAGCTTCTACAGGATCTGCTGTTATTCTTGAAAAGATTTTTTTCAATATTGATTTATCATTTTTTGAAAAGTCAAAGTTTGTACCCAATACTATATCAGTTCCAGGTTTTGTTTTCTTAAGAAATTTGCCTAATTCGATGCAATCATCCATACTAGTGTTACACGACATAGATATTCCGAATAATTTAAAATCAATAGAATTGATTAAATCAATTAATTTACTCTCAGAGTACCCTAAAGCTAGGAAAGGATTCACTCCATTTTTTTTCATAATCATGGATGCTGTTATAATTCCTAAACTATGGGTTTCCATTCGAGGTAATATTAGTAGAATAGGAGGACCCTTAAAGTCTAAATAAAGAGGTCCTAAGTATTTTTTTTCATAAATTCGAAGTAATTTTTGTAATCGATCTACTCCAAAGGAAACATCTATAAAAGAAACCTGATCTTGTTTCCACATATTTCCAAGTTTATCTGCTGTTTTTGGGATTAACTCTTCTATTAATAGATCTGTA